>NZ_JBSFHC010000023.1:0-139321 GCF_053596835.1 Streptomyces sp. NPDC001606
GACACCGCCATGGCCGACCAACTCGACACCGCCGTCGAACAACACGGCAAGGGCGACCTCGCCGCACTCCTGGCAGGCGGCGACACCTGGACGGTCGTCGGCTGACCCTGCCGTTCGCTGTCACGGAGCCCGGGAGCGCTGCTGCTCCCGGGCTTCGTCGTAGGCGCTGCGGGCGCCGAACACGTCGTCCATTTTGACGCTCTTTCGCATACTTACTGCTATGCCAGTACCTTACTTCAAAGTGGGTACTTTCAAATGGTTAGCGCCCCTCGTAGAGTGAGTGCATCGGCACGGGCCGACAGGCCACCACCCCCGCAAGGAGTCAGCACCATGAGCATCGTCGTCACCGGAGCCACCGGACAGCTCGGCAAGCACGTCATCGAAGGCCTGCTGGAGCGCGTCCCGGCCGACCGGATCACCGCCGTCGTACGCGACGAGGCGAAGGGCGCGGCGCTCGCCGCGCGCGGAGTGCGGCTGGCCGTCGCGGACTACGACCGCCCCGAGACCTTCGCCGGCGTGTTCGCCGCCGGCGACCGGGTGCTGCTCATCTCCGGCAGCGAGATCGACAAGGACCGGGTGGCCCAGCACCAGGTCGTCATCGACGCCGCCAAGGCGGCCGGGGTCGCGCTCCTCGCCTACACCAGCGCACCGGGCACCCTGACGAGCGCACTCGCCGACACGCACCGCGGCACCGAACGGGCGATCCTCGCCTCCGGGCTGCCGTACGTCCTGCTGCGCAACGGCTGGTACCACGAGAACTACACCGAGAACCTGGCCCCCGTGCTGGCGCACGACGCGGTCGTCCAGGCCGCCGGTGACGGCCGTGTCTCCTCGGCCTCCCGCGCCGACTACGCGGCCGCCGCCGTCGCCGTACTGGCCGGCGAGGGGCACGAGAACGCGACGTACGAGCTGGGCGGCGACGAGTCGTGGAGCTTCGCCGAGTACGCGGCCGAGCTGAGCCGGCAGACCGGCCGGGAGATCGTCTACACCCCGGTCTCCGTCGAGGCCCTCACCGGCATCCTCACCGGCGCCGGGCTGCCCGAGCCGCTGGCCGTGGCCCTGGCCGACACCGACGCCTCCATCGAGAAGGGCGAGCTGGTCGTCACCAGCGGCGACCTCGCCCGTCTGATCGGCCGGCCGACCACCCCGATCGCCGAGTCGATCGCCGCCGCGCTCAAGGCCTGACCCCTTTCCGGCACCCCCCGGCTGTCATGACCGTATGCCGATACGGGCATGACAGCGGGGGGTGCTCGGCGCTACCGTCGTTCCCGCGTGCCGACGACGGGGCACGCGAGGACGCGAGAGGGGGCCCTGTGGCCGGGAAGTCGAAGAGCGAGCACCGTACAGGTCTGCTGAACGGCTTCGCCGCCTATGGGATGTGGGGGCTGGTCCCCCTGTTCTGGCCCCTGCTGAAGCCCGCGGGCGCGCTGGAGATCCTCGCCCACCGCATGGTGTGGTCCCTGCTCTTCGTCGCCGCGGCCCTGCTCTTCGTACGGCGCTGGGCCTGGGCCGGTGAGCTGCTGCGCCAGCCGCGCCGGCTCGCACTGGTCGCGGTGGCCGCCACCGTCATCTCCGTCAACTGGGGCGTCTACATCTGGGCCGTGAACGCCGGCCATGTGGTCGAGACCTCCCTCGGCTACTTCACCAACCCGCTGGTCACCATCGCGATGGGCGTCCTGCTGCTGAAGGAGCGGCTGCGGCCCATACAGTGGGCGGCGGTCGGGACAGGCCTCGCCGCCGTCGTCATCCTCACCATCGGCTACGGCCGCCCGCCGTGGATCTCCCTCTGCCTCGCCTTCTCCTTCGCCACCTACGGGCTGGTGAAGAAGCGGGTCGGACTCGGCGGTGTCGAGTCGCTGGCCGCCGAGACCGCGATCCAGTTCCTCCCCGCGCTCGGCTACCTGGTCTGGCTCGGCGCGCACGGCGACTCCAGCTTCCTGAACGGCAGCCCCGGCCACGCGGCCCTGCTCGCCTCCAGCGGCCTGGTCACCGCGCTCCCCCTGGTCTGCTTCGGCGCGGCCGCGATCCGGGTGCCACTGTCCACACTCGGGCTGCTCCAGTACCTGGCGCCCGTCTTCCAGTTCGCGCTGGGCGTCCTGTACTTCCACGAGGACATGCCCCCCGTGCGGTGGGCGGGGTTCGCCCTGGTCTGGGCGGCGCTGCTCCTGCTGACCGGCGACGCGTGGCGCGCCGCGCGCCGCCCGGCGCCCCCGCTCGCCGTCCCCACCGCGCCCCGGGCGGACGCGGCACCGGTGGACGCCTAGCCAGGGCTGCTCCCAGGGGGACCACAACCTGGTCTCCCCCTGCTTCCCCCGCCCGGTCTCTCCTCTTTTCCACAGCCCGTTGGGCTGCTTTTCCACAGCCCGGTCGGCTTGTCGGACCCATGCACTATCGTGATCAATCGCCTGGTCGCAGGGGCCAACTGCCCCGGAATCAGGGCGACAACGCAGCGGCGATCACGGAAATCGGGGGACGGGGCGATGGTCAACGCACCGGCGGGAGGCACCGCCGACTGGGCGGCCACCGGATCGGCACCGGGCGTGCCGCCGGCGCCCGGCGTGCTGACCGTCTCCGCGGGCCCGACCACATGGGCCTGGGTCGCGGTGCGCATCGACGCGGCCGCCGACCTCACCGAGACGGCGGAGTACGCGGCGCTGACGGAGACGGAACGCCGCATCAAGGCGGTCGCGGCCGAGACCGCCTGGCTGAGCGGGCAGTGGAACACCAGCCACGGCGAGCGGCTCGAACTGCGCTATCTCACCGACCCGGCGGAGCACCGGATCTCCTGCGCGCTGCTCGGCCGGGTCCAGGCGCCCACCCCGGCCGCCGCGGAGGCCGCCGCGCTCGCCCTGCGCGGCCGGCTGGCCACGCTGCCGCGCCATGTGAGCGCCAGCCCGGTCGAGGACCCGGCCGAGGTGGCGCGTCTGCTGACGCCGTTCACCCCGGAGCCGTACTCGGGCCTGGCCGAGATCCGCAAGCGGTACCGCACGGGCCTGCCCAACCGCCCCGACGCGGGCGTCCGCTACTACCTCTCGCCGCAGCCCTTCACCGCCTCCGCGCCACCGTGGGACGCGCTGTGGCGGGCGCTGGCCGAGCACCCGCACCCGGTGCTGCTGACCATCGGCCTGGAGCCGTACGTCGTACCGGACGACCTGGGCCCGCTGCTGCACCGGATCGCCACCCAGTACGGCAGACTCGGCACCCCCGGCCAGCTGCCGGACGGCCTGTGGTCGCCGGGCGCCCAGCTCGCCGCGGACGCCTTCGCCGTCGACGCCTCCCGGATCTACGCGGACGCCGCGCGCCGCTACACCGACCGCGCCTTCCGCACCCGTATCGCCCTGGCCTCCCCCGCCCCGCTGCCCGAGTCGCTGGCGGAACTGGCCGGCGCGACGATCTCACCGCAGGAGCTGGCCCGTGAGCAGGGGGTGCTCACCGAGACGTTCACCGGCCCCGCGCACACCGTGATCCGCCCCACCCCCGCGGAGCTGCCGGGCGCCTGGCACGCCCTGACCACCCTGGAACAGGCCCGCTGGGGCGGCGACCATGCCTGGCGGCTGCCCGAGCCGCTCTCCCCTCCGCTGCGGCTGCTCGCCGAACTGGTCGACGCCCGGGAGGCCAGCGCCGCCTTCCGGCTCCCGCTCGCCGTGAACGGGCATATGGCCGGCTTCCCGGTACGGCGGCCGGGCCTGGCCGGCGAGACGGTGTACCAGGCGTCGGGCCCGTCGCTCACCCTGGGCCGCCAGCTCGTCAACGACACCCCGGCCGGCCCGCTGGGCATCGCCCTGGGCGACCTGACCCGGCACGCCCTCTTCGTCGGCACCACCGGCTCGGGCAAGACCAACACCACCCTGGCCTTCTGCGAACAGATCTGGCGCGACCACGCGGTGCCCTTCCTCGTCCTCGAACCGGTCAACTCCGACCTGGACGACTACCGCTGGCTGGCCACCCGCCCCGGCTTCGAGGACCTGCTGGTCCTGACGGTCGGCGACGAGACCACGGCGCCGTTCCGGCTGAACCCCTTCGAGGTGCCGGCCGGCGTCCGTATCAGCACCCATATCGCCGGGCTCATGGCCTGCTTCGACGCGGCGTTCGGCCTGTGGGACCCGCTGCCGAACATCTACAACCGCGCGCTGCGTGCCACGTACGCCCGCAAGGGCATCGTCCCGACGGACATCGCGGACTCCGCTCAGGAGTGGCCCACACTGCGGGACTTCATCGCCGAGATGCGCCGGCAGTGCGAGGCGCTCGACTACTCGGGCGAGGTCCGGGACAACATCATCGCGGCGTCGCGGCTGCGGGCCGAGGCGCTGGCCGAGGGCGCCTGCGGGAGCACGCTGGACGTGGCCCGGTCGTACCCGGTGACCGAGCTGCTGAACCGTCCGGTGGTGGTGGAGCTGGCGGCGGTCGGTGACAACGAGAAGGAGCAGTCGCTGATCACCGCGCTGATCCTCCAGTCGATGACCGAGCACTACAAGGCCAACCGGGCCGGCGGCTCCCTCGCCCATGTCACGGTGATCGAGGAGGCGCACCGTCTGCTCGGCCGGCCCGCGGGCCAGTCCGGTGACAGCAAGGAGGGCAACGCCCAGGCCCGCGCCGCCCAGGCCTTCGCCAACACCCTGGCGGAGAACCGGAAGTACGGCGAGAGCATCGTGATCGTCGAGCAGGTGCCGGGCAAGCTGGTGGAGGACGCCTACAAGAACACCAACCTGAAGGTGATGCACCGGCTGCCGGCCGCGGCCGACCGGGAACTCATCGGCGGCACCATGCGGTTCTCCGCCGACCAGGAGCGGTACGCGGCCACCCTGGAGCCGTTCCAGGCCTTCGTCCACCACGACCGGCTGGACCGCCCGGCCCTGGTCGCGGTCCCGGACGTGCGCGCGGCGGCGGCCCGCGAGGCGGGTGTCCCGCGGGCGCCCCTGGCCACTCCCGCCGAACTCTCCGCCCGGTTCCGCTCGATCGCCGCGGCCCACCCGTCGATCGAGGACGCCCTCGCCCCCTTCCCGGAGTGCGAGGGCTGCCGGCACCGCTGCCTCTTCCGCTCCCGTGCGGCGACGGCGGTCTGGCCGGAGGACGGCAAGGAACTGCGGCAGCGCGTCACCTCCTACCCCAAGTCCAAGCAGGAACAGGCGACCTGGTGGCAGTCGACGGCCACCTGGATCGGCGACATCGCGGACCGGGTCCCCCTCCCCGCAGCAACCAGCGAGCCCACGGCTGCCGCCGACTACCAGGCCTGCGTCTTCACCCACGTCGCCCGGGAAGCCTGGCAACGCAAAACCCTTCCCTGGGTCCGCCTCTTCCGCACCCACCAACCCCCCGAGGGCGGCGCGTGACCGACCGCCGGCCGGTGGGCGCCGGTTATGGCTTTGCCAGCCGGGCCGCCCTGTCCGTCAGGCGGATCATGCGGGCGCGGGCCGAGTCCAGGGGGTGAAGGTCTTCGGCGGCGGGGCCGGGCTCCGCGGCGAGGTGCGTCCAGAGGTCGATGAGGTCGTGGCCGAGCCGCAGCCCCACCTCGGGGTCGCGTACCGCACGCCACGCCATCGCCGCGCTCTGCACATTGCCGTAGGCCGCCTCCGCGTCCCGCGCCTGCCGGCGCTGGCGGGCGAGGTCGAGGGAGAGGCGGAAGGCGCGGACCGGGTCGCCCGCCAGGTAGGCGATGTAGGCGGTGAGTTCGCGCAGGTGCAGCACCTCGGCGTGGTGCGGGCCCAGCGCCGCCGTCGCCTCTTCGACGGTACGGTCCACGAGGTCCACCGCCAGCTCGATACGCCCTTCCCGCACGGCCTCGTTGATCCGCGCGATCGGCTCGCCCAGCAGCTCGGCGCCCTCCGCGGTCTCGGTCAGCGGGCCGTCGCCCAGCATCTCCTCGGCGACGGCGTCGAATCCGCGGGGAGGGGTGTGGGTGGTCGTGTAGTCGGGGAGGACGGACTCCGCTTCGGGGGCTGCCGGTGCCGGGGCGGACATCACCGGGACGGGGGCTGCCGGTGCCGGGGCGGACATCACCGGGGCGGGGGCGGACTCTTCCGCGGGCTTCTGCGGCCGTACCGGCGGCGCCACCCGCGTCGGCTCCCCCGCCACCCTGCTGGATCCGTCCGCCGAGACCTCCAGGGGAACCACGCAGCCGGCGACGTCGTCCTGGATGGTGGCGTGTATCGGGGCGCCCAGGCTGATGGCCAGGCGCTGGAGGTGGTTCAGGACGGCCTGCTGGATGTCCTCCCCGGGGGCCGCCATGACCGATGTGCCGCCCACCGACGCGTCGCCCGCGCCGAACACCCGGACGGCCACCGCCGCCGGGTGCGCCACGGGCTGTAGTGCCCGCTTCTTCTCGAAGCTGAGTCGGGCCATCGGTGTGCCTCTCTCCCCCGCCGTGCGATCCGGTCGTACCCCTCGTGTCGTACTCACCAGTCTGTCCCCTCGGTACGGCTCACGCGTCACCGCGACGTCACAGCCTCGTCCCAGATGCCGGGCCGTCCCGCCTGCGCGAGGGTTGCTGTTCATGGTGGTCATGCCGCTCGCCGTGATCTCGGGGAGCCAGCGGCAACTGCGTTGGTGCGAGGAGGGGTTTGTGGTGCGGTGGACGGTTCACGGGGAACGGGCGGTATACGACACGCCCTGGGTGCGTCTGCGGTCGCTCGACGTCGAGCAGCCCGACGGCGCCCGGGTCGACTACCACGTGGTGCGGTTGCGGGATGTCGCGGTGACGGCCGCCGTCGACGGGCAGCGGCGGGTCCTGATGCTGTGGCGGCACCGGTTCGTCACGGACACCTGGGCGTGGGAGTTGCCGATGGGCCTGGTCGAGGACGGTGAGGAGCCGGTGCGGGCGGCCGCGCGGGAGCTGGAGGAGGAGACGGGCTGGCGCCCGGGATCGCTGCGGGAGCTGGTGTACGCGGAGCCCGCCGCCGGTATCACCGACGCCCGGCATTTCGTGTTCCGCACGGACGACGCCCGGCGGATCGGTGCCCCGACCGAGCGCAACGAGTCCGACCGGATGGAGTGGATCCCGCTCTCCCGGGTGCCCGCGATGATCGCCCGCCGGGAGATCGTCAGCAGCGCGACGCTGGTCGGTGTCATGGCGTTGCTGCTCGGCAGTGGTTCCGGTGACGGGTCTTCCACCTGAGCACTATTCTCTTGCGTGTGCATATAATGCAGGTGCATTGTGTTGCGCAGTGCCCGTCCGCCGGTGATCCCTGGGGGTAGTCATGACCACACGCCGTTTCCTGTTCGTGCTGGGCAGTGCCCGTGCCGAGGGCAACACCGAGCTGCTGGCCCGCGCGGCCGCCGAACAGCTGCCGGCGGATGTCGAGCAGCAGTGGATACGGCTCGCCGAGCATCCGCTGCCCGACTTCGCGGACCTGCGGCACGGCAGCGACCACGCGCAGCCGCCGTCCGACAGCACGGAGGCCCTGCTGCTGGACGCCACCCTCGCGGCCACCGACATCGTGATCGCCTCGCCGCTGTACTGGTACTCGGTGTCCGGCCTCACCAAGCGCTACCTGGACTACTGGTCGGGCTGGCTGCGCACGCCCGGCGCGGACTTCCGGGCGACCCTGGCCGGCCGCACCCTCTGGGGCATCGCCGCCCTGGCGGCGGAGGAACCGTCCGTCGCCGATCCCTACATCGGCACGCTCAACAACTCCGCCGCCTACATGGGCATGCGGTTCGGCGGGGTGCTGCTCGGCAACGGCACCGCACCCGGTGACGTACTGAAGGACACCGAGGCGCTGGCCCGCGCGAAGACGTTCTTCGACCGGGAGGCACCCTTCGCGCGCTACCCGCACGAGACGGCCGGGGAACCGCCCACGACTACGCGCTGATGTCCTTCGTCGTGAACCGGGCCCAGGCCGCCGAGCCGAACACGGCCGCGTACAGGGCCTGGAGGCCGAGGTTGTTCATCAGGTCGTCCCAGTAGACGGGGTCGCGTATCAGGTCGGCGAAGGACAGCCAGTAGTGCGAGAAGAGGTACGGCTGCACGGCGTGCAGCTGGGGTATCTGGTCGAGGATCTGCACGGTGATCAGGAGCCCCACGGTGGTCGCCATCGCCGCTATGCCGCTGTTGGTGAGGGTCGACACGAACAGGCCGAGCGCCGCCACCCCGACCAGTGAGGCGGCCACGACCAGGGCGATCAGCAGGGCCCGGCCGAGTCCCTCGGCGAAGCCGATCCGGGTGCCCGATATGGTCGTCAGCTCGCCGAGCGGGAACAGCAACGCGCCGACCAGCAGCGCCGAGACCGCGACCACCAGCGTGGCCAGCAGACAGAAGGCCAGCACGGTCGCGTACTTGGTGAGCAGCAGACGGGTCCGGCCGGCCGGGGCGACCAGCAGATAGCGCAGGGTGCCCGCGCCCGCCTCGCCCGCTATCGCGTCGCCCGCGACGACACCGACGGCCATCGGCAGAAAGAACGGCAGGGTCGCGGCCAGCGCCGTGAACACCAGGAACAGGCCGTTGTTGGTGACCTGCGTGATGAACGCCGGGCCGCCCGCCCGGTGGTCGCCGCCCACCCCGCCGCGCGTCTCGATCTTCACCGCGATCCCGATCAGCACCGGCACCGCGGCCAGCACCCCGAGCAGCGCGAGCGTGCGCCAGCGCCGGACGGTGGTGAACAGCTCACTGCGGAGCAGACCGAGAGTCCAGAGCGGGCTGGGGCGGCGAGCGGCCGGGGGCGGGGGTGCGCCCGGCAGCGTCTCAGCCCCGCCCGGAAGGGTCTCAGCCCGTGACATCGAAGCCCTCCCCGGTCAGCGCCACGAACGCGTCCTCCAGCGAGGCCCGTTCGAGCGTGAAGCCGCGCACTCTTATGCCGGCCGCGACCAGGGCCGCGTTCACCTCGGCGAGGTCCCGCGCGGGTGGTTCCCCGGTGACCCGGTCGCCGTCGGTGGTGACGTCCGCCAGCCCCAGCTCCTTGAGCACCCGGGCCGCCTCGGCCGGGTCCGGAGTGGTCACCGCCAGCCGCCCGCGCGCCCCGGCCGCCAGCTCGGCCACCGAGCCCTGCACGACGAGCCGGCCCTGCGTCATGACCGCCGCGTGGGTGCAGACCTGCTCGATCTCGTCGAGCAGGTGCGAGGAGAGGAACACGGTGGTGCCGTCGGCGGCCAACTCCCGGACCAAGGTGCGGATCTCGCGCATGCCCTGCGGGTCGAGGCCGTTGGTCGGCTCGTCCAGGACGAGCAGCCGGCGCGGCTGGAGCAGGGCGGCGGCCAGTCCCAGGCGCTGCTTCATGCCGAGCGAGTAGGCCCTCGCCTTCTTGCCGGACGCGGCGGTGAGACCCACCCGGTCCAGCGCGGCGGCGACGCGTGCGTGCCGGGTGCGGGGGTCGGCGGTCGGGTCGGCGGCGTCGTAACGCAGCAGGTTGTCCCGGCCGGAGAGGAAGCCGTACAGCGCGGGGCCCTCGATCAGCGCGCCCACCTGGGGCAGCACGGCACGGGCCGCCCGGGGCATCGGGCGGCCCAGTACCCGGGCCGTGCCGGAGGTCGGCTCGATCAGGCCCATCAGCATGCGGATGGTGGTGGTCTTGCCGGAGCCGTTCGGGCCGAGGAAGCCGAAGACGCTGCCCGCCGGGACGGTCAGGTCCAGGCCGTCGACGGCGAGCTGTCCGCCGCGGTAGCGCTTGGTGAGGCCGCGGGTGGCGATGGCATACGGCGGGGCGTCCTCCACGGCGTGCGGGTCCGGGACAGGCGGGTCAGCGGCGCGTGGGTCCGTGTCCCCTGAAGCGCGCAGGTCCTGTGACGGCTCGCCCATCGGCTCCCCCTCGTCCCGTGCCCGCCCGGGGAGGCGAAGGCCGCCTCCCCGGGGCCCGGCCCCGCCCCCCGGCAGGGCCTACTTGCCCTCGTTGGCCGCCTTCACCAGGGCCTCCTTGGTCACCGCTCCGGCGTACACCTTGCCGTCGTCGGTGATCAGCGCGTTGACCAGGCGGGTGGAGAAGACCGTGCCCTTGCCGAACTTCCCGGAGACCTGGTCGCCGAGCGTGCCGAGGAAGCCGCCGAGGTCACCGCCCTTGGCGCCGGTGGGCAGGCCGCCCTTGGCACCGGTGTCGAAGGTGGCGACGGACGACCAGCCCTTGCCCAGCACCTCGGCCGGATCGAACCCCCGGGCGAAGTCCCGGCCCGCCGGAGCGTGCTCGCGGGCCTTGTGGCCCTGCTTGTCCTCGGTGACCTTCGCGCCCTTGGGCGGGGTGAAGTCGAAGGCGGCGGCGGCCGGCTTGGCGAAGGAGACCTGGGTGAAGCCCACGTCGACGACGGCGGCGCCGCCGCTCTTCGGGGTCAGCGTGAACTTCAGCGGCAGGCCCGTCTTCGCGTCGACGGCGATGCTGATCGCGCCGACCGTGGTGCCCGACTGCCTGGGCTTGATCAGCAGCTTGTAGGCGTCCCGCCCGGCGACCTGCGCGGTGCCGTCGACGGTGACGGACGTGGTGTCGTCCACCGCCTTCAGGGCCTGGTCGGCGAAGTCCTTGGGCGTGGCCGGCGGCTCGCCCGCGCGCTCCCCGTGCCGGGCGCCGTCAGCGGCCTTGGTGCTGTGGTGGACCTGGTTGCTCCGGCTGTCGTACCCCCAGACGTCCCGGCCGTTGTGGATGATGCTGTACTCGGCGCCGGTCTCCAGCAGCGACAGCTTCTGCCGGTCGGGGCCGTCGGCGGCGACGCGCAGCGTGTGCGTGCCGGAGACCAGCTCGGTGAGCTTGGCCTGCGGGTCGGCGGAGGAGCCGTCGCCCTTGCCCGCGCCGGAGGCGAGGCTGTTCTCCAGGCCGCCGAGGTTCGGCAGGCCGAGGTCGGTGCTGATCTTCACGGTGCCGGACAGCTGCTGCACGTCCGACTTGGCGATCTTCTCGATGAGCTGCTGTGCGGTGACCCGGGGCAGGTCCGGGTCGCCGGAGTTGGCGAGCGCCGGGACCAGCCCGATGGTGGCCGCCGCCACTCCCACCACCGCGACCGGCACGGCGTACCGGGCGGCCTTGCGTCGGCCGGAGCGCGCGTCCTCGTCCCGCGCAGCGCTCGGTGCGTCGTCGGATTCGTACGGTGCCATGTGTGCCTTACCTCCGTCGTCGGCGGCGGCTGTCCTCACGCTGGTCCACCTGAGCCGCCATTCTCACCCGAATCGGTGAGGAGTGGTGATTTCCGTGGTTTCCATCTCACCAAATCGGCCATGAGAAAGCGTCAGACCTCGGAGCCAACTCCATGTACGCCTGGGGTATGACATGGAGGCGCTGCGACCGCTTCGAACCCGTAGGGGTCGGGCCCGCACAGGGCTCGGACAGGGCCCGCACGGCATCCGCCGAACGGGCGTCAGCCGGCGCGGTGGACCACCGCGTCGCACAGCTCCAGCAGCGCCGCCTTGGCGTCGCACTCCCGCAGCGGCGACAGCGCGGCCCGCGCCTCCTCCGCGTACCGCACCGTGTCCCGGCGGGCCTGCTCCAGCGCGGGGTGGGCGCGCAGCGCGGTCAGCACCTCGGCGTGCCGGGCGTCGTCGCTGAGGTCGGAGTCGAGCAGCTCGCACAGCGCGATGTCCTCGGGCAGACCCAGCCGGGCCGCCCGCTCGCGCAGCCGGAGCACGGGAAGGGTCGGAATGCCCTCGCGCAGGTCGGTGCCCGGGGTCTTGCCGGACTCGTGCGAGTCGGAGGCGATGTCCAGGACGTCGTCGGCGAGCTGGAAAGCGACCCCGAGCCGCTCGCCGTACTGGGTGAGGACGTCGACGACCGTCTCGTCGGCGCCGGACATCATCGCGCCGAACCGGCAGGAGACCGCCACCAGCGAGCCCGTCTTGCCGGCGAGCACGTCCAGGTAGTGCTCGACCGGGTCACGGCCGTCCGAGGGACCGGCCGTCTCCAGGATCTGGCCGGTGACCAGCCGTTCGAACGCGAGGGCCTGGACCCGGACCGCCTCGGGGCCCAGGTCGGCGAGGATCTGGGAGGCCCGGGCGAAGAGGAAGTCGCCGGTGAGGACCGCGACGGAGTTGCCCCAGCGGGTGTTGGCGCTGTCCACGCCGCGCCGCACGGCGGCCTCGTCCATGACGTCGTCGTGGTACAGCGTGGCCAGATGGGTCAGCTCGACGACGACGGCCGACGGCACCACGCCCGGGGCGTAGGGGTCGCCGAACTGCGCCGCGAGCATGACGAGCAGTGGCCGGAACCGCTTCCCGCCGGCTCGTACGAGGTGCTGTGCGGCCTCCGTGATGAACGGGACCTCGCTCTTGGTGGCCTCGAGCAAGCCTTCCTCGACAGCCGTCAATCCGGCCTGGACATCGGCTTCCAGAGCCTGGTCCCGCACGCTCAGCCCGAACGGCCCGACGACGGTCACGAGGGGTCTCCTGTCTGCTGGTGTCTGCTGGCGATTACACGGTTTGTCGATAGGTCGCTGCCATCACTCGAGTCAGCGTATCCGGTCCTGTTTCGATCACCGATAGCGCCCACCGGTCCAGCCCGGTCGGCATCGGATCATGATCACTAAGGTTTCGATCGGATGGTAAGAACGGACATCTATCGACTTAACAGAACTCCATGTGCCTTGTCGCGCCCTGCGGGCAACTCCATTACATCCATTACACCCATTACATCCAATGAATACCTTGAATCCCTCATGTCCGTTTTGGAATGACTTGCTATTCCGTGAATTGGGTCACGCGGCCAGTCCCGGGCACCCCTCCCTCGCAGGCCCGCTTCCTCCTTGTTCTGCAAGCGAGTTGAGCATTGGCAACCGCAAAGGATCAAGTACCCCATATGGCGCAGACCAAGGTCAAATAGTGCGTTGTGTGAATCCAGTACTTGTTCCCGACATGTGCTCTCGCATACGTTCCGGGCCGTCGGGCGGACGCCGAATCCTGCCGCCGCCCGCATACCCATCCACGAACCCATTCGTACGGCAGGAGCGGGGGACCCAGGTAAGCCGCCGGACCGGAAGGCACACGCCGCACCGGCCCGGCTAGGGGTGAAGCCATGCCTCCTCCAGGGCACGGCCGGGCACCTCCCCGCCCGAACCCGACAGCTCACCTCGCAGGCGCCGGAGAGGAACGCCCCCATGTCTGCTGCCGCTCAGCCCCGCCGTCCCCGCACCAACCGCCTGGTCCGCGCGCTCGCCGTCGCCGGCACCGGCGTCGCCGTCCTCGCCCTGCCGCTCATCGGCGCCACCACCGCGTCCGCCGCCACCGGCACGACCGCCACGGCCTCCACCACGCTCGCCGGGTACCCGAACAACCTCGACGGCTGGATCCGCGAGTCGCTCGCGATCATGGCCCAGAAGGGCATTCCGGGCACCTACAACGGCATCTACCGCAACGTCATGCGGGAGTCCTCCGGCAACCCGAACGCCATCAACCTCTGGGACTCCAACGCCGCCGCGGGCATCCCGTCCAAGGGTCTGCTCCAGGTCATCGACCCGACCTTCCAGGCCTACCACGTGGCCGGCACCTCCTTCGACCCCTACGACCCGGTCGCGAACATCACGGCCGCCTGCAACTACGCCGCCGCGCGGTACGGGTCCATCGACAACGTCTTCGGCGCGTACTGAGGTCCCCGACCGGCCGGTGCCTACTGAAGAACCGGTCAGTCGGTAGGGAAGAGTCTTTCGAGGACGACGGCGATGCCGTCGTCCTCGTTCGACAGGGTGACCTCGTCGGCCACCGCCTTCAGTTCCGGATGGGCGTTGGCCATGGCGACCCCGTGCCCGGCCCACTCGAACATCGGGACGTCGTTGGGCATGTCCCCGAACGCCAGCGCCCGGTCGGCGCCGGTGCCGAGCCGCTCAGCGGCCAGCGCCAGCCCGGTCGCCTTGGTCACCCCGCGCGGCTGTAGCTCCACCATGCCCGGGCCCGACATGGTGACCGTCGCCAGCGACCCCACCACCGCGCGCGCGGTGGCCGCCAGCTCGTCGTCCGACAGGGTGGCGTGGCGCAGCAGCACCTTGCTGATGGGCGCGGACCACAGGTCGTCGCGCCGGCCGACCCGGACCGCGGGCAGGGCCGGATGCGGCATCCGGTACCCGGGCTCGATGAGCGTGAGCCCGTCCACCCCGTCCTGGTCGACGGCGGCGAAGACCTGTCCCACCTCCGCCTCGATCTTGCCGAGTGCCGTCTCGGCCAGCTCCCGGTCCAGCCGTACCGACCACACCAGACGGCCGGCCCCGGCGTCGTAGACCTGCGCGCCCTGCCCGCACACCGCGAGCCCCGTGCAGCCGAGCACGGCCAGCAGGGACCGTACCCGCGGGGCCGGGCGGCCCGTGACCACCAGATGCCGGGCACCGGCCCGCGCCGCCCGCGCGAGCGCGGCGAGCGACCGGTCGGAGACGGTGTCGTCACCGCGCAGCAGGGTTCCGTCCAGGTCGGTGGCGATGAGTGAATATGCGGGGGAGGGTGCCATGATCAGAGAATACGGACACCACGCCCCGCCGACTCATCTGTCACAGCGCGCACTTGTGTGCTGATCACCCCCAACTGGTGTGTGTCTTCCCGCCGATGACGCACCGCGTCGGCCAGAACTCAGCCGTGGGCCGCGGCCAGGTGCTTCGCCAGGCGCGGGGAGGCGAAGTCCGTACCGCACACGAAGCGCATCACCGGGCCGTACGAGGACGCCGCCGGCAGGCCGGTGAAGTACAGGCCGGGTACGGAGGAGACGAAGCCGGCACCGAGCTTGGGCGTGCCCCGGCTGAGCGCGAGCCGGGTGCGCAGCTCATGGCCGAGGAAGTCCATCGCCGCGATGTCGACGCGGTAGCCGGTCGCGGCGATGACATGGTCGGCGGTGAGCCGCTCGGTACGGCCGCCGTGGGTGCGGACGGTGAGGACGGGGGTGCCGTCCGGCGCCTCGGCGCTCACCACCCGCTGCACCTCCCGCACCTGCACGGCGCTCTCGAAGCGCTCGCGCAGCCACCAGGCGCCGAGCGGGCCGAGGACCCGCCGGACCAGGTAGTGGCGGGTGGCCTCGGGCAGGTGGCGGTAGGGCTGCGCGTGGTAGCTGAGCGCCCACAGCGACCAGGCGCGGCCGAACGGGGACTCGGGGCGCAGCTTCGGCTGGTCCCAGGGCGGGGCGCCGAAGGCGACCCGGCCGCGGCCGCGCGCGACCACGCGCACCCGTGCGCCCGCCTCGGCGGCGAGCGCCGCCGTCTCCAGCGCGGACTGGCCGGCGCCGATCACGATCAGCTCCTTGCCGGCGAAGCGGCCGAGGTCGTGGTGCTGGGAGCTGTGCGAGACCGGGCCCGCCGGGGCGGGGCCGCCGGCCGCCGCACCGGCCAGTTCCGGGGGCAGATGCGCCAGCCCGGACAGGCCGGTGGCGACGACGACCGCGCGCGCGGTGAACAACTCCCCCGAGTCCAGCTTCAGTTCGAAGCCTCCGCTCCTGTCCCGGTCCACGGAGACGACCCGCACTCGCTCCAGGTCGGGGACCAGCCGCTGCTGGAACCACTCGCCATAGGCGATGAACGTCTCCGCCGGGATGATGTCCTCGTCGGTCACCAGGCGGCGGATCCCGGCCGCGTCGCAGTAGTCGCCCAGGGTGTGGCCGGACTGCGGGCAGTGGAAGCTGGAGGCGGCGGGGGTCGATTTCAGGAGCATGCCCTCGGGCATGTGGTCACGCCAGCTGACCATGGGGTCGCCGAAGACCCGGGCGGGGATGCCGCGCGCCCGTAGATGGGCGGCGGTGGACAGGCCGAACGGCCCCGCCCCGATGACTGCAACCGGTCGCATCACGAAGTCCCTCCCCAGGACGCGGTGCGCCACCCCTCGGTGGCCTTGCCTACTTCGTGGAGGTGCTGCCGCCGCGGCGGTTGGTCCGCCACAGCTGATAGAGGTGCTTCGCGCCCGGGCGCACGAAGCGGGCGAGCATCGTGAGGAACGGCAGCGGGTCGTCGCCCGCGAACCAGGCCAGTTCGGTCCCGCTCGCCCTCGCCGGTGCGTGCGGCGTCGTATAGCCGCTGCGGCGGTAGGCGAGGAGGGCGGGCAGGTCGATGTTCTCCACGATGTAACGGTGGCCGGTGCGCTGTTCCCCCTCCGGAACGGTGCGGCCGGTCAGGTCCAGGTGCATCGCGCGGACGACGTCCACCCCCGACTCGCTCTCGAAGAGCCGGAACTGGGCGCCCATGCGCGGGTTGAAGTCGAGGAGCTTGTACTGTCCGTCGCGCCGGTCGAAGCGCAGGTCGAGGTCGATGATGCCGCTGAAGCCGATCTGTTTGATGAAACGGGTGGCGAGGTCGGAGAGTTCCGGGTTGTCGACGACGTACGCGTTCGCCGTCATGCCCGCGTGCGGCGGCCAGGAGCGGACCTTCACCCCGGTGAACAGCGCGAGCGGGGCGGAGTCCCGGTCGAAGCAGGCGTGCACGATCCAGTCCTCGGCCTCCTCGCGCGGCAGATACTCCTGGAGGACCACTCCGGGGTCGTCGCCCCAGTCGCGGGCGAGGCCGAGCAGGCCCGCGCGGGTGGCGATCCGCGTGGTGCCGTTCACCGCGGGGCGTTCACGGCGGACGAACGCCTCGCGGTTCTTGGCCACCACCGGGAAACGGGCCGTGTCGGCGAAGGCGGCGATGTCGTCGTACGAGCGCGGGAACGCGGTCTGCGGGCACGCGACACCGTGTTCCACGCACAGTTCGTGCAGTCCCTGTTTGCTGGCGAGCCGGCGGGGCAGCGCGGGGTCCACGCGCGGGAAGAGGAAGGAGCCGGCCAGCTCGTGCTGGTGCTCGGCGATCAGTACGGCGGCCTCCTCGTCCGTCGGGACCAGCACCGCCGGGCGGCCGATCCGGCGGCCGATGCGCAGCAGGCCCTCGACCAGGTGGCCGGGGTCCTCCGCGCCCGTCGTCGGCCAGACGAACGCCTTCTTCAGATAGCGCGAGGCGGCGGCCGGCGTGTACGCGTCCTCGGTGACGGCGTACATGGGCACCCCCAGCCGGCCCAGGCTGCGGATGGCCCCCACACCGCCGTGGTGCAGCGGATAGTCGCCGAACTTGACGATCAGTCCCGGTACGTCACGGTCGACCTCGAACGGCATGCCGACGGCGGTCTTGGCCACGGGTCCCCCCACGTGTCCCCCCAACGGAACGGACCCACCCCGTCCGTGTCCCAAAGGACGCTAAGCCGGAATTGCCCGCTCCGACAAGGGTCATTCGGACATTGCGAACCCTTTAGACATTGTGCGAGCAACCTTTCGAGCGGTGCGCCGAGCGTCGTACCGCGCGCGGACGCCACCGCCGTGCCGGGAGGCCTGGGGCTCTGCCCAAGACATGCCACCCGGCCGTAACGTGTGGCGCAACCACATGGAACGCATCGCCATGCATGGCGCGGATGAGAGTGAGGCAGCACCACATGCCCCCCTTCGACGTCCCCGAGGGCGACCCCTTCGGCCCGCACAACCTTCCCTATGGCGTGTTCTCGCCCTCCGGCAGCACGGAGCGAAGGGTCGGTGTCCGGCTCGGGGACCACGTCCTCGACGCGGGCGCCGCGGCCGCCGCGCTCGGCTCGCCGTACCACTCCCTGCTCGCCCGTCCCACCCTCAACCCGCTGCTGGCCGCCGGCCGCACCACCTGGTCGGACGTACGGCGCGCCCTCACCTCCTGGATCACGGACCCCGTCCACCAGGAGGCGATCGAGCCGCTGTTCCACCCGCTGTCCGAGGTCACCCTGCACCTGCCCGTCGAGGTGGCGGACTACGTCGACTTCTACGCCTCGGAGAACCACGCCAGGAACGTCGGCCAGATCTTCCGCCCGGACGCCGAGGACTCCCTCACGCCCAACTGGAAGCACCTGCCGATCGGCTACCACGGCCGCTCCGGCACGATCGTCGTCTCGGACACGGACGTCGTACGGCCCTCCGGGCAGCGCAAGGGTCCCGGTGACCCGGCACCCGTCTTCGGACCGTCGGTCCGGCTGGACATCGAGGCCGAGGTCGGGTTCGTCGTGGGCATGCCCTCCGAGCTGGGCCGGCCGGTCGCACTGGCCGACTTCGAGGACCATGTCTTCGGCCTCTGCCTGCTGAACGACTGGTCCGCGCGGGACATCCAGGCCTGGGAGTACGTCCCGCTCGGCCCGTTCCTCGGCAAGTCCTTCGCGACCTCCGTGTCGGCGTGGATCACCCCGCTGGAGGCGCTGGAACACGCGCGCGTGGCGCCGCCGGAGCGCACGCACCCGCTGCTGCCCTACCTGGACGACTCGGCGCCCGGCATCGAGCCCGGCGGCTACGACCTGCGGATGTCCGTCTCGATCAACGGCCATGTCGTCTCCGAACCCCCCTTCTCCACCATGTACTGGACCGCCGCCCAGCAGCTGGCCCACATGACGGTCAACGGCGCCTCGCTGCGCACCGGCGACCTGTACGGCTCCGGCACGGTCAGCGGGCCCGAGGAGCGCCAGCGCGGCTCCCTGCTGGAACTGACCTGGAACGGCCGCGACCCCCTCGAACTCCCCGACGGCAAGCGGGCGTTCCTGGAGGACGGCGACGTGGTGACCCTGTCCGCGTGGGCCCCGGGCCCGGACGGCACCCGGGTGGGCCTCGGCGACGTCACCGGGCGGATCGTGGCGGGCTGAGGCACCGGCCGGCCCACGGGCGGCGGCGGTTCGTCCCGGGCACCTGACGTGTGCCGCGTGTCCCGTCATACTGACGGGACACGCACCACCCAGCGGCGCGCGTCCCCGCGCGCCGCCGCCGATATCCGCACACCTCTCCGACCAGGAACCGGAGCCCCGGCATGACCGTCTGCCTGCTCCTGCTGAGTGTCGTCGCGCTGACGGCGGCCGTCCCGGCACCGCGCGCGCTGACCCGCGCCGGCTGGCCCGAGCGGGAACCCGTGGTCGCGTTGTGGGTGTGGCAGTGCCTGGTCGCCACCGTCCTGCTGTGCTGTCTGACGGCACTGGTGCTGGGCGCGGCGGCCGTCTTCCACACCGTCCGCGACCGGGTGTTCGCGCCGGCGCCGCCCTCCGTCACCGCCGCCTACGACCTCTCCGCCGCCCCCGTGTGGGCCACCGCGCTGACCGTCGTGCTGGCCTGCGGGGCCGCCTGGACGACCGCGATGCTCGCCCGGGAGCTGGTCGAGGCCCGTCGCAGCCGCGACCAGGCCCGGGCGCAACTGCGCGAACGCGCCCCCGAGCTGCCGGCCGGGCTGCCCGCGGCGCGCGGTCCGATGCTGGTGCTGGAGGACGAGTACCCGGACGCCTGGTGGATGCCCGGGCACCCGGCTCAGCTCGTCGTCACCACGGGGGCGCTGCACCGGCTCACCGACCACCAGCTGGACGCCGTCCTGACCCACGAGCGGGGTCACGCCCGCGCCCACCACGACTGGCTGCTGCATCTGTCCACCGCGCTCGCCACCGGCTTTCCGCGCGTGCCGCTCTTCGCCCACTTCTGCGACCAGACGCACCGCCTGGTGGAACTGGCCGCCGACGACGCCGCCTCCCGGCGCTGCGGGCATCTGACGACCGCCCTCGCGCTGATCGAGCTGAACCAGCACCGGGGCGTGCTGTCCTGCGCCTCCAGCCGCCGGCTGCTCGGCGAACGCGTGGACCGGCTGCTGGAGCCGCCGCCCCGGCTGCTGCGCCGGCAGCGGGCCCTGACGACGACGGTGGCCGCGCTGGTGCCGCTGCTGCCCCTCCTGATCACCTTCGCGCCCGGACTGCTGACGACGCTGGCCTGACCGGCCGGGCGGCGGTGCGGCGGTGCGGCCGGGCGAACGGCAGCTCCGTCCAGTCGCCCGCTATATCCAGTCGTCCGGCTCCGGCTCCGGTTCCTCGGCCGGCTCGGGCCAGTGGTCCTCCTGGCCTGGGCCGGCGGCCGGGTTCGGGGCCGGGTTCGCGCCGTCGAGGGTCGCCAGCACCGCGAGGACGCCCTCCCCGTAGGTCGCCAGCTTCTTCTCGCCGACGCCGTTCACCGTGCCCAGCTCCCGCACCGAGCCGGGCCGGCGGGTGACGATCTCCCGCAGGGTGGCGTCGTTGAAGATGAAGTACGCCGGGACGCCCTGCTCCCGGGCCTGCTCGGCACGCCAGGCACGCAGCGCCTCGAAGGCGGGCAGCAGCTCGTCGGGCAGCTCGGCCGCGGCGGCTCTCGGCTTGCGGTCGCCGCCCGAGGAGCCCGACCGGGACCGGGAGACGGCCGGCTTCTTCGGCTCCTTGCGCAGCGGCACCTCGCGCTCCCGCCGCAGCACCGAACCGCTCGCCTCGGTGAGCACCAGCGTGCCGTACTCCCCCTCGACCGCGAGCAGCCCCTGCGCCAGCAGCTGCCGGATGACGCCCCGCCACTCCGCCTCGGTGAGGTCCTGGCCGATGCCGAACACCGACAGCTGGTCGTGGTCGAACTGGATCACCTTGCCGGTGCGCTTGCCGAGCAGGATGTCCACGATCTGCATCGCGCCGAACTTCTGCCCACGCTCCCGCTGGAGCCGTACCACCGTCGACAGGGCCTTCTGGGCGGCGATCGTGCCGTCCCAGGTCTCCGGCGGGGTGAGGCAGGTGTCGCAGTTGCCGCAGTCCGCGGCCGGGGCGTCCTGGCCGAAGTAGGCGAGCAGCTGGCCGCGGCGGCAGCGGGCGGTCTCGCAGAGCGCGAGCATCGCGTCGAGGTGGGCCTGGGCCCGCCGGCGGAACGCCTCGTCGCCCTCGCCGGACTGGATCAGCTTGCGCTGCTGGATGACGTCGTTGAGGCCGTACGCCATCCAGGCCGTGGAGGGTAGGCCGTCCCGGCCGGCGCGGCCGGTCTCCTGGTAGTAGCCCTCGATCGACTTGGGCAGGTCCAGGTGGGCGACGAAGCGCACGTCCGGCTTGTCGATGCCCATGCCGAAGGCGATGGTCGCCACCACGACCAGGCCGTCCTCGCGCAGGAACCGGGACTGGTGCGCGGCGCGGGTGCCCGCGTCCAGGCCCGCGTGGTACGGCACCGCCGCGATGCCGTTGGCGGTCAGGAACTCCGCCGTGCGCTCCACCGAGTTGCGGGAGAGGCAGTACACGATGCCGGCGTCGCCCGGGTGCTCCTCGCGGAGGAAGGCGAGCAGCTGCTTCCTGGGGTCGGCCTTGGGGACGATCCGGTACTGGATGTTGGGCCGGTCGAAACTGGCGACGAAGTGGCGGGCCGACGGCAGGTTCAGCCGCTGGGTGATCTCCTCGTGGGTGGCGCGCGTGGCCGTGGCGGTCAGGGCGATCCGCGGGACGTCCGGCCAGCGCTCGCCGAGGAGGGACAGGGTGAGATAGTCCGGGCGGAAGTCGTGGCCCCACTGGGACACGCAGTGCGCCTCGTCGATCGCGAAGACGGAGATCTTGCCGCGGGAGAGCAGGTCGAGCGTGCCCTCCAGACGCAGTCGCTCCGGGGCCAGGTAGAGCAGGTCCAGCTCGCCGGCCAGGAACTCGGCTTCGACCGTGCGACGCTCGTCGAAGTCCTGGGTGGAGTTGATGAAGCCGGCCCGCACACCGAGGGCGCGCAGGGCGCCCACCTGGTCCTGCATGAGCGCGATCAGCGGGGAGATCACTATGCCCGTACCGGGCCTGACCAGGGCGGGGATCTGGTAGCACAGCGACTTGCCGCCGCCGGTCGGCATGAGGACGAGGGCGTCGCCGCCCGCCACCACATGCTCGATGATCGCTTCCTGCTCGCCCCGGAAGGCCTCGTATCCGAAGACCCGGTGCAGTGTGGCCAGCGCCTCGCTGGCGGCCGCTCCCGGCCCCTCGGTCACCCTTGGCATCTCGCTGATCCCGCCCGTCGCGCCCATCGTCCTGTCCCCCGCCGGTCCCCCGTGTGTCGTCCGTCGACCACTTCCTCAACGATAGGGGGCCGGACCGACAGCCCCGAAGTTATCCACAGGCTCGGTCGGATCCGGTGCGGTGTCGCTCGTCACTGCGCCAGGAAGCGGACAGTCCCGCTGCCCGGCGCCCTCGGGGAAGAGGGAGCCGGGCAGCGGCCGGTCCGGTGGGCAGGGTCAGCGCACGAACACCCCGGCCTGGCCCGCCAGGTCCAGGAAGTACTGGGGTGCCACACCCAGGACCAGCGTGACCGCGACGCCGACCCCGATCGCCAGCGTGGTCAGCGGCGACGGCACGGCCACGGTCGGGCCCTCGGGCCGCGGTTCGCTGAAGAACATGAGCACGATCACCCGGATGTAGAAGAACGCCGCGATCGCCGAGGAGATCACACCGATCACCACCAGCGGGACCGCGCCGCCGTCCGCCGCCGCCTTGAACACGGCGAACTTCCCCGAGAACCCGGAGGTCAGCGGGATACCGGCGAAGGCCAGCAGGAACACCGCGAACACGGCCGCGACCAGCGGCGAGCGGCGGCCGAGCCCCGCCCACTTGGACAGGTGGGTGGCCTCGCCGCCCGCGTCGCGGACCAGGGTGACCACGGCGAACGCGCCGATCGTCACGAACGAGTAGCCGGCCAGGTAGAAGAGGACCGAGGAGACGCCCTCCTTCGACGTGGCGATGACACCCGCGAGGATGAATCCGGCGTGCGCGATGGACGAGTACGCCAGCAGTCGCTTGATGTCGGTCTGGGTGATCGCGACGATCGCGCCGCCCAGCATGGTGATGATGGCCACCGCCCACATCACCGGCCGCCAGTCCCAGCGCATGCCGGGCAGGACGACGTACAGCAGGCGGAGCAGGGCGCCGAACGCGGCCACCTTGGTCGCCGCCGCCATGAAGCCGGTCACCGGGGTCGGGGCGCCCTGGTAGACGTCGGGCGTCCACATGTGGAACGGCACCGCGCCCACCTTGAACAGCAGCCCCATCACGATCATCGCGGCGCCGACCAGCAGCAGCGCGTCGTTGCCCATGGTGTTGGCGAGGGCCGGGTCGACGTCGGTGACCGTGCCGTCGACGACCTGGGCGATCCGCGCGTACGACACGGAGCCCGCGTAGCCGTAGAGCAGGGCGATGCCGAACAGGGTGAAGGCGGAGGCGAACGCGCCGAGCAGGAAGTACTTGACCGCGGCCTCCTGCGACATCAGCCGCTTGCGGCGGGCCAGCGCGCACAGCAGGTACAGCGGCAGGGAGAAGACCTCCAGGGCCACGAACAGGGTCAGCAGGTCGTTGGCCGAGGGGAAGACCAGCATGCCGCCGACCGCGAAGAGGAGCAGCGGGAACACCTCGGTGGTGGTGAACCCGGCCTTGACCGCGGCCTGCTCGCTGTCGCTGCCGGGCACGGATGCGGCCTGGGCGGCGAAGGAGTCGACGCGGTTGCCGTGCGCGGCCGGGTCCAGGCGCCGCTCGGCGAAGGTGAACAGGGCGACCAGAGCGGCCAGCAGGATCGTGCCCTGGAGGAAGAGGGCCGGGCCGTCGACCGCGATCGCCCCCATGGCGGCGATGTGCGCCTTCGTGGTGCCGTAGCCGTCGGCCGCCAGCCCGACCACCGCGGCGAACGCGGCGCACAGCGCCACGACGGAGACGAACAGCTGGGCGTAGTAGCGGGATCTGCGCGGGACGAACGCTTCGATCAGCACGCCGACGAGCGCGGCGCCGATGACGATCAGAGTCGGCGACAATTGTCCGTATTCGATCTTCGGCGCCGGGATCTTGGCGATCGGGTCGGCCGCGGTTGTCCACAGGCTGTGGACGGCTGTTGCGCTCACTTGGCCGCCTCCACCGAGGGCTTGGGGTCGGTCTTGTGTACGTCGGACATGGTCTGCTGGACCGCGGGGTTGACGATGTCCGTGACGGGCTTCGGGTAGACGCCGAGGAAGATCAGCAGCACGATCAGCGGGGCGACGACCACGAGTTCCCGCACCCGCAGGTCGGGCATCGCCGACACCTCGGGCTTCACCGGGCCGGTCATCGTCCGCTGGTACAGCACCAGGGTGTAGAGGGCGGCGAGGACGATGCCGAAGGTGGCGATGATGCCGATCGCCGGGTAGCGCGTGAAGGTGCCGACCAGGACCAGGAACTCACTCACGAACGGTGCGAGACCGGGCAGCGAGAGCGTGGCGAGGCCGCCGATCAGGAAGGTGCCGGCGAGCACCGGGGCGACCTTCTGCACTCCGCCGTAGTCGGCGATGAGCCGCGAGCCGCGCCGGGAGATCAGGAAGCCGGCGACGAGCATCAGCGCGGCCGTGGAGATGCCGTGGTTGACCATGTACAGGGTGGCGCCGGACTGGCCCTGGCTGGTCATCGCGAAGATGCCCAGGATGATGAAGCCGAAGTGGGAGATCGACGCGTACGCCACCAGACGCTTGATGTCCCGCTGGCCGACGGCGAGCAGCGCGCCGTAGACGATGCTGATCAGCGCCAGTACGAGGATCACGGGCGTCGCCCACTTGCTGGCCGCGGGGAACAGCTGGAGGCAGAAGCGGAGCATCGCGAAGGTGCCCACCTTGTCGACGACCGCGGTGATGAGGACGGCGACCGGGGCGGTGGACTCCTGCATGGCGTTGGGCAGCCAGGTGTGCAGCGGCCACAGCGGCGCCTTCACCGCGAAGGCGAAGAAGAAGCCGAGGAACAGCCAGCGTTCGGTGCCGGTCGCCATGTGCAGCGTGCCGTTCGCGCGCGCGTGGGCGATCTCCTGGAGGGAGAAGTTCCCGGCGACCACGTAGAGGCCGATCACCGCGGCCAGCATGATCAGGCCGCCGACCAGGTTGTAGAGCAGGAACTTCACCGCGGCGTACGACCGCTGCCGCGAGGCCGCCTCCTCCCCGTGCTCGTGCGCACGGTCCCCGAAGCCGCCGATGAGGAAGTACATCGGAATGAGCATCGCTTCGAAGAAGATGTAGAAGAGGAAGACGTCCGTGGCCTCGAACGAGATGACCACCATCGCCTCGACGGCGAGGATCAGCGCGAAGAAGCCCTGGGTGGGCCGCCAGCGGCGGCTGCCCGTCTCCAGCGGATCGGCGTCGTGCCAGCCGGCCAGGACGATGAAGGGGATCAGCAGGGCGGTCAGCGCGATCAGCGCGACCGCGATGCCGTCGACGCCCAGCTCGTACCGGACCCCGAAGTCCTTGATCCAGGCGTGGGACTCGGTGAGCTGGTAGCGGGCGCCGCCCGGGTCGAAGCGGACCAGGACGGTGATCGCCAGGGCGAGCGTGGCGAGCGAGACGAGCAGCGCCAGCCACTTGGCGGCGGTGCGCCGCGCGGCCGGCACGGCGGCCGTGGCGACGGCCCCGAGCGCCGGGAGCGCCGCCGTCGCTGTCAGCAGGGGAAAGGACATCGGTATCAGACCGCCCTCATCAGCAGGGTCGCGGCGACCAGCAGGGCCGCGCCGCCGAACATCGAGACCGCGTAGGAGCGGGCGAAGCCGTTCTGGAGCCGGCGCAGCCGTGCGGACAGACCGCCGAAGCCGGCCGCCGTGCCGTTGACGACACCGTCCACCAGGGTGTGGTCGACATACACCAGGGAGCGCGTCAGGTGCTCGCCGCCGCGCACCAGGACCACATGGTTGAAGTCGTCCTGGAGCAGGTCGCGGCGGGCCGCGCGGGTGAGCAGGGAGCCGCGCGGGGCGACGGCCGGGACGGGCTTGCGGCCGTACTGGGCCCAGGCGATGCCGACGCCGATGACCAGGCAGACCATGGTGGCCCCGGTGACCGTCGCGGCGCCCACCGGGGAGTGGCCCTCACTGTGCCCGGTGACCGGCTCCAGCCAGTGCAGGAAGCGGTCGCCGATGCTGAAGAAGGCACCGCCGAAGACCGAGCCGAACGCCAGCACGATCATCGGGATCGTCATGACCTTCGGGGACTCGTGCGGATGCGGTTCCGTGTGCGCGCCGCGCGTCTCGGCGGCCGGTTCCACGCTGGGCTCGGCCGGGGACGGGGTGGGCTGGTTCCGCCAGCGCTCCTCTCCGAAGAACGTCATCAGCATCACGCGCGTCATGTAGAAGGCGGTGATGGCGGCGCCCAGCAGGGCCACGCCGCCGAGGATCCAGCCCTCGGTGCCGCCCTTGGCGAAGGCCGCCTCGATGATCTTGTCCTTGGAGAAGAAGCCGGACAGGCCCGGGAAGCCGATGATGGCGAGGTAGCCGAGGCCGAAGGTGACGAACGTGACCGGCATGTACTTCCGCAGGCCGCCGTAACGGCGCATGTCGACCTCGTCGTTCATGCCGTGCATGACCGAACCGGCGCCGAGGAAGAGGCCGGCCTTGAAGAAGCCGTGGGTCACCAGGTGCATGATCGCGAAGACGTAGCCGATGGGGCCGAGGCCCGCGGCGAGGACCATGTAGCCGATCTGGGACATGGTCGAGCCGGCCAGCGCCTTCTTGATGTCGTCCTTGGCGCAACCGACGATCGCACCGAACAGCAGCGTGACCGCGCCGACCACGGTGACGGCCAGCTGGGCGTCGGGGGCCGCGTTGAAGATCGCTGCCGAGCGGACGATGAGGTACACGCCCGCGGTGACCATCGTCGCCGCGTGGATCAGGGCCGAGACCGGGGTCGGGCCCTCCATGGCGTCGCCGAGCCAGGACTGGAGCGGCACCTGCGCGGACTTGCCGCAGGCGGCGAGCAGCAGCATCAGGCCGATCGCGGTCAGCTTGCCCTCGGAGGCGTCGGTGGCGTGGCCGAGGACCGGGCCGAAGGCGAAGCTGCCGAAGGTGGTGAACATCAGCATGATCGCGATCGACAGGCCCATGTCGCCGACCCGGTTGACCAGGAAGGCCTTCTTCGCTGCCGTGGCAGCGCTCGGCTTGTGCTGCCAGAAGCCGATCAGCAGGTAGGAGGCGAGACCGACGCCCTCCCAGCCGACGTACAGCAGCAGGTAGTTGTCGGCGAGGACCAGCAGGAGCATCGCCGCGAGGAACAGGTTCAGGTAGCCGAAGAAACGGCGGCGGCGCTCGTCGTGCTCCATGTACCCGACCGAGTACAGGTGGATCAGCGAGCCGACACCCGTGATCAGCAGCACGAACGTCATGGACAGCTGGTCCAGGCGGAGGGTGGCGTCCGCCTGGAACCCGGCCACCGGGACCCAGCTGAACAGGTGCTTGACGAGGGTGCGGTGTTCGGCGTTCCTGCCGAGCAGATCGGCGAACAGGACCAGGCCGAACACGAAGGAGACGGCCGACAGGAGCGTGCCGACCCAGTGGCCGACGCGGTCCAGGCGCCGGCCGCCGACCAGCAGGACGGCCGCTCCGAGCAGGGGCGCCGCGATGAGCAGCGCGATCAGGTTCTCCACGATTCTTCCGACCCCTTACAGCTTCATCAGGCTGGCGTCGTCGACCGAGGCCGAGTGGCGGGTGCGGAACAGCGACACGATGATCGCGAGGCCCACCACGACCTCCGCGGCGGCGACGACCATCGTGAAGAAGGCGATGATCTGGCCGTCGAGGTTGCCGTGCATCCGGGAGAAGACGACGAACGCGAGGTTGCAGGCGTTCAGCATCAGTTCGATGCACATGAAGACCACGATGGCGTTGCGCCGGATCAGGACGCCGGTCGCACCGATCGTGAACAGCACCGCGGCGAGGTAGAGATAGTTGACCGGGTTCACTTCGACGCCTCCTCGGACCGCTTGAACGTCGCCGGTTCGACCGCCCTGCGCTCCAGGCGTTCCTCCGCGCGCTGCTCCAGCGCCCTCAGGTCCTCCAGCGCCTCCGCGGACACGTCACGGATCTGGCCGCGCTCGCGCAGGGTCCGGTTGACGGTCAGCTCGGAGGCGGTGCCGTCGGGGAGCAGGCCCGCGATGTCCACGGCGTTGTGCCGGGCGTAGACACCGGGAGCGGGCAGCGGCGGGACGTGCGTGCCCTCGCGGACGCGCTGTTCGGACAGCTCGCGCTGGGTGCGGGCGCGCTCGGTGCGCTCGCGGTGGGTGAGCACCATGGCGCCGACGGCGGCCGTGATCAGCAGGGCGCCGGTGATCTCGAACGCGAAGACGTACTTGGTGAAGATGAGGGAGGCGAGGCCCTCGACGTTCCCGCCCGCGTTCGCCTTGCCGGCGCCGTCGAAGTCCTTCAGGGAGGCGTTCCCGATGCCCGCCAGGAGCAGCACGCCGAAGCCTGTCCCGCACAGCAGGGCCAGCCAGCGCTGGCCCTTGATGGTCTCCCGCAGCGAGTCGGCGGCCGTGACGCCGACGAGCATCACCACGAACAGGAACAGCATCATGATCGCGCCGGTGTAGACGACGATCTGCACGATGCCCAGGAAGTAGGCGCCGTTGGCGAGGTAGAACACCGCCAGGACGATCATGGTGCCGGCCAGGCTCAGGGCGCTGTGCACGGCCTTCTTCATGAAGACGGTGCCCAGGGCGCCGAGCACGGCGACGGTGCCGAGCACCCAGAACTGGAAGGCCTCGCCGGTCGAGGTGGAGTAGGCGGCGAGCTGCGCGCTCATGCCTCCACCTCCTCGGTGTCCGCGCCCTCGGCGGTCTCCCCCTTGGAGACGGCGACCTGGCGGACCGTGCCGGGCGCGGCCTGGGTGACCACGCCCCGGTAGTAGTCCTGTTCGTCCGTGCCCGGGAAGATCGCGTGCGGGGTGTCGACCATGCCCTCCTCGAGACCGGCGAGCAGCTGCTCCTTGGTGTAGATGAGGTTGGCGCGGCTGGAGTCGGCCAGTTCGAACTCGTTGGTCATCGTGAGCGCGCGCGTGGGGCACGCCTCGATGCACAGGCCGCACAGGATGCAGCGGGCGTAGTTGATCTGGTAGACGCGGCCGTACCGCTCGCCGGGCGAGTAGCGCTCCTCGTCGGTGTTGTCGGCGCCTTCGACATAGATGGCGTCGGCGGGGCAGGCCCAGGCGCACAGCTCGCAGCCGACGCACTTCTCCAGGCCGTCCGGATGGCGGTTGAGCTGGTGCCGTCCGTGAAACCGCGGAGCCGTGGTCTTCTTCTGCTCCGGGTACTGCTCGGTCAGCCGCTTCTTGAACATGGCCTTGAAGGTCACGCCGAAGCCGGCCACGGGGTTCAGGAAACCGGGCTTGGTCTCCTTGGGCTCCTCAGCCATCGGACGCCTCCTTTCCCTGCGAAGATCCGACAGTTCCGTCACTGACAGTGTCCGGCCCGCCACTGACAATCAGCTCCCGCTCGCGGCGGGGGCGCCGCCTGGGCACCGGCGGCAGCTCCTGTCCGGGCAGCGGCGGCACGGGGAACCCGCCCGCCATCGGGTCGAATTCCGGCTCGGCGGCCACCTCCTCGGCCGCCTGCGCCTTCGCCCGGAACATGTCGGCGACGAAGGAGATCAGCAGCAGCGCGAGGACGCCGCCGCCGACGTACAGGGCGATGTCGGCGAAGTCGTAGTTCTCGTTGCGCAGCGCCCGTACGGTCGCGACCAGCATCAGCCAGGTCACCGAGACCGGGATGAGGACCTTCCAGCCGAGCTTCATCAGCTGGTCGTAGCGGACCCGCGGAAGCGTGCCGCGCAGCCAGATGAAGAAGAACAGCAGCAGCTGGACCTTGATCACGAACCAGAGCAGCGGCCACCAGCCGTGGTTCGCGCCCTCCCAGAAGCCGCTGATCGGCCAGGGCGCGCGCCAGCCGCCGAGGAACAGGGTGGTCGAGACGGCCGAGACCGTCACCATGTTGACGTACTCGGCGAGCATGAACATCGCGAACTTGATCGACGAGTACTCGGTGTTGAAGCCGCCGACCAGGTCGCCCTCGGACTCCGGCATGTCGAAGGGCGCGCGGTTGGTCTCGCCGACCATGGTGACGATGTAGAGGATGAAGGAGACCGGCAGCAGCAGGATGTACCAGCGGTCGTGCTGCTGCTCCACGATCCGGGACGTCGACATCGACCCCGAGTAGAGGAACACGGACGCGAACGCGGCGCCCATGGCGATCTCGTACGAGATCATCTGCGCGCAGGAGCGCAGGCCGCCGAGGAGCGGATAGGTGGATCCGGAGCTCCAGCCCGCGAGCACGATGCCGTAGATGCCGACGGAGGCGACCGCGAGGATGTAGAGCATCGCGATCGGCAGGTCGGTGAGCTGCATCGTGGTGCGCTGGCCGAAGACCGAGATCTCGTTGTCGGCCGGCCCGAAGGGGATCACCGCGATCGCCATGAAGGCCGGGATGGCCGCGACGATCGGCGCGAGGACGTACACCACCTTGTCCGCGCGCTTGACGATGACGTCTTCCTTGAGCATCAGCTTCACGCCGTCGGCGAGCGACTGGAGCATGCCCCAGGGCCCGTGCCGGTTGGGGCCGATGCGCAGCTGCATCCAGGCGACGACCTTGCGTTCCCAGACGATGGAGAACAGCACGGTCACCATCAGGAAGGCGAAGCAGAAGACGGCCTTGACGACGACCAGCCACCACGGGTCGTGGCCGAACATCGAGAGGTCTTCAACAGCGAGGTACGGGCTCATGCCTCCACCTCCTCAGGGGCCTCTCCGGCGACTGCCGCCGGGCCGATACGGACGAGGGAGCCGGGCCGCGCCCCGGTGTCGGAGGCGACGCCGGAACCGGCGGAGTTCAGCGGGAGCCAGACCACCCGGTCGGGCATCTCGGTGATCAGCAGCGGCAGTTCGACGCGGCCGGCCGGGCCGGTGACCACGAGGGTCTCGCCGTCCCGCACACCGGCTTCGGCGGCCGTCGCGGCCGACACGCGTGCGCGTGCGGCGTGCCGGGTGCCGGCGAGCGCCTCGTCGCCCTCCTGGAGGACGCCCTGGTCGAGCAGGAGCCGGTGCCCGGCGAGCACCGCCTCGCCGGCGGCCGGCCGGGGCAGCACGCCCGCCACCTCCAGGGGATCGGTGGCCCGGGCGCCGTCCCAGGAGCCGAGCCGGTCGATCTCCGCGCGGGTGCTGCGCAGATCGGGCAGGCCCAGCCGGCAGCGTCCGTCGGCGCCTTCGGCACGGTCCATGGCGTCGGCGAGCATGTGCAGCACGCGCGTGTCGGTCGGCGCCAGGCGGCGGGTCATCTGCTCGGGCTTCAGCGCCGCCTCGAAGAAGCGCACGCGGCCCTCCCAGTTGAGGAAGGTGCCCGCCTTCTCGGCGACCGCGGCGACCGGCAGGACGACGTCGGCGTGCTCGGTGACCTCGCTGGGCCGCAGCTCCAGCGAGACCAGGAAGCCGACGCTGCGCAGCGCCTCACGCGCGCGTGCCGGGTCGGGCAGGTCCGCGACCTCGACGCCCGCGACCACGAGGGCCGACAGTTCGCCGGTCGCGGCGGCCTCGATGATGTGGTGGGTGTCGCGGCCGTAGCGCAGCGGGAGTTCGGCGAGTCCCCAGGCGGCGGCGACCTGCTCCCGCGCGCGCGGGTCGGTCGCCGGACGGCCGCCCGGCAGCAGCGAGGGCAGCGCGCCCACCTCGATCGCTCCGCGCTCACCGGCCCGGCGCGGGATCCACACCAGCTGGGCGCCGGTCGCCGTGGCGGCGCGTACGGCGGCGGTGAGCCCGCCGGCCACGGCGGCCAGCCGCTCGCCCACGACGATGACGGCGCCCTCGGCGCGCAGCGCCTCGGCGGCACGGGTGCCCGGCTCCTCCAGGCCGACGCCGCCCGCGAGCGCGTCCAGCCACTCGGTCTCGGTGCCGGGAGCGGCCGGCAGCAGGGTGCCGCCCGCCTTCTCCAGGCCCCGGGTCGCGTGCGTGGCCAGCGCGAACACCCGCTGCCCGCGCTTGCGCCAGGCCTTGCGCAGCCGCAGGAAGACGCCGGGGGCCTCCTCCTCCGACTCGAAGCCGACCAGCAGGACGCCGGGCGCCTGCTCCAGCGCCGTGTACGTGACACCCGTACCGTCGAGGTCACGGCCGCGGCCGGCCACCCGGGCGGCCAGGAAGTCGGCTTCCTCGCCGCTGTGCACGCGCGCGCGGAAGTCGATGTCGTTGGTGTCGAGCGCCACGCGCGCGAACTTGCTGTACGCGTAGGCGTCCTCGACGGTCAGCCGGCCGCCGATGAGGACGCCGGCCCGGGAGCGGGCGGCGGTCAGGCCCCGCGCGGCCACGTCCAGGGCCTCGGGCCAGGAGGCGGGCTCCAGTACCCCGTCGGCGTTGCGGACGAGTGGGGTGTCGAGGCGGTCCTTGAGCTGTGCGTAGCGGAACGCGAAGCGCCCCTTGTCGCACACCCACTCCTCGTTGACCTCGGGGTCCGGGGTCGCGAGCCGCCGCATCACCTTGCCGCGCCGGTGGTCGGTGCGCACGGCGCAGCCGCCCGCGCAGTGTTCGCACACCGAGTGCGAGGAGACGAGGTCGAAGGGGCGGGAGCGGAACCGGTAGGCCGCCGAGGTGAGCGCGCCGACCGGGCAGATCTGGATGGTGTTGCCGGAGAAGTACGACTCGAACGGGTCGCCCTCGCCGGTGCCGACCTGTTGCAGCGCGCCCCGCTCGACCAGCTCGATCATCGGGTCGCCGGCGATCTGGTGGGAGAAGCGGGTGCAGCGGGCGCACAGCACGCACCGCTCGCGGTCGAGCAGCACCTGGGTGGAGATAGGTACGGGCTTCTCGTACGTCCGCTTGCGGCCTTCGAAGCGGGACTCGGCGTTGCCGTGCGACATGGCCTGGTTCTGGAGCGGGCACTCGCCGCCCTTGTCGCAGACCGGGCAGTCCAGCGGGTGGTTGATGAGGAGCAGCTCCATCACACCGTGCTGGGCCTTCTCGGCCACCGGCGAGGTGAGCTGGGTCTTCACCACCATGCCGTCGGTGCAGGTGATGGTGCAGGACGCCATCGGCTTGCGCTGGCCCTCGACCTCCACGATGCACTGCCGGCAGGCGCCGGCCGGGTCCAGGAGGGGGTGGTCGCAGAAGCGGGGGATCTCGATGCCGAGCTGCTCGGCGGCCCGGATGACCAGGGTGCCCTTGGGCACGCTGATCTCGATGCCGTCGATCGTCAGCGTGACGAGGTCTTCCGGCGGGACCGCCGCCTCTCCGCCCCCCGCGGGGGCGCTCGTGGTCACGGTCATGCGTTCACCTCCGGGCGGTCCGCCCAGGCCGTCGACTTGGCCGGGTCGAAGGGGCAGCCCCGGCCCGTGATGTGCTGCTCGTACTCCTCACGGAAGTACTTCAGCGAGGAGAAGATGGGGGACGCGGCGCCGTCGCCGAGGGCGCAGAAGGACTTGCCGTTGATGTTGTCGGCGATGTCGGCGAGCTTGTCGAGGTCGGCCATGGCGCCCTTGCCGGCCTCGATGTCCCGGAGCAACTGCACCAGCCAGTACGTCCCTTCGCGGCAGGGGGTGCACTTGCCGCAGGACTCGTGGGCGTAGAACTCGGTCCAGCGGGTCACCGCCCGCACCACGCAGGTCGTCTCGTCGAAGCACTGCAAGGCCTTGGTGCCGAGCATGGAACCCGCGGCGCCCACCCCTTCGTAGTCGAGGGGGACGTCGAGGTGCTCGTCGGTGAACATCGGCGTGGAGGAACCGCCCGGGGTCCAGAACTTCAGCCGGTGTCCGGGCCGCATCCCGCCGCTCATGTCGAGGAGCTGGCGGAGCGTGATGCCGAGCGGGGCCTCGTACTGGCCGGGGCTGGCGACATGGCCGCTGAGCGAGTAGAGCGTGAAGCCCGGGGACTTCTCGCTGCCCATCGACCTGAACCAGTCTTTCCCGTTTTTCATGATGGCGGGAACCGACGCGATCGACTCGACGTTGTTCACTACAGTCGGACAGGCATAGAGGCCTTCCACCGCAGGGAAGGGGGGACGCAGCCGCGGTTGGCCACGGCGGCCCTCGAGCGAGTCGAGCAGTGCGGTCTCCTCACCGCAGATGTACGCCCCGGCGCCGGCGTGCACGGTGAGAGTGAGGTCGAGCCCGCTGCCCAGGATGTTCTCGCCGAGATAGCCCGCCGCGTAGGCCTCGCGCACGGCCTCGTGCAACCGCCGCAGAACGGGGACCACTTCACCCCGCAGATAGATGAAGGCATGCGACGACCTGATGGCATAGCACGCGATCACAATGCCCTCGATGAGGCTGTGCGGGTTCGCGAAGAGGAGCGGGATGTCCTTGCAGGTCCCGGGCTCCGACTCGTCGGCGTTGACAACTAGATAGTGCGGTTTTCCATCACCCTGAGGAATGAACTGCCACTTCATTCCGGTCGGGAATCCCGCGCCGCCGCGGCCTCGCAGCCCGGACTCCTTGACGTACGCGATCACGTCGTCCGGTGACATGGCGAGCGCCTTGCGGAGCCCCTCGTACCCCTCGTGCCTTTGGTAGACGTCCAGGGTCCAGGACCGGTCCTCGTCCCAGAAGGCCGACAGCACGGGTGCGAGCAGCTTCTCGGGGCTGGTGTCCTTGAGTTCGGGTACCACGGTCATCACTCCCCCTCCTCGGTGGCAGGCCCTGCCGGGTGGGCAGGATCGGAGGCCGATGTCCGAAGCGGCGCGTCATGGGAACTGAGGTGCTCGGACGGCGACGGCTCGTGCACCGTGTCCTGCGGCACCTCCTGCGGACCTCCGCGCGGATGGACCACGCGCGCGGGTGCGGCCTCTCCCCTTGCCAGGCGAAGGCCCACCAGCGACGCGGGTCCCGCACTGCCGCTCTCCTCGACGGCCCCGGGCCGCTCGTCGGGGAAGCCGGCCAGGATCCGCGCGGTCTCCTTGAAGGTGCACAGCCGCGCCCCGCGCGTGGGCTCCACCGGCCGGCCCGCGCGCAGGTCGTCGACCAGGCGCTTGGCGCTCGCCGGGGTCTGGTTGTCGAAGAACTCCCAGTTGACCATCACGACCGGCGCGTAGTCGCAGGCCGCGTTGCACTCGATGTGCTCCAGGGTGACCAGGCCGTCGTCGGTGGTCTCGCCGTTGCCGACGCCCAGGTAGTCCTGGAGGGTCTCGAAGATCGCGTCACCGCCCATCACCGCGCACAGCGTGTTGGTGCACACGCCGACCTGGTAGTCGCCGGAGGGCTTGCGCCGGTACATGGTGTAGAAGGTGGCGACCGCGGTGACCTCGGCGGTGGTCAGGCCCAGCATGTCCGCGCAGAACCGCATCCCGGTGCGCGTGACGTGCCCCTCCTCCGACTGCACGAGGTGCAGCAGCGGCAGCAGCGCGGACCGGGAGTTCGGGTAGCGCGCGATCACCTCGCGCGCGTCCGCCTCCAGCCGGGCCCGGGCGTCGTCCGGGTAGGGGGGCGCGGGCAGCTCGGGCATGCCCAGGCCGACGCCCCGCTCCGTAGAAGAGGTGTTCACCGGTCGACGCCTCCCAGCACGGGGTCGATGGACGCAATGACGACGATGACGTCGGCCACCTGGCCGCCCTCGCACATCGCCGCCAGTGCCTGAAGGTTGGCGAAGGACGGGTCGCGGAAGTGGACCCGGTAGGGGCGGGTGCCGCCGTCGGAGACGACATGCGCTCCCAGTTCGCCCTTGGGTGACTCGACGGCCACGTACGCCTGTCCCGGCGGGACGCGGAAGCCCTCGGTGACCAGCTTGAAGTGGTGGATCAGGGCCTCCATGGAGGTGCCCATGATCTTCTTGATGTGGTCGAGGGAGTTGCCGAGCCCGTCGGGTCCCAGGGCGAGCTGGGCGGGCCAGGCGATCTTCTTGTCGGCGACCATGACCGGTCCGGGCTGGAGCCGGTCCAGGCACTGCTCGACGATCCTGAGCGACTGGCGCATCTCCTCCAGGCGGATCAGGAAGCGGCCGTAGGCGTCGCAGGTGTCGGCGGTCGGGATGTCGAAGTCGTAGGTCTCGTAGCCGCAGTACGGCTGGGTCTTGCGCAGGTCGTGCGGCAGGCCGGCGGAGCGCAGGATGGGGCCGGTGACGCCGAGGGACATGCAGCCGGTCAGGTCGAGATAGGCGATGTCCTGCATGCGGCCCTTGAAGATGGGGTTCCCGGTGGCGAGCTTGTCGTACTCCGGGAAGTTCTTCTTCATCTTCTTCACGAACTCGCGGATCTGGTCCACCGCGCCGGGCGGCAGGTCCTGGGCGAGTCCGCCGGGGCGGATGTACGCGTGGTTCATCCGCAGGCCGGTGATCAGCTCGAAGAGGTCGAGAATCATTTCACGATCACGGAACCCGTAGATCATGATCGTGGTGGCGCCCAGCTCCATGCCGCCGGTGGCGATGGCGACCAGGTGGGAGGACATCCGGTTCAGCTCCATCAGGAGCACTCGGATGATCTTGGCGCGCTCGGTGATCTCGTCCTCGATGCCGAGAAGCTTCTCGACGGCGAGACAGTAGGCGGTCTCGTTGAAGAAGGACGTCAGGTAGTCCATGCGCGTCACGTACGTGGTGCCCTGCGTCCATGTGCGGTACTCGAGGTTCTTCTCGATACCGGTGTGCAGGTAGCCGACGCCGCAGCGGGCCTCGGTGACCGTCTCGCCCTCGATCTCCAGGATCAGGCGGAGCACTCCATGGGTGGACGGGTGCTGGGGACCCATGTTGACGACGATGCGTTCGTCGTCGGCGCGGGCCGCGGACCGGACGACCTCGTCCCAGTCGCCACCGGTGACCGTGTAGACGGTGCCCTCGGTGGTTTCCCGGGCGGCTGCTGAGGGGGTGCTGCTGCTCACGAGTACGACCTCCGCTGGTCCGGAGCCGGGATCTGGGCGCCCTTGTACTCGACGGGGATGCCGCCGAGGGGGTAGTCCTTGCGCTGCGGGTGGCCCTGCCAGTCGTCCGGCATGAGGATCCGGGTGAGGGCGGGGTGGCCGTCGAAGACGATCCCGAAGAAGTCGTAGGTCTCGCGCTCGTGCCAGTCGTTCGTCGGATAGACGGAGACCAGCGACGGGACGTGCGGGTCGCTGTCGGGACAGCTGACTTCGAGGCGGATCAGCCGGTTGTGGGTGATCGAGCGCAGGTGGTAGACGGCGTGCAGCTCGCGTCCCTTGTCGTGCGGGTAGTGGACGCCGCTGACGCCGGTGCACAGTTCGAAGCGCAGGGCGGGGTCGTCGCGCAGGGTCTGGGCGACGCGGAGCAGGTGCTCGCGTTCGATGTGGAAGGTCAGCTCGCCCCGGTCGACGACCGTCTTCTCGATGACGTTGTCCGGGAGGAGGCCCTGTTCCTCCAGGGCGCCCTCCAGCTCGTCGGCGATCTCGTCGAAGGCGCCGCCGGGGCCGCCGTAGGGGCGGACCGCCGGTCCCGGGAGCCGGACCGAGCGGACCAGACCGCCGTAGCCGGAGGTGTCGCCGCCGTTGTTCGCGCCGAACATGCCGCGCTGGACGCGGATCTCCTCGCCGCCCTGGCCGCGCTGACCGGGAAGGTTGGAGGCGGAGAGGTCCTTCTCGGGGTTCACCCCGTTCGCGGACCCGTTCGCGCCGTGGGTGCCGTTGGCGTCGCTCACCGCAGCAGCCCCTTCATCTCGATCGTGGGCAGGGCCTTGAGCGCCGCTTCCTCGGCCTCGCGAGCCGCTTCCTCCGCGTTGACCCCGAGCTTCGAGGTCTGGATCTTGTGGTGCAGCTTGAGGATCGCGTCCATCAGCATCTCGGGGCGCGGCGGGCAGCCGGGCAGGTAGATGTCGACGGGCACGATGTGGTCGACGCCCTGCACGATCGCGTAGTTGTTGAACATGCCGCCCGAGGAGGCGCAGACGCCCATGGAGATCACCCACTTGGGGTTGGGCATCTGGTCGTAGATCTGCCGCAGGACGGGGGCCATCTTCTGGCTGACCCGGCCTGCGACGATCATCAGGTCGGCCTGGCGCGGCGAGCCGCGGAAGACCTCCATGCCGAACCGTGCCAGGTCGTACCTGCCTGCGCCGGTCGCCATCAGCTCGAAGGCGCAGCAGGCGAGGCCGAAGGTGGCGGGGAAGACGGACGCCTTGCGCACCCATCCCGCGGCCTGTTCGACGGTGCTCAGCAGGAATCCGCTCGGCAGCTTTTCTTCGAGTCCCATGTCAGTTAGGCCCCTCAGTCCCATTCCAGGCCGCCGCGCCGCCATACGTACGCGTAGGCGACGAAGACGGTGAGCACGAAGAGCAGCATCTCCACGAGCCCGAAAATCCCCAGGGCGTCGAAGGTGACGGCCCAGGGGTAGAGGAAGACGATCTCGATGTCGAAGACGATGAAGAGCATCGCCGTCAGGTAGTACTTGATGGGGAAGCGCCCGCCGCCGGCCGGCGTGGGGGTCGGCTCGATACCGCACTCGTAGGCATCGAGCTTGGCGCGGTTGTACCGCTTCGGACCGATCAGCGTGGCCATGACCACGGAGAAGATCGCAAAGCCTGCCCCGAGGGCTCCCAGTACGAGGATGGGCGCATACGCGTTCACCGCTCCTCGCTCCTCTCAGTCGGCGCTGACTGCGGTTGCACTGGGCTCACTTCCGCCTCACCGGTCCCACAGGTCCCGCTCGTCCCGGGCCGAAGATCGAGAACATGTGAAGCAGGTCACAAGCCCAACTGCCTCGCATCTTATGCCCGCCGCTCTGTGATCTGCGACACGGGGTATTCCACAAGCTTTGTGATCTCTGCCACCTGACGAAGGATCATCAAGTCGGATGATGGGTGATCTTCATACTCGAAGCGTTCAGTTGATCACGAGAAGTGACATTTTCGCTTGTCGCCGCAGGCCGGAGGGTGTGCCTCAATATCAAGAAAGTTCGCCTGCATGCAAATTCGCGCTGGGCGATGGATCTTGATAGTGGACCCCGTTCACACATCAGTGGTAGGGCGGGGGCCGGATGTGGACGAGCGGTGAGTGCGTGCACGCGTTCACGAGCACCCGCGCGCGATGGACGCCCGGCTTCCGGTGACCGTTCCGTGACCTCCGCCACACCGATGAGAGGCGGCTGAGAACCGGGCTTGGCCATCGACCCCAACCAGTGGTAGGCGGGGGGCAATCCGGACGTAATGATCAAAGACCGTGATCAACGGCTTGATCATCGAGGTCCGCTATGTCCGTTACGGCGTCAATAAAGAGCGACACGCCCGGGATTCGGGGGCTCGGTTGAGTAACTGTGGCGCAGCACACGTTTCTTGAAGATATGAAGGAGCCCCTGGTACCGGTTGTTCCCATGTCCCACACCGCTCACATACGCAGCCACCGGAAGCCCCGCCGCAACGCGTCGACCCTCGCGATGCGGGCCGGAGTTGCCGGTGGCGTCCTCAGCACCCTGGCAGTCGCCGGGGCGTCCGGCTCGGCGAACGCGTCCGAGCCGGTGACGCAGACCCTTGAACTGCCCACCCTGACGGCCGATCTGGCCGCTCAGGCGGCCCAGTCCGCGGACGCCACCCAGCAGGCCGCCGCGAACTACCAGCTGGATGCCGAGCGGGACGCGGCTGCCGCAAAGGCCGCGAAGCAGGCCAACTCGGACCTCGCCGAGGCCAAGAAGAAGGCCGCTGCCAAGAAGAAGGCCGAGGAGGAGGCCCGTAAGGAGGCCGCCGCCCGCGCCACGCGCAGCACGCAGCGGACGACCCTCAACACCACGGCGGACTCCGGCTCCACCAGCACCACGACGACCACCACCAGCACCTCCACGGCCACCGGCTCGGCCGCGGCCGTCGTCAGCTTCGTGAAGGCGCAGCTGGGCAAGGCGTACGTCTCCGGCGCCACCGGCCCGTCCGCCTACGACTGCTCCGGCCTGGTGCAGACGGCCTTCAAGCAGGTCGGCATCAGCCTGCCGCGGGTCTCCCAGGACCAGTCGACCGCCGGCACCCAGGTCTCGCTGAGCAACCTCCAGCCGGGCGACATCCTGTACTGGGGCCCCGCGGGCAGCGCGTACCACGTGGCGGTGTACGTCGGCGACGGCATGTTCGTCGGCGCCCAGAACCCCTCCGACGGCGTCGTGGAGCACCCGCTGTCCTACGACCAGCCGACCGGCGCCGTGCGGGTGCTCTGAGCGCACCCCGCACCTCTCGCACAGCCCCTCGCACCCGTAGGGCCGCAGCCGCTCGTAGGCAGCGGCCCTACGCGCGCAGACCGGCGACACACGCCCTCCCCGCCTGCCATGCTCTGGCTGGGCCGCCGTCCGGCGGTCCGTCACGAGCGAAGGAGAGCGTGCGATGCCACGCGTGTTCGTACAGGGAAGCCCCGTCGGCTCCTACCCCCGCTACGCCCCCGAGGCCGGGCGCGGCGCGGTGCGCCGGATCACCGAGGTCGGCGAGGAGGTGCTGCACCGGCCGTGCCGGGACGTCACGGAGTTCGGGCCCGATCTCGCCGCCCTGATCGACGACATGTTCCGGACCATGTATGTCGCCGAAGGGGCGGGGCTCGCGGCGAACCAGGTCGGGGTCGATCTGCGGCTTTTCGTGTACGACTGCCCCGATGACGAGGGAGTCCGGCATGTCGGACACATCGTCAATCCGGTGCTGGAGACGCCCTTGAGCGGCCGGCGGCTGCTGGACGAGGGCGAGGGATGCCTGTCGGTGCCCGGTGCCGTGATGGACGTACCCCGGCCGGACCGGGCCGTCGTACGCGGGCAGGACAAGGACGGCAATCCGGTCGCCATCGAGGGAACGGGGTATTTCGCGCGCTGCCTCGCCCATGAGACCGACCACACCCAGGGGCATGTCTATCTGGACCGGCTCTCCCGGCGGGAGAAGAAGGACGCGCTTCGGCAGATGGCGGACCGGCGGGACGAGGTGTTCGCCCGCCGGGCCGCCAGGGCCGAGGAGCTGAGCCTGAGCAGCTGACTGTTCAGGCCTTCGGGGCCACCTTGCTCAGGCCGTTGATGATGCGGTCCATCGCGTCGCCGCCCGTGGGGTCGGTGAGGTTCGCCAGGAGCTTCAGCGTGAACTTCATCAGCAGCGGGTGGGTCAGGCCGCGCTGGGCGGCGATCTGCATGACCTTCGGGTTGCCGATGAGCTTCACGAAGGCGCGGCCGAGGGTGTAGTAGCCGCCGTAGGTGTCCTTGAGGACGCGCGGGTAGCGCTGGAGGGCGATCTCGCGCTGTGCGGGCGTGGCCCGCGCGTGGGCCTGGACGATGACGTCGGCGGCGATCTGGCCGGACTCCATGGCGTAGGCGATGCCCTCGCCGTTGAAGGGGTTCACCAGGCCGCCGGCGTCACCGACGAGCAGCAGCCCGCGCGTGTAGTGCGGCTGGCGGTTGAAGGCCATGGGCAGGGCCGCGCCGCGGATCGGGCCGGTCATGTTCTCCGGGGTGTAGCCCCAGTCCGCGGGCATGGAGGCGCACCAGGCCTTGAGGATCTCGCGCCAGTCCAGCTCCTTGAAGGAGGCGGAGGTGTTGAGCACCCCGAGCCCCACGTTGGAGGTGCCGTCGCCCATGCCGAAGATCCAGCCGTAGCCGGGCAGCAGCCGGTCCTCGGCGCCGCGGCGGTCCCACAGCTCCAGCCAGGACTCCAGGTAGTCGTCCTCGTGGCGGGGGCTCTCGAAGTACGTCCGCACGGCGACGCCCATCGGGCGGTCCTCGCGGCGGTGCAGCCCCATCGCCAGGGACAGCCGGGTGGAGTTGCCGTCGGCGGCGACCACGAGCGGCGCGCGGAAGGTGACCTCGCGCTTCTCCTCGCCGAGCTTGGCGGTGACGCCGGTGATGCGGCCGGTGCGGTCGTCGACGACGGGGCCGCTGACATTGCAGCGCTCGTACAGCCGCGCCCCCGCCTTCTGGGCGTTGCGGGCGAGCTGCTCGTCGAAGTCGTCACGCTTGCGGACCAGGCCGTAGTTGGGGAAGGAGGCGAGATCCGGCCAGTCCAGCTGGAGGCGGACGCCGCCGCCGATGATGCGCAGGCCCTTGTTGCGCAGCCAGCCGGCCTCCTCGGAGATGTCGATGCCCATGGCGACGAGCTGCTTGACCGCGCGCGGGGTGAGGCCGTCGCCGCACACCTTCTCGCGGGGGAACTCGGTCTTCTCCAGGAGCAGGACGTCGAGACCCGCCTTGGCGAGGTGGTAGGCGGTCGTGGAGCCGGCCGGCCCCGCGCCGACGACGATCACATCGGCGGTGTGCTCGGAGAGGGGCTCCTTCACGACGGTCACGGCGGGATCTCCCCAAGTTCGAAATCTGCGTGCCGACCGGCACTGGACATGGGCAGTCTATTCAGCAGAATTGATCACCCGGCTGAAGGGCTGCGTTGTGAACCGACCTCTCCCCGCGGTACGGCTGCGCGTTCCCACTCACGAGGACGCGGTCGCCTGGCACCGGGTCTTCGACGATCCCGAGGTCATGGAGTTCTACGGCGGCAGACCGGCGGCCCTGTCGGTCTACGAGGAACTCACCGCGCGCCAGCGGCGGCACGACGCCGAACTCGGCTTCTGCCTCTGGACGCTGCTGGACGAGGCGGGCGAGGTCATCGGGTTCACCGGCGCCCAGCCCTGGCGGCCGCGCTGGGGCCCGGTCGGCGAGATAGAGATCGGCTGGCGGCTCGGCCGGGCGCACTGGGGCAAGGGGTATGTCACCGCGGCCGCGCGCGAGACGCTGGAGCGGGTGCGGGCGGCCGGGGTGCCGGAGGTGGTGGCGCTGGTCCGGCCGGGCAACGAGCGGTCGATCGCGGTGGCCCGGCGGCTCGGCATGCGGCCGGCGGAGACCTATCCGCATCCGACCCTGGACGAGCAGACGCTCTGCTTCCGTCTCCCTCTGAAACCTGCTTCCGACTTCCCCCTCACGCACGCAGAGTAGCCGTCTGTCACGGACCGACACCGGCGCCTTCCAGCCGTGCCGCCCGGGAGTTACCCTTCCAGTACCGCTGGGGGTGACATCTGTGCCTATACCACCCAAAACACCCGAAGTACGTGTGCCACGGCTGGTCGGTCTGATGGCCGTGGACGCGCGAGAGACCGCCCGGACGCGGGGTCTCTTCCTCAACGCGCCGGACCGCCCGGACTTCCACCGCACCGTCGTCGACTACGTCGTACGCCAGTATCCGCAGCCCGGGGCCGAGGTGCCGCCGGACTCGATGGTGTACGTGTGGTTCGACTTCGGTGAGGGCGAGGGCGGCGGGGGCGTGCGCGAGCCACGCATCCCACAGCCGCCCACGGGCGGGCTCCAGCGCGAACTGGACGAGCCCGGAGACGCCTTCGAGGCGGTCAACCGGTAGTCGGCCGGCCGGCCATCGACCGGTCGTGCGACCGGTCAGTCGCCCTTGAAGCCGCGGTGCAGCGCGACCACGCCGCCGGTCAGATTGCGCCAGGCCACCTTGGACCAGCCCGCCTTGCGCAGCCGCTCGGCGAGGGCGGGCTGGTCGGGCCAGGCGCGGATGGACTCGGCGAGATAGACGTAGGCGTCCGGGTTGGAGGAGACCGCGCGCGCGACCGGCGGCAGCGCCCGCATCAGGTACTCGGTGTAGACGGTCCGGAAGGGCGCCCACGTCGGCTGCGAGAACTCGCAGATCACGACCCGGCCGCCGGGCCTGGTCACCCGGTACATCTCGCGCAGCGCCGCGTCGAAGTCCTGGACGTTGCGCAGCCCGAAGGAGATCGTCACCGCGTCGAAGGTGTCGTCCTTGAACGGCAGCCTGGTCGCGTCACCGGCCGTGAACGGCAGCCAGGTGTGCCTGCGCTTGCCGACCTGGAGCATGCCGATCGAGAAGTCGCAGGGGACGACGTACGCGCCGGTGCGGGCGAAGGGCAGCGAGGAGGTCGCGGTGCCCGCGGCGAGGTCGAGGATCTTCTGCGCGGGGCGGGCGTCGACCGCCTTCGCCACCTCCTTGCGCCAGCGCCGGTCCTGTCCCAGGGACAGCACGTCGTTGGTCAGGTCGTACCGGTCCGCCACGTTGTCGAACATCGAGGCGACTTCGTGCGGCTGCTTGTCCAGGGATGCGCGGGTCACCCGGCCATTGTTGCAGCCCGCCCGCCGGGAAGGAGCGGGGGCTTGGGGTGGTGTGTCCGGGCGCGCGCCGGCTCAGCGGCGGCGGAACAGCAGGCGGCCCGACAGCACGGTCGCCACACAGGTGGCGGCGCCCCGTGCGGGCAGTTCCGTCTCGTCGGGGACGTCGAAGACGGCGAAGCGGGCCGCCGAGCCGGGGCCGGGCGCCGGGGCGAACACCGCGGGCGCACCGGTGGCGAACGGGTCGAGGGACGGCGCACCGGGCGGGCGGGCGGCGCGGCCGGCCAGCACCAGTCCGGTGCGCCGTACGGCGTCCCGCACCGCGCGGTTGGTCAGCTCCGCGCAGGCCGCCGCGACCGTGCCGTGGGCCAGCATGCGCTGCGCCCCGCGCCGGGCACTGGCACCCCAGCGGGCGTCGTCGAGCGCGAGCGCGGCGAGGGCGGCGCCGGTCAGCGGCTCGGTGCCCAGCTCGTCGGCCTCCCGGGGGTCCGGGTGGTACGCCTGCTCCAGCAGTTCGGTGCCGTGCGTGTTGACGAGCCCGGGAGTGAGGATGCCGGGCCACTGGCGCACCCGCGCGCGGGGGTACGCCCCGGCCAGCTCCTCCAGGGTGCCGGCGGCCGCGATCAGCTCGCCCTCGACGGCGAGGGCCCGGCCCCTGGAGTCGGCGTGGATCGTCAGCACGGCGCGCTCAGCTGGACGTCAGCAGCTTCAGCTCGGGGTGGGCGGTGCCGCCCTCGATCGCCGTGGAGGAGATGTGCGAGACCACGCGGTCGTCGACGGGGTCGTTCGCCGGGTCGTCGTGCACGACCAGGTGCTCGTACGTCGTCGAGCGCTGCGCCGGGACGCGGCCCGCCTTGCGGATCAGGTCGATGATCTCCAGGCGGTTGGAGCGGTGCTTGGCGCCCGCCGAGGAGACGACGTTCTCCTCCAGCATGATCGAGCCGAGGTCGTCCGCGCCGTAGTGCAGCGACAGCTGGCCGACCTCCTTGCCCGTGGTGAGCCAGGAGCCCTGGATGTGCCGGACGTTGTCGAGGAAGAGGCGGGCGATCGCGATCATCCGCAGGTACTCGAAGAGGGTCGCCTGGGTGCGGCCCTTCAGATGGTTGTTCTCGGGCTGGTAGGTGTACGGGATGAAGGCCCGGAAGCCGCCCGTGCGGTCCTGGACGTCCCGGATCATGCGCAGGTGCTCGATGCGCTCGGCGTTGGTCTCGCCGGTGCCCATGAGCATCGTCGACGTCGACTCCACGCCCAGCCGGTGCGCGGTCTCCATGATCTCCAGCCAGCGCTCGCCGCTCTCCTTGAGGGGCGCGATCGCCTTGCGGGGGCGCTCGGGGAGCAGTTCCGCGCCGGCGCCCGCGAACGAGTCCAGGCCGGCCTCGTGGATCCGGGTGATGGCCTCCTCCACCGAGACGCCGCTGATCCGGGCCATGTGCTCGACCTCGGAGGCGCCCAGCGAGTGGATCACCAGCTGCGGGAAGGCCTCCTTGATGGCCTTGAAGTGCGACTCGTAGTACTCGACGCCGTAGTCCGGGTGGTGGCCGCCCTGGAACATGATCTGGGTGCCGCCCAGCTCGACGGTCTCCGCGCAGCGGCGCAGGATGTCGTCGAGGTCGCGGGTCCAGCCCTTGTCCTTGTCCTTCGGGGCCGCGTAGAAGGCACAGAACTTGCACGCCGTGACACACACGTTCGTGTAGTTGATGTTGCGCTCGATGATGTACGTCGCGATGTGCTCGGTACCCGCGTACATCCGGCGGCGTACGGCGTCGGCGGCGGCGCCCAGCGCGTGCAGGGGGGCGTCCCGGTAGAGGTCGAGGGCCTCTTCCGGGGTGATCCGCCCACCGGCGGCCGCACGGTCGAGGACAGACTGGAGGTCGGCCTTCTCGGTCACCAGGGCGTCCCTTTCGTCAAGGTTGGGAGACGGATGGGCGGACCGAACCAGCCTACGCCAGCGGTTTCGGCGGCCGGACGTCAGGCCGCGTACGCGCCGGCCAGCAGTCCGGCGAGCGCGCCGGCGAGCAGGAACGGCCCGAACGGGACGGCCGTCTTGCGGCCCGCGCGCCGGGCCAGGACCAGGACTCCGCCGTACAGCGCGCCGAGCAGGAACCCGGCGAAGGTGCCGAGCAGCACGGTGGGCCAGCCGTACCAGCCGAGTACGGCGCCCATCCCCACGGCCAGCTTCACATCGCCGAAGCCCATGCCGCTCGGGTTGAGGAGGTACAGCGCGTAGTAGCCGCCGCCCAGCGCGAGGGCGCCGTACAGCGCGGTGGTCCAGTGCCCGGCGTGCTCGGGCAGCAGGGCGGTGAGGCCCAGCAGGGCGAGGGCGGCGCCGGCCAGCGGCAGGGTGAGCGGGTCGGGCAGCCGCCGGACCCGGAAGTCCACGGCGGCCAGCAGCACGCCGACGGGCGCGAGCAGCAGCCAGACGGCCAGTTCGGGACGGGTGCCGGTGGCGGCGGCCAGCGCGGCGCAGACCAGGGCGGTGGCGGTGGCGAGAAGAGGGGCGGAGGGGAGACCGGTGCCGGCGCGGGCGCGGTGCGGGCAGCGCGGGCAGTGCGCCGGACCCAGCCAGCCGTGCAGCTCATGGCCGTCCGCGCACGCCTCGCGCCAGCCCTCGCCCTGCGGGACGGCAAACCGGTGCACGGCCCTGGGCAGCAGCGCGCCCGCCGCCGCGCCCCACAGTGCGGCCACGGCCCACAGCAACTCGTCACTCGTCACAGCCGCATCGATACCCCGACCGGGCACGCCGTATCGTTACGGCGCATGTGGTCAGGAGAGCAGCCTCCGGGCGGACAGCACCCCAACCCGTACCAGCAGCCCGGCTATCACCAGCCGAACCCCTATCAGAACCCCAGCCCGGGCCCGTATCAGACCCCGAGCCCGGACCCGGGCGGGAACAGGGGGCGGAACCGGACCCGGCTCATCGCAGGGATCGCCGCGGCGGCCGTCGTGGTGGCCGCGGGCGTCACCGGGTTCCTGATGCTCGGCGGCGCGAAGCACAAGGGTGCCGACCCGGGGCCGACCGGCCCGGCGTCGCCGTCGGCGAGTTCAGCCAATCCCCGGGCGTCCGACGCCCGGACGGCGACCGTCAAGGGCTGGAAGGTCGTGACGAACCCGGCCCAGGGGATCGCGTTCGACGTCCCGCCGCAATGGGAGCTGCTGTCCCGCAGTTGGGTCACGTACGTCTCCAAGAACGGGGATCCGGAGGACAAGCCGCTCATCGCGATACGCAATGTCGCGGCCCTGAAGCAGAAGTGGTGCTCCTCGGACGACGACGGGGACGGTACGGCGGAGAACACCCCGCTTGCCGAGGTGGGGAGCCGCGGCAACAACGGCTACCGCAGCACCCGGCAGATCGCCGGTTCCGACTCCGGGACCTGGGTGTACGGCGGCTACACCCAGCCGGACAGGAAGAAGGTGAAGCAGGGCCCCGTCGAGGAGTTCACCACGAACTCCGGTCTCACCGGCAGCCTGGGCACGGCCCGGTCCGTGGGGGTGCAGAAGTCGAAGAAGTGCACCACCGACGGCAAGGCGTGGGTCTTCGCCTTCAAGAACTCCGCCGGGGACCTGGTCTCGTGGTCGTTCTTCGGCGCCGCTAACGTGCCCGAGGAGGTGCCGGACGCGACGATCCGGAAGATCGTCGCGACCGTACGGCTCGCCAAGATCTCGGAGTCCGACTCCGACTCCTGACGCGGTGGCGGTGCGTCAGCCCACCTTCGACATCAGGGATTCGGGGTTGCCTTCGGCCGCACTGTCCGAGGTGTACTTCAGGCGGTCGCCGACCGGGGTCAGCTCGATCTGGTGCGGTGCCGGGTCGCAGCCCAGGTGGTTGCCCTCGGCGCCGGCCGAGGTGACGAGGAGCTGGGTCCTCGTCACCTTCTTCAGGGTGAGGATGTCGGTGCAGACCGCGCCGATCTGGTCGGTCTGCTTCAGCCGGCCCAGCTCCTGTCCCACGGCGGCCTGGTGGACGGTGACCCGGAAGGTGCCCATGGAGAGGGTGCTGCCGAGTGCGGTGCCGGTGGCCTGGCCCTCCCAGGTGCCGAGGTAACGGGCCGGGATGACACCGGGCCGTCCGCTGGGGGCGCCGCTGCTCGGTGCCGGGCTCTGGGCGGAGTTGCTGCCTCCGGCCGATTCGTCGCCGTCCGTGAACCAGGGGCGGAGCAGGGCGCCGAGGCCCAGGGTGGTGAGGGCCAGCGCGCCGGCGACGGCGAGGGCGAGGGTGCAGCTCAGTTTGCGGCCGTGGCCGGTCTCGGTGGGGGTGGTGGTCGCGGCGAGGCTGAGGGAGAGGCGGCCGGGGGTGGGGTGGGGGGTCTCGGGTGGGGGTGTGGTGTCCGGTGCGGGTGGCCCCGGTGGGGCGGATGCGCCGTCGGCGGCCGCGGGTGGGGCCGTGAGGGCGGCCGCGGAGACCGGAGCAGGGCCCGCAGGCGTACGCATCACGGGCGCGGGACCGAACTGGCCCTGCCCGCCCGCCGCCCCGGACCCCGTCGACCCCGTACCGAGGTGCAGCGCTCCCGAAGGGAAGGTCAGGGGGCCGGAGGGGTGGGTGTCGGATGTGTCCAGGTTGAGGAGGTGTACGGCGCTGCGGCTGACCTGTTCCACCAGGGGGCCCGGTAGCCAGCCGCCCGTGATCAGGCGGGCGGCGCCTTCGGGGGCGAGGCGGTTGCTCAGCTCGGCGGGGGTCGGCCGGGCCGTCGGGTCCTTGGCCAGGCAGGCCAGCGCGAGCTCCCGCAACGATCCGGTCAGCGAACCCAGTTCGGGCTCCTCGTGCACGACCTTGTAGAGCAGCGCGGCGGAGGAGTCGCCGGGAAAGGGCGACGCGCCGGTCGCCGCGTGGACGAGGACCGCGCCGAGGGAGAAGACGTCGGCCGCGCCCGTGACGGCCTTGCCGAGGATCTGCTCGGGCGCCATGTAGCCGGGCGAGCCCAGGGACACACCGGTGGAGGTCAGGGACGCCGTACCGTCCGTGGCGCGGGCGATGCCGAAGTCGATGAGGAGCGGGCCGTCCAGGGTCAGCAGCACGTTGGAGGGTTTGACGTCCCGGTGGACCAGGCCCAGGCCGTGGACCGCGCCCAGCGCCTCGGCGAGGCCCGCGCCCAGCCCCCGTACCGTGTGCTCGGGCAGCGGCCCGGTGGCGGCGACGGCCGCCGCGAGGGAGGGACCGGCGGCGTAGCCGGTGGCGACCCAGGGCACCGGGGCGTCCGGGTCCGCGTCCAGGACCGGTGCGGTCCAGGCGCCGCCGACCCGGCGGGCGGCCGCGACCTCGCGCCGGAACCGGGCGCGGAACTCCTCGTCGAGCGCGAAGTGCGGGTGCACGATCTTGACGGCGACCGTGCGGCCTCCCGCGCTGCGGCCCAGGTAGACGCGGCCCATGCCGCCGGAGCCGAGTCGGCCGAGCAGCCGGTAGGGGCCGATGCCGGTGGGTTCGTCGGCTTCCAGCGGCTGCACGGCGCCCCCCGTTTTTTGTCCCCGCACCCCAACGCCTCTGCCCGGGCGCCTGGTCGGGCGCCCGTGCCCACCGTAGTGACTACGGCTGAAGCAGGTCCACCCTGACATCGGCCGGGAAGCCCGTGGTCGGGCCGATCCGGCGGGCGAACTCGGCGACCGCCGACAGCTGCGGCGGGCCGAAGCTGAAGTCGAGGGTGGTGAAGTACTGCTCCAGGGTCGCCTCGTCGAAGGCCTCCCACTGGGCCGCCTGCTCGGCGACCTTGCCGACCTCCTCCAGGGAGAGGTTGCGGGAGGCGAGGAAGGCCTCGTGGACCTGGCGGGTGATGGCCGGCTCGCGCTCCAGGTAGTCCCGGCGGGCCGCCCACACGGCGAAGACGAACGGCAGGCCCGTCCACTCCTTCCAGAGCGCGCCGAGGTCGTGCACCTGGAGGCCGTAGCGGGGGGCGTCGAGGAGGTTGGCGCGCAGGGCCGCGTCGCCGATGAGGACCGCCGCCTCGGCCTCCCGCATCATCAGGCCGAGGTCGGGCGGGCAGGTGTAGTAGTCGGGCTTGACGCCGTAGCGGTCCGCGAGGAGCAGCTGGGCGAGGCGGACGGACGTGCGGGAGGTGGAGCCGAGGGCGACCCGGGCGCCGTCCAGCCGGTCGAGCGGGACCTGGGAGACGATCACGCAGGACATGACGGGGCCGTCGCAGCCCACGGCGATGTCCGGGAACGCGACCAGATCGTCGGCGTTGCGCAGGAACTCGACCAGGGTGATCGGGCCGATGTCGAGGTCGCCGCGCACCAGCTGTTCGCTGAGCTTCTCCGGCGTGTCCTTGGTCAGCTCGAAGTCGAGGAGCGTGCCGGTTCTCGCGAGCCCCCAGTAGAGGGGCAGGCAGTTCAGGAACTGGATGTGGCCGACACGGGGCCGCCGGGAGCGAGAATTGTCCACATCGCGAGACTAGACCCCGTGGAGTACGGTGCCCGTACCGACCCCACCGCCGAACGGGCTAACGGATGTTCAAACATCCGGGTGAAGTGATCTTGACCTCTATTGCATTCGGCTGCCCGCGTGCTAGGCTCGCCGCAAGTTGCAGTTTGGTTTCCCTTGCAGTACAGAGCCTGCGGAGCATGTGACCGCGGGCTCTCGTCGTTTTCAGACATATGCAGTTGTGCAGCACCGTTACACACTTGCAGGTTCTGGAGCAGGGCAAACCCTTTTGGGCCCAAGGAGGGCTTATGGCTACCGGAACCGTTAAGTGGTTCAACGCCGAAAAGGGCTTTGGCTTCATCGCCCAGGAGGGCGGCGGCCCCGACGTCTTCGTTCACTACTCCGCGATCAACGCCAACGGCTTCCGCTCCCTCGAGGAGAACCAGGCGGTGACCTTCGACGTCACCCAGGGCCCGAAGGGCCCGCAGGCGGAGAACGTCACCCCCGCCTGATCTCTCCCTGATCGCAGAACCTGAGAGCAGTACCCAAGGAGCCCCACGCCGTCCGGCGCAGGGGCTCCTGCCTTTTCCCGTTCGTTTTCCGTTCACCTGTGCTGCATGATCAGGACGAACTTCGTTCCCGCGGCGAGCGCCTCGTAGGAGTGCGCGAGATCCCCCCGGTACGACATGTAGTCCCCGGGGCCGAGTTCCACGGTCTCCCCGCGCGGGCCCGCCTTGACCCGGCCCTCGCTGACCACGATGTGCTCGGTGGTTCCTGGAATATGCGGCTCCGAATCCCGCACGGTCCCGGGTTCCAGCCATACGAAGTAAATGTCCCGGCGTACGCCGGGCGGGCTCGCGGACAGCAGTGAGGCCAGGTAGCTGGACTGGTCGGAGTGGACCGTCGGGCCCTCGCCGGCGCGAAGCACCTGGACGCTGGGCGCGGGCGACTCCACCAGGGTGCTGAAGGGCACGCCGAGCGCGACCGCGAGCGCCCAGATCGTCTCCATGCTCGGGTTGCCGCACGCCGCCTCCAGCTGGGACAGCGTGGACTTGGCGATGCCGGCGCGCTTGGCCAGCTCGGACAGGGACAGCCCGGTGCGGGCGCGCTCCCGCTTCAGGGACGCGGCGATCCACTCCATGGGAAGCCGGGAGGGCACCTCGGACATGTCGTTCGCTCCATCGGTACGTTCGTTCGCCTTGACGGACAGGCGGGTTGCTGTCCATCGTAGGAAACATGCGTTCGCCACAACGAACAACCACTCCGCCATCGCCGACCGCCCCCGACGACTCCTCCCTGGTGCGGGACAGCTCCCTCGTCTGGCTGGCCAGCGGCATCGTGGGCGTCTCCTTCGGCGCCGTCTCCGTCGCCGGGGGCCTGCCGGTGTGGGTGCCCGTGCTGATGTCGATCGTGGTGTACGCGGGGTCGGCCCAGTTCAGCGCGGTCGGGGTGCTGCTCGCCGGGGGCGGGCCGGTCGCCGCGGCGGCCACCGGGCTGCTGCTGAACACCCGCGTCGCCGCCTTCAGCCTGGCCGTCGCCGAGATCATCGGCACCGGCCGGCTGAGCCGTCTGCTCGGCGCCCACCTGGTCACCGACGAGACCGTGGCCTTCGCCCTCGCCCAGACCGATCCGGTACGGCGGCGGCGGGCGTTCTGGATCTCCGGGCTCGGCCTGTTCGCCGTGTGGAACATCGGCGTGCTGGCCGGCGCCCTGGCGGGCAAGGCCCTCGGTGACACCGCCCGCTACGGCCTGGACGCCGCCTTCCCGGCCGTCCTGGTCGCGCTGATCCTGCCCACCCTGCGCCAGGACGCGACGGTACGGCGGTGCGCGCTGCTCGGCGCCGCCCTGGCCCTCGCGGTCACGCCCGCCGTACCGGCCGGGGTGCCGGTGCTGCTCGCCCTCGCCGGACTGGTCCTGCACCGCCGGCCCGCCGGGCGGGAGGTCGCCGGATGAACGCCACGGTCGCCGTGATCCTGGCCCTCGCGGTCGGCACGTACGCCTTCCGGCTGGTCGGCCCGGTCCTGCACGGCCGGGTGACGGTCCCGCCCCGGGTGCAGCAGCTGGCCTCGGCGGGCGCGGTGGTCCTGCTCGCCGCCCTGCTGGCCACCGGCGCGCTCACCGAGTCCGGCGGCTTCGCCGGCTGGGCCCGCCCCACCGGCGTCCTGGTGGGCGCCCTCCTGGCCTGGCGCCGAGCCCCCTTCGCGGTGGTGGTGATCGGCGCGGCGGCGACAACAGCGCTGCTGCGGATGGCCGGGGTGGCCTAGGGCTTCCGCCAGACGGTCAGGTCTCCGGAGACGAAGCCGATCTCCGGCATCGCGGTCGACTTGGTCTGGATCACGAACAGCGCGATGTCACCGGAGGAGTGCTTGATGCAGATCTCGGTGCCGTTCGCCGCCGAGGCCAGCGGGAGCCGGTGCCTGTTGGCGCGGTGAAGCATGAGCCGGCAGTCGTCGTACGTGGTGCCCGGCTTGCCGAACATCTGGACGAACACGCTGGTGTCGCTCTCCAGCTCGCATCCGACCGTCTTGCAGTCGAAGCGGATGTCTCCCTTGCGGTTGTCCAGGTTGGCGTACGGGTCCGCCAGGCTCAGCGAGTTCTTCGTGTCCACCATCACCGGGGCGTAGGCCTGGGCCTGCGGCTGCCGCGGCGGGGCGGAGGGGTCCGCCGCAGAAGACCCCGCGGGGCCGGAGGAGGCCGAGGTCTCCGGGGTGGACTTTGGCGACGACGGCGACGACTGCGACGAGCGGGCGAGGGCGCCCGCGCCGGAGGTCGTGGAGCCGGCCGCGTCCCGGTGGCCGAGCCCGCCCCGCGCGTCCATGACCGCCCAGGCCAGCGCCGCCACCAGCAGCGCGCCCCCGGCGACCCCGGCGGCCGCGCGCAGCACGGTGCGGCGCCGACGGCCCTTCCCGTCCCCGGGCGAGGGCCGGGGCGCCGAGACCACCGGCACGGTGTAGGCGGGGGTCGGCTCGGGCACCGGAGCGGGCACCACCGCCGGGGGCCCGGCGAGGTCCCGCCACACGGCCGGTGCCCCGCCCGCGTCGGTCCCCTCCCCCAGCCGCGTCCGGCACCACTCCAGGACCTCCGCCACCGTGGCCCGCTCCGCCGGCTCGGCGGCCAGGCACCGCGCCAGCACCGGCCGCAGCGGCTCGGGCAGCACGGTCAGGTCGGGTTCGGAGTGCACGATCCGGTACAGCACGTTGAGGGCCGGGCCGTCCCCGTACAGCGGCCTGCCCAGCGCCGCGAAGGCCACGGTCTGGGCGAGCGCGAAGACATCGGTCGCCGTGCCGACCTCGGCGCCGGACGCCTGCTCGGGGGCCATGAACACCGGAGTGCCGACGGTGCCGCCCGTCGCCGTGTACGCGGTGCCGTCGGCGGCGAGCGCGATACCGAAGTCGATCACCCGGGGCCCGTCGGCGGCCAGCAGCACGTTCGACGGCTTCAGGTCCCGGTGCACGATCCCCGCCCCGTGGATCACCTGGAGCGCCTCGGCCACCCCCGCCATCAGCCACAGCACCGCCGGCACCGGCAGCGGGCCGCGCCGGGCGACGGCGTCCGCCAGCGAGGGACCGGGCACGTAGAGGGTGGCCAGCCAGGGCGGTGTGCCGTCCGCGTCCGCGTCGATCAGTTCGGCGGTGTACGCGCCCCGGACCCGCCGGGCCGCCGCTATCTCCCGCCGGAACCGCCGCCGGAAGTCCGGGTCGTCGGCCAGCTCCGGCCGTACGACCTTGAGCGCCACCGGGCGGCCGCCCCGGGTGTGCGAGAGGTAGACCCGGCCCATGCCGCCCGCGCCGAGCCGCGCGGCGAGCCGGTAACCGGCCACCGCCGGTGGATCGTCCGCCTGGAGTGGCTGGAAGACGTCTGTCGCGTGGTCCATCGGCCCACTTCCCCCGTTCTCTGAGCCGGCCAAACCACAGCAGCCTAGACGGGGGTGTCAGTGCCGCCCGGTACGGTCCCGGGCATGAGCGATGACGTGGACTTTCTCGCCGCCACCCGTACCTTCTACGACACCGTCGCCGAGGACTACGCCGGGCATTTTCCGGGGGTGACCGCCCGCACTCCGGTGGAGCGGGCGTTGATCGGTGCGTACGCCGAACTGGTCGGGGCCGGTGGGAAGGTCGCCGATCTCGGTTGCGGGCCGGGCCGCAACACCGCCTACCTCGCCTCGCTCGGCCTGGCCGCGTTCGGGCTCGACCTGTCCGGGGCCATGCTCGCCATCGCCCGCCGGGAGAACCCCGGACTCCGCTTCGAGCAGGGGTCCATGCTGGAGCTGCCGCTCGCCGACGGCACGCTGGACGGCGTCGTCTCCTGGTACTCCAGCATCCACACCCCCACGGCCGAACTGCCGCGGCTGTTCGCCGAGTTCCACCGGGTGCTGGCGCCCGGCGGCCATCTGCTGCTCGCCTTCCAGGTGGGCGAGGAGCCGCTGCGGCTGGCCCAGCCGTGGGGGCAGCCGGTGACCCTGGACTTCGAACGCCGCCGCCCGGAGCAGATGGCGGCGCTGCTGGCCGAGGCCGGGTTCGCGCTCGGCTCGCGTACCGTCCGCGAGCCGGACGAGGGCCTCGGCGAGTCCGTACCGCAGGCCTTCCTGCTGGCGCGCAAGCCGGTGCGCCCGGCCTGAGCGGCGCCGCTCAGCCCCACTGGGCCTCGGCGAGGGAGGTGACCGGCTGCGGCTTGCCGATCACGGCCAGGGCGACGAAGAAGTTGATCTGGCCGATCGCGATGGTGAGGGTGGCCAGCGCCTTCTGGTCGTAGTGCCGGGCCGCCTCGGCGTACAGCTCGTCGGTGACGCGCTCCCGGCCGGGCGGGGCGGGCTGGAGGGTGGCCTCCACCAGGGCCAGGGCGGCCCGCTCGGCGTCGGTGAAGCAGTGGGCGTCCTGCCACGAGGAGACGGCGGTGATGCGCTCCTCGGTCTCCCCGGCCTTGCGGAGGAAGCCGGTGTTCAGCACCGTCAGATAGGTGTTGCCGACGATCTGCCCGGCCCGCAGGTGGACGAGGCTGATCGTGGTGCGCGGCACCGAGCGGTTGCCGGTGGCCCGGAAGAGGGCCGCGCTGACGTCGGCCAGCTCGGGCACGAACTCGGTGGGGTCCGGCATCCGGGAGATCGGGGTGTGCGCCATGGCTGTGCTCCTTCGCATCGTCTGCTCGGCGTTCTCACCGCACTGACGGACGGGCGCGGGCAGATGTGACGGGGATGCCAGGGCGGTTTCCGCGACCGTGGCGGCCGGTCAGGACGCGGCGGCGGTCCTGCACTCCACGACCGTGTCCGCGAAGGCGCGGGACGGGGGGCTGAGGGCGTCCCAGCGGCGGACGGCCCAGCCGACGGGCAGGGGGCGCAGGCCCGCGAGGGGGACGAGGCGCAGCGGGCCGTCGCCGGGCGCCGGCAGCCCGGGTACGGCGGGGACCACGGCCCGCCCGACGCCCAGCTCGGCGAGGAGCAGGGCGGTGTCCCAGTCGGCGACGCTGGGTTCGTAGGCGAGGCGGACGCCCAGCTCGGCGCAGGCGGTGTCGAGGTGGACGGCGGAGGTGGAGTTCGGGGGCAGCCGGATGAGCCGTACGCCGGCCAGGTCGGCCGGGTCCAGGCGGTGCCGTCCGGCGAGGGGGTCGTCGGCGCGGACGGCGAGCAGCCAGGGGAGTTCGACGACCGTGCGCTGCTCGATGCCGCGGACCGGGGGGCCGACGGTGACCCAGGCCAGGTCGAGGGTGCCGTCGGCGAGGGCGTCGAAGCTGCTGCGGCCCGAACTGACCGTGCGGAACTCGAGGTTGACCCTGGGGTGGCGGCGGCGGAAGGTGACCACGGCGTCGGACATGAAGTGCCGGACGGTGGTGGCGCCGGTGGCGACGCGGACATAGCCGCTGTGGCCGTCGCGGAGGTCGCGCAGCTGCCGTACGGCGAGGTCGAGGCCGGAGATCCCCTCGGCCGCGGCGGCCTCCAGCATCCGCCCGGCCTGCGTCGGGACGACTCCGCGCGGCTGCCGCTCCAGCAGGGCGACGCCGGTCTCCTTCTCCAGCCGCTTGACGTGCTGGCTGACGGCCGACTGGGTGCAGCCGAGGTCCCGGGCGACGGAACTCAGGCTGCCGGCGCGGCACACGGCCACGAACACACGCAGGTCCTCCAGGGTCATGTCCCCAAGCTAACACTTGGAGTTGGGGAGAAAACCCAAGGATTGACTGGGCGTCAGGCCGGTACGAGGATCGTCTGCGGGCCGCGACCGACCCAGGCGGCAACCCGCTCCGCGCCCTCGCCGAGTCCGGACGACGCGGGAACAGCGTGGAGCGGGTGCCGACCACCGGCGCGGGCCTGTCGGCCCTCAGCGCGTGTACAACTCCTCGATCCGGTCGGAGAAGTCGGCCGTGATCCGCTCCCGGCGGAGCTTCATCGACGGGGTGAGATGGCCCGCCGCCTCGGTGAAGTCGTACGGCAGCACGGCGAACCGGCGGATGGACTCGGGCCGGGAGACCAGCTTGTTCGCCTCGTCCACCGCCCGTTGCAGGACCTCCTCCAACTCCGGGTCGCCGATGAGCAGTTCCGGCGGCACCGGGTGCTTGCCGATCATCTGGCGCCAGTGGCCGACGCCGTCCGGGTCCAGGGTGATGAGGGCCGCCACATACGGGCGGGCGTCGCCGACCAGCATCACCTGGGAGATCAGCGGGTGCTGGCGCAGCCAGTTCTCCAGCGGGGCCGGCGCCACCGACTTGCCGCCCGCCGTGATCAGCAGCTCCTTCTTGCGGCCGGTGATGGTGAGATAGCCCTCGTCGTCCAGCCGGCCGAGGTCGCCCGTCGGCAGCCAGCCGTCCCGGGTCGCGGGGACGACACCGCCGGCCTGCGGATCCCAGTAGCCGCGCAGGACATGGTCGCCGGCGACCAGGATCTCGCCGTCCGCCGCGATCCGCACCCGGGTGCCGGGCAGCGGCCAGCCGACCGTGCCGAGGCGGGGCTTGAGCGGCGGGGTGACGGTGGTGGCACCGGTGGTCTCGGTCAGGCCGTACCCCTCGAAGATCTCGATGCCGGCGCCCGCGTAGAAGGCGGCCAGGCGGCGGCCGAGCGGGGAGCCGCCGCAGATGGCGTGCCGGACCCGGCCGCCCATGGCGGTGCGGATCTTGCGGTAGACGAGCGGGTCGTAGAAGGCGCGGGCGGTCTTCAGCGCGCGGCTCGGGCCGCTGCCGGTGCCGGTCTGGCGGGCCTCCAGCGCCTCGCCGTAGCGCCGGGCCACCGTCGCCGCCCGGTCGAAGACCGCCGCCCGGCCGCCCGACTCGGCCTTGGCCCGGGCGGAGTTGTAGATCTTCTCCAGCATGTACGGGATGGTCAGCAGACAGGTCGGCCGGAACGCGGCGAGGTCCGGCAGGAGGTCCTCGGGGGCCAGGCTCGGGGCGTGCCCGAGGCGCACCCGGGCCCGTACGCACGCGATGGCCACCATCCGGCCGAAGACATGGGACATGGGCAGGAAGAGGAGCACCGACGGGCTCTCGTCCTGCGCCTTGAAGACCGGGTAGAGCAGTTCGACGGCGTTGTCGGTCTCGGCGAGGAAGTTGCCGTGGGAGAGGGCGCAGCCCTTGGGGCGGCCGGTGGTGCCCGAGGTGTAGACGAGGGTGGCGAGCGTGCCGGGTCCGAGCATGCCCCGGCGTACGCCGACCTCGGCGTCCGGCACCTGCGCACCGGCCTCGGCGAGCCACTCCACGTGCCCCTGGTCCATCACCCACACATGCCGCAGGTCGGGCAGGTGCTGGAGTTCGGGGCCGAGGGCGGAGGCCTGGGCGGGGGTCTCGGTGACCAGGGCGACCGCGCCGGAGTCGTGCAGGATCCAGCGGGTCTGGAAGACCGAGGAGGTCGGGTAGACGGGCACGGTCACCAGGCCGGCCGCCCAGGCGGCGAAGTCGAGCAGGGTCCATTCGTACCGGGTGCGGGCCATGACGGCGATCCGGTCGCCCGGGGCGAGCCCCTCGGCGATCAGCCCCTTGGCCACCGCGAGCACCTGTTCCGCGAACCGCGCGGCCGTCACGTCCGTCCAGCGGCCGTCGGGGAGCCTGCGGCTGAGGACGACCTGGGCGGGGGCCGCCTCGGCGTTGTCGAAGGGCAGGTCGGCGAGCGAGCCATGGGTGACCGGCGGCGCGAACGGCGGTACGGACACCTCCCGTACGGCCCCGTCCAGCCGCTGGACCGAGGGCTCGACCAGGACCGGGCGGCCGTCGTAGTCGGTGGCGGAGACCGGGGCCTGCGGGGCGGCGGAGCCGGAGGAGACGGGGCTGGTCGGGTACGAAGTGGACACGGGCGGCTCCTCGGGCGGGCGGCGGTGCACCGCTGTGCTGCATGTGCTGCGGGTATTCCGTGACGTACGCGCCTCGCGCGCAGAGGCGTTCACCGGTGAAGAGCGGAAGAGACCGGTTACCGGCGGTAGGGAGGTGATCGTACGGGTCCCTCGTGGGGGGATTGTGCGGGTTCCGGGATGGTCCGGGGACGGGGATGTGCAAGGTGCACACCCTACTTACCTCCGGTAACCTTACTCTCCAGTAAGGATCTGGGACCGAGTCGTACGGGAGTCGTCCATGGCCGGCGCCATCACCCTGACCTCCGCGCCCGCGCTCGCCCCGCTGCTGGCGCGCGGCGCCCTGCGCTCACCGTTCAAACGGCCCTCACCGGACGCGGAGTTCCCCCGCACCCGCCTGGTCCTGCCCGGCCTGCGCGTCGACCTGGCCCGCCTGGCCGCGTACGAGCGGGTCTGCGGCTTCGCCACCGGCGCGGACGCCCTGCCCGTCACCTATCCGCACGTCCTCGGCTTCCCGCTGGCCATGCGGCTGATGAGCGGCCCGGACTTCCCGCTGCCGCTGCTGGGCCTGGTGCACACCTCGATCGAGATCGTCCGGCACAAGGGCCTCGCGGCCACCGGTGCGTACGAACTCGCCGTGTACGTCGAGGGCCTGGCCGCACACCGGCGCGGCACGGAGGCCACGGTGGTGACCGAGCTGCGCGACGACGCCGGCCTGGCGTGGGAGTCCCGCAGCACCTATCTGACCCGGCATCGCACCGAGGCCGGGACGGTGCGCGAGGTCCGGGACCTCAGGGAAGAGGCTCCGCTGCCCGTGCGCGCCGAGTGGCGGCTCGGCGGGGACATCGGCCGCCGCTACGGCGCCGTGTCGGGCGACCGGAACCCCATCCATCTGCACCCGCTCACCGCCCGCCTCTTCGGCTTCCCCCGCGCCATCGCCCACGGCATGTGGACCCTGGCCCGCTGCCTCGCCGCCCACGGCACGGAGGGCTCCGCCGTGGTGCGGGCCCGGTTCCTGGCGCCGGTGCTGCTGCCGGGCACGGTGCGGTACGGGGCGGACGGCGCGGGGCGGTTCGAGGTGCGGGGGGAGGGGGGAAGGGTGCAGGTGTGGGGGGCGGTGGGGTAGGCGCGTGGGGGTGCTGGTCCGTTGCCGGGTGCGGGTGAGGGGGTCCTCTGCGCGCAGTTCCCCGCGCCCCTGCGGGGCACTCAGCCGGCCGGCGGGATCCAGGGGCGTCCCCGCATGAGGTTGCCCAGGCCTGACCAGGCGAAGTTCATCAGGGTGGAGGCCGATTGGCGGGCGGTGACTCCTGGGGTGGCGTTGGCCCACGCGGCCAGGGACTCGGCGGCGCCGACCAGCGCCTCGGCCAGACCGGCGACCTCGTGTTCGGGCAGATCGGGGTCCTGGTGGGCCTCCCGTGCCGCCACCGCCACCAGCCGGGTCACGAACGCGACGATCTCCGCACGCATCGCGGCGGCCTCGGCCGCGAACGGCTCCCCGTGTGTACGGGCCTGGAGGTGCAGCACCGTCCAGCCGTCCGGATGCTCGGCGGTGTGCGCGAAGAACGCCTGGAGCCCGTCCCACAGCTGCCGGTCGGCGGACAGGCCGGGACGGACCGCCGCCCGCACGGCCCCCGTCAGCGCGGCGGCCTCGCGGCGGATGCAGGCGGTGAAGAGGTCTTCCTTGGAGTTCAGATAGAGATAGACCAACGGCTTGGACACGCCCGCCAGTTCGGCGATCTCGTCCATGGAGGCGGCCATATAGCCCCGCTGGCCGAAGATGCGCACGGCGGCGTCGAGCATCTGCTGCTCCCGCACCGCCCTCGGCATCCGCTTGGTCTTCGCCCCACCCATGAGGGCAAGACTAGTTGGACGCGGCGGCCTCGCCCTGCGCCCGAGCGGTGTCGTCGGCGACGTCCTCCTGGCTGCGGCTGGCCTCCAGGTTGGCCTTCATCCGGTCGACCCTGCCCACGATCTTCTCGGAGGCGCGGTCGCGCTCCCGGCGCAGCACCACCCAGCTGATCGGCGCCGAGACGATCAGGGCGAGCAGCAGGACCCACAGGCCGTTGGAGTCGCCGAAGCCGCGCGGGAAGATGCCGGAGTAGACGGCTCCCCAGACGACCACGAGGCAGCCCGCGAAGATACCGAGGCGCATCAGCGTGTAGCGGAGCATCTCAATCCACTCGTCCGATTCCAAAAGGGGTCATCGTCCAGTGAAGCACGAACCGGAAGGGATCTTGCAGGGGGGTCGGGGGCGGCGGGTCAGCCCAGCGGCAGCAGCATGAAGATGTCGTCGCGGTCGTCGCCGGGCGCGACCCGGATCGCTGCGGGCACCCGGCCGACCTCCTTGTAGCCGCAGGAGGCGTAGAAGCGCTCCAGCCCCAGGCCGCCCCGGCAGGTGAGCCGGATCGCCTCGATGCCCTCGAAGGTGCGGGCCGCGTCCTCGGCCGCCGCCAGCAGCTCACGGCCGTAGCCCTTGCCCTGGTGTGAGGGGTGGACCATCACCGTGTACAGCCACACCCAGTGCGTCATCAGCCGGTGCGTGTTGAAGGAGAAGAAGGCGGTCGCGGCCACCGCGCCCGTCTCGTCCCGGCCGACGAGCAGCCGGTGCCGGCCCTCGGCCATGGCCGCGAAGTGCTTCACCAGCTCCGGGCGGACCTCCGCACGGTCCACCGGGGGGACGAAACCGACCGCTCCGCCCGCGTTGCTGACATCGGTCCACAGATCGAGGATGCCGTCGCGCAGGTCCGGGGTGACGGCGGGGTCCAGGGTGAAGGTAAGGGCCATGCGCCGATCGTACCCATTACTTCAGGGCGCGTGCAGCCACTTTCAGATCGTCGACGAGTCCCTGGTAGGCGGCCTTGCGGTCGGCGTCGTCCTGCGCCCGCAGCACCGAGGACGGATGGACGGTCGGCACCAGCCGCTCGGGCCGCCCGTGGATCTCCCGCTCCAGGACCGTGCCGCGCACCTCTCCCACCCGGAAGGAGGAGCCGAGCAGCGCCTTGCCTGCCGTCGCGCCGAGCACCACGATCAGCTCCGGCTCCACGAGCGCCAGCTCCGCCGCGAGCCAGGGGCCGCACGCGGTCATCTCGCGCAGGTTCGGCGCCTTGTGGATCCGGCGCTTACGGGGTTCGGCCTGGGTGAACTTGAAGTGCTTGACCGCGTTGGTGACGTAGGCGTCCGCCGGGTCCAGGCCGGCTTCCTCCAGCGCCCGGTCGAGGAGTTTGCCGGCGGGGCCGACGAAGGGCCTGCCCTGCCGGTCCTCCTGGTCGCCGGGCTGTTCGCCCACGAGCATCACGCGGGCGTGGGCGTTCCCGGTGCCGAAGACGGTCTGCGTGGCGTTCTCGTGCAGGGGGCAGCCCCGGCAGTCGGCGGCGGCCTGCCGGAGGGTGCGGAGATCGGCGCCCTCCGGCACGAAGGGCTCCGCCGTGTAGGCGGATTCCGGTGCCTTGGCCATGTCTTGGCGAGTACCCGGTGTTTGGCGCGGGGAACGGGGGGGTGCGATTGGCCGTCGCCGGGTGCGGGTGCGTTGTGGCTGGTCGCGCCCACGCGGCGGAGCCGCATATCAGGCACAGCCCCGCGCCCCTTAAGTCAGACCCGCATCGGCTGGGGGGAGTCGCGGCGGGTGGGGTCCGGGGCGTCGTACTCGCGGATGATCTCGTAGCGGGTGTTGCGCTCCACCGGGCGGAAGCCCGCGTCGCGGATCAGCTCCAGCAGGTCCTCACGGGTCAGCTTGTTCGGCGTGCCGTAGTTGTCCGCGTCGTGGGTGATCTTGTACTCCACGACCGAGCCGTCCATGTCGTCGGCGCCGTGCTGAAGGGCCAGCTGGGCGGTCTGCACGCCGTGCATCACCCAGAACACCTTGACGTGCGGGACGTTGTCGAAGAGCAGCCGGGAGACGGCGAAGGTCTTCAGCGCCTCGGCGCCGGTCGCCATCTGGGTGCGCGCCTGGAGCCGGTTGCGGACCTTGCCGTCCTTCATGTCCACGAAGTCGTGCTGGTAGCGCAGCGGGATGAAGACCTGGAAGCCGCCGGTCTCGTCCTGGAGCTCGCGCAGCCGCAGGACGTGGTCGACGCGGTGGCGGGGCTCCTCGATGTGGCCGTACAGCATGGTGCACGGGGTCTTCAGACCCTTCTCGTGCGCCAGCCGGTGGATCCGGGACCAGTCCTCCCAGTGGGTCCGGTGGTCCACGATGTGCTGGCGGACCTCCCAGTCGAAGATCTCCGCACCGCCGCCGGTGAGGGACTCCAGGCCCGCGTCGATCAGCTCGTCCAGGATCTCCGAGGCGGACAGGCCGCTGATGCTCTCGAAGTGGTGGATCTCCGTCGCCGTGAAGGCCTTCAGGGAGACGTTCGGGAGGGCGGCCTTCAGCTCGCGCAGGGAGCGCGGGTAGTAGCGCCACGGCAGGTTCGGGTGCAGGCCGTTGACGATGTGCAGCTCGGTGAGGTTCTCCGACTCCATCGCCTTGGCGAGCCGGACGGCCTCCTCGATGCGCATCGTGTACGCGTCCTTCTCGCCCGGCTTGCGCTGGAACGAGCAGTACGCGCAGGACGCGGTGCACACGTTGGTCATGTTCAGGTGCCGGTTGACGTTGAAGTGGACCACGTCACCGTTCTTACGGGTGCGGACCTCGTGCGCGAGGCCGCCCAGCCACGCCAGGTCGTCCGACTCGTACAGCGCGATGCCGTCCTCGCGGGTCAGCCGCTCACCGGAGCGGACCTTCTCCTCCAGCTCGCGCTTGAGCCCGACGTCCATGCCAACACGCCCTTTCCACGACAGTTCCGACCAACGGTATCCCTACACCTCTTCGGGCAGCTCCCCGACCCGGTTCTCCCACTTGGTGGACAGCACGATGGTGGTGCGGGTCCGGGAGACGCCCTTGGTGCCGCTCAGCCGCCGGATGGTCTTCTCCAGACCGTCGACGTCCGTCGAGCGCACCTTGAGCATGAAGGAGTCGTCACCGGCGATGAACCAGCAGTCCTCGATCTCCGGCAGGTCCCGCAGCCGCTGCGCCACGTCCTCGTGGTCGGCGGCGTCGGACAGCGAGATGCCGATCAGCGCGGTGACGCCGAGGCCCAGCGAGGCCGCGTCGACCGTGGCGCGGTAGCCGGTGATGACACCGGCCGCCTCCAGCCGGTTGATGCGGTCGGTGACGCTGGGTCCCGACAGTCCGACGAGGCGTCCCAGCTCCGCGTAGGAGGCCCGGCCGTTCTCCCTCAGGGCCTGGATGAGCTGCCTGTCCACCGCGTCCATGCGATCGAAGCCTTCCGGTGAAAGTTCCTGAAGCGAATGAAGTGAATGGGGGTACTGCTCTGCTTGCCCTAGCCGCCCGGTGGGTGGTCCGTCGCGCCGCCGCCCAGCTCGCCCCGCCAGCGCCGGTACAGGCCGTGCTCGACGCCCGCCGCGTCCAGCACCCGCCCGGCCACGAAGTCCACCAGGTCCTGGATGTGCGTGGCCCCCGCGTAGAAGGCGGGCGAGGTCGGCACGACATGGGCGCCGGCGTCGTCCAGCGTGACCAGGTGGCGCAGCGTCTGGCCGGTGAGCGGGGTCTCCCGTACGGCCACCACCAGCGTCCGGCGCTCCTTGAGCGTGACGCTCGCCGCGCGCTGGAGCAGGTCCTTGGACAGGCCGAGCGCCACACCCGCGACACAGGCCGTCGAGGCCGGGACGACGATCATGCCCTTCGCCGGGTACGACCCCGAGGACGGACCGGCGGCGAGATCGCCCGCGCTCCAGTACCGCACCCCGCTGACGTCCGCCTCGAAGGTGCCGGGCTTGCCGTCGGCGCCCCGGGTCAGCCACTCCCGCAGGTCGCCTCGCCAGTGGGCGTCCCGGAACGGCAGCCCCGTCTCGTCCAGCAGCGTCAGCCGGGAGGCCCGGGACACCACCAGGTCCACGCTCTCCCCGGCGGCGAGCAGCGCACGCAGGACAGCGGCGGCATACGGGGTGCCGGACGCACCGGACACCCCTACGATCCAAGGCACGCGCTGCTTTTCTCCTGCGTTCACCCCTTGAGCGTACCGGTGGGTCGGCAACCGCTCAGGACGGGTGGGGCGCCGTGGGATCGAGGGGCAGCGCCCACACAGCCGGAGGCTACTCAGACGGTCAGGCCCCGGACCAGGAGATCGAGCAGAGCGCACACGAACAGGGCAATGCCGATGAAGCCGTTGACCGAGAAGAAGGCCCTGTTCAGGCGGGAGAGGTCGTGGGGGCGCACGATGCGGTGCTCGTAGCAGAAGGCGCCCGCGACGATCAGCAGGCCCAGCCAGAAGAAGGCCCCGGCGCCGGTGGCCACGCCGTACCAGGCCAGCAGGGCCGTGGTGACCGTGTGGCAGACCCGCGCGCCCCAGATGGCCGCCGGGATGCCGAAGCGGGCCGGTACCGACTTGACGCCGGTCTCGCGGTCGGTCTCGACGTCCTGGCAGGCGTAGATCAGGTCGAAGCCGCCGATCCAGATGCCCACGGCGAGGCCGAGGATCACCGCGTCCCAGGACCACTCCCCGCTGATCGCCAGCCAGCCGCCGACCGGGCCCATGGCCTGGGCGAGGCCCAGGATGGCCTGCGGGAAGTTGGTGAAGCGTTTCCCGTACGGGTAGACCACCATCGGGATCACCGCGACCGGGGCCAGCGCCAGGCACAGCGGGTTGAGCAGGGCGGCGGCGCCCAGGAAGACCACCAGGGCGATCAGGGCGCCGGTCCAGGCGTGCCGGACGGACATCGCGCCGGTCACCAGCTCGCGCTGGGCGGTGCGCGGGTTCCGGGCGTCGATCTCGCGGTCGATGATCCGGTTGACCGCCATCGCGAAGGTGCGCAGGCCGACCATGCAGACCGTGACCAGCAGCAGCCGGCCCCAGTGGATGTTCCGGTCCCACTGGTACATCGCGGTCAGCGAGGCGATGTAGGCGAAGGGCAGCGCGAAGACCGAGTGCTCGATCATCACGAGGCGCAGGAAGGCTTTGGTGCGTCCCGGTCGGGGGATCGCGGCGGAGGCGCTGGTCACAGTCCGTACTCCCTCCAGCGGCGGTCCACCAGGGCCGCCGTGGCCGGGTCGGACTCCACCATGTCCGGCCAGCCGCCGTCCCGGGTGTAGCCCTCCTCCGGCCACTTCTTCGTGGCGTCGATGCCCGCCTTGCCGCCCCAGAACTGCTGGTACGAGGCGTGGTCGAGGTGGTCGACGGGTCCTTCGGCGACCGTGAGGTCACGGGCGTAGTCGGTGTTGCCGAGGGCGCGCCAGGCGACCTCGTGCAGATCGTGGACGTCGCAGTCGGCGTCGACCACCACGATCAGCTTGGTCAGGGACATCATGTGTGCCCCCCAGACGGCGTGCATCACCTTCTGCGCGTGCTTCGGGTACTTCTTGTCGATCGAGACGATCGCGCAGTTGTGGAAACCGCCGGCCTCGGGCAGGTGGTAGTCCACGATGTCCGGGACGATGATCTTGAGGAGGGGCAGGAAGAAGCGTTCCGTGGCGCGGCCGAGCGGGCCGTCCTCCGTCGGGGGGCGCCCGACGACGATCGACTGGAGCAGCGGGCGCCTGCGCATGGTGACGCAGTCGATCTTCAGCGCCGGGAAGGGTTCCTGCGGGGTGTAGAAGCCGGTGTGGTCGCCGAACGGGCCCTCCGGGAGCATCTCGCCCGGCTCCAGCCAGCCCTCCAGCACCACCTCGGCGTTGGCCGGGACCTGGAGCGGGACCGTCTTGCAGTCGACCATCTCGATCCGCTTGCCCGCGATGAACCCGGCGAAGAGGTACTCGTCGATGTCGCCGGGGAGCGGGGCGGTGGAGGCGTAGGTGACGGCCGGGGGGCAGCCGAAGGCGATGGCGACCGGGAGGCGCTCGCCCCGGCGCGCGGCGACCTGGTAGTGGTTCCGGCTGTCCTTGTGGATCTGCCAGTGCATGCCGATGGTGCGCCGGTCGTGCCGCTGGAGGCGGTACAGGCCCAGGTTGCGGATGCCGGTCTCGGGGTCCTTGGTGTGGGTGAGCCCCAGGTTGAAGAAGGAGCCGCCGTCCTTGGGCCAGGTGAACAGGGCGGGGAGCCGGTCGAGGTCCACCTCGTCGCCGTGCAGGACGACCTCCTGCACGGGGGCCTCCTTGACCTTCTTCGGCGGTACGTGGGCCATCGCGCCGAGCTTGCCGAAGGCCTCGCGGACGCCGACGAAGCCGTGCGGCAGCTCGGGGCGGAGCAGTCCGCCGATCCGCTCCGAGATCTCGCCGTACGACTTCAGGCCGAGCGCCTTGAGGAGGCGGCGGTCGGTACCGAAGACGTTCATCGCCAGGGGCATCGCGGAGCCCTTGACGTTCTCGAAGAGCAGCGCCGGGCCGCCGGACTTCTGCACCCGGTCGACGATCTCCCCGACTTCCAGGTAGGGGTCCACCTCGGCCTTGATGCGCTTGAGGTCTCCCTCGCGCTCCAGCGCCCGCAGCAGGGAGCGAAGATCGTCGTAAGCCATGCGTCCCAGTATCTGCCACCCGCTAACCTGGGCCGGTCACCGGGGCCCGGCTCACCTCTCGGGGAGATCACACCACCATGCTCAGGTATCTGCCGTTCCTGCTGGTCCTGGCGCTGTGGATCTACGCGTTCGTGGACTGTCTGAACACCCCCGAGGACGAGGTGCGCCACCTGCCGAAGGTGGTGTGGGTGATCATCATCCTGCTCTTCGGCGAGGTGCTGGTCGGGCCGGTCGCCTGGCTGATCACGGGCCGGGTGCGGCGCACCGCGGCGGATGTCTCCGGGCCCGGCTGGGTCGCCCCCGACGACAACCCCGACTTCCTCCGTTCCCTCGGGAGGGACGACGACCCCGGGAAGGGCTGAGGCGTGGAACTCCGGCTGCTCGTGACCTTCGAGAAGGTCGCCACCGTCCTGAGCTTCACCCGGGCCGCGGCCGAGCTGTCGTACGCCCAGTCGAGTGTGACGAGTCAGGTGCGGGCGCTGGAGTCGTCCCTCGGGGTGGAGCTGTTCGACCGGCTGGGCGGCCGGATCCGGCTCACCGACGCGGGCGAGCGGCTGCTGCCGTACGCCCGGCGGATCATCGAACTGGCCGCGGAGGCCCGGGCGGCGGTCGCGGAGCCGGAGGAGCCGGAGGGGACCCTGACCGTCGGCACCATGGAGTCGCTCACCTCCTACCGGCTGCCGCCGCTGCTGGAGTACTTCCACCACCGTCACCCCCGGGTGCGGCTGGCCCTGCGCACCACCATCGGCGACGAGACCCGGCAGGCGCTCAGGCAGGGCACCTACGACGTCGGGTTCCTGATGGAGGAGGAGACCGTCCACCCGGGGCTGGAGGCCCTGGTGCTGACGGCGGAGACGCTGGCGCTGGTCGCGGCCCCGGGACACGCGCGGGCCGGCTCCTCGGTGACCACCGCCGAGCTGACCGGGGAGCGGCTGCTGGCGACCGAGCCGGGCTGCGCCTACCGGGATCTGTTCGAGCGGGAGCTGGCCGCCGCCGGGCCGGTGGAGTTCATGGAGTTCGGCACGATCGAGGCGACCAAGCGCGCGGTGGCGACCGGCCTCGGGATCGCACTGCTGCCCGAGGTGACGGTCGCCGCGGAACTCGCCGGGGGCTCGCTGGTCCGGCTCGGCTGGGAGCCTCCGTTCACGCTTCGCACGCAGCTCGCGTGGCGGGCCGGGAAGCGGCTTCCGGCGCACGCCCGGCTGTTCGTGGAGCGGGCGCGGGCGCTGCTGGCCGAGCCAGGGTGACCTTGAGGCTGGCCGTGACGATCAGCGGCACGCCCAGCGCCTGGACGGCTCCGATGTGGTGGCCGTACACCGCCCAGTCCATGAGCATCGCGACCGCCGGGTAGACGAAGGCGAGTACGGCGATCTTGGCGGTGGGCAGCTTGGCGTAGGCGGCGTACATCAGGACGTACATCACGCCGGTGTGGATCAGTCCGAGGCCGACCAGCCAGCCCCAGCGCCAGCCGGTGCCGCTCATGGCGCCGAAGTCGGCGAAGGGCAGCAGCAGCGGGATGCCGACCAGGACCTGGACGAGGGCGATCAGATGCGGGCGGACCCCGCTGATCCGCTTGGTGACCAGCGTGGACAGGCCGTACAGGAGCGCGGCGAGCAGGGCCTGGCCGATGCCGGTGAGGTAGCTGCCGCCGGTGGTGAAGTCGGCGGGGGTGACGCCCGAGACCAGGATCAGGCCCGCGAAGGCGAGCGCGATCCAGCCGGCCTTGGCGGCGGTGAGCCGCTCGCGGAAGAGGAGGGCGCCGAGGAGCACCACGTAGAAGGGCTGGGTGTGGTAGACGACGGTGGCCACCGAGATGGACGTGTTGCGGTACGACTGGAACAGCAGCACCCAGTTGAGGACGATGAACACCCCGCCGAGGACGGCGAGTCCGAGGGTGCGCGGGGTGAAGCCGTGGTCGCGGAGCCAGCCGCGGGCCAGGACATAGCCGCCCAGCGCCAGGGCGCCGAACAGCACGCGGAAGAAGACGACGTCGAAGGGCGAGGCGCCCGACTGGACGACGAAGACACCGAGGGTGCCGGACAGCACCATCGCGGTCGTGAGCTGGGCCGTGCCCTTGTTCTCCGGGGTCATGGCAGGGACGCTACGAAGGTCCGCGGGCCCGGGTCCACGGGCCGCTGGGGCGTCCTGCCGATGGGCCCATCGGCGGTGCCGATGAGCCCAGGTCAGGGCGGTCGGTCAGATCCTGGCCCAGCTCTGGGAGGAGGTACCGGAGGAGCAGGTCGCCTCGGCGACTCCGCCGCCGAAGGCGATGTCGAGGCAGCCGCCGTCGTAGGCGGTGCTCAGGGAGTTCCCGGACCCCGTGCGCCAGCGCAGGTTGCTGCCGCCCTGGGCGCAGTCGCCGACGAAGACGGCCTGGTTCTTGCCGTTGGCGCTCAGGCAGGAGCCGGTGGAGACGTTCACGACCTTCACGGTGCCGTCGGAGGCGCTGCGGAAGGTCCAGCGGGCGGACGCGGCCGTGCACTCACCGAAGCCGGTGGAGCCGTAGACCTGGATCAGGCACTTGTCGTTCTCGCCGTTCTTCAGCCGGAAGGGGCTGGCGCCGGTCGAACCGCCGCCGCCGGTGGAGCCGCCGCCCGTGGTCGAACCGCCGGTGGAGCCGCCGCTGCCGCCGGTCCCGCCAGTCCCGCCGGTCCCGCCGGTCCCGCTGGTTCCGCCGGTGGAGCCTCCGATGGTGCCCCCTGTGCTGCCCGAGCCGCCGGTCGTACTCGTCCCACCACCCGTGCCGGAGCCGCCGTCCGTCGTGCTCGTGCCGCCTGACCCGCCGCCGCCCCGGTGGTCCCGACCCGCCGTCCGGTCGCCGCCCTTCTTGGCGCCCGCCGGGGACGCCGACGCCTTGCCGCTCGCCTTACCGCCCGGCTTCCCGCTCGGCTTCGGTGACGCGGCCGAGGGGCTCCCGGAGGAGGCGCCGGGCACGGGCTCGGCGGTCACGGCGGCGGAGGGTCCGGGGCGGCCGGCGCTGCCGTCCCGGTGGCTGTCGCGGACGTACGGCGCCAGCTGGAAGGCGAGGGTGGCCACGCCGGCACCGACCACGATCGGTACGACCCCCACGAGCACCCGGGTACGGCGGCGCCGCTCCGGCCGTACCGCCCCGCCCCGCACGACGACCTCCGGCCCGGACCCGGGCTCGGGCTCGGGCTCCGGCGCCTTGCCCTTCTCCCCCGCGGCCGGTTCCTCGGCCGGCTCCCCGGCCGGTTCCTCCGCGGTGACGGGCGGCACCTCGGGCACCCGCGCGGCGAACTCCGCCCGGGTGCGCAGGCGTTCGGTGACGGCGGCGGGCCACAGGGGGTCGGCGGACGGCACCCGGGTGGCGGCCCGTTCGGCCAGCTCCGCCGCGGTGGGCCGGCCCTCGGGGTCCTTGTCCAGGCAGTCGGCGACCACATCGGCCAACGCCGGGTCCAGCTCCCGGAGTTCGGCCAGGTCGGGCTGCTCGTGCACGATCCGGTACAGCACCCCGTGCCCGGACTCCTCGCCGAACGGCGGGCGGCCGGAGCCCGCGTAGGCCACCACCGAGCCGAGCGCGAAGACGTCCACCGCGCCGGTCAGCCGCCGGGCGCCGGAGGCCTGTTCGGGGGACATGTAGGCCGGGGTGCCCACCACCATCCCGGTGCGGGTGAGCTGGCTCTGCTCGGCCGCCCGGGCGACCCCGAAGTCGATCAGGGTGACCCCGTCCAGGGTCAGCATGACGTTGGACGGCTTGATGTCCCGGTGGACCATGTCGAGGGCGTGCACCGCGGCCAGCCCCGCCGCCGCCTCGCGCAGCAGCAGCCACAGCGACTCGGCCGGCAGCGGCCCGCCGTGCGCCTCGACGGCCTCGCGCAGGGTCAGGCCGGGCACGTACGCGGTGGCGAACCACGGCGGCCGGGCGTCGCGGTCCCCGGCGAGCAGCGGCGCGGTGGCGTCCGCGGGCAGCCGGGCGAGGTTGTCCAGTTCGTGGCCGAAGCGGCGGACGAAGTCCTGGTCCTCGGCGACGACCGACGGCAGCACCTGCTTGACGGCGGCGTACCGCCCCTCGTGCACACCGAGGTAGACCCGCCCCATGCCGCCGGCCCCGAGCCGGCCGACGAGCGGGATGGGCCCGATCCGCGGGGGGTCGTCGGCCTCCAGCGGCTCCACCCCGTGCAGTTCCCCGTTTTCCCCGTTCACGTTTCTCCCCCTGGCTCAGCGCGCGTAGGACCCGAGTCCCACGAGGCAGTAAACGTACTCGTTGACCGTGGCTCCGTTGAGCGTGTAGCGCGAGGAAAAGGCGTACTGCGTACGGGGGTTGGCGTTGCAGCGGCTCATGTCCGAGGTCAGCGGGATGGTTTCGATGACCTTGTAGTGCGCGTCGGACGCCGAGCAGGAGACCTCGTCCACGCCGCTGACCGACTGGGCGGTCGTGGAGTCGGGCAGGGTGCCGTTGAGGCAGGTGCCGGAGGTGTAGGGGCTGGGCTCCGGGGTGGGGCTGCTGTAGGGGTCGCTGGAGTACGGGTCGCTGGAGTACGGGTCACTGGGGTACGGGTCGCTGCTGTACGCATCGCTGGGCTCGCTGCTCGGCGTGTACGGGCCGCTGGTCAGCGTGTACGGCGACGGGGACGTGCCGGCGTCGTCGGACGCACCGTCCCCGTTCCCGCCCTGGTTGACCACCACCAGGAGGATCACCACGAAGGCGATGACCCCGAGCACGCCCAGGCAGGCCATGCCCGGTCTCTTCGACTCGGGGGGCGTGGGCGAGGACATGGGCGGCTCCTGGGTGTGAGGATGTGCACCGGTGGCGGCGCGACGGCGGACCACTGTTTCTAAAATACCGTTCTAGAAAAGCATTCCACTATGAGCCGAAAGCAGCAACGCGGTGAAGCAACCGTGGAGACCCTTCTGGACGCCGCCCTGCGCGTGTACGCCGAGGCGGGTGACCAGGGGCTGACCGTGGGCGCCGTCACCCGGGCCAGCGGGGTCAGCCTGGGCAGCCTCTACCACCACTTCGGCAGCATCGACGGACTGATGAACGCGCTGGTGATGCGGTGGCTGGAGCGGCTGCTCGGGGACCTGGTCCAGGCGCTGGAGGGCACGCGCACGGCGCACACCGGCATCCGCGCGCTGGTCGGCGCCTATCTGCGCTTCGTCCAGGACCACCCGGACGCCGGCCGGCTGCTGCACTCCGCCTACGCCGACCGGCAGGGCATGGCCGACGGGCGGCGGCTCCGGGACGCCCAGGAGGCCCGGCTGTCCCCCCTGGCCCAGTGGGCGCAGGCGTACGTCGACGCAGGAGAGCTGGCCCCGCTCCCGGCGCCGCTGCTGGAGGCGCTCATCCTCGGCCCGGTCACCGCGGTCGCCCGCCGCCACCTGTCCGGCGCGGACGCCCCGGACGCCGTGGATCTCGACCAGGCGGCGCTGCTGCTGCCGGAGCGGATCTGGCGGGCGGTGGCGGCGGAGGGGTGAGCGCCACCGTCGGTTAATCAGCCCCGCGTTCGCCCCGCCACCCGTTGAGTGGAAATGAACCGGACGGGCATGTCCCCGCCGCCTCCCACGGCATTGCCTTGAGGGGGCCCACATCCAGCCAGGGGCCCCTTCTGCGATAGGAGAGGCGTGCGAATCACTGACATCCAGCGCTGCGAGGTCCGGCCGGGACGGCTCGTCGAGTGGACGCTGAGCCCGGCCACCGTCGCGGCGGCGACCGCGCTGCCGGAGGACTCCCGGCCGCCTGCCTACATCCAGGAGTCGCACATCCGGACCGCCAAGTGCGTACGGGATGACGGCCTGTTCGTGCCGACCTGGCTCGGCACCGCCTTCGACCTGCCCGGTCCGGTCGACCTCGACGTGCTCCAGGAGGCGTTGCGCGCCTGGACCGTACGGCACGAGACGCTGCGCAGCGGCTTCCGCTGGGCGGGTCCCGGCGGGGACGAGCTGCGCCGGTTCACGCTCGACGCCGACGCCGTCCTGCTGCACCGGCAGGAGGCCGGCCACTTCCCCGACGCGGACGGCCTGGTCCGGCATCTCCAGGACCGCTTCGACACCGTCGCGGACGCGCTGCACTGGCCGAATCTGATCTACACGGCGGTGGTCCGGGAGCACGACACCAGCGTCTACATGGCGTTCGACCACAGCAATGTCGACGCCTACTCGCTGACCCGGATCGCCGCCGAGGTGAGCGAGCTGTACGCGGCGGGGCTGGCCGGGCGGGCGCCCGAGGAGCGGGCCCCGGCCGCGAGTTACGTCGACTTCTGCGAGCTGGAGCGTGCGGACGCCGACGGCATCGACGCGCAGCACGCGATCGTGGCCCGCTGGCGCGAGTTCATCCGGCGCTGCGACGGCGGACTGCCGAGCTTCCCGGTGGACCTCGGCCTGGAGCCGGGCGGCCCGCTGCCGCGCCAGCGGATGCTGTGCGAGCCGCTGGCCGACGCGGCGGAGGCGGCGGCGTTCGAGGCGTACTGCCGTCCCTACGGCGGCAGCCAGGTCGGGCTGCTGGCCGCGACCGGGCTGATCGTGCACGAGCTGGGTGGGCAGCCGGTGTACCGGACGGTGGTGCCGTTCCACACCCGGGTGAAGTCCCGGTGGAGCGACTCGGTCGGCTGGTACGTCGGCGGCGCCCCGATCGAGGTGCCCGTCGACGGCACGACGGGGCTGCGGGACGCCATGCGGGCGGTCCGGGACGAGCTGCGGGCGGCCCGGCCGCTGTCCCGGATGCCGCTGGCCCGGGTGCTGCGCCTGCTGGGGGCGGACTTCCGGCCCACCTCCCCCGACCTGTACTCGATCGTGTCGTACGTCGACACCCGCTCCGTCCCCGGCGCCGAGCGGTGGGCCGAGCAGCGGGCGCACGCGCTGCTGCGGGTGTCGTACGGCGACCAGGTGTGCGTGTGGGTGAACCGGATGCCCGAGGGGCTGTGGCTGGCGAGCCGCTACCCGGACACGGATGTGGCGGCGAAGAACATGCGGCTGTACGTCGAGCGGTTGCGCGACCACATCGCCGCCCTGGCGGACGGAGCGCTTCCGGCGGTTTCGTAATCCAACGGACATCACTGGCCCTGGTCCGATACAACTTCCCCTTCCTACACTGCCGTTGAGGGGGAGGGGATGCGGTGCACAGAGGGTTGCACGGGCGCGGGGCCCTGTTCGACGTGGATCCGGCGGGTCTCGCACCGCGCCTGGTGGGGCTGCGGCCCGGTCATCACCGGGCCCATCCGTACGAGCATCCCGAGGAGCCGCCCTTCGTGGTGCTGACCGGGGCCCGGGGTCTCGGCAAGAGCGCGGTGCTCGCGGAGTTGCGCGAGGCCTACCGGGGGCACACCCCGGTGGCGCTGGTCGACTGCGCGGAGCCGCAGTTCGCGCGGCCGCCCGCGGACCGGCCCGCCGAGTCGTGGTCGCCGCTCGCCCAGGGGCTGCTGGTGATCGCCGAGCAGCTGGCGGCGCCGGTGACCGGTGCCGGGCGGATCACCTTCCCGCGGCTGATGTCGGGCCTGGTCGCGGTGGCCGCGGGCGGCTGGGGCGACGCGGACGGGGAGCGGATCCGCCGGGAGGTCGAGCGGATCCTGCTGCTGAACGAGAGCGGGTCGTGGATCAGCGGCTTCGCCGGGCGCTGGGCCGGGAAGGTGGCGGCGAAGGTGGTCGCGGCGGCCACCGGCACCGGGCCGCTGGTGTCCGGCGCGATCGAGGCGACCCTGGAGTCGGTCGCGGAGGGCTTCACCAGCCGTCGGCACCAGAAGGCGTCGGTGTGGTACCGGACGTATCCGAACGCGGGCGGCAACGCCGAGCGGGGGCTGATCCTGCTGTCCGGGCACTTCCGGGCGGGCGGCACCTCGCGGGAGCACGCCGAGCGGTATCTGGTGCGGGCGCTGCTGACCGACCTGTCGGAGGCGTACCAGGGGGTGCTGCCGCGGATGAAGCGGCTCGGGCGGCCGCTGGTGCTGCTGGACGAGGCCCGGTCGGCGCCGGGGCCCGGGCTGACCGCGGCGGTGCTGCGGGACCGCGCGGAGGGCCTGCGGGACCAGGTGGTCTTCGTCGCGGCCCGGCGCGGGGAGGCCCGCGAGGAGCTGCCCGGCGCGGCCCGGCGGCAGCTGGCGGAGGTGGCCCGGCGCACCGACTGGGTGCCGGACGCGGCGCCCTCCGCACGAGCGCTGGTGGTGGCGCTGCCGCCGCTGAGCCCGGACGACACCCTGCACATCGTCGGCGCGGTCTGCGCGGACACCGCCGTGCCGCCCCAGCTGCCGCACGCCATCCACCGGCTCACCGGCGGCAATCCGCTGGGCATCGAGCTGATCGCCGAGTCGGCCGCGCAGCACCTGCCCGGGGTGTCCTCGCTGGGCGAGCTGCTCACCGCGCCGGTGCGGCCCGCCGAGGACCGGCCGGCCGTCCCCGCCTACGAGGCGCTGCTGGACCGGCTGGTGCCGGCCGAGCGGCTGGCGGAGCTGACCGTGCTGGCCGCCGCGCACGACCACGGCTCGGCCAGTGCGCTGGCGGCGGCGCTGCTGCCGGACACCTTCGGCCCGGCGAGCGTGCGGGAGATACAGACGCTGCTGGCCGAGGAGGGGCTGCCGGCGGTGCCGGGGCAGTTCGTGGGCGACCCGTTCGTGCGCACCCTGCTGCTGCTGCGGCTGCACCTGACCGACCCGGACCACGGGATGTGGCGGAAGGCGCACGAGACGCTGATCACCCACTACACCGAGGCCGAGGACGCCCGGTACCGGCTCCACCACGAGCTGGCCCTCGGTGTCACCGAGCCGGCGGTGGCCGAGCTGCGTGACTCGTTCCCGACCGCGGACACCGGGGAGTGGCTGCGCACCCTGCGGTTCGTCGCGTCCGCGCCGTACTTCCACGCACACGACGCCGAGGGCCGCGACTTCACCGGGCGCGGGGACCGGCGGGCGGCGGTGGCGCTCGGCCGGACGGACGCCGGCCGGCCGGTGCCGGAGGGCGTGGACGCCGTACTGCACCTGCGGATACGGCGGCTGCTGCACGCGGTGTGGCAGCTGGGCGATCCGCTGGTGCTGCCGGACCCGCAGGTGTGCGACCGGCTCCGGTTCGAGCTGGAGCAGCTGTCCAATCTGCGCCCCGCGGGCAACGCCCTGCTGTGGCGGGCGTCCCGGGACTGGCCGGCGGCGGCGCTGGCCGGGCGCCCGATGGAGGATCCCGAGGAGCTTCGGGACGGGCCGGACGACGACCGCGGGGAGGCGTGATGGCACGTGTGGGGACCTGGTTGCGGGAGAGCGTGTGGGAGATCCCGCTGCGCCGTGTGCTCGCCCTGCTGGTGGCGGCGGCCCTGGTGGCCGGGGTGGTGTTCGCGGTGCGGGCGCTCACCCACGAGGACCTGTCGTGCGCGCCCGGGGTGAGCCGGGCCGCGGCGGGCGACGAGTGCGTGGGCGTGGCGACGGGACCGGAGCCGTACGACTTCGGGCAGCCCACGCTGCGGCCCGTCGCCCAGGCGATCGCGGACGAGAACGCCACGCTGAAGCAGGGCAGCTACGTGACGGTGGCGATGATGCTGCCGTACACCGCGACCTCCGCGACCAGCCTGACGGACATCCGGCACCAGCTCCAGGGCGCCTATCTGGCGCAGTACCAGGCCAACCACCGGGCGAACGGTCAGACTCCGCAGATCCGGCTGGTGCTGGCCAGCCAGGGGACGGCCGACGACGGCTCGCATCCCTGGCAGCGGACGGTGGACGAGCTGGTGACCATGGCCCGGGGCGCGGACCGGCTGCGGGCGGTCGCGGGGATCGGGCAGAGCACCGACATCGGCAAGGCGGTCGTCCGGGCCCTGACGCGGCAGGGCGTCCCGGTGATCGGCTCCTCCATCTCCGCCGACGACCTCGCCAACGGGCAGCACGACAAGGACCCCTTCCCCGGTCTGGCCCGGGTGTCGCCGACCAACACCGACGAGGCCCGGGCGCTGGCCTCCTTCGCCAAGGTGAACGCGGGCCGGGCGGTGCTGGTGTACGACAAGCCGGGCGACCCGTACACCGAGACGCTCAAGAACTCGTTCCAGGCGCTGATCAAGGGCTCGCCGTACGGGGCGCAGCTGTTCACCCCGCCCGCCGACCGCAGCCAGGAGGGCACCACCCCGAACACCTTCCGGCAGATCACCACCATGCTGTGCAGCACCTCGCAGACGACGGACACGGTGCTGTTCGCCGGCCGGCACACCCAGTTGCGGCAGTTCATCAACGCGCTCGGGGCACGCGGCTGCCAGAACCGGAGGTTCACGGTACTGACCGGCGACGAGGCGTCCTATCTCACCCATGACGGCTTGCTGGACCGGGACGCCCTGCGGCACAACCTCTCGGTGCGCTACACGGCCCTCGCCCATCCGGACGCCTGGCGGACGAACCCGCCGGCGACGGGCGGCTCGGCGGCGGACTACGCCACGATGGAGAAGCTGGTGGCGGCCGCCGCCCGGAAGCCGGTGGGTCCGATCGGCCCGGTCGCCCTGGACGACGGACAGCTGATCATCGGCTACGACACCGTGAACCTCGCGGTGGACGGCATCCGCCAGGCGGTGCCGGACGGCGCCTACGTCCCCGAGCTGCGGGACGTCGGACTCCAGTGGCCGCATGTCAACGGGCCGCTGCGGGTGAACGGGGCGAGCGGCTGGATCTGTCTGACGGCGCACGGCAACCCGTACGACAAGGCCGTGCCGATCGTGGAGCTGACCCCGGACGGCGGCGCGCGGTTCGTCCGGATCGCCTGGCCGGAGGGCAAGCCGCCGAACAAGGCCTGCCTGCCGCCGTCGTAGATCCGGTGGATCCGGTGGATCCGAAGGGGGCTTCTAGGCGCTGCCCGCCCAGGCGATCAGGCGCTCGAAGCGGCGGCGCCAGGCCTCCTCGGAAGTCTGCTCGGCCTGCTCGCCCTGGAACTCGTGGGTGAAGCGGAGCACACACTCCGTGGCCCCGTCGCGCTCCAGGTGGAACCGGATCCGGCCGCCCGCCCCGACCGTGTACTCGGCGACCCGGTCCACGTCCCAGGCGGTCACCCGGCCGGAGCCCAGCTCGGGCAGGGTGACCGCGCCGTCGAGCCGGGGTTGCAGCACGTCGACGGGGGTGCACCAGGCCCCGAGCCCCTCGGGGCTGGCCACCGCCGGCCAGATGTCTTCCATGGACCTCGGGAGCCGCACCAGAAGGTGGATTATGTGCGTGTTCCCGTGGGTCTGACTGGTGCCCTGTGCGATGGAACCGCTCATGACACCAGTGTGGGCACCCTTCGCCCCGGCCGCCCGCGCAGCCGGAGCGGCAAGGGGGTCACACGCCCGCGTACGAGTGCTTTCCGGTGACGAAGATGTTCACGCCGTAGTAGTTGAACAGCCAGCAGCCGAAGGCGAGCATCGCCAGATAGGCGGCCTTGCGGCCCTTCCAGCCGGCCGTGGCGCGGGCGTGCAGGTAGCAGGCGTAGGCGACCCAGGTGATGAAGGACCAGGTCTCCTTCGGGTCCCAGTTCCAGTACCGGCCCCAGGCGTCGCCCGCCCAGATCGCGCCCGCGATGATCGTGAACGTCCACAGCGGGAAGACGGCCGCGTTGACCCGGTAGGCGAACTTGTCCAGCGAGGCGGAGGCCGGCAGCCGCTCCAGCACCGAGGTGGCGAAGGTGCCGGGCTTGCCGCCACCGGCGAGCTTGGTCTCGTACGCGTCCTTGAACAGGTACAGGATCGTGGCCACCGCGCCGACGTAGAACACCGCACCGCAGAAGATCGCGGTGGAGACGTGGATGTACAGCCAGTACGAGTGCAGGGCCGGGACGAGCTGGTCGCTGGCCGTGTAGAGGACGGTGACCGCGAGGCCCAGGTCCAGCAGGACCGTGGTGATCAGGAACAGGCCGAGCCAGCGTACGTTCTTCTTCAGCGCCAGCAGCCCGAGGTACACGCCGACGGCGACCGTGGAGAAGGTGATGTTGAACTCGTACATGTTGCCCCACGGCGCCCGCTGTACCGAGGCCGCGCGGGCGATCACGCCGCCCAGCTCGACCAGGAACGCGAGGACCGTGAGGGAGACCGCGATCCGGCCGTAGAGGTCGCCCTGGGCGTCGCCGCCGTGCGCGCCGGGACCGTCCGGCACGTCACGCGCGCCGGACGCCGAGCGGACCACGACCTTCGGCCGCTCCAGCACGGCCGTGCCGCCGGCCTGCTGGCCGGTGACGGCCGGGCCCTTGGCGGCCTTGGCGGGCGACGCGTCCGCGGTCAGCGCGGCGGCCGTCCGCGCGACCTTGCTGCGGCTGCCGAAGAGCCATTCGGCGATGTACGCGAAGAATGCCAGCGTGTAGACGGCCATCGACGAGTAGATCAGCGTGTTGCTGATGCTCGCGAGATGTTCGTTGGTTGCGGCGGCGAGAGTCACTTCTCAGACCCTTCGGCAGGTACGACGGGAGATTCGGTGGAGGTGGCAAAGGCGCCGGAGGCGTCGTCCGGGTCGTCGTCGGGTGCGGAGCCGGAATCGTCGGGGGCCCCGGGCGCCTGGTCGTACAGGATCCCGGCGAGGTCGCCCAGCTCCTCGGGGACCTTGGCGGACTCGCTGCGGCCGAGCCCGGCCATCTCGACGACGGTCACGCCGTCGGCACCGCGCACCGCCCGCACCCACACCCGGCGGCGCTGGATGAACAGGGAGCCCGCCAGGCCGAAGATCGCCGCGATCGCGCCGCCGAGCGCCCAGCCGCTGCCCGGCTCCTGGACGATCTCGAAGCCGGCCCACTCCTTGACGTCCTTCTCGAAGGTGATGGACCCGGCGCCGTTCGGCAGCGTCAGCGTGTCGCCCGGCTGGAGGAGCTTCTTCAGCAGCTGGCCCTTGCTGTCCTTGAACGCCTTCATGTGCGTCTTGTCCAGCTGGTACACGCTCTGCGGGGTGCCCGCGTCCACACCCAGGTCACCGTGGTAGGCGTTCACCGCGAGCAGCGGGTTCACCAGCGCCGGGAACTGGGAGAGCATGGTGCCGCTCTTCGGGTCGAAGGTCGGCACGAAGAAGGCCTGGAAGCCGAGCTGCTCGGTCTTGCCCTGGGGGTTCTTGTAGCCGTCCATCACCTTCACCACGCCGTTGGAGGTGACGTTTCCGTCCAGCGGCAGCAGCGGCACGGCGTCGTGGAAGACCTCATTGCCCTTGCCGTCGCGGACCGTGATGACCGGCGCGTAGCCGTGGCTGACCAGGTAGACCTTGGAGTCGCCGATGTGCAGCGGCTTGTTGACCTTGACGGTGGTCGACTTCTGCTTGCCGAAGGCGCCCACGCTGTAGTCGAGCTTCGCCTCGAAGGTGCGCGGGGTGCCCCGGTTCGGGCCGGAGACCTCGTAGGTGCCCGTGAAGTCCTTCAGGTCGAAGCTGAACGGCACCAGGTCGTCGTTGCGGAACAGGCTGCCGGACTTGAAGTCGTCGTACTGCGCCAGCGAGTTGGCGAACCCGCCGCCCTCGACGACCAGCTTCGTCCCGTCGGACTTGTACAGCTGGCCCCAGGCGAAGGCGATCAGCAGCACGATCAGGGCGATGTGGAAGACCAGGTTGCCCAGCTCGCGCAGATAGCCCTTCTCGGCGGCGACCGCGTCCCCGGCCGCATGGGCGCGGAAGCGGCGCTTCTTCAGCAGGGCGAGCGCGGCCTCGCGGACCTGCTCCGGATCGGCCGTCGTCCGCCAGGTCGTGTAGGCGGGCAGCCGGGTCAGCCGCTTGGGCGCGCCCGGCGGACGGCCGCGCAGCTGGCCGACGAACTGCCAGGTGCGGGGGACGATGCAGCCGATGAGGGAGACGAACAGCAGGATGTAGATCGCGGAGAACCACACCGAGCTGTAGACGTGGAACAGGCCGAGCTTGTCGTAGACGGGCGCGAGCGTCTTGTGCGCCTTGCGGAAGTCGTCGACCTTGTTGAGGTCGGCGCCGGACTGCGGGATCAGCGAGCCGGGGATCGCGGCCAGCGACAGCAGCAGGAGCAGCAGCAGCGCGACCCGCATGGAGGTCAGCTGCCGCCAGAACCAGCGGACCCAGCCGATGACGCCGAGGCCGGGCAGGGCGGACAGCTCCTCCGTCGGCGCGGTGGACAGCTGGGAGCCGGCCGCGCCGAGGTCCTCCTGGTCGCGGGCGGTGTCGGTTTCGGTCTTGCTCATCGGTCAGATCCCCACATCGAAGCCGCCGGACCAGGTCTGCATCTGCTGTACGAGGCTGTCCCAGGCGCCGGTCAGCAGCAGCGCACCGGTCACGATCATCATGGTCCCGCCGATGCGCATCACCCAGACATAGTGGCGCTTGACCCAGGCGAAGGCGCCGAGCGCCTTGCGGAAGGCGACGGCGGCGAGCACGAAGGGCAGGCCCAGTCCGAGGCAGTAGACGACCATCAGCAGGGCGCCGCGCGCGGCGCTGGACTCGCTCATGGCGAGGATGTTCACCGAGGACAGCGTCGGGCCGAGGCAGGGGGTCCAGCCGATGCCGAACAGCGCTCCCACGATCGGCGCGCCCACCAGGCCGGTGGCCGGCCGCCTGTGGAAGCGGAACTCGCGCTGGGTGAACCAGGGCATCAGCCCCATGAAGAAGACGCCCATGAGGATCATGAAGACGCCGAGCACCTTGGACAGGACGTCCTTGTGCTGCTGGAGGGTCCAGCCGAAGGAGCCGAACAGCGCTCCGGTGGAGATGAACACGGCGCTGAAGCCGAGCACGAACAGTGAGGCCCCGGCGACCATCCGTCCGCGCCGGGCCTCGCCCAGGTCGGTGCCGGCGACCCCGGTGACGTAGGAGAGGTAGCCGGGGACGAGCGGCAGCACGCAGGGCGAGAAGAAGGAGACGAGTCCGCCGAGGAGCGCGATCGGCGCGGCGACCAGCAGGGCGCCGTGGAGCACGGTCTGGTTCTGGCCGACGGCCAGGGTGACGAGTGCGCTCACGTCACTTCTCCGCCAGGACCGGCTTGAGCATCTTCAGCAGGGCGGTGTCGTCGAGCGCCTCCAGGGCCCGCGCGGCGAGCTTCCCGTGCCGGTCGATGATCAGCGTGGAGGGGATCAGCTGCGGGTTGAGCGTGCCCTTCTCGAAGCGGAGCATCAGCTTTCCGCTCGGGTCGTACAGGCTCGGGAAGCCGATCTTGTGTTCCTTCTCGAAGGCGACCGCGGGGGTGGTGCTGGTGTCCCGGGTGTTGACGCCGACGAACTGCACGCCCTTGTCCTTGTACTGCTCGGAGACCTTGGCGAGGTACTGGGCCTCTTCCCGGCACGGCCCGCACCAGGAGCCCCAGAAGTTGACGACGACGATCCGGCCCTTGTAGTCGGCGATGTCGAGGCGCTTGCCGTCGATGGTCCGGCCGGACAGGTCGGGGGCGGCGACGCGCTTGCCCTGCGGGACGGTGTCGATGCCGTTGTTGCCGGTGATGAAGTTGGTGTTGCCGCCTCCGCCCGAGGTGCCGCTGCCGCACGCGGACATGGTCAGGGCCGCGACGGCGGCCACGGCGCTGAACAGGACGGCGCGGCTACGGGTTTTCATGTGAAAAGTTTCGCATGGCCGTTCCAGGACTCTCGCGCACCCCCCTGCCGGGCGGAAAACCGCATTTCAGGGCGTATTTACACGGGACATTTCCGGCAGGGGGCGGGGTGCGGACGGCTCACCGAGCTAGGCCAGGAAGGTCTTCCAGCCCCCGGCCGGCTGCTGTCCGACCTCCAGCGTGCGGAGCTTGGCGAGCACCTCGGGCTTCTGTACGTCCATCCAGTCCACGAACTGCCGGAAGGAGACCATCCGGACGTCGGCGCCCTTCTCCTTCTCGCGCGCGATGTGCTTGAAGGCCTCCTCGACGGAGTCCATGTAGATGCCGCCGTTCCACTGCTCGAAGTGGTTGCCGATGAAGAACGGTGCCCGGTTTGTCTTGTATGCCCGCTCGAAGCCGGCGATGTACGCCCCCGCGGACTGCTTGCGCCAGCCCGGGTAGTTGTAGGAGGGCGCCTTCGTGGTGTTCAGGGACTGGTTGGCGAGCATGTTGTAGTCCATCGACAGGACCTCGAAGCTGCGCCCCGGGAACGGCACCTGCTGGAGCGGCAGGTCCCATATCCCCTGCCGCTTCACCGGCCACACCTGCCGGCCGCCGGGCGAGGAGGCGTCGTACCGCCAGCCCAGCTCGCGGGCGGTGGGCAGCAGGTTGTCCTGGCCGAGCAGACAGGGCGTACGGCCGCCGACCAGCTCCTTGTCGTAGTCGAAGGGCAGCGCGGGCAGGTCGTGCCAGCCGGTGTTGGTCTTCCACTCCTTGACGAAGGACGTGGCCTGCTGGATCTCGCTCTTCCACTGCTGCGGGGTCCACCACTTGACCGAGCCGTGGGTCTCGCCGCAGAAGTGCCCGTTGAAGTGGGTGCCGATCTCGTGGCCCTCCAGCCAGGCCCGGCGCACATTGGTCAGCGTGGACTTGATGTGCTCGTCGGTGAGATAGCCGATGGCGGAGGCGCCGCGCGGGTTGTTCGGGGGCGCGTACATCCGCTTCCTCGACTCGGGCAGCAGATACAGCCCCGAGAGGAAGAAGGTCATGCTCGCCCCGTGCTCCTTGGCGAGGTCCAGGAAGCGCGGGAAGAGGCCGTTGCCGACCTCGCCGGCGCCGTCCCAGGAGAAGATGACGAACTGCGGCGGCATCTGCCCCGGCTCCAGCGGCTCCGGCTTGGCCGGCTGGTGCGGCTGCTTGCCGGTGAAGGAGGTGGAGCCGTCGCCGATGAGCTTGGCCGGACGCGCACCGTCCGAGCCGTTCGCGCCGGAGCCGTCCTTGCCGGAACCGCCGGAGTGCCCGCCGCCGTCCGAGGACTTGAGGCTCCCGCAGCCGGCGAGGGAGGCGGCGGCCGCGGCTCCCGCGCCGAGGCCGAGCATTCCCCTCCTGGAAAGGGGCCGGGAGAAGGTGCGCATGGAAATCCCCGATTCGTCACGCCTGCTGGTGTCAACCAGGGAGAGGACGTGACGATCGGGGAGGTTCCCATGATTCTTATGTTTTTCGTAACGGAACCGGCAAAAGCGCTCTAAGCGCTTCTTGGTGGCTCCCGGCGCTCCCGGCGCTTCTAGGCGCCGAAGGCCTTCCCTTGCGCGGTGCCCTTGCCCTTCTGCGGCTTGGCGCCGGCCCGCAGATGCTCCGGGACCAGATCGATCGCCGGCTCGCTGTAGCCGACGGACACGATCTTGTCGCCGAGGTAGGTGAACGACGTCAGGGACGCGAGGGTGCACTGCCGCTTGCGCGGGTCGTGCCACAGCCGGCGCCGCTCGACGTACGAGCGCACGATCCAGATCGGCAGCTGATGGCTGACCAGCACCGCCTCGTGGCCGCGCGCCTGGTCCTTGGCCGCGTTCAGCGCGCCCATCATCCGCACCACCTGGTCGACGTACGGCTCGCCCCAGGACGGCTTGAACGGGTTGACCAGGTGCTGCCAGTTGCCCGGCTTGCGCAGTGCGCCGTCGCCCACCCCGAAGGTCTTGCCCTGGAAGACGTTGTCGGCCTCGATCAGCCGCTCGTCGGTGGCCAGGTCCAGCCCGTGCGCCTTGGCGATCGGGGTGGCGGTCTCCTGCGCCCGCTCCAGCGGGGAGGCGCAGACATGGGTGATGTCCCGGGGGGCGAGGTGCTCGGCGACCCGCTCGGCCATCTGCCGGCCCAGCTCGGAGAGGTGGTAGCCGGGCAGCCGCCCGTACAGGATCCCGGTCGGGTTCTCCACCTCGCCGTGCCGCATCAGATGGACGACGGTGACGTCCTTGTCCCTGCTGCTCATGCGGTGGCCTCCGCAGCCGCCCGGGCCGCCGCCGGAAGGGCGTCGGCGATCTTCTGGATGGCCCGCTCGTCGTGGGCCGTGGACACGAACCAGGACTCGAAGGACGACGGCGGCAGATAGACGCCGTTCGACAGCATCGAGTGGAAGAACGCGGTGAAGCGGAACGACTCCTGCCGCTTGGCGTCCTCGTAGTCGCGCACCTGCCGGTCGGTGAAGAACACCGAGAACATGTTGGAGGCGGTCTGGAGCCGGTGGGCGACGCCCTCCTTGCTCAGCGCCTCGGTGACCAGGCCCTGGATCTGCTGCGACACGGCGTTCACCGTGTCGTACGCGGCGTCGTCGAGCAGCCGCAGCTGGGCGAGGCCCGCGGCGGTCGCGATCGGGTTCCCGGACAGCGTCCCCGCCTGGTAGACGGGCCCGGCCGGAGCGAGGTGACCCATCACATCGGCCCGCCCGCCGAACGCGGCCGCGGGGAACCCGCCGCCCATGACCTTTCCGAAGGTCATCAGGTCCGGCGTGACCCCGTCGACCCCGTACCAGCCGGCGCGGCTGGTACGGAAGCCGGTCATGACCTCGTCGGAGATGTAGAGGGCGCCGTTCTTGTGGCAGGCGTCCTTCAGCCCCTGGTTGAACCCGGGGTCCGGCGGTACGACGCCCATGTTGCCCGGCGAGGCCTCGGTGATCACACAGGCGATCTCCCCCGGGTGCCGGTGGAAGGCCTCCTGCACGGCCTCCAGATCGTTGTACGGCAGCACGATCGTGTCCCCGGCCTGCGCACCGGTGACACCGGGCGTGTCGGGCAGCGCGAAGGTGGCGACCCCGGACCCGGCGGCGGCGAGCAGCGAGTCCACATGCCCGTGGTAGCACCCGGCGAACTTGATCACTTTGCTCCGCCGGGTGAACCCGCGGGCCAGCCGGATGGCCGACATGGTCGCCTCGGTGCCGCTGCTCACCAGCCGCACCTGCTCGACCGGCGCCACCCGGGCGACGATCTCCTCGGCGAGCGCGACCTCGCCCTCACCGGGCGTGCCGAAGGACGTACCGCGCGCGACGGCCTCCTGTACGGCGGCGATGACCTCCGGGTGTGCGTGCCCGAGGACCATCGGTCCCCAGGAGCAGACGAGGTCGACGTACTCGCGTCCGTCGGCGTCGGTCAGGTACGGACCCTTGCCGGACACCATGAACCGGGGCGTACCGCCAACGGCGCGGAAGGCGCGCACCGGGGAGTTCACCCCGCCCGGGGTGACTTCGGAGGCGCGGTCGAAGAGCGCCTGGGACACCGGCGCGTCGTAGGGATAGGGCGTTTCGCTCAGGGCGCTCATGACGTGCGGCTTCTCCGGCTTCTCGGACTCCGGTTGCGTGGTGACCCCCTCAGGGTAGGCCGCGCCCCGTCCGGCGCGACGGCCCGCCTCGGGAACGCGGCACCGTCATCCGCCATCTGCGAGACTGAGACCTGATACACACAGCTCTCACGCACGTAATGATCAGGGGATGCTCAGGGCCGGGCATCGCTCCGCGGACTGTTGTTCCACCGCACGTTTCGGCGGGCGGCCGTGGGGGAGGTCACTGACACGATGATCGGGTTGCGCGGCGGGGGCCACGCGTCCTAGAAAAGCAGTCGGGTGGAGATATGCATCGCGGTGGCGGACTGGGCGAGGGGACTGATGACCTGGGTCCTCGGCGTGCCCGGCGGGGAAGGCACCGGCGCGACGCGGAGGAAGCGACCGAAACACGTCAGACACAGGGTGTACCGGGCGAACCCGAGCGGCACGACCGACGGGCCGACCGCCTTCGGGCAGGGAGCAGGAATGGTGGTCGGGTGGGGGTGACGTACAAATACTTCGGCGCGCCGGACGGAGCGACCGCGGCCCGCGTCCCCATCTCGATGCGGCCCGAGGAGCTCGGCGGCGACGAGCTGGGCATGAACGGCATGTTCACCAGGATCAAGCCGGAGACGGTGGCCGCGATGGTGCTGACCGGCATCGAAGGCGTCCCCCTGCACAAGGTGCCGCCGCTGGAACTGGTCGTCCTGCACCCCGACTACGCGGTCGTCAAGCTCCCCATGACGGTCGTCGACCCGCTGCGCGGCATCGGCGAGGAGGCGGTCGGCGCGGCGGCCTTCATCTGGTCCACGGTCCCGGACCGCGGAGGGCCGCGGGACGCGTTCAACGTGTACCAGTTGCTCCACGAATGGCAGGACTTCAGCCATCGGCTGCACGAGGCGGGGCATCAGGCGTATTGCCTGGTCTGGCCCTGATCTGGGGTTCCGGCGGCTTCGGGCGGCAGGCTCCCCCGCCCGGGTAGGGGTTTGCCTACCCCCGGAGTAGGTTTCCGCCCATGGCGCGTGCCACGTTCCTCGCAGCAGCATGGCGTGCAGGTCGCAGCGTGTGGCCTGGGTGAGGAGACGGGGGGCCGGTATGTGGCCGATTCCGGTGGGTGGGGTGCCGTGGCCCGCGGGGGTGCTCGTGGGGTTGACCGCGGTCTGTGCGGTGCTGGCCGTCAGGGCGGAGCAGGCGCGGGACCGGTCGGGGCGGGTCGCGCGGCCGGGTGGGCGGGTCGGCTGGCGGGTCGTGGCGGGATTGGTGGGGACGGCCGCGTACGGGAGTGTGCCGGCCCTGGTGTTCGCCCTGCACAACTCCGCCGGATCGAACGGCTATGTCGTCACCGTGCCGGACCTGCAACCCGACGGGCTGCTCCCGGCGGCGCTGCTCGCGGCCGGTCTGCTGGCCACCGCGCTGCCCGCCGCGGCGGATGTGCCCGGGCGGTGGTTGCTGCCCGGGGTCGCGGCGGCGACCGGCGAAGTGCTGGAGGGGACGTACTGGCTCACGCATTCCTCTGTCGGCTACGGGCGCGACCTGCTGAATGTCCTGGTGGGCTGTGTGAGCGTGCCGGTGCTCGCCGCGCTCGCCGGTGCGGCGCTGCGCCGGCCGGCGAACGGGGGGCCCGCGTGTCTGGTTGGAGCGGATGCGTCGAGGTCCGCGCGCTGGGCGCTGCTGCTGCCCGCCGTCGTGGTGATGACCGGTGACCTGCTCGGTTTCGATCTGTGGCGGTTCGCGTCGCCGGGCACCGGGGCGGGGCCGGCGGTGGTGGGTTATCTGGCGGGCCTGGCGCTGCTGGTGGCCGTCGTGGCCGGGCTGGTGCGGTGGCCGAGGGCGGCCGCGAACCTGGCCGTCCTGGGTCTGGTGGGGATCGGGGCGTACGACGTCGCCCAGAGCGGGTTCGGACAACACCTCGTGGTCGTCACGAAGGTCGGCAGGCCGACCGGGCCGGCGCCGGACCTGCCCCTGGAGATCGCCCACCATGCGTCGGTCCTCGGCGGTATCCAGGGGGCGGTGCTGCTGGCCCTCGGGCTCTGGCTGCTGCCCCGAACCGTGCTGGCGGATGCCGGCCGGCTGTTCGGCAGGGGGCCCGACCCGGCGCTGGCCCGGCGGGTGCGGGAGCTGACCGCGACCCGGGCCGACGCGCTCAGTTCCGCGGCCGCGGAGCTGCGCAGGATCGAGCGGGACCTGCACGACGGCGCACAGGGACGGCTGGTCGCCATCGGGATGAACCTCCGGGTCGCCGAGGCGCTGATCCACCACGCTCCGCACGAGGCCGCCGCGCTCGTCGTGGAGGCTCGTGTCGCCTCGGCCACGGCACTGGCGGAACTGCGCGGCCTGATCAGGGGGATGCACCCGCCGATGCTGGCCGACCGGGGCCTGGGGGAGGCGGTCCGGGCGCTCGCGCTGGACCTGCCCCTGCCCTGCGAGACCGAGATCGATCTGTCCGAACGGCTCCCCGCCCCGTTGGAGTCGGCCTGCTACTTCGCCGTCGCCGAGGTGGTCACCAACGCCGTCCGGCACGCCTCGGCGCACGGCCTCCAGATCCGCATGGCCCGGACGGACGGGTTGCTGCGCATCGAGGTGGTCGACGACGGAGTCGGCGGCGCGGACCCCGCCCGGGGCACCGGGCTGGCCGGGGTGGAGCGACGGCTGGCGGCCTTCGACGGCATTCTGGCGGTCAGCAGCCCGCCCGGGGGACCGACGATCGTGGCCATGGAGGTGCCGTGCGCGTAGTCGTCGCGGAGGATCTCTTCCTGCTCCGGGAGGGGCTGGTCAGGCTACTCACGGCGCGTGGCTTCGAGATCGTGGCGGCCACCGACAGCGCTCCGGGCCTGCTCGACGCGCTGCTGGAGCACCGGCCGGACCTCGCGATCGTGGACATCAGGCTGCCGCCCACCCACACCGACGACGGGCTCCGTGCGGCGCTGTCCGCCCGGGAGCGGATACCCGGGCTGCCGATCCTGCTGCTCTCCCAGTACGTCGAGCAGATCTACGCCCAGGAACTGCTCGCCGACCAGGCGGGCGGGGTCGGCTACCTGCTCAAGGACCGGGTGTTCAGCGACGACCAGTTCGTCGACGTGATCCGTACGGTCGCCGCGGGCGGCACGGTCATGGACCCCGAAGTGGTCACCAAGCTGCTCGGCCGCCGCGGCCGTGGCGCACGCGAACCCCTCTCCCGGCTCACCGAACGGGAACGTCAAGTGCTGGAACTCATGGCCGAGGGACGCTCCAACAGCGCCATCGCCAGCCGGCTCTTCATCAGCGACAAGGCCGTGTCCAAACACAGCACCGGCATCTTCGCCAAGCTGGGGCTCGCCCCCTCCGACGACGACAACCGCCGTGTGCTCGCCGTACTCGCCTACCTCATGTCCGCGCCGCGTCACACCGGCGCCGGCGACGGGCTGAACGGCCGGAGGATGTCCTCGCCCGGCTGGACGACGCCGTAACTGTTCTCCGGGAACTCCCTCCAGGCGCCCGGGAGGTCGCCCAGGGGCTCCGACACGACGAGGCGGGTGTCGTCGGAGACGTCCCAGAGGAAGGCGGCGTCCGGGTGGAGTGCGCGCAGGGACTCCACCTCGGCGCTGACGTACAGGGAGCGGGACCGGCCCTCGCTGGAGTGGCGGAAGGCCCAGAGGCGTTCGCCGTCGGAGACCGCGACGGTCATCTGGAGGGGGTGGGGGATGTCATGGGCGCGCGCCGTCTCCTCGACCAGGCCGGCCATCCGGGCGACCGCACCGGGCGGATCCTCCTCAAGCCCGAAGGTGAGGGCGAGGAAGAACATCAGCTCGGAGTCGGTGGAGCCCTCGATGTCGGGGTAGAGCAGCGGATCGACGGCGAGGGCGAGGTCGCGCCGGATCCGGTGATGCCCGTTGATCATGCCGTTGTGCATCCACAGCCAGCGTCCGTGGCGGAACGGGTGGCAGTTGGTCTGCTGCACCGCCGTACCGGTCGAGGCCCTGATGTGGGCGAAGAAGAGACCCGAGCGGACGTGCTGGGCGATCTCCTGGAGATTGCGGTTGTTCCACGCCGGGCCGACGTCCCGCAGCACCGCCGGGGTGTCCGCGTCGGGCGTGTACCAGCCGACGCCGAAACCGTCGCCGTTGGTCGTCTCCACCCCCATGCGGGAGTGCAGGCTCTGGTCGATCAGGGAGTGTTTCGGCTGGAACAGGACCTGGCCGAGAGCGATGGGGGAACCCGAGTAGGCAATCCAGCGGCACATGCTGCGGCCCCGCTTTCCCTGGTGTCCGAAGAGGTGTCCGAAGACGCCTTCTGTCTCCAGGGTGTGCGCACGCGGCGGGCTTGTCATGCTGGCGGGTGTCATCCCGTACATGGGGCGGTGATCGCCGTGACAGCGCGCAGACGAGACCTGGTGGAGTCCGCCCGTCAGGAGCGTACGGCCGAACAGCGGGCCCGGACGGACTACACCGGCGGTGTCTACGGCTCCCTGCTCGCCGCCTCGGTCGTGATCGGCGCCGGCACGCTAGGGCCCTGGCCCCGGCTGGAGCTGGTGGTGCTGCTGCTGGTCACCGGTGTGGTCTTCTGGGTGGCCCATGTGCACGCCCAGTTGTTCGGTGCCCGGCTGGCCATGCATCCGCTCCACCGCCGGGCGATCTGGCACGTGTGCCGGGACGAATGGCCGATCCTCAAGGCGGCCGTGCCGCCGGCCGTGGCCGTGGCCGTCAGCCCGCTGCTGGGCCTGGACCTGCCCGGCACCATGTGGCTGGCCGTCTCCGTGGCCGTGGCCGGGCAGGTGGGCTGGTCGGTGGCCGCGGCACGGCGGTCGGGCGGGTCCTGGCGGCTGACCGCGCTCACGGCGGTGGTCAACCTGGTCCTCGGCCTGCTGATCGTCGGCTTCAAGCTGGCCGTCACCCACTGAGGGGGCGGGTTCAGCCGGTGGTCGCCCGGATCCTGCCCTTGCGGACGGCCGCCCGCAGCGCCTTGTGGTCCCGCTCGTTCTGGTCGGCGTACGCCTGCGCGAATCCGGTCAGGGCGCGGTCGAAGCGGTCGCTGCCGCCCAGGTAGGCGGCGAGGACGACGGGGTCGCCGGAGCGGGCGTGGGCCCGCGCCAGACTGGCCCCGCACAGGTGCCCGTAGAGACGCAGCAGGCCGGGGTCCATGGTCTCGGGCCGTGCGGTGCCCTTCCAGTCGCGCAGCTGGCGGACGTAGAAGTCCCGGTCGCGTCCGTCGAGGCCGGCCACGCGCGTCCAGCCCAGGAAGATGTCACTGGCCGCCTGGATCAGCCGCTGTCCCTCCACCACCCGCCGGCCCTGGTTGTCGTGGTGGTGGTCACCCGTGTACGCGGCCAGCACCGACTCCTGCGCCTCCTTGGCCTGGAGCAGCAGGGGGTCGCCGTCGTCGTTGCCGAGCAGCAGCAGGATCCAGCAGCGGGTGCCGACGCTGCCCACACCGACGACCTTGCGGGCCATGTCCACCAGCCGGTAGCGGCCCAGGAGATACCGGCGCTCGGAGGAGAGGCTGTCCGCGTACCCCTCCAGGACGGTCCGGAGCAGCTCCTCCGGGCCGGCGCCCGTCGTGAGGTCCCGGAGCGGGGTGACGAGCGGGGGGTCCGGCGCGATCCGCCGGCCCTCGGCGGTCAGCCGGGTGAGGCGGGCGAAGGCCTCCAGATGGGTGCGGGTCCTGGCGCGTGCCGTGGCCGCGGCGGTCCGCCGCCTGGCTCTTCCGGTCATCGACGAGGCCAGCAGTTCGCGCATCCGGTCGGCGTCGTCCTGGGCGTACCAGACGTCCAGGGTGCGCATGCCGGCGAAGGCGCGCATCCGGGTGCGGTACGTCCGCAGGCACTCCCGGACGGTACGGTCCTGGTCCCGCGCGGAGAACCCGTTGGCGCGGGCGGCCACCACGAGGCTGGCGGCCAGGCGTTTGACGTCCCATTCGAAGGGGCCGGCGAGGGTCTCGTCGAAGTCGTTGATGTCGAAGACCAGATGCCGCTCGGGCGAGGCCAGCAGGCCGAAGTTCAGCAGATGGGCGTCCCCGCACAGCTGCACCGTCAGCCCGGTGCCGGGCAGCGGTGCGAGGTCGGCCGCCATGACGGCCGCGGCTCCGCGGTAGAAACTGAACGGAGAGGCGAGCATCCGGCCGTACCGGACCGGGATCAGCTCCGGCAGGCGGGTGGACCCCTGCTCCTCCAGCACCGCGACCGGGTCGGGCCGGTCCTGGGCCGGCTCGAACCGGCCGTGGCAGGACCTCGGGGCACGCTTGCGGGCGTTCCTGCCGTACGCCGCCCTCTCCGCCGGGGACAGCCGGGCGGTCGGGGACATCGGTGCCGTCATGGCTCACCTCGCGCTGTCGTCCCGGCCGTCGCCGGGTTCCTGGCGCTGCCCGCTCCGGCGCGTCAGTCCGGTCTCCACGGCATGGGCGAGGATCCGCGCGGCGACGCCGACGATGACGAGGCCGCCGGTCATCTGGACCATGGTCATCATCCGTCCGGCCTGCGACCGGGCGGTGATGTCGCCGTATCCGACGGTGGAGAAGGTGGTCAGGGTGAAGTAGAGGGCGTCGGTCCGGGTCAGCCCCTCGCTGAAGGAGCCGGGCGCCGACTCCTCCAGCAGGTAGTAGCCGCTGGCGAAGGAGACCAGGTACAGCGCCACCGTGACGATCAGGGCCTCGACGGCCCTGGGCCGCGGATGGGGCGAGCGGACGATCGTCCGCACCTCCCACGCGAAGATGCCGGCCGCGGCCAGCAGCCCGCCCAGGAGCACCAGGGCGGCACCGCCGGTACGGGGCCGGTCCAGGGGCAGCAGGTAATACCCGGTGACAAGCACGGCCGCGAACGCGCAGGCCCGCACAAGCGACACCACCCCAGCCCGCCGCACGGACCCCCGCCCCACCCCCGCCCCCTCCGGCTGCGAATCCGTCCCGGCTCCCCGCTCTGCCGCCCCACCCGGCCCCGGCCCCGCCCCGCCCGGCCCGGGCCCCGCCCCGCCCGGCGGGGAAGCCCCCTCGCCCGGCCGGGAAGCCGCCCTGCCCGGGCGCGAACCTGCCGCGTCGGGCTGGGAAGCCGCCTCGCCCGGAAGCGGACCCGCCCCGCCCGGCAGGGAAGCCGCCCCGGCCTGCGGCAGGCCCACCCCATCCGGCCGGGAAGCCCCCTCGTCCGGCAGGGGAGCCGCCTCGCCCGGCAGTGGACTCACCTCGTCCGGCCGGGAAGCCGCCCTGCCCGGGCGCGAACCTGCCGCGTCGGGCTGGGAAGCCGCCTCGCCCGCCAGCGGACCCGCCCCGCCCGGCCGCGAAGCTCCCTCACCCGGCCGCAGACCACGCTCGCCCGGCCCCGCACCCGCCCCATCCGGCCGCGAAGCCGTCTCGCCCCGCCCCGGACCTGCGCCGCCCAGCCGCGGGGTCGCCTCGTCTCGGCGCGAGGGTGTTCCGTCCGGATGGGTGGGGGTCGGATCAGTCATGGGGGTGATACCTGTCCGGGGTCGGTGCGGCTACCCGTACACCCCATAGCCATGGCGGCCTGCGCGGATCACCCGTCACGGGTGACCCGGGCCCGTGCGGTGCGCGGAAGGCTGGGGGTGTGCGGGTGCCGCCGCGTCCCGTCGGCGGTCCGATGGCCGGCCGTGTCACGCGAGGAGGAGCCATGACTTTCGCGTGGTCCCGGTCCGCACACCGGGCCCGAACCTCCGACCGACGGGACGGCGGCACGCGCACGCCGCCGGTCGCCGCCCGCCGGGGCGGCAGAGCGGCGTCCGCGTACCCGGGCCGGGCGAGGCGACGGGTCACGGCGTGGGGGCGGGTGGTGGACGTCGGCCGGCTGCTGCCGGTGCTGTCGGCGGTCAATGTCGTGGAGGGCGCGATGCGGCTGGCGGCCCAGTCGTTCCTCGCGGTCCTGCCGCTGCTGATGACGGTCGCGGCCTTCGCCCCGCGCGGTGTGCAGGACCTGATGGTGGACTCGCTGTCGGCCATCCTGGGCGTGCGCGGGGACACGCTGGCGGAGGTGCGGCACACCTTCGAGGCCACCGGTACGCCACGGCAGACCGTGGGAGCGCTGGGTGTGCTGCTCGCGCTCCTCTCGGCCACCGCCTTCACCCGCGCCCTTCAGGCGGTGTGCGAACGCTGCTGGTCGCTGCCCCGGGCCCCGGTGGGGGCGGCGGCCTGGCGCTGGATCGTCTGGCTGGTCGTCTGGATCGGCGTCCTGCTCTTCCAGGCTCCGCTGCGCAGCGGGTTCGGCACCGGCGTGGTCGTCGGGCTGGTGCTGTCCATGCTGTCCTCGGTCCTGATGTGGTGGTGGGCGCAGCATCTGCTGCTGGGCGGCCGGATCGGCTGGCGCGAGCTGGTGCCGGGGGCGCTGCTGGCAGGGCTGGGGGCTGTGGCGCTGAGCAGGTTCGGCGCGCTGCTGATGCCCACGGCCATGCAGCGCAGCCTCCAGGAGTTCGGCCCGCTGGGGCCGGTCTTCACCTTCCTGTCCTGGCTCATCGCGTTCTTCGTGGTCACCGTGTCGGGTCTTGTCATCGGCCGGTGGATCGCGGGCTCCGCCTGGTTCGCCGCGCTTCAACTGCCTCGGGTGAGGCCGTCCGGAAGGCCGTTCAGGAGGCCGACAAGCAGACCCTCCGGCACGGATGTCAGTCCGGCCGGCACCGGTCCGCCGGGCCCGCCTCCCCGTACGCCGCGATCGGCCGGGTGACCGCCTTCCCGCCGCACCGCGGCCGCCAGCGCGCCGTGCGCGGCGGCCTCACCCCGCCCTCCGTAGGGTAGTTTTCCCAACCGCCAACGGTCATACGTCTGTTCAACGGGGGACACGATGCAGGACACGGAAACGGAAACGAGCCCGGCGCCGGCCGCGCACGTACGCGGGCTGGCGCCGACGCTGGCCCTGCTGGTCGGCAGTCTGTTCGTCGCCGCGGTCGGCGTGTACGAGCTGTGCGGCTTCGGTCTGCACAGCCTCGCCCGGCGCCCGCACCTGTTCAGCGACGGACTCGCCACCGGCGGGGTGATCGTCGCCGCGGTGGCGGCCGGCGCCGCCGCGGGCAATCTGGCCTGGTGTCTGGCGACGGCCCGCCGCGACGCCGACAGGCTCGGCTGATATCACATATGGGATGACGTGACTCGGGAAGGACCGGGTAAGAGCCGCTGCCGGTACTCTCCTTCCGTCCCCATCCCTTTTCTCCAAGGTGACCAGTCACCATGCCCGCACAGCAGTCGACCCTGCCGTCCCCGCACGTTCCCGCTCAACGCGGTCAGCGCCGCGAGTTCCCGCTGCCCACGCCCAGCCCCCGGCTGCGCGCGGCGGCGGCCTCGGCCACTGTGTGGTACCTGCGGCTGATCGCCCTGTTCAACATCGTCGCCGTGATGTCGCTGCCGTTCCGCAAGGAAGTGCAGGAACACAACGACGGCACGCTCTTCACCGCCCGGCACGTCCACGCGCACACCCACCACACCGGCCAGTTCTTCACCCCCTACCTGGCCACCGCGGGCCTGGCCTCGGCCGCGGCGGCGATCTTCCTGGCGCTGGTGATGCGGCGCGGCAAGCGCGCCGCCTGGGTGGTCAACCTGCTGCTGGCCGCGCCCCTGTTCGTGCTCTACGTCCTCGCGCTCACCCAGCACCCGTTCCGCGACCACGCCTTCAACTGGGTCTCCACCGCTCTCACCGGCCTCTTCGTGCTCGCGCTGCTGATCGGCCGGCGCGAGTTCAACGCCGTCGGCGACCCCTCCAACATCAAGCTGGCGCTGGCCGTCGGCGTCGGCGGTTCCGTGGTGATCGGCGGCCTCGGCACCCTGCTGGTGCACGCCACCAACAAGCTGCCGGGCGCCTCCCTGTACGAGGAGCTGGCCTACACCCTGCTGCGCGGGATCAGCGTCGGCCCGCTCGCCGACCGGGTCGACTCCGTGCACGCGCCCCGCTGGGTCGACATCGTCATCAACCTGCTGCTCGCCGGCCTGTTCTGCCTCGCCCTGTACGCCTGCTTCCGCTCCCCGCGCGGCCGCCGGCTGCTCACCCCGGAGGACGAGGAGAAGCTGCGCGCCCTGCTCGACAAGCACGGCGCCCGGGACTCCCTCGGCTACTTCGCGCTCCGCCGCGACAAGGCCGTCATCTTCTCCCCTACCGGCAAGGCGGCGATCACCTACCGCGTCGTCGGCGCCGTCTCCCTCGCCTCCGGCGACCCGCTCGGCGACCCCGAGGCCTGGCCCGGCGCGATCGAGGCCTGGCTCGCCGAGGCCCGCCGGCACGCGTGGATCCCGGCGGTCATGGGCGCCGGCGAGGAGGCCGGGACGGTCTACGCCCGGCACGGTCTGGACGCCCTCGAACTCGGCGACGAGGCGATCGTGGAGATCGCCGACTTCACCCTGGAGGGCCGCGCCATGCGCGTGGTCCGCCAGGCCCACAACCGGGTCAAGCGGGCCGGCTACACCGTCCGCGTCCGGCGCCACGAGGACATCCCCGAGGAGGAGATGGCCCTTCTGGTCGACCGCGCCGACAGCTGGCGCGACGGAGCCACCGAACGCGGCTTCTCCATGGCCCTCGGCCGGCTCGGCGACCCCTCGGACGGCCGCTGCGTGATGCTGGAGTGCCTGGACGGGGACGGCGAACCGCGCGCCGTGCTCAGCTTCGTCCCGTGGGGCGAGCGCGGCCTCTCCCTGGACCTGATGCGCCGCGACCGCAACAGCGAGAACGGCCTGATGGAGTACATGGTGGTCGAACTCCTCCTCCAGGCGAAGGACTTGGGCGTCGAGCGGGTCTCCCTCAACTTCGCGATGTTCCGCTCGGTCTTCGAGCGCGGCGCCCGCCTCGGCGCCGGCCCGGTGCTGCGGCTGTGGCGCTCGATCCTCACCTTCTTCTCCCGCTGGTGGCAGATCGAGTCCCTGTACCGCGCCAACGCCAAGTACCGCCCGGTGTGGGAGCCCCGCTTCCTGCTGTTCGCCAAGACCAGCGACATCCCCCGCATCGGCCTGGCCAGCGCGCAGGCGGAGGGCTTCCTCACCTTGCCGAGGCTGCGCGGAAGGTCGTAGACGAGGAGGGAAGGGGCGGGCCTACTGCGCGGCCGAGGGCGCCAGATCGGGCAGGGTCGCGGACCTCGCCGCGTCGTCCGGGTAGTAGGCCTGCCCGCCCGAGCGGTCCCACCCGGGGTCGTAGGCGCAGGGCGCGGTGGCACCGCCCGTGAAGTATCCGCGGTCCGGGTACCAGTCGAAGGACATCCGCTCGTCGCCGCCGTCCTTCTGGACGTACAGCGACCAGTCGCCCGGGCGGCCGCCCTTCCCGCCCTCGTGGTACGACGTGACCTCCCAGCCCTCGTCCACCAGCCGCCGGTGCAGCCGGCGCAGCCCGGGCACCGCCCGGCTCGCCGGCACCTTGTCCAGCGCCCACTCGTGGTGCATCCGGTAGGCGCCGTCGACCGTCTTGTCCTCCAGCCCGAAGGTCCCGCCGTCGTAGCAGTAGTCGGCGCCGAGGGTGTTCTCCGGGTCGACCCCGACGCGCTCCACCCCGGGCCGTACGGTCCGGGTGAAGCCCAGGACGTCGTACGCCTCCTGGCTGTGCTTCAGGACCCGGTCCGCCATCTCCTGCGGCGCCACCCGCGCGAAGTCCGTCGAGCCCGCCGACTGCCCCGCGAGCACGGCGAATACGACGAGTACGGCGATCAGCGCGACCCCCACGCACCCCAGGCACCCCCACCCGGCCGCACGGGCGAAGGAGGCGGCGGACGCCGCGATCGGAGCGGTCTCAGGGGCCTTGGGCGTCTCAGCGGGCTCAGGGGTCTCTTCGGGCATGGCCGCACGCTAGAACGCCCGGCCGGTCCCCCGGATGGGCGCCGGTACCCGCCGGAGCCTAGGTACGGCTACTCAACCCGGTCGCGCCCGCCATACCGCCCACGGTGAATCCGATCCCCGCGCCGCCGCCCTCCCGGCAGTACGCGAAGGGCGCCCCGCCGTGCGCCAGCGCCACCTCGCGGACGATGGACAGGCCGAGGCCCGAACCGGGCAGGGAACGGGCGTCCGCGGCCCGGTAGAAGCGGTCGAAGATACGGATCAGATCCGCCTCCGCGATCCCCGGCCCCCGGTCCAGCACCTCCACCCGCACGGTGCCCGCGCGCGCCGGCCCGGTGACGCTGACCTCGATCGGCGCGCTGCCGCCCCGGTCGAACTTGGCCGCGTTCTCCACCAGGTTGGACAGCGCCCGCTGGAGCATCCCGGGCCGCCCGTCGGTCGTCGTGTCACCGCTCGTACGCAGCACGATCTGCCGGCCGGTACGGCGCACCGCCAGCCCCACCACCTCCTCCGCGATGTCGGCGAGGTCCAGCCGCTGCGGCGGCTCGGTGTCGGACTGCCCGGCGGCGAGATCGACCAGCTCGTTGACCAGGTCGGTCAGCTCGCGGGCCTCCTGGCCGAGATCGGCGACCAGCTCCTCGCGGGCCGCCGGCGGAAGCTCGTCGATGCGCCGCAGCAGGGAGATGTTGGTCCGCAGGGAGGTCAGCGGGGTGCGCAGCTCATGGCCCGCGTCCTGCACCAGGCGGCGCTGGTCCTCCTCCGACTGGGCGAGCCGGCCCAGCATCCGGTCGAAGGCACGGCCGAGCCGGCCCACCTCGTCCAGCCCGGCCACCGGCACCTCGATGCCCAGCCGGCGGGTGCGGGCGACGTCCTCGGCGGCGGAGGTGAGGACCACCAGCCGCCGGGTGATCCGCCGGGCCAGCCACCAGCCGAACAGACCGGCGCCCACCACCACGGCCGCCATCAGGATCAGCGTCCGCTGCTGGAGCGCCTTCAGCAGATCCTCGGTGTCGCTGAACTCCTGCGCGACCTGCACCGCGCCCCGCCCGTCACCGAGCGAGACGGTGGCGATCCGGAACAGGTCCGCGTCCACCCGGACGTCCTTGTGCTCCACGACCCTGCCCGCCGACCGGGCCAGCGCCATGGCCTTGTCCCGGGAGGTGACGGGCAGCACCGGATTGCCGTGGTCCACGATCTGGCCCTGCGCGCCCAGCACCTGGACATCGGTGCGGGCGGGACGGACCAGGTCGTGCCCCGGGCGGGAGGAGGAGAAGTCCTCCGGGACCATCTCGTGCTGCCGCACCTCGTCCCGGACGTCCTGCACCACCTGCGTGAACACCGACTGCTGGTCGACCCGGACCAGACGGGCGGCCGAGCCGTACGACAGGATGCCGGTCAGGATCGTCACGGCGGCGGTGACCGCTGCGAACGAGACCGCGAAGGTGGTGCGCAGCGAGACCAGCTTGGGCCGGCGCCGGGCCAGCATCCGGCGCAGGCGCCGCACTCAGTCCTCCCGCAGCACGTAACCCACGCCCCGCACGGTGTGGATCAGCTGCGGAGCACCCGGCTCGTCCAGCTTGCGGCGCAGATAGCCGACGTAGACGGCGAGGTTCTTGGAGCCGGGACCGAAGTCGTAGCCCCAGATGCGGTCGTAGATGGTGGAGTGGTCCAGCACGATCCCGGCGTTGCGGACCAGCAGCTCCAGCAGCTCGAACTCGGTACGGGTCAGCTCCAGCTCGCGCTTGCCGCGCCACGCCCGGCGGGCCTGGAGATCCATGCGCAGTCCGGCGGCCTCGATCTGCCGGTCCGAGACCTGCGCCTCCCGGCCGCCCGCGGCCCCCTCGGAGGTGCCGGCGGCGACGGCCACCGGGGTGGTCCGGCGCAGCAGCGCGCGCAGCCGGGCGAAGACCTCCTCCACATCGAAGGGCTTGACGACGTAGTCGTCCGCGCCCGCGTCCAGACCCGCGATCCGGTCGGCGGTCTCCACGAGCGCGGTGAGCATGAGGATCGGTGTGCGGTCCCCCTCGGCGCGCAGCACCCGGCAGACCTGGAGTCCGTCGATGCCCGGCATCATCACGTCGAGCACCAGGACGTCCGGCGGCGTCTTGTGGGCCTGTGCCAGTGCTTCCACACCGTCGGCGACCGCCGTCACCTCGTACCCCTCCAGGGTCAGGGCACGCTTCAGGGCATGACGGATGGCACGGTCGTCTTCGGCGAGCAGCACAGTCTGGGGCACCCTCCCAGTCTGCCAAGCTCAGCGCTGATTCGGCCGGGACGGGCGGGCCTACGATCACCCTTTTTACCGGCCTCTCACCGTCACAGGGGCAACCCGGACCGGGGTCCCTACCGTCCTCTCACCCCGGGCCTTCCGGTCCGTGCCTCAGAAGGCGTACGCGTCGCCCGTGTCCAGCACCAGGACCGTGAGCCGGTCGTTCGTGCGGTCCTTGTCCACGGCGCCGCCGCCCCACGCCGTGTCGACCTCCAGGGTCACCTCCGAGAGCTGTTCCCGCAGCCGTACCGGCACCCGCAGCTGCTCCCCCACCGCGCCCGCCGCCAGCGCGCCCGTGCCGCACACCACCGTCCGCTCGTCCTCCCGGGCGCACCGGGCCGGCAGCTGCTGCCGGTCGGCCAGCGGCACCGACCAGCGCAGCCGTACCGTCGCGTCGGGGACCGCGGCGGGCCCGTTGTTGCGCGGGGTCAGCCGCACCTCCACCTGGTCGCCGTCCATCACCGCCGTGCCGTGCAGGGCGAGATCCGCCTCCGGCACCGGCGCCGGGGCGGCCGCGGCGGTCCCCGCCACTCCCGGCACCACAAGGGCGGCACCGCACACCACCGCCGGCCCCCACGCTCTGATCCGCACGCCGCTCACCCTCACCATCGCCCTCGGCCACCGGTTCCCGTACGTAGGACGTATGCCACGCCCGCCGGCGGCCAGGCGCCCTCCAACAGGTGACAGCACCCGCCCGTGCGAAGCTGCCCGCATGCCGATCCTCCGTTCCGCCGCCCTGTTCGTCGTCGCCGCGCTCTTCGAGATCGGCGGCGCCTGGCTGGTCTGGCAGGGCGTGCGGGAACACCGGGGCTGGCTGTGGGCGGCCGGCGGGGTCCTCGCGCTCGGCGCCTACGGCTTCGTCGCCACCTTCCAGCCGGACGCCCACTTCGGCCGCATCCTGGCCGCGTACGGCGGGATCTTCGTGGCCGGGTCGATCCTGTGGGGTTTGGTCGCCGACGGCTACCGCCCGGACCGCTTCGACATCGCCGGGGCGCTGATCTGCCTCGCCGGAATGGCCGTGATCATGTGGGCGCCGCGGAACGGCGGCTGAGCCCCCCTTACGCTGGACGGGACCGCGCCCTGCCGAAAGGCCGTACCGAGGAGCTGCCCATGGCCCCCGCCTCCCGCATTGCCGTCGTCACCGGTGCGAGCAGCGGCATCGGCGCCGCGACGGCCCGCGCGCTGGCCGAGGCCGGTCACCGCGTGGTCCTCACCGCCCGCCGCAAGGACCGGATCGAGGCGCTGGCGGAGGAGCTGACCCGGTCCGGGCACTCGGCGGTGGCCTACCAGCTGGACGTCACCGACCGCGCGGCGGTGGACGAGTTCGCCACCGCGTTCCAGACGATCGGCGTCCTGGTCAACAACGCGGGCGGCGCGCTGGGCGCGGACCCGGTGGCCACCGGGGACCCGGCGGACTGGCGGACGATGTACGAGACGAACGTCATCGGCACCCTGAACATCACCCAGGCCCTGCTGCCCAAGCTGGTCGCCAGCGGCGACGGCGTGGTGGTGGTCGTCTCCTCCACGGCCGGGCACGGCACCTACGAGGGCGGCGGGGGCTATGTCGCCGCCAAGCACGGCGCCCATGTCCTCGCCGAGACCCTGCGCCTGGAGATCGTCGGCCAGCCGGTCCGGGTGATCGAGATCGCGCCCGGCATGGTGAAGACGGAGGAGTTCGCCCTGACCCGCTTCGGCGGCGACCAGGAGCGGGCGGAGAAGGTCTACCAGGGCGTGGCCGAGCCGCTCACCGCGGAGGACGTGGCGGAGACCATCACCTGGGCGGTGACCCGCCCCAGCCACGTCAACGTCGACCTCCTCGTCCTGCGCCCCCGCGCCCAGGCCTCGAACACCAAGGTGCACAGGGAGCTGTGATGCCCGACCCGGCCGAGCCCCCCGCCGCACCCGACACCCTGGAACAGCGCCGCCTGGCCCAGGAGACCAGGGACGAACGCAAGGTCTGGTACTTCCTGGGCTACTTCCTCTTCGGCATCCACATCGTGGCGTTCGTCATGATCTACGCGGTCCGGCACGGGCACTGACGGGGCGTCAGCCCTTCACGCAGACGACCTGCTTCAGCTTGGCCACCACCTGGACGAGGTCCCGCTGCTGGTCGATGACCTGGTCGATCGACTTGTAGGCGCCAGGGATCTCGTCCACCACGCCGGTGTCCTTGCGGCACTCCACGCCCCGGGTCTGCTCCTCCAGGTCCCGGGTCGTGAAGCGCCGCTTGGCCGCGTTGCGGCTCATCCGGCGGCCCGCGCCGTGCGAGGCCGAGTTGAAGGACTTCTCGTTGCCGAGGCCCTTCACGATGTACGAGCCGGTGCCCATCGAGCCCGGGATGATGCCGTAGTCGCCGGAGCCGGCCCGGATCGCGCCCTTGCGGGTGACCAGCAGGTCCATGCCGTCGTAGCGTTCCTCCGCCACATAGTTGTGGTGGCAGGAGATCTCCGGCTCGAAGACCGGCTTGGCCTTCTTGAACTCCTTGCGGACCACGTCCTTCAGCAGCGCCATCATGAGCGTGCGGTTGTACTTGGCGTACTCCTGCGCCCAGAACAGGTCGTTGCGGTAGGCCGCCATCTGCGGGGTGTCCGCGACGAAGACCGCGAGGTCGCGGTCGACCAGGCCCTGGTTGTGGGGGAGCTTCTGGGCCACGCCGATGTGGTGCTCGGCGAGTTCCTTGCCGATGTTCCGGGAACCGGAGTGGAGCATCAGCCAGACGGAACCCTCTGTATCCGTACAAACTTCAACAAAGTGATTCCCGGATCCGAGCGTTCCCATCTGCTTCTGTGCCCGGTCATGACGGAACTTGACCGCTTCCGCGACCCCCTCGAACCGTCCCCAGAAGTCGTCCCACCCGGAGGTGGGCAGGCCGTGGAACCGGCCCGGCTCGACGAGGTCGTCGTGCATCCCCCGCCCCACCGGAATCGCCTGCTCGATCCTCGACCGCAGCCGCGACAGGTCTCCCGGCAGGTCGTTCGCCGTCAGGGAGGTCTTCACCGCCGACATTCCGCAGCCGATGTCCACGCCGACCGCCGCCGGGCACACCGCGCCCTGCATCGCGATGACCGAGCCGACCGTCGCGCCCTTTCCGTAGTGCACGTCCGGCATCACGGCCAGGCCCTTGATCCAGGGCAGGGTGGCCACGTTCTGGAGCTGGCGCAGGGCCACGTCCTCGACCGTCGCCGGGTCGGTCCACATACGGATCGGGACCTTCGCGCCGGGCATCTCGACGTACGACATAGCTTCCTCATTCCCCCGGATACAACAACAAAATGACTTAGCAGCAACAAAGAGAAGATGCGGAACGAACGGTGAGGAAAGGGACACTGGACCGGCGTCCGCGGCAGCGCGTGCGATACACATTGTCTCCAGGGGGCGCCCCGCTTCGGCAAGCGAATAACCAGCGGGGACACTGGAGCAGCAGAGCGATCGACCCGTCGAGAGGAGCCCGTCCGTGCAGCGGAAGGCGTATGTAACCGGCACCGCCGCCCTCCTCGCGGCGCTGCTGGCCGGCTGCACGAGCGGCTCGGGGAGCGACGGCTCGACCGACGACGCCAACCCCGGCGACACGGGCGCGAGCGCCGCCGCCCAGCCCGGCCGGTATCGCACCCTCCCGGAGCCCTGCGGAGCCGTCGGGCACGACACCCTCGACGCGCTGCTGCCCGGCATCCGGCAGATCACCGACCCCCAGCAGCAGGACAAGGCGTACCAGGGCGAGGCCGCGCTCACCTACGACACCGACCGCAAGGTGGGCTGCCGTTGGAAGGTGGAGTCCGCCGACGCCACCGACCGGCTCTCGATCGACCTGGAGCGCGTGGTGTCGTACGACAACACGGTCAGCGACGACGACGAGGCCGAGCAGCTCTTCCAGCAGCGGGAGACGGGCGCCCATCTGCCGGAGCCGAAGAGCGGCGGCCCGGAGAGCGGCGGCACGGAGAGCAGCAGCGCGGCGAGCAGCGGCTCGCCGACGAGCGCGGCGAAGAAGAGCGGTGCGCCCGCGTCGCCGGCTTCCTCCGCGTCCGGGGCGGCCGCCGCGAGCCATCCGGCGTCCTCCTCCCCTTCCCCGTCCCCCTCCGGCGCGTCGCCCTCCGACACCGCCGACCTCCAGCCGCGCACCCTCTCCGATCTCGGTGACGAGGCGTATATCGACGACCAGCTGTCCGCCTCCGGTTCGACGGCCGAACAGCGGACCGTGACTGTGGTGTTCCGCACGTCCAATGTCGTCGTCACCATCGAGTACGAGGAGCAGCCGACGGCGCTCGGGACGGTCCCGGACAGCAAGGAAATGCAGGACAGGGCCCGGAATCTGGCGGCTCGGCTGGATGACGCGCTCGGCGGGTGACGGCCGTCGGGGCCGCGCCGGCCCGCGCGCGCAAAGCGCGGGAACGGAAACCGCGCGGCTTCCTCACCGCGTACCGTGGCCCCCGCAGGAACCCGCACGAACACCCGCACGAACACCGAGCGTCATGAGTGAAGGAACCATGCAGCGAGCAGCCCAGCGAGACGACCGTGCCCCGCGAGACCGGCGAACCAGGCGCCTGAGCCGCGCTCTTGTCTGCGCGGCCGCCGTTCCGGCGATGCTGATCACCGCCGCCTGCTCGTCGGACTCGGGCGACTCCAAGGCCAAGAGCGGCGGCAGCAGCAGCTCCGCCCAGCCGTCCACGGGGAGCAGCACGCCCTCGGCGAGCGCGTCGCCGTCGGTGGCGCCGGCCGCGTATCTCAAGCTTCCCGACCCGTGCGGGGTGTTGTCGAAGGACACCCTCGGCGATCTGGTGCCGAACGGCGTGAAGTCCGGCAAGAAGGGCAGTTCGGACGATCCGTCGTCGCGTGCCTCCTGCTCCTGGAACAGCCTGGACAACAACGGCGTCAAGGGCTCGCAGTTCCGCTGGCTCAACGTCTCGCTGCTGCGCTTCGACTCGGACGCCACGCGCGGTCCGGCCGACGCGCAGGCGCACACGTACTACACCAAGCAGGTCCGGGACGCCCAGGCGGTGGACGGCGCGAAGGGCGCGAAGGCCGAGCCGGTGTCCGGTGCGGGCGCGGAGGCGACGGCCGTGCACTACGACCTGAAGAAGAAGGAAGGTCTGTTCAAGCAGCAGACCGTCGTGGCCCGGGTGGAGAACGTCGTCGTGACCGTCGACTACAACGGCGCCGGTCTCGCGGGCGACAAGACGCCGGACGCGGCCGATCTGACGAAGGCGGCGGAGAAGGCGGTCAAGGAGGCGGTGGCGGCGGTGACGGCCGCCAACAAGGGGGATGCGGGGGCGGGTTCGTCGTCCTCGCCGTCCTCGCCGTCCGCGTCGAAGTCCCCCTCGAAGTCGGCGTCGAAGTCGCCCTCGGCGTCCGCCGCCGCGGCCAAGAAGGACTGAAGCAAGAACTGAAGAAGGACTGAAGCGGAAGCTTTAAGTCCTGACCGGCGCGGCGTTCGCCGCACACGTGTGCCACTCTGTTGCGCGCAAGAACACGCAAGGGGAGGGGAGTACGAGTGGCCGCGCCGCAGCTGACTCGGATGCACCGCGTTCTCATCGGTGTGGTCGTGACCGGTGCCCTGATCATCGCCGGTATCGGCTTCGCCGGTTCGTACGCGGCCGTCCGCGCTCTGGCCCTCAAGAAGGGCTTCGGGAACTTCTCGTATGTGTTCCCGGTCGGTATCGACGCGGGCATCTGTGTGCTGCTCGCCCTGGATCTGCTGCTGACCTGGATCCGGATCCCCTTCCCGCTGCTGCGCCAGACGGCCTGGCTGCTGACGGCGGCGACGATCGCGTTCAACGGCGCCGCCGCCTGGCCGGACCCGCTGGGTGTGGGGATGCACGCGGTGATCCCGGTGCTGTTCGTGGTCGCCGTGGAGGCGGCCCGGCATGCGATCGGCCGGATCGCCGACATCACGGCCGACAAGCACATGGAGGGCGTCCGGCTCACCCGCTGGCTGCTCTCGCCGGTGCCCACGTTCCTGCTGTGGCGCCGGATGAAGCTGTGGGAGCTGCGCTCCTACGACCAGGTCATCAAGCTGGAGCAGGAACGTCTCGTCTACCAGGCGCGGCTGCGGTCCCGCTTCGGCCGGGCGTGGCGCCGCAAGGCTCCGGTGGAGTCGCTGATGCCGCTGCGGCTGGCCCGGTACGGTGTCCCGCTGGCGGAGACGGCCCCGGCGGGGCTGGCCGCGGCGGGGATCGAGCCGGATCTGATCCCGGTGGCGCCCGCGTCCGCCCGTGCGGTGGAGGCGGCGCCGGAGCGGCCGGCCGTGGCCGCGGGCGGCGGCCGGGCCGCGCAGCCGGTGCCCGCGGGCGGCCGGGGCGCGCAGGCGGTGTCCGCGCCCGCCGCCGAGCAGCGGCTGCGGCTGCCGCAGCAGCGGGCGGCCGAGCCGGAGCCCCCGGTGGACGAGGAGAGTCCCTGGTTCCAGGCGCCGCGGGAGATCGAGTACCACGGCGGCTACGACCCCACCTACGACCCGATGATGCAGGAGCCTCAGTACGCCCCCGAGGAGCAGTACGAGGAGTGGTACGAGGAGCAGGCGCCGGAGGCCTTCCAGCAGCCGGGCCCGGAGGAGACCGGCAGCTTCCCGATCCCGGTCACCCCGCAGCGCACCCGCGAACTCGGCGAGGGCGGCGGCGCCCCGGAGCCCGAGGCCGCGCAGGAGCCGACCGAGGACGACTACTACCAGGTGTTCCGGCAGTCGATCGACGGCAGCTACCCGACGCCCCGGACGCTCGGTGACAACATCGAGGCGACCTACGGGACGACCCTGTCCCCCGGTGCTCTGAAGGCCCTGGTCGACCGTTTCCAGCAGCGCCGTGAGGCGGAGCTGGAGGACGAGCACATCGCCTGAGCCTCCAGGCGCAATGCGGCAAGCGGAAGGCGCCCGGTGCTCCCTGAGCACCGGGCGCCTTCGTCGCCTTGAGCGGGCGGGTTACTCGCCGAGCAGGCGGCGCACCCGGTCCTGACCGACGGCCAGCAGCAGGGTGGGCAGGCGCGGGCCGGTGTCGCGGCCGACGAGCAGGTGGTAGAGCAGCGCGAAGAAGGTCCGCTGGGCGGTCTTGATCTCCGGCGGCAGCTCCTTCGGGGTGGCGTCGGCCGAGAAGCCGGCCTGGACCTTCGGCACGCCGTAGACGAGGTGGGTCAGCCCGTCCAGGGACCAGTGCTCGGCGAGGCCGTCGAGCAGCAGCCGTACGGACTGCTGGGAGGCCTCGTCGAGGGACTTCAGCAGCTCGGCATCGGGCTCGTCGCGGACGATGGTGCGCTGGTCGGCGGGGACGTGGGTGTTGATCCACGCCTCGGCGCGGTCGTAGCGCGGCCGGACCTCGTCCAGGGTGGCCAGCGGCTGCTCCGGGTCCAGCTCGGAGAGGATGCGCAGCGCCTGGTCCTCGTGTCCGGCGGTGATGTCGGCGACGGACGCGAGGGTGCGGTACGGCAGCGGGCGCGGGGTCTTCGGCAGGTCACCGGCGGCCGTGCCCACGGCGCGGGTGTAGGCGGCGACGTCGGCCGGGAGGGCGGAGCCGTCGGCCACCTTGGCGGCCAGCTTGTCCCACTCGTCGTAGAGCCGCTGGATCTCCTGGTCGAAGGCGATCTTGAAGGACTGGTTGGGCTTGCGGCGGGCGTAGAGCCAGCGCAGCAGCTGCGGCTCCATGATCTTCAGCGCGTCCGCCGGGGTGGGGACGCCGCCGCGGGACGACGACATCTTGGCCATGCCGGAGATGCCGACGAAGGCGTACATCGGGCCGATGGGCTGCACGCCGCCGAAGATCGGGGCGATCTGACCGCCGACCTGGAAGCTGGAGCCCGGCGAGGAGTGGTCGACGCCGCTCGGCTCGAAGATCACGCCCTCGTAGGCCCAGCGCATCGGCCAGTCGACCTTCCAGACCAGCTTGCCGCGGTTGAACTCGCTGAGCCGGACGGTCTCGGCGAAGCCGCACGCGGTGCAGGTGTACGACAGCTCGGTGGTGTCGTCGTCGTAGGAGGTGACGGTCGTCAGGTCCTTGCCGCAGCCGCCGCAGTACGGCTTGTACGGGAAGTACCCGGCGGAGCCGGAGCTGCCGTCGTCCTCGGAGGCGGCGCCGGAGCCCTCCTCGGCCTCCAGCTCGGCCTCGTCCACGGCCTTCTGCTGCTTCTTCGCGGCCTTGGGCTTGGTGCGGTACTGGGCGAGGATCGCGTCGATGTCACCGCGGTGCTTCATGGCGTGCAGGATCTGCTCGCGGTAGGCGCCGGAGGTGTACTGCGCGGTCTGGCTGATGCCGTCGAACTCCACGCCGAGCTGGGCCAGCGACTCGGTCATCGCGGCCTTGAAGTGCTCGGCCCAGTTCGGGTACGACGACCCCTTCGGCGCCGGGACCGAGGTCAGCGGCTTGCCGATGTGCTCGGCCCAGGACTCGTCGACGCCCGCGATGCCGGCCGGGACCTTGCGGTAGCGGTCGTAGTCGTCCCAGGAGATCAGGTGCCGGACCTGGTGGCCGCGGCGGCGGATCTCGTCGGCGACGAGGTGCGGGGTCATGACCTCGCGGAGGTTGCCCAGGTGGATGGGTCCGGAGGGGGAGAGGCCGGACGCGACGACGACCGGTTTGCCCGGGGCCCGGCGCTCCGACTCCTCGATGACCTCATCCGCGAAACGGGAGACCCAGTCGGTGGTCTCGGTGCTCTGAGCCACGATCGGCACGTCCTTCTTTCTGAACGGGTGACACCCCATTGTCACAGACGCCCGCGCGCGCGGAAAAACGGCTTTACCCGTCATGGGATACTGGCTGGGACTATCCATTCCCACGAGGAGAACGGCACCCATTCCTATGGCCTCGGTCACGTCCCTCAGCGATTCCGTCCAGCAGCACCTCGCGTCCGCCCTCTCGGCCACCCTGCCGGAGGCCGCCGGCGCGGACCCGCTGCTGCGACGAAGCGACCGGGCCGACTACCAGGCCAACGGCATCCTCGCGCTGGCCAAGAAGGCCAAGGCGAACCCGCGGGAGCTGGCGACGCAGGTCGTCTCCCGGGTGGTGACCGGTGACGAGCTGATCCAGGACGTCGAGGTCTCCGGCCCCGGCTTCCTGAACATCACGATCGCGGACCGGGCGATCACCGCGAACCTGGCCGCGCGGTACGCGGACGAGTCCGGCCGCCTCGGTGTGCCGACCGCCGCCACCCCGGGCACCACGGTGATCGACTACGCCCAGCCGAACGTGGCGAAGGAGATGCACGTCGGTCATCTGCGCTCGGCGGTCATCGGCGACGCGGTGGTGCAGCTGCTGGAGTTCACCGGCGAGACCGTGGTCCGCCGGCACCACATCGGCGACTGGGGCACCCAGTTCGGCATGCTCATCCAGTACCTGGACGAGCACCCGCACGAGCTGGACCACAAGGCCGACGCGGTCAGCGGCGAGGAGGCGATGTCCAACCTCAACCGCCTGTACAAGGCCGCGCGGAAGCTGTTCGACTCCGACGAGGAGTTCAAGACGCGGGCCCGGCGCCGGGTGGTCGACCTCCAGGCGGGCGAGCCGCGGACGCTGGCCATGTGGCAGAAGTTCGTGGACGAGTCGAAGATCTACTTCTACTCGGTCTTCGAGAAGCTGGACATGGAGATCCGGGACCCCGACATCGTCGGCGAGTCCGGGTACAACGACATGCTGGCCGAGACCTGCCGGCTGCTGGAGGAGTCGGGCGTCGCCGTCCGCTCCGAGGGTGCGCTCTGTGTCTTCTTCGACGACGTCAAGGGCCCGGACGGCAACCCGGTGCCGCTGATCGTGCAGAAGTCGGACGGCGGCTACGGCTACGCGGCGACCGACCTGTCGGCGATCCGCGACCGCGTGTTCAACCTGAAGGCGAACTCGCTGCTGTACGTGGTCGACGTGCGTCAGTCGCTGCACTTCAAGATGGTCTTCGAGACGGCGCGCCGGGCCGGCTGGCTGGGCGACGACGTCACGGCGCACCAGCTGGCGTTCGGCACGGTCCTCGGCAAGGACGGCAAGCCGTTCAAGACCCGTGAGGGCGAGACGGTCCGGCTGGAGGACCTGCTGGACGAGGCCGTCGAGCGGGCCACGGCCGTGGTCCGGGAGAAGGCCGAGAAGGTGGGCCTGACCGAGGACGAGATCACCGAGAACGGCCGGTACGTCGGTATCGGCGCGGTGAAGTACGCGGACCTGTCCACCTCGGCGGTCCGGGACTACAAGTTCGACCTGGACCAGATGGTCTCGCTGAACGGCGACACGTCCGTCTACCTCCAGTACGCGTACGCCCGGATCCAGTCCATCCTCCGCAAGGCCGGCGAGGCCCGCCCCGCCGCCCACCCGGAGCTGGCGCTGGCCCCGGCGGAGCGTGCGCTGGGCCTGCACCTGGACCAGTTCGCGGAGACGGTCCTGGAGGTGGCGGCGGCCTACGAGCCGCACAAGCTCGCCGCGTACCTCTACCAGCTGGCCTCGCTGCTGACGGCGTTCTACGACCAGTGTCCGGTGCTGAAGGCGGAGACCCCGGAGCAGGTGGAGAACCGGCTGTTCCTGGTGGACCTCACGGCCCGCACCCTGCACCGGGGCATGGCCCTGCTGGGCATCCGGACGCCCGACAAGCTCTGACCCTCACCGGCTCACCGACGGCCCGCTCTCACTGCGAGGGCGGGCCGCTCGCGTCGGCGCCGGTGTAGGGCTGCCAGGCACCGACGCCGTCGGCGCCGTTGTACCAGTAGGCCTTGTCGCCGCGCATGGCGACGGTGCGGAACGGCTGTCCGTGGTCGTCGATCCGGGTCCTGCCCTGCCGGTCGCCGCTGCTCCAGGTCAGTTCGAGGTACCAGCCGACGTCGTGGCTGTCCGTGCTCGCGTCGATGTCGAGCACCTCGGGGTCGTCGACGGACACCTTGTAGGGGAAGTTCGTCGTGCCCCCTTCGCCGGGCACCGGGCGGGGGTTGGCGGACGGGGAGTCGAGGTCCACGGCGAAGGAGGCGGGGTTCAGACCGCCGCCGCACCCGGCGCCCATCATGTAGGCGTTGCCCGTGGGGGCCGTACGGCTGCTGGTGGTGACGACGCGGAGGGTGTGCAGGACGACGGGCCGGCTGCCGGTGCCCTGCACGGTGACCTGGAGCCGCAGATGTCCCGCCGGTACGGCGTGCAGCGCGGCCGCCCAGCCGTCGGTGGCCTGGCTCGCCGGGGGCGGGGGCACGCTGTGCGGCCCGCTGTTCAGCAGGAACCACTGGTCGCAGGGGCTGTCCCAGTTGTTCGTCAGGACGTTCACATGGAAGGGCGGGGCGGAGTCGGCGGCCGTGCTGCGGCGGGCCGGGGGTTCGGTGCGGGCGGAGGGGGACGGCGTCCCGGCACCGGCCGAGGCGGACGGCGATGCCGTGGTCCGGCGGGGGGCGGCCGGCGCCGGGTGGGTGGCGGGGTGGCGTTCGGCCGCCTGCGCGGAGGCTCCCGGGGTCTCGCCGGAGGCCGCCGCCGTACCCGACTCCGGCGTGAACCGAGTGGCCGCGGCGGCCGCGGCGGCGCAGAGGACGACGGCGGCCGCGGCCACGGCGGCCGTCCGCCGGCGCGGCAGCATGCGGGGCCGCGGAGGGAGATCGGTGACCGGATCGGCCGGTACGACGGCTGCGTCGGCTTCGGCGTGTTCGCCGCCCCGGGTGTCGGCGTCGGCCGGGCGGGGTGTCTCCGCCGCTCTTCCGCGGGCGGCGTCCGCCAGGATCCAGCGGCGGTGCAGCTCCACCAGCTCCTCGGGGGTGGCCCCGCACACCCGGGCGAACCGCTCCAGGGGGGCGTACTCGTTCGCCACCGTGGTGCCGTTGCAGTACCGGTGGAGCGTCGAGGTGCCGACGTGCAGCCGCTTGGCGAGCATGCCGTAGCTGCGGCCGGACCGCTCCTTCAACGCGAGCAGCAGTGCCGCCAGTTCCCGGGACTCGTCCGCCATCGCCTCTCCCCCACCGTCCCGGAACGGCGTTCCAGGCCCCGATGTTTCCCCAGTTCAGACGGGGTGGAACCGTTTCAGGGTTCCAACTCCCCCGCCAAGTATGGCGGCTGGGACGGATCGTCCCGCACGGTTCGGTCATCGGCCGGTTCACCCGATCCGGCCCCGAACGGACCACCAACGGGAGAAGCACCTCATGTCCATCCGACGCGCCCTCACCACCACGGCCACCCTGGCTCTCGGCTCCCTCGCCCTCATCGCCTGCGACCCGAACTCCGCGGCGGGCGCCGCCCCCACCGCCGGGGCCACCGTCGCCAAGACCGGCGGAGCGCACACGACCGCGCCCACGGCCGCCGCCACGGTGGCGGCCACGGTCGCGGCGAAGACCCCGGCCGCCGCCCCGAGGACGCAACGAGGCACCACGTCCCACACGGCACCGTCCGGATCGGGCACGGGCAAGAGCACGGGCACGGGGACGGCCACGGGGTCGGGGTCGGGCGGGAGCACCCATCCCGCGCTGTGCCGGGCGGGCCAGCTGACGCTCACCGCGGCCCCGGTCGCCCAGCCGCTGAACCACCTGCTGATCACCGCCAAGAACACCAGCGGCGTCCCCTGCGACCTCGGCATCATCGGCCAGGTCAGCTTCGACGGCCGGGTCCGGGCCACCCCGCCCGGCGGGCTCGGCGGCGGCCCCAACATCCTGCGCCCCGGCGCCTCGAACTACGAGGGCGTCGCCCTCGACCAGCAGGACGCCCCGGGCAAGGGCAGCACTGTCTCCTCCCTGACCGTGAAGCTGGACAGCGGCGACACCGTGCGCATCCCGGTGAAGGCGTACGTCCACGCCCCGCACATCTCGGTCTGGCAGCCGAACGCGGCCGACGCCCTCTCCGCCGCCTAACCGTTCTCGTCGGCGAGTTCCCGGACGAGGTCCAACAGGGCCTGCCGTACCTCGTCCGGGGCGAGGACGCGCACCGGCGTGCCCAGGCCGAGGAGGTAGCGGGCGAGGCCGTCCGGGTCGGGGCCGCCGATGTCCACGAGGGTGGCGTCGGGGCCGTCGGGCCGGTGGGTGCCCACGGTCGCGGGGACCAGCCTCAGCGCCTGCTCCAGAGGGAGCGGGAGGCGGACGGTCGCGGTGAGCGGGTACGGCCCGTTGGCGATGTTCCGGGAGACGAGGTGCGCGGGGTCGGGCGGGTCGGTGATCTCCACCGGCCGGCCGGTGGAGCGGAGCCGTTCCACCCGGTCGGCGCGGAAGGTGCGCCACTGCCCTCGGTCGACGTCCCGGGCGACGACGTACCAACGGCGGCCGGTGTGCACCAGCCGGTAGGGGTCGACGTCCCGGACCGTGGCCCGCCCCTGCCCGTCGGTGTACGACAGCCGGGCCCGCTCACCGGCCCGGCAGGCGGCCGCCAGCTCCAGCAGCAGCCCGGGACGGATGGCGGCGCCGTCCGCCCCGGGCAGCCGTACGAAGGTGTCGTCCAGCTCGCCCAGCCGGTCGGCGATCCGGCGGGGCAGCACCTGGCGGAGCTTCAGCAGCGCGGACAGCGCGGCCTGGTCGCCGCCGAGGGCGCCGCTCAGCGCGGCCTCGCGCAGCCCGACGGCCACGGCCAGCGCCTCCTCGTCGTCGAGGATCAGCGGCGGTACGCGGGAGCCGGCCCGGAGCCGGTAGCCGCCCCAGGGTCCGGCCTCGGAGTCGACGGTGTAGCCGATCTCCCGGAGCCGGGCGACGTCCCGGCGGACCGTGCGGTCGGTGACGCCCATGCGGTCGGCCAGTTCGGCACAGGTCCAGGAGGGCCGGGCGGACAGCAGGGACAGCAGCCGCAGCAGGCGGGCGGAGGCGGCGATCACACGGGAAGTCTGACACGGCAACCGAGCCAACCAGGACCGGAACTGTCCTGGTCCCGTCCTACTGTTCCCTCATGACCACGGACACCACTTCCACCGCGCCCGTCTTCCGCTACGCCGCCGTCACCTTCGACTGTGCCGACCCGGCCGAACTCGCCGCCTTCTACGGCGCCTTGCTCGGCCAGCCCGTCCTGTACGCCACCGACGACTTCGTCCTCCTCGGCCGGGAGGGCGCCCCCGGCCTGGGCTTCAATCGGCTCGCCGACTACCGCCGCCCGACCTGGCCGGACCCGGCCCAGGAGAAGCAGGCGCACCTGGAGTTCGGCGTGGACGACCTGGCCGCCGCCGAACGGCACCTGCTCCGGCTCGGCGCGACCAAGCCGGACTTCCAGCCGGACCCCGACCGCTGGCGGGTGCTCCTGGACCCGGCCGGTCACCCCTTCTGCATCACGACCCTCGTCTAGAGCAGATGCCGGGCGAGGAAGCGGGCCGCGCTGTCCGACTCGAACCGGGGCAGTTCCTTGTGCCGGCCCGTGTTCACGTGCAGTGACTTCACCGGCGAGGCGAAGGCGTCGAACAGTGCCAGACCGGCCTCGCGGGGGATGTGCTCGTCGTCCCACTGCATGTCGAACTCGACCGGGACCGTGATCCGCCGCGCCTGCTCGGCCAGCGCGTCGGGCCAGTGCAGCCCGAACACGGCGGCGGTGATCCGCGGATCCTGCGCCACGAAGGGCACTCCGATCGCGGTGCCCATGTTGAGCCCGTAGTAGCCGACCGGCCCGTCGGTGCCGATCTCGGGGAGTTCCTGGAGGGCGTCCAGGGTCGCCCGCCACTCGGGTACGGCCCGCTCGGCGAGGTGGGCGTTGTAGCGGACGACGACCGGGCCTTCCGGCTCGCCCGCCTCCCGCGCGGCGAACAGCGCGTCGATCTCGCGCTCGTCGTGCGCCGTACGCGGCCGGTCACCATGGCCGGGCGCGTCGATACAGGCGACATGGAAACCGAACCCGGTCACGAGGAGCCGCGCCCGCCCGGTCATCGCCGGCCACCTCTTGTGGGTGCCGCCACCGTGGCCCAGCAGGACCAGGGGTGCGCGCCGGAGATCCCCCGCGAGGTCACCTGCGGGGGACCAGAGAAGGCCGGGGATGTCACCGACGGTGAACTCGCGCTCGAGGACGCCGTCCGTGGTGGTCTGCTTGGTGAACTGAAGAGTATTCATGGCGTGTTGCCTTTCGGGAGTGCCTGATTGCGGGGCACTCCCGGCGACGCCTACGTCAGTCGCCCGACCATGAGACAAGGGGGAGCACCCTTACACGAACTGCGTTCACGGGTCTCACCTCCTCGGGCGGGTTTCACGGCCACCCGAAAGCTAGCAGCAGGCTCATCGGCGCGCCCACTCTTTTTTTCTTCGGCTGGCGCGGAACAGGGTGGGTGCCCGCCTCCTATGGGAGACTTTCGGGCGGTCTGTTCCACCCGGCGTGGGAGGTGGCGGGGTGCCCGCTCAGTACGTCGCCCGCCTGTTCGAGGCGTTTGAGCGGTACGCGGAGCGGCCTGCGGTCGTCTTTCAGGGGGCCGAGCTGTCGTTCGGGATGGTCGGGGACGCGGCTTACCGGATCGCGCGGGCCATGGGTGAGCTGGGGGTTCGGCGGGGGGCCGGGGTCGCGTGTGTGAGTGGGAACCGGCCGGAGGTATTGCTGGTCCGGCTGGCCGCCCATCTGCTGGGGGCCCGGATGACCACCGTGGTGATCGCCGCCGACACCCATGGGCTGGCCCATGTCCTGCGGGACTGCGATCCGGCGGTGGTGGTGTACGACTGCCCGGTGCCTGATACCGGGACGCTGGCCCTGTCGTTGGGGGAGCTGATGGAGCGGGCCGCTTCCGAGGCGGCCGATCCGGTGCCCGTGCTCGCGGAGGACGACGACATCGCCCGGGTCATGTACACCGGCGGCACCACCGGACTGCCCAAGGGCGTGGCGTCACGGTTCCGTGCCCTCGACGCGCGGGCAGCGTGGGCCCGCGAGGACAGCGGCTTCGAGGAGCTGGTGTTCGTCTCCGCGACCTCGCTGGCGTACCGCGCGGGCGGACGGTGTCTGGAGCACCTGCTGTCCGGGCGGCGCGTGGAGATCCTGCCGGAGTTCTCGCCCGAGGAGTTCGCCGCCGCCTGCCGCCGCGCCGGGGCCGCCGCGACCTACCTCTCGCCGACCCAGATCTACCGGCTGCTCGAACACCCCGGCACCCGGGACGGGATCCGTGAGCTGGTGTCGGTCAGCTACGGCAACTCCAGCATCCACCCCGCGCGGCTCGCCGAGGCCCTCCGCCGGTTTCCCGGCGCCGCGTTCCGCCAGGGCTACGGCACGAGCGAGACCGGCGTGATCGCCCGGCTGACGCCGGAGGACCACACCACCGCCCTGCACGGAAGACCGGACCTGCTCGGCTCCGCCGGCCGCCCCCTGCCCGGCGTCGACGTCGAGATCCGCGACCCCGAGCGGAAACCGCTGCCCACCGGCCGGGCCGGGGAGGTCTGGGTCCGGTCCCCGGCGATGATGGACGGCTACTGGAACCGCCCCGACCTCGACGCCGAAGCCTTCGACGGCGACTGGCTGCGCACCGGTGACATCGGCCGCCTGGACGCCGACGGCTACCTCCATATCGTCGACCGCCTCAAGGACATGGTCGTCGTGGAGGGCCGCAACATCTACAGCGGCCCGGTCGAGGCCGCCCTCACCCGCCATCCGGCCGTCGCCGAGGCCGCCGTCGTCGGCCGCGACCACCCCAGGACCGGCGAGGAGGTCGTCGCGTTCCTCGTCCCCGCCCCCGATCACTCCCCCAGCCAGGAGGCGGCGGCCGAGGCGTGCGACCTGGTGGTGGAGGCGCTCGCTCCGGCCCACCGGCCGACGACCGTACGGTGGCTGGCCGCGATGCCGCTGACGCCGACCGGCAAGACGGACAAGCGGGCACTTCGCCGTCGCCTGGAGGCCGAGAGCGGGACGGGCTGATCCGCGCGGGTTCAGGACAGCCCGAACTCGCACCACACCGCCTTCCCCGGCCTCCGCTCCCCCACCCCCCACTTGTCGGCCAGGGCCGCGACCAGCAGCAGACCCCGGCCGCCCTCGTCCTGTTCCTCCTCGACGACAGGGGTGCCGGGGCCGCTGTCGTGCACCTCCACCCGTACGACCGTGCCGTCGCATCCCAGCCGCAGCAGGAACCCCCGCCCCGGCGGAACCCCGTGCAGCACCGCATTCGTGGCCAACTCGCTCACGCAGAGCGACACGTCGCCGCTCCGCTCCCAGGCCGAGAGTCCCCAGTAGTGCAGCGACCACTCCGTGAACCGCCTGGCAGCGGGGACCGAGCGGCGGGCGCGGCCGTAGTACTGGTCGTGTTGGAAGGGGAGTTCAATGTGCGCATTCACGGGACGAATGTCGCGCAGGGTAACTAGCCTCGATCAGTACGTGATCCCGTACAGATTGTTTGTACGGGTTCGTGCGGGGTGGTGTTCGGACAGGTGTGGGGAGTTCAGCAGGCATGACGCCTACACGGAGGAAGAACCAGTCGGCCATGAAGATGCTGGGCCGTCAACTGGCGGCGGCTCGGCGGGCGAAGGGGTTGAGCCAGGCGGGTCTGGCCCATGTCCTGCACATCAACGAGGAGACGCTGGCCAGCATCGAGCAGGGCCGACGCCCGCTGAAGCAGGACATCGCCGAGCAGTGCGACGAGTACCTGGATACGAAGGGGACGCTGGCGACGGGTGTGGCCAACCTCCCCGAGATCGACCAGTTCCCTCTGTGGGCCGAGGAGTACATGGACCAGGAGAAGGTCGCCATCACGCTGTCCTGGTACGACAACGCCGTCATCCCGGGTCTGCTCCAGAACGAGGCGTACGCCCGTGCCGTCCTGCGCAATCGCGTTCCGGCGTACGAGGACGAGGAACTGGAGAAGACGCTCCGGCTGCGGCTCGACCGCCAGGAGATCCTGCACCGCAAGAACCCGCCGACGCTGAGCTTCGTGGTGTGGGAACCCGCGCTCCACGTCAGGATCGGCAGCAGGGAGGTCCGCAAGGATCAGCTGCGATCGCTGCGAGAAGCGGCCGAACTCCCCTGCGTTTCAGTACAGGTACTGCCGCTCGACAGCCCCTTCCATGCGGGCCTCGCGGGCCCGTTCGCCCTCTTCGAAACCCCCGACCACCAGCACCTCGCCTACACCGAGTCGCAGCGCGGCAGCCAGTGGGTTTCCGACCCGGAAGAGGTGTCTCGCCTGACCCGCAAGTATGCGATGCTGCGGACACAGGCCCTGACCACCCAGGACTCGAAGGGCTTGCTCGACCGCCTACTAGGAGAGCGATGAGCACGGAAGCGCTTCAGTGGTTCAAGTCGACCTACAGCAGCGACGAAGGCGGCGCATGCCTCGAAGTGGCCGTCTCCTGGAAGAAATCCACCTACAGCAGCGACGAGGGCGCCGCATGCGTGGAAGTCGCCACCTGCCCCCACTCCATCCACATCCGCGACTCCAAGCAGCACCCCTCCTCCAGCCCCACCCTCACCCTCGCCCCCGCCACCTGGGCCGCCTTCACCTCCTCCCTCAAGTGAGGAGCGGACGTCGCGTTACCGGCCGGCTGCTTACCGGTAGCCGTTCCAGTAGTCCTGGCTGCCGGGGCAGTAGTGGTACGTGTTCGACGCCCAGACGGCCCGGCCGCCCTCCCAGAGGACGAAGTTCCCGTCGGTCTGCACGATCGCGATCGTGTCTCCGCCGTGCCAGGTCTGGGTGTTCCATGTGACGTCTGTGTGGCCGGTGCTGACGTCCACCGAGTAGGTGGCCATGTTGCCGTCGGACCAGAAGTCCCATCTCTGGTAGTGATTCTGGGTGGGGTCGTAGTAGCCGGACGCCCATACGGCCTGCCCGGCCGAGACGTTGCGGCCCAGTGCGTAGGAATAGCCGCCGTACCGGCAGTACAGGACGAGGTTGCCGTCGTTCTGGAACTTCAGGTAGGTGAAGGCGCTGTTGAACGTCGTCGGGGACCACCACTCGCTGCCGGTGTGCAGTGTGGAGGTGTGGGTGCACTGGGAGGTGTCGACGCCGGACGACAGCGGGACACAGACGTAGCTGGTGGCGGATGCGGTCGGGGCGTTGGCGATGCCGAGACCGGCCATGAGCCCGATGGCGGCACCGGCTACGGCGACACGTCGGAGCTTGCGGAGCTTGAGCATGGTTGCTGTCTCCTACCTTGAGCGGTGTGACTCCGGTTGGACGGGAGTCAGTCTGCCCCTGGGCGGCCCGGCCCTGTTCCCCCTTTCGAAGGATTGGCCCAAAAGCTCCGGGCCCTCAAGTGAGGCTTCTCAGCACCCCCTTCACCACCTTCCCGCTCGCGTTTCTCGGCAGCTCGGGGACGAATTCCACCGCCCTCGGCACCTTGTAGTTCGCCATCTCGCGGCGGGACCAGGCGATCAGGTCGTCGGCGGTGAGGACGGAGCCCGCGCGTCGGACCACGTACGCCTTGGCGACCTCGCCGAGGCGTGGGTCGGGGATGCCGATCACGGCGGCCTCGCGCACATCGGGGTGGGCGGACAGCCGTTGCTCTATCTCGGCGGGGTAGGCGTTGAAGCCGCCGACGATGAACATGTCCTTGATGCGGTCGGTGACGCGCAGGTTGCCGGAGGGGTCCAGGACGCCGACGTCGCCGGTGTGCAGCCAGCCGTCGGCCGAGACGGCTTCCCGGGTCGCCCGGTCGTCCTCGTGGTAGCCGCGCATGACATTGAAGCCCCGGACCAGGATCTCGCCGGTGTCCTCGGCGATCCTGACCTCGGTGCCGGGGATGGGGCGGCCGGAGGTGGTGGCGATCACGGCGGGGTCGTCGCCCCGGCGGCACATCGTGACGATGCCGGACGCCTCGGAGAGGCCGTACGCCGTGAGGACCGTGCCGATGCCGAGTTCCGTGCGCAGGCGTTCCACCAGGGTCAGGGGGACCACGGACGCGCCGGTGACCACCAGGCGGAGGCCGGCCAGGTCGTGGGCGGCACGGGAGGGGTGGTCGAGGAGGGACTGGAGGAGGGCCGGGGGGCCGGGGAGGACGGAGACGCGTTCCGTGGCGATGTTGGCGAGGGCGGTATCCACGGTGAACACCGGCTGCGGGATCATCGTCGCCCCGCGCATCAGGCAGGCCAGCACGCCCGCCTTGTAGCCGAAGGTGTGGAAGAAGGGGTTGACGATGAGGTAGCGGTCGGTGGGGCGGAGGCCGGCCAGGTCGGCCCAGATGTCGTAGGCGCGCAGGGTCTGTTCGTGGGTGATCACCGCGCCCTTGGGGCGGCCCGTCGTACCGGAGGTGTAGACGATGTCCGAGAGGCTGTCGCCCTTCAGCTCGGCCGCGCGCGCCAGGACTTCAGCCGTCGGTATCGCCGAACCGGCTGCCAGGAACTCCTTCCAGGTGCAGTAGTCGGCGGGCGCGTCGCCCGACAGCACCACCACCCGTTCCAGGCCTGGTAGTCCCGCCCCCATCGCCCGGCGCAGGGAGGCCACGTAGGACGTGCCCAGGAAGGTGCCGGTCACGAAGAGCAGCCGGGCCCCGCTGCGGCGCAGCACGTCGACGGCCTCCGGGCCCTTGAAGCGGGTGTTCAGCGGGACCAGGACCCCGCCCGCCGTCACCGCGCCGAGGGCCGCGACGATCCAGTCCAGGGAGTTGGGGGCCCAGACGGCGGCCCGGTCGCCGGGGCGCAGCCCGGTCGCGAGGCAGGCGGCGGCCGCCCGTTCCACCCGGGCGCCCAGCTCGGCGTAGCTGATCCGGGTGCGGCCGTCGACCACCGCCTCGGTGTCCGCGTACCGCTCGGCGGACCGGCGGACCAGGTCCGCGATGGTGTTCCACTCGGCCATGGCGGACCTCCCCGTCCCCGCATACCTGACGACTCGTCAGATTAGCGGTAACCTGACGTGCTGTCAGGTCGGGGAAGGGGGCCACCATGGCGGCAGGCGGCACAGGGCTGAAGGACGCCACCGCGATCGTCGGGATCGGGCAGACCGCGTTCGCCAAGCACCTCCCCGAGGACGAGCGGACGCTCGCCTGCCGGGCCGTGCTCGCCGCGCTGGAGGACGCGGGGATAGCGCCCGGCGAGGTCGACGCGCTCGCCTCGTACACCATGGAGGAGACCGACGAGGTGGAGCTGGCGAAGGCGGTCGGCTTCGGGGACCTGACCTTCTTCGGCAAGGTGGGGTACGGGGGCGGGGGGTCCTGTGCGACCGTCGCGCTGCTCGCCGCCGCCATCGTCGCCGGACAGGCGAGCGTGGGGGTGGCCTGGCGGTCCCGGAAGCGCGGCAGCGGGCCCCGGCCGTGGACGAACACCACCGTGCAGCTGCCCACCCCGGCCCAGTGGACGCGGCCCTTCGGGCTGCTCCGCCCGGCCGACGAGATCGCCATGCTCACCCGCCGCTACCTGCACGAGTACGGCGCCACCCGCGACCACCTGTTCAACGTGGCCCTCGCCTGCCGCAACCGGGCCAACCAGAACCCGGCCGCCGTGATGTACGACCGGCCGCTGACCCGGGAGATGTACATGACCTCCCGGTGGATCAGCGAGCCGCTGTGCCTCTTCGACAACTGTCTGGAGACGGACGGGGCGCTGGCGTGCGTCGTGGTCGGGCGGGAGCGGGCGCGGGACTGCCGTCAGCGGCCCGTGTACGTGCACTCCGCCGCGCAGGGCCTGCCCGCCCAGCACCACGGGATGGTCAACTACTGGAGCGACGACCCGCTCACCGGGCCCGCCTGGACCGCCGCCCGGCATCTGTGGAAGCACGCCGACCTCACGCCGGAGGACGTCGACGTGGCGCAGATCTACGACGCGTTCACCGCCCTGGTCCCGCTGTCCCTGGAGGGGTACGGCTTCTGCGGCCGGGGGGAGGGCGGCGCCTTCACCGAACAGGGGGCGCTGGAGATCGGCGGGCGGCTGCCCCTCAACACCGGCGGGGGCGGGCTGAGCGAGGCCTATGTGCACGGCTTCAACCTGATCAACGAAGGGGTGAAGCAGCTGCGCGGGACCAGCACCGCGCAGGTGCCGGGTGCCGCCGCCTGCCTGGTCACAGCGGGCGAGGGCGTGCCCACCTCCGCGCTGCTGCTGAGGAGTTGAGACGAGCATGCTGAGTCCGGTCCCCGACCCCGACGGCGCGCCCTTCTGGGAGTACGCCGGCCGGGGTGAACTGCGCGTCCAGGTCTGCGGCGACTGCGCCGAGCCCCGCTTCCCGCCCCGGCCCTGCTGCCCGCACTGCCAGTCCTTCGCGAGCGAGTGGCGGCCGGTGTCGGGGCGCGGGCGGGTGTGGTCGTACGTCGTGCCGCATCCGCCGCTGCTGCCGGACTACGCGGCGCAGGCGCCGTACAACGTGGTCGTGGTGGAGCTGGAGGAGTGGCCCCGGATACGGCTCGTGGGGAACGTCGTCGCGCGGGCCGGGGACCGGCTGGACTCCGTCGGCCCGGGGCGGATCCGGATCGGGGCGCGGGTGCGGGCCGTGTTCTGCGACGGGCTGCCGCAGTGGGTGCTGACCTCGTGAGCGCGGGCGTGCGGGTCGAGGCCGACCAGCAGTCCGGGGTCGCCGTGGTCACCCTGGACCGGCCGCACCGGCTCAACGCGATCGACCTGGAGACGGCCGGGGAACTCCGGGAGATCTGGCGGGGGTTGCGGTTCGAGGACGCCGTGCGGGCGGTGGTGCTCACCGGGGCCGGGGAGCGGGCCTTCTGCACCGGGATCGACCGGGGGGCCGTGGTGCCGCAGCCCTCGTCGCCGTACATGCTGGACGATCCGCTGCTGACCGTCGGGCCGAAGGCGAACGGGCTGTGGAAGCCGGTCGTGGCCGCCGTGTCCGGGATGGCCTGCGGCGGGGCGTTCTATCTGCTCGGGGAGTGCGAGTTCCTGGTCGCCGACACCACGGCCGTCTTCTTCGACCCGCACACGACGTACGGCATGGTCAGCGCGTACGAGTCCATGCTGATGGCGCAGGTACTGCCGCACGGGGAGGCGGCCCGGACGGCGCTCATGGGGACGGCCGAGCGGATGTCCGCCGCACGGGCCCATGCCGTCGGGCTGGTCACGGAACTCACCGAGCCCGGCGGGGCGTTGGCGGCCGCAATCGCCGCCGCCGGGGTCATCGCGGGGTATCCGGCGGAGGCCACCCAGGGCACCGTGCGGGCGCTGTGGGCCGCCCGGGAGGCCGCGCTGGCACCGGCGTTCGCGCAGGCCCCGCACCTCATCGCGCTGGGGAACCTGCCGGGCGGGCGACAGGCTGAGCTGTTCGAGGGACGCCGGCGCGACTTCAGGTTGCGTTAGCAATTAGGTGTACTACTCAAGCGTATGCTCAGTGCATGGTTGAACATCGCATGATCGACGTGAACGGCATCCGGCTGCACATCGCGGAGGAGGGCGAGGGACCGCTCGTCGTGCTGCTGCACGGCTTCCCCGAGTCCTGGCACTCCTGGCGCCACCAGTTCGGCCCACTGGCCGCCGCCGGGTTCCGGGTGGTCGCCCCCGACCAGCGCGGATACGGGCGCAGCGACCACCCCGAGGACGTGGACGCGTACAGCATCCTGCACCTCGTCGGCGATGTGGTCGGGCTGGTGCACGCCCTGGGCGAGCAGCGGGCGTTCGTCGTCGGACACGACTGGGGGGCGCCGGTGGCCTGGCACACCGCGCTGCTGCGGCCCGACGTGGTGCGCGGGGTGGCGGGGCTGAGCGTGCCGCCGCCGTTCCGCGGGGAGCGGCCGCCGCTGAAGACCATGCAGGAGGCGTTCGGCGGGCGGTTCTACTGGAACTACTTCGCCCGACCCGGGGTCGCCGACGCCGAGTTCGGCAAGGACACCCGCACCGCCCTGCGCAAGATGTTCTACTCCGCCTCCGGCGACGCTCCGGACGCCGGCCGCCCCGACGCGGCCTTCGTCGGCGACCTGGAGCGGGGCTGGCTCGCGGACATGGCCGACCCGGAGGTGCTGCCGGACTGGCTCACCGAGGACGACCTGGACCAGCTCACCGAGAGCTACTCCCAGGGCTTCACCGGCGCCCTGAACTGGTACCGCAACCTGGACCGCAACTGGGAGCTGACCAGCCCCTGGCACGGCGCGGTCGTCAGCCCGCCCGCGCTGTACATGTACGGCGACCGCGACCTCGTCCCGGCGTTCCCCGGCACCCCCGAACTGATCGCCCAGCTGCCCCGGTTGATGCCGAACCTGGTCCGCGACCCGATCGTGCTCCCGGGCTGCGGCCACTGGACCCAGCAGGAGCGTCCCGCCGAGGTGAACGCCGCGCTGATCGAGTTCCTCACCGGCCTGCGGGACTGACCCGTACCGGTCCCCGGGTGCCCGCCGGAAGCGTCTGGCGGGTGGCCGGGGGCGGGGGTAGCGTCGGGGCTGGACGGCCGCCGTCCGGAGCCCCTTTCCGTGTACGCCGGTGCGACGGCCGTCACCCGCACCGGAGGCGTCTCACGCCGTACGCGCGGTGCGACGGCCGTCACCCGCACCGGACGCGTCTCACGCCGTACGCGCGGTGCCCGTGCCCTTCTCCGCGTCCAGCGCGTACACACAGCGGTCCTTGCTGCACGCGTACACCACACCGTCCCGGACCACCGGCGAGCCGGTGATCTCGCCGCCCGTGGCCAGCTTCCAGCGCAGCCGGCCGTCGTCGGCCTTGAGGGTGTAGAGCAGGTGGTCGGTGGAGCCGAAGTGGATCCGGCCCTCGGCCACCGCGGGCGCGCCCACGACGTCGCCGCCCGCCTGGAACCGCCACTTGGGGGTGCCGGTGACCGCGTCCAGGGTGTACAGGCCCTTGCCGCTGCCGACGTGCACATGGCCCGCCGCCACCAGCACCGGCTCGACGGAGGAGCGGGCCTCGGTCGCGATCCGCCAGCGGTCGCGGCCGTCGGTGGCGTCCAGGGCGTACACGGTGCCGAGGTAGTCGGCGAGGTAGACACCGCCGCCCGTCACCGAGGGGCCGGGGGCGAAGGCGGGCGGGCTGAGGAACACCGCGGGCGCCTCGAAGTGCCAGCGCACCATGCCGCTCACCGTCTCGATGGCGAGGACGCGGGTGCCGGCGCTGACGTAGACATAGCCGTCGGGGGCCGGGGTCAGGCGGACCGGGACGCCGCCGCAGGAGGCCGCGTCGCCGATCGGGTACGACCAGCGCTCCTCGCCGGTGCGGGCCTCCAGGGCGCGCAGCCGGGCGTCCTGCCAGACGTAGACGGTGCCGTCGTGGACGAGCGGGCCCGCCTCGGGGGACTCGAAGTCGGTCTGGCAGCCGGTGATCTCCCACAGCTTCTGCCCGCCCGACGCCTCCCAGGCCTGCACACCGCCGCCGCGGGTGCCGGTGACGACCGTGCCGTGGTCGGCCTTCAGGGAGTACACCCAGCCGTCCGTGGACAGCCGCCACAGGTCGCCGCCCTCGCGGGCGTCCAGGGCGAACAGGGTGGGGCCGTCGGAGGCGTGGATACGGCCGTCCGCCACCGCCATCGACCAGGCGACGTCCCGGGTCTTGAAGCGGCGGCGGCCGGTGCCCACGTCCAGGGCGTGCACCTCGAAGGAGGTGACATAGACCAGGTCGCCGTCCACGGCAGGGGTGCCCCACACATCGTTCGACATGCGGAAACGCCAGGGGCGCCAGCCGTTCGCCGGCTCCGGCTGCTGGGGCGGCGGGCTGGGTACGGCCGGGTCGGCGCCGGCCGGCCCGGGGCGCGGCCGGGACCAGCTGGCGACCAGTCCGGCCTCCGGCGGGGGCGCCTTCACGGCGGCGGCGCGGGCGTCGGCGACCCGGGGGCCGGGGCCGATCGGCACCTTGGCGCCGGCCAGCCGGACCGGGCCGGTGTCGGGGGCGCCGGCCGTGCCCCGCGCCTGGGAGGGGGCCTGCGGCGCGGGGTCGTACGGCGGCGGCGGGGGGACGGCCGCGCGGCTGCCGCTGCGCGGGCCGCCGGTCGAAACCTGGGCGGGCTGGGCGGTGTGGCGGCCGCCGTTGCGGCGGGACTCGATGAGGGCGACGGCCTTCTCCGGCAGCCAGGCGGAGGCGGTGCCGCTGTCGTCGGAACCGGCGGCGAAGAGATGCGGTGCCAGCTGGGCCTGGAGATCGGCCGGGCTGGGCCGTGCGGGGGCCTCCATCTGCATGCACGCCTCGATCAGCGAGCGCAGCTCGTCCGGGAGGCCGCTGAGGTCCGGGCCCTCGCGCAGCAGCATGAAGACGGTCTCGACCGGGTTGGCGCCGTGGAAGGGCGGATGGCCGGTGGCCGCGAAGACCAGGGTGGAGCCGAGCGAGAAGACATCGCTGGCGCCGGTGACGCTGCGGGAGTCCTTGGCCTGCTCCGGCGACATGTAGGCGGGGGTGCCGACGGCGACGTTCGTCATGGTCAGCCGGGTGTTGGAGACCCCGGAGGCGATACCGAAGTCGATCACCCGGGGGCCGTCCTCGACGACCAGGACGTTGGAGGGCTTCAGGTCGCGGTGGACCAGCCCGGCGCCGTGGATGGACTGCAGGGCCTCCGCGACACCGGCCGCCAGCCAGCGCACCGCCTGCGCGGGCAGCGGCCCGCACTCGTTCACTATCTCCTCGAGGGAGGGCGCGGGGACGTACGCCGTGGCCAGCCAGGGCACGGCGGCGCGCGGGTCGGCGTCGACCACGGCCGCGGTGTAGAAGCCGGAGACCGCGCGGGCCGCCTCCACCTCACGCGTGAAGCGGACCCGGAACAGCTGGTCCTCGGCCAGCTCGGTGCGCACCGTCTTGATCGCCACGCGCCGGCCGGACGCCGACCGCGCGAGATAGACCAGCCCCATGCCGCCGGCACCCAGCCGGCCCAGCACCTCGAACGGCCCGATCCGCCGCGGATCGTGCTGCGTCAGCTGATCCACCACTTGCCTGCCACCTCCCCGTACGAGCCGCGCCACCCACATATGTACGCGGCCGAAGTGCAGCGTCTCACCACCGCACCGCCATGGCGGCACGCACCCCGATTCTTCCTGGCCGGGCGGCTGGTTGCGAACCCGGTAACAATCAGGGTGTCTCCACCTTAATCGTGTCGATCAGCCCCGAACCGGACCGGTCAGCGGTGCAGCAGCGCGAACGACGCCCCCTGATTGTCGGTGACGACGGCCACCCGTCCGTACGACGTCTCGAAGGGTGGCGCCTGCACCCGCCCGTCCAGCCGCTGTACGGCCCCGAGGGCGTCCTCCAGGTCCGTGACCCGGAAGTGGGCGAGGAAGTGCGGGGGCATCTCGGCCGGGAACACCTCGGTGACGTCGGCCCGGCCGAAGTCCGGCTCGGCACCGCCGCCGAACAGGGCGTCGTGGAAGAGACCGCCGTAGAAGGCGTTCGCGGCGGCGGTGTCCCGGGTGTACAGCTCGGCCCAGACGAAGGTGCCGGGCTCGTGGCGGCGCCCGAAGCCCCGGTGGCTGCCCGGCTGCCACAGCCCGAACACCGCGCCGTCGGGGTCGGCGGCGAGGGCGGCCGTGCCGAGGCCGTCCACCGGGAAGGGGGCCATGACCAGCTGTCCGCCCGCCGCGGTGATCCGCCGGCCGAGCGCGACGGCGTCCGGGGTGGCGAAGGAGACCGTCCAGACGGTGGGCATCCGGCCGTCGGTCTTGGGGGCGAGCGCGGCCACCGGGTCGCCCCCCAGCCGGGCCCAGACGGAGGAGCCGTACCCCTCCCCGCGCCCCTCCCCGCGCCTCTCCCCGTGCTCCTCCCCCGGCTCGCCCCCCGGCTCGTCCCCCGGTTCGGCGAAGGTCCACCCGAAAAGCTCACCGTAGAACCGCTTGCCCGCCTCCACGTCGGGCAGCTGGGCGTCCACCCAGCACGGGACGCCCTCCCGGTAGACCTCTTCGTTCGCGGATGCCCTGTTTTCGGCCATGCCGTCAAAGTAACCGGGTCGCGCGCACCCCGCAGACCAGGCACACCACCCTCGGCACCCCCGCGCACCCCATTTGCAGTCGGCCGAATCGCGCTCCCATCACCCCTCGGTAAGCTGACGGCATGACAGGACAAGTGCGTACCGTCGACGGCCGGGTGGCCGGCCGGCGTGGGCAGGCGACCCGGCAGAAGCTGCTCGACTGCCTCAGCGAGATGCTCAGCTCCTCCCCGTACCGGGACGTCAAGGTCATCGATGTCGCCCGGAAGGCGGGCACTTCGCCCGCGACCTTCTATCAGTACTTCCCGGACGTCGAGGGCGCCGTCCTGGAGATCGCCGAGCAAATGGCCTCGGAGGGCGCGGGGTTGACCGAACTGCTCGAAGGGCGGTCCTGGGCCGGGAAGTCGGGGTGGCAGACCGCGCAGGAACTCGTGGACGGGTTCCTGGAGTTCTGGCGCAAGAACGACGCGATCCTGCGGGTGGTCGACCTGGGCGCGGCCGAGGGGGACAAACGGTTCTACAAGATCCGGATGAAGATCCTCAACTCGGTCAACAACTCCCTCGCGGACTCCATCGCGGAACTCCAGTCCAAGGGGCGGGTCGACAAGGACGTGAACCCGGCCGCGGTGGCCGGATCCCTGGTCGCGATGCTCGCGGCGGTGGCCTCGCACCAGAAGGGGTTCACGTCGTGGGGTGTGAAGCAGGCCGAACTCAAGCCGAATCTCGCCTTGTTGGTGCATCTGGGTGTGACCGGCAGAAAGCCGAGCAAGTAACGCCGTTTTCTGTCACGCCGTTTTCTGTCACGCCGTTTTCGTCCTGTCTGGCGGGCGGTGGTTCACTTCCGGTGAGCCGCCGCCCGCGCTGCTGTGCGGGTCGCTATGCGGGTCGCTGTGCGAGTCGCTATGCCGGCAGTGGACGGTCCCGGACCACGTGCTTCATCACCAGCGTCGAGGTGAGCCGCTGCACGCCCGGCAGGGCCGCGAGCCGGTCGTCGTAGAGCCGCTGGAAGGCCGCCAGGTCGGCGGTGGCGACGCGCAGCAGATAGTCCGGCTCGCCGAAGAGCCGCTGGGCGTCCAGTACGTGATCCAGCTCGCTGACCGCCCGCTCGAACTCGGCGACCGTGTCCCGGTCCTCCTGCCGCATGGAGACGAAGACCAGCGCCTCGAAGTTCAGCCCCAGCGACGCCGGGTCCACCACCGCGCGATAGCCCTGGATGGCGCCGGAGCGCTCCAGCTCGCGCAGCCGGCGGTGGCAGGGCGAGACGCTGAGCCGCACCCGGGCGGCCAGCTCGGTCACGGTCAGCCGCCCGTCCTGTTGAAGCTCTGCAAGGATTTTCCGGTCCACGTCGTCCATGGAGAAGATTCTTGCCCATCCTCTCGCACTCGCGGGTAATTTCAGGAACACCTTTGGGCTGATCGCGCCTAATGTCCCTTCCATGGACGCGGGACTCCTCCTTTCCTTTCTCTTTCTCGACCTGCTGCTGGTGTGTGTGCCGGGCGCCGACTGGGCCTATGTGATCGCCACCGCCCTGCGCGGCCGCTCGGTGCCGCGCGCGGTCGCCGGTCTGGTCTCCGGGTACGCCCTGCACACGGCCCTGGCGACGGCGGGCCTGGCGGTCCTCGTCGCGAGCTCCCCGGGGCTGCTGACCGGCCTGACCGTGGCGGGCGCGGGCTATCTGCTCTGGCTGGGCTGGAGCGTGCTGCGGCGGCCGGCGGTGCCGGGGGCGGGTGGCACCGGGGCGACGGAGGAGGGGCGGCTCTTTCTGCGCGGGGCGACGATCAGCGGTCTGAACCCCAAGGGGCTGCTGCTCTACCTCTCCCTCCTCCCCCAGTTCCTCACCCTGCGCGGCGCCCACCTGCCCGTGCCGGTGCAGACGGCGACCCTCGGCCTGCTCCACATGGCCTGCTGCGCGGCGGTGTACCTCGCGGTCGGCACCCTCGCCCGCGTCCTGCTCGCCGCACGGCCCGCGGCGGCCCGGGCGGTGACCCGGACATCGGGCGCGGCGATGCTGGGGATCGGGGCGTTCCTGCTGGTGGAGAGGCTGGCGACGCTCTAGCTCGCAGCTACGGCGCCGCGCCGGTCCCCCGGCGCATCCCTTGTCCGCCCCGCCGGGCCCTTTGTAGCCTCGCCCGATGACGCACACCGGCCTGCCCACCCTCGAACTCGCCCTGCCCGGCCCGCTCCGCGACAGCGGCGTCGCGGCGATCCTCAGCGGGCAGAAGACCGCGCTCACCGGGCTCCCGGCGCTGTACGAGCACGCCGGAGAACCACTGCCGCGGGTCGGACAGCGGTTCTGCGTGGTCGACTCGGCGAACCGGCCGGCGGTCGTCGTCGAACTGGTCGAGGTGCGCGTCGTACCGATGCGGGAGATCGACGACGACTTCGCCCGCGCCGAGGGGCGCGGCTATGCCGACGCGGCCGCATGGCGGGCCGCCCATGAGGAGTTCTTCCGCAGCGAGGGCGTGCGCGCGTTCCTCGGCCGCACCCCGGAGATCGACGGGAACACGCCGGTGGTCGCCCAGCGGTTCCGCGTGGTCGAGGAGCCGGCCGCCGGCTAGCGGGGAGCCGCCCGACGGCTAGGGTTCGCGCCGGGTCAGCCGGAAGACGCGGATCTCGCGCCGGACCCTGGCCTGGTAGGTGGCGTACGGCGGCCAGAAGGACAGCAGGGCCTTCCAGGCGGCGGCCCGTTCCTCCCCGGTGAGCAGAGTGGCGGTGACCGGGATGTCGCGGCCCCGCCAGTTGACGACCGCGTCGGGGTGGGCGAGCAGGTTGTGGGTCCAGGCGGGGTGGTCGGTACGGCCGAAGTTGGAGCCGACGAGCAGCCAGCCCCGCCCCTCGGGCATACAGGCCAGCGGCGTCCTGCGGGGCTGTCCGCTGCGGGCGCCGGTGGAGGTGAGGATCACCCCGGGCAACAGCTGGGCGCTGAGCAGCACCCGACCCCGGGTCAGCCGGTGCACGGCCCGGTCCAGGGCCGGGATGACATGCGGGGCGACCTTGGCGAAGCCGCGCGTGGCCGACACCCGCTGCACGACACGCACCCCGAACCCGCCGCTCACACCGCCACCTCCGCATCCTCGAAGAGCCCCGCCGCCCCGGCGGCCCGGTCCCGCAGCGGGTGCATGCCCCCGGCACGCGTGCCCGACACCCACTGCACGACACGCACCCCGAACCCGCCGCTCATACCGCCACCTCCACACCCTCGAAGAGCCCCGCCGCCTCGGCGGCCCGCTCGAATCAAGAGGGGCACCCCGGGCAGCACCCGGCCCCCGGTGAGCCGGTGAACGGCTCGGGCCAGGGCCGGAAGCACGTGCGGGGCGACCTTGGCGAAGCCGCGCGTGGCGGACACCCGCTGCACGACACGCACACCGAACCCGCCGCTCACACCGCCACCCCCGCACCCTCGAAGAGCCCCGCCGTCTCGGCGGCCCGGTCCCGTAGGCGGTGGGCCGGGCCGAACAGCAGCTCGTCGCCGGCGGCTCGCTTGAAGTACAGGTGGGCGTCGTGCTCCCAGGTGAAGCCGATGCCGCCGTGTGCCTGGACGGCCTCGGCGGCGGCGCCGCGCAGCGCCTCCAGGGCCTGGGCGAGCGCCAGCCCGCCGACGCCCTCCCCGCGCCCGGCCGCCCACGCGGCGTAGTAGGCGGCCGAGCGCGCCGCCTGCACCGCCACGTACACATCGGCCAGCCGGTGCTTCACCGCCTGGAAGGAGCCGACGGGCCGGCCGAACTGCTCGCGCTGTCCGACGTACTCGACCGTCCGCTCCAGCACCCGGTCCGCCGCCCCCACCGCCTCCGCCGCCAGCACGGTCGCGGCGGTGTCACCGAGGGCGGCCAGCGCGGGCAGGACGTCCGCGTCCGGCTCACCGAGCAACTTCGCCGGTACGTCGCGTAGTTGTACGCGGCCCTGCGGGCGGGTCGCGTCCAGCGCCGTGTGCCGGGCGCGGACCAGCCCCGGCGCGTCCCCCGGCACCAGGAACAGCCGGGTGCGGGAGCGGGCGAAGCCGCCGGTGTGCGCGGCGACCAGCAGCAGCCCGGCGGTGTGCCCGTCCAGCACCTGGTCGGCCTGGCCGTACAGGGTCCAGCCGGAGTCGGTGCGCCGGGCCTGCACCCCGCCCGCCCGGCCCCCGCCGGCCGCGTACCCCGCGTGGGAGCCGGTCAGGGCGAGGGCCGTGGTGAGGGCGGGCCCGGGGACGGCGAGGGTGGCGGTGAGGGTGCCGGCCGCCAGCCGGGGCAGCAGCTCGGCGCGCTGGGCGTCGGTACCGAGGGCGAGCAGCAGTGGGGCGGCGAGGACGGAGGTGGCGAGCAGCGGGGAGGGGGCGAGGGCCCGCCCGGTCTCCTCGCAGGCGAGGGCGAGTTCGGTGACCGAGCAGCCGACACCGCCGTACCGTTCGGGCAGGGCGATTCCGGGCAGCCCGAGCCGGCCGGCGAGCGCGGACCACAGCGCGGGGTCGTACCCGGCCGGGCTGTCGACGGCGGCCCGCAGCTCGGCCGAGCCGCAGCGGGCGCGCAGCAGCTCGCGCAGGGTGCGGCGGATCTCGTCCTGCTCGGCGGTGAGACGCGTGTCCATGGCTTCTTCCCTCACCCTTCCCCCGTATCTGACGGGCCGTCATATTAGGGGGACCGGAGCGAGATGCCCAGGGGGAGGAGCCCTCATGACGCGCGGGAAGCGGAAGGTCGCCGTGGTCGGCGTCGCCCTGTCCGACTGCGGCCGGGTGGACGACGCGACGCCGTACCGCCTGCACGCCCAGGCCGCCCGCCGGGCCCTCGCGGACGCCGGTCTCGACCGCTCGGTGGTCGACGGCTTCGGCTCCGCCGGGCTCGGCACCCTCGCCCCGGTGGAGGTCGCCGAATACCTGGGGCTGCGCCCCACCTGGGTGGACTCCACCTCGGTCGGCGGCTCGACCTGGGAGGTGATGGCGGCGCACGCGGCGGACGCGATCGCGGCGGGCCACGCGAACGCGGTCCTGCTGGCCTACGGCTCCACGGCCCGCGCGGACATCAGGGCGGGCCGGCGGACGGGCAACCTGTCCTTCGGCGCCCGGGGTCCGCTCCAGTTCGAGGTGCCGTACGGCCACACGCTGATCGCCAAGTACGCGATGGCGGCCCGGCGGCACATGACCGAGTACGGCACGACGGTCGAGCAGCTCGCCGAAGTGGCGGTGCAGGCGCGGGCCAACGCGGCGCTGAACCCGGAGGCGATGTTCCGCACCCCCCTCACCGTCTCCGACGTCCTCTCCGGCCCGATGATCGCCGACCCCTTCACCAAGCTGCACTGCTGTCTGCGTTCGGACGGCGGTGCGGCGGTGCTGCTGGCGGCCGAGGAGTACGTACGGGACTGCCGTACCGCCCCCGTCTGGATCCTCGGCACCGGTGAGCACGTCTCGCACGCGGCGATGTCCGAGTGGCCCGACTTCACGGTGTCCCCGGCGGCGGTGAGCGGCCGCCTCGCCTTCGACCGGGCCGGGGTCGGACCCGCCGAGATGGACTTCGCCCAGATCTACGACGCCTTCACCTACATGACCCTGGTGACCCTGGAGGACCTGGGCTTCTGCGCCAAGGGCGAGGGCGGGGCGTTCGTGGAGAAGGGGCGGCTGCTGGTGCGCGGCGGAGAGCTGCCGGTGAACACGGACGGCGGCGGCCTGTCGGCCCAGCACCCGGGGATGAGAGGCCTGTTCCTGCTGGTCGAGGCGGTACGGCAGCTGCGCGGGGAGGCGGGCGAACGCCAGGTGCGCGGGGCCGGCGGCGGCGTGCCCCGGCTGGGGGTCGCGTCGGGCACCGGGGGGTGGTTCTGCTCGTCGGGGACGGTGGTGCTGGGGCGGGAGTGACGGGAATCGCCCGGCGCGGTGGGCGAGGGGAGACGGCGCCGGGGCGATACTCGGCGCATGGCACACGAGGATCTCCACGCACTGCTCCGGTCCCTGCGGGTCTGGGACACCAAGGTGACGGAGCTGCGGCCCTTCGACCCGGACACCGCCCCGCCCACCCCGCTGGCGCTGTTCACGAGCTGGTTCGCGGAGGCGGTGGCGGCCGGGCAGCCGGAGCCGCACACGATGTCGCTGGCGACGGTGGACGCGGAGGGCCGGCCGGACGCGCGGATCGTGATGCTGCACGGCGCGGACGCGGCCGGCTGGTCCTTCGCCAGCCATGCCACGAGCCGCAAGGGCCAGGCCCTGGCCGCCCGCCCGTACGCGGCCCTCGTCTTCTACTGGCCGGTGCTGGGCCGCCAGGTCCGGCTGCGGGGCCCGGTGACGGCGGCCCCCGCCGAGGACAGCCAGGCCGATCTGCACGCCCGCTCCACCGGCGCGCTGGCGGCGGCCCTCACCGGCCGGCAGAGCGCGGAGCTGTCCTCCCTGGAGGAACTCCACGACGCCTCCGAGGCGGCCTGGCGGCAGGCCCGCGCCAACCCCTCCGAACCCTCCCCCACCTGGACCCTCTACCACCTGTCCCCGGACACGGTGGAGTTCTTCCAGGGCGACCCCGAGCGGCGCCATGTCCGGCTGGAGTACCGGAGCACGGAGTTCGGCTGGAGCAGGGGGCTGCTGTGGCCGTGAGGGGGATCAGGGGTCAGGAGGCGACGTCCGCGCAGAGGACGAAGAAGTGGCCCTGGACCGCGGTGGCTCCCTCGTTGGTCACCCCGACCAGCCATTCCCTCGGGTCGGGGCCCGGGGCGGAGTAGTTCAGGCGGAGGCTCTGGATCGCTCCGCCGTCGATCACCACGCCCCCGCTCAGGGGGCGCTTCCCGAAGGGGCAGAAGCCGACACCGACCGCCTGCTGGCCCGCGGCGAGGTTGAACGAGCCGGCGTTGACCACCTCGTAGCCGGTGATGCCTCCGCCGTTGTTGCCACCGCTGTTCGACTGCGTGGCGCTCTGGGTGCAGTTGATGTTCTGTGTGCCGCTGAAGTGGTTCTTCACTCCCGTCTGGCCACTGGGGAAGCAACCCAGCACGACCGACGGGTTGTTGAGGAGCGGCACCGAGGACTGGCCCAGCAGACTGGTCGAAGCGCCGTTGAGAAGAGAGAGTAGACCGCCGTCCTGGGCCTGGGCGCTCCCGGCCCCCAGGACTCCGAGGGCAACTGCCGCTGCCATGACGACCGCCATACGCATCGGGCTCCGCATGTACATCCCCTCACGTGGTTATTTCACCCGTAATCGCGACGAATGTACGGGTATGCGGTCGACGGGTGAGGGAAGACACCTCGGACTCATCCGTTCAGCCCTCGAAGTCCCACACCGCGAAGTCCCCGACCGGGCGGTAGCCGATGCGCTGGTAGAGGCCGTTACTGGTGGGGTTGGCGAGGTCGGTGAAGAGGATGATCTCGGGCGTGCCGGCGTCGCGGGCGACGCGGCTCACCTCGGCCGTGACGGCGCCCGCATAGCCGCGTCCGCGCAGCTGGGGCGGGGTGTAGACGGGGGCGACCCGGACTTGGCCGGCGATCTCGGGGGTGACCCCGGCCAGCGAGAGGGGGGTGCCGTCGGGGGCTTCCCAGAGGGTGATGCCGCCATGGGCGATGCGCGCGTCGGACCACTCGGCCGGGTCGGCGCCGGTGTGCGAGCCGGTCTCCTCGGCGAACTCCTCGTACCAGCGGGCGACGAGGTCCCGGTCGGCCGGTACGGCCACGCGCGGCCGTCCCTCGGGCGCGGGCTCGGGGACGGTCAGCTCGGTGAGCCGGTACAGCCGCTGACGGGTCCGGATCACGGCCATGGCCCCGGTCCACCGCTGCCAGGCCTCGCTGAAGGCCGCCGCCGTGTCCCGCTCGGCGGAAACCCCGAAGACCGGGTGCCCCAGCTCCACCAGCCGGGCGGCCAGCGCGTCGGCCTCCGCGGGGCCGAGCGGGGTCAGGCTCGGCGGGTAGGGCGGGGTGTGCACCAGCACCGCCCGCACGGTCCCGTCCTCCCCCGCGAGCACCCCGAACCGGGGCGGCTCACCCCCGAAGTGCCCCAACCCCCGCCGCCGCAACGCGTCCACCACGGTCAACGGCACCGTGTGCAGGGCGGGCCGGGATCGGAGGAAATCGCCCGCGCGGGAGAGGAAGTCGTCGAGGCCGTCGGTGAGGTGCCAGTCGTCAGGGCGCATACGGTCATGATCTGGGCGGTGGGTGGTTACGGGCCACCGATTTACCGGGTGCCGAGACCACTCTTGAGTGAGCGCTAATGCGCCAATTGTGCTGTTCGACCTTGACCGTTTCCTCGGCAGGCGGAAGTGTGCGCAAGGGTGTGCAACTGGCTTGCTTCGGGAGGGAATCGTGGCTCTGAAGTTCGTCGGGAAGGATCCGAACTCACCCAACGGAGGCTCTCCGACGGTGTGGTTCGAGGACGAGAAGGACGAGATCGTCATCCAGGGCTGGTTGCCGGACTCCGAGATGAAGGTAGAGATCAACGAAACGGAATGGGTGCCCGGTGATCCTGCCGGTGTACCTGATCACGAGGGCGTGGTACGCATCCCGTCCCGGATGATCCCGTTCCTGAGGGAGGCGTGCGATGCCGCAGAACGACGTGCCGGACTTCACGGCGCTGCTGAGGAGCGCTGAGCGCTCGGCGGTCCACCTGGAGATGCGCGACTCCTACATGGAGGACGAGGTCTTCGCGGCTTGGCGGGAAGGCCGTGAGATCCAGCTGCCTGCCGCCTACGGGGAGTGGCGCTCCCTCGTGGCGGAGACCGTCGCTCGCGGGGTGGTGGTGCGCCGGGCGCGGGTGGTCTCGGAGCCCGCGACCGACTACATCCGGTGGGAGCACTCACTGACCGGCCCGCACAATATCGCTGCCGGCGAGTCCGTTCGCTGGCTGCCGCGCCGGCTCGCGTCCGATCTGGCTCTGCCGGGCAACGACCTGTGGCTGATCGACGGCGAGCGCGTCCTCTTCCACTGGTTCACGGGCGCCGGGGAGTGGGCGGGCCACGAGTTCACGGAGGATCCCGACACCGTGAAGATGGTCGTCACGGCCTTCGAGGCGGTCTGGGACCGGGCCATCCCGCACGAGGAGTACGCGATCTAGCGCTCAGCCCCACCTCACCGGACAGCAGCATGTCGTCTCCGTCGTCGAGCGTCGCCGAGGCGCGGAAGGCTCTGGCCCACCGTCTGACCAACATCCGTAAGGATGCCGGACTTTCCGGGGAGGAGCTGTCCGTCCGGTGCGGATGGGGGCCCTCCAAGACCAGCCGCATCCAGAGTGCGGCCCGGGCGGCATCCGAGGCCGACATCAGGAGCTGGTGCGTCGCGTGCGGGGCCGAGGACCAGATCCCCGACCTGATCGCGGCCGCCCGGGCCGTCGAGTCGATGTACACCGAGTGGCGGCAGATGGAGCGCGCCGGGCTCCGGGCCGCGCAGGACTCCGTGGCCGCGCTCTACGAGCGAACGCGCCTGTTCCGGGTCTACGCGAGCAGGGTGCTGCCCGGCATGGTGCAGACCCGCGAGTACACCACCGCCGTCCTGCGCTCGATCCAACGCGACCGAGGCATCGTCGTGAACGACGTGGAACAGGCAGTACGGGCCCGGATGGAACGGCAGGAGGCCCTGTTCTCCGGGCGCCACGAGTTCGGGCTGCTGATCGAGGAGTACGTCCTGCGTGCCGCGGTGTGTGACGCGGAAGCGATGGCCGCTCAGCTCGACCGCTTGATGTCTGTCAGCGCCAGACCGTACGTCAGCCTGGGCATCATCCCTATGAGCGTCGGCCGCCCCTCGTTGCCCGCGGAGGACTTCTACATGTTCGACGAGGCCGAAGTGGCCGTCGAGCTGACCTCCGGATATCTGCGGATCACCCAGCCGAGCGAGGTCGCCGACTACCACCGGGCCTTCGCCCAGCTGGCGTCCATGGCGGTCCGCGGCGTCGCGGCCCCCACCCTGGTACTGCGTGCGATCGACTCGCTCGGGTGAATGTGGGCAAGTAATGGCAACTTCGTTGAGCCCGCCCACGGGACGTTCCTAGCGTGAAAGCCCCCTGTCGAGAGGAGCACCACCGTGAGCACGACCACCGCGGAACGCCGGGAACTCGGCCGCTTCCTGGCCCTCGCCAAGCAGCGGTTCGACCGAGGAGGAGCGCCCGCCGAGATGTTCAGCCCGGCCGTGGACGCCGAGTGGCACAGGATGCTCGACACCCCCGACTACGCGGCGTTCAGCGCCGAGCGCGCCGGGACCGTCCTGGGTCACCGCGAGGCGCAGGGCTACGGCCCGATCGGGTGGGTGGCCGCGTACGAGGAGGCGTACGGACCGCTGCACGAGATCTGGTTCACCGACGCCGAGGGCGTCCTCGACGAGTCCGCCCTCGCCCGCTACCGCGAGACGGGCACCGTCGTCGCCGAGTGGGACTGCTCCCCGACCAGCGGGGACGGTGACGACGAGGCCGCGCCGTCCACACGATGATCCTCACTTGTACCGGCGAAGCGCTCCGGCCCACCGCCGGGGCGCTCCGCCTCGTCGAGGCCAGCACCACCAGGCCGAGCAGCGTGGACATCACTGGATACGCCCAGCTGATGACCGCCCACTGCCCTTACCTTGCCCCCTCGCTCCGGCACGGCCTCACGACGTGGACCGTCTACCGCGCAGACGGAGGCGCCGAGGCCGTCGAGGCTGAGATCTTCCACGCGGGCGCGCAGGCCGCAGAGTGGCTTCGGCCTCTGCTACGCCGTCCCCACGGCACCCTGCGCTGCGAGAACATCGTCGTCTTGGGGGAGGTCGCGGGTGTACGGCATCGTGACCTGATGTCCTGGCCGCACTGGGCCCTCAAGCACCTGTACGGGCCCGTCGGGATCATGTTCGGCAAGTTCCACGCGGGGGAGAACGAGGCCACACGATCCGGTGTGCGCACCCCCGTCTCTCCAGTCTCGTTCCTCCCGGTGCGGGCCGCGGTGCGTCGACGCGACCCGCAGTTCCTCCATGCGACTCCGAATCTGGCCGCCGTGCTCGCCGTGGCCGACGACGACGGCCACGACGTCTTCCAGCAACTCCCCCACGAATGGACGGAGATCCGCACATGGTCGGAGCGCCACCTCCCCCTGAAGAAGCCCTCACCCTCCTCCGGGTCCACGTCGGTCGGCCGTACACGACCCGCCTCGTGAGCGACCGCCGAGGCTCGCGCGCCTGGAAGGTCAACGGCCCGCACGGCGCCGTAGCCCTCAAGGCGAACAACCCCGACGACGAGTCCGACCGCGACAAAGCCGCCGAGATCGCCCAGGAGGACGACCACATCACCCGTCTCATCGCTGCCGGTGCCCTCGGCCCCGGCTACAGGATCGACTCCGGCACATGGACCGGCGGCCGGTGGCTCGCCGTCCGCTGGATCGACGGCACCCCACTCTGGCGCGCCCTCGCCCCCGTCCGCGGCCCCGAGGGCGACCAGTCCACCGTCCACCCCTGGCTTCTCCGGATCGCCCGCACCTGGGCCGACAGCCTCGCCCGGATGCACGCCGTCGGCTGGGCCCACGCCGACGTCCAGCCCACCAACACCCTCGTAGCGGACGGCCGCGCCGAACTCGTCGACTACGCCCTCGCCTGCGGCCCCGGCGACACCCCCCGACTCCCGTATCGGGGGGCTCTCACGCACACCACCGCCCCCGAGATCGCCACCGCCGTCCTCGCGACCCCCGCCGACACCCACATCCCGGCCGAGCCGCCTGCGGATGTCTGGGGCCTGGGCGCCTCCCTGTTCTGGTGCTGGAGCGGACACCGCCCCGTCGCCTACGAGGACGACGTGGACCGGGCGGAGAAGCTACGGGCCATCGCCAAGGGCACGACCCTTCCTCTCTCCGAGGTCCGGCCGTGGCCGTTCCCGGAGTTCGAGGAGGCAGTCACCGCCTGCCTGGCACCCGCCCCGGAAGACCGGCCGACGGCAGCTGCCGTCGCCGACATGCTCAGCAAGAGGTGATCGCACTCCGGTGGCTGACCTCAGCCGACGTGCCGGCCGTCCGGCGCATCTACAGCGGGGCGTCCGTCCGCTTCACGCACACCCGCCCGTTCACCGGGGAACGGGCTCGCGACCGTGTCGACCGAGCCCTCGTAGCGGCTGTCGAGACACCCCGCGCCCGGTGGGACTTCGGCGTCGTCCGCGATCAGGACCTCGTCGGCCTGATCTCCCTCCGCCTCCGCGAACCGGGCCTCGGCACCGTGAGCTACATCCTCCGCGAGGACACCTGGGGACATGGCTACGCCACCGAGGCCACACATCTGGTCATCGCCTACGCCTTCACCGTCGTCGGCCTGAACCGTCTGGAGGCCAGACACCACCCCGAGAACCCGGCCTCGGGCCGGGTCCTCGCAAAGTCCGGCTTCACACCCGTCGGCACCGTCGACCTACCTGGCAAGGATGGCGCTGCCGTCTCGTACCCGGTCTACGAGCTTCACCGCTGAGCGGGTCTAGGTGTGCTGTTCGGACAGGTTGGTGACGCGGCTGGCTGGTGTTTGGCCGCTGATTCCGGTGTGGGGTCGGTGGTAGTTGTACCAGTCCAGCC
>NZ_JBSFHC010000024.1:0-118263 GCF_053596835.1 Streptomyces sp. NPDC001606
GTACGGCCGAACGCGTCCGCCTTCTCCGTACCGCCCTTGCCGTCCAGCGCCACACTGTGGATGTTGCCGTTCAGATGCTCGTAGAACCACCAGCCCACCCCGGCGACGGCCAGGATCAGCACGGACAGGGATATCGCGGTGATCTTCAGGACACGCCGTGCGCGGCCCGCCCGGCGGGCCCGGCGGCTGCGCTTCCCACCCTGCGCCCGGGCCGCGGCCCGGCCTCCCGCAGGGCGCGCCGCACCGGACTCGGCCGCACGCGGCCCGGGCACCTGGTCACCGCGGCTGCGCGTGGCCTGGCCGGTCGGCCCGTCCCACGGGTCGCTCATCTCCCACTCCCATGAACGGTCGAGCCCGTCAGGCCGGGCCGGGAGGTGAGTGGCCGGGCATGCGCGGCGGTACAAGGGCGGTGAAGCACCACTTCACCTCGGTTGCCTGAGCGCGCAATCTAACAAACCTCTGGCCCAAGGTGCACGGATCCGCACCATTTTCACAGGTGCGGCATGTGCGGTGGCCCCGGGGCACAGGGGTCGGTACGACAGGCAACGGGAGCGTACGCGGCCACGGTAAGCCAGGGTAAGAAGCAAGTAGACGGGTAGGCCGCGGCTTACGGCAGGCGGACGGACTGGCGGTGGCGGAAGATGTCGCGCGGGTCCCAGTGGGCCTTGGTGCGCTGGAGCCGCGCGTAGTTGTCCTTGTAGTAGAGGCGGTGCCAGGGCTGGCCGTTGGCCGGCGGGTTGAACTCCGGGTTGCTCAGGTCGGCGTCGCAGTAGCCGATGTAGCAGCCGTCGGTGGTGTGGCCGGGCCCCGGGCCGGCGGAGTCGGGTACGGCCGGGACGCCGCCGCTGCCCTCGTACACGGCGCCGTAGAAGCGGCGGATCCAGTCCAGGTGCGGGGCGGCGATGAAGGGGTCGGCGAGGGCGTCCCGGTAGTCGTGGACACCGTCGTGGTTGGCGTCCTTGTCCCAGGTCCAGTAGGTCTGGTACTGGAGCTTGAGCACGGAGGAGCGCTGGGCGACGGCCGTGGCGTCCGGGGGGATGTCGTTGATCCGGCCCCCGTAGGAGTCGATCTGCACCAGCGCCTGGTCGTTGGTGTAGCGCGGGTCGGTGAGGTGGTCGTACATCGCCTGGATCTGGTGCTCGGTGAAGCCCGCCGTGTGGTACGCCGACTTGTACTTGCCGCACCTGCTCGGGCCGGACTCGTTCAGGTTCTGGGTGGCCGTCAGCCAGGGCAGCCGGGTCGGGGATGTAGAAGCTGTCGAGCGCGGGATGCTCGCCCGAGCGCATGTCCAGCGGGCAGGTCGGGTAGTCGGCCCGCGGGGCCACGTGCTCCAGGGAGTCGGCGCGGTCGCCGTCCATCTGGACGATCAGACCGACCTTGCCTTGGAAGTGGCAGCTCTTCGAGGACGACCCGGAGCTGTTCTCCTCACTGGTGCGCCGGTACGGCGAGTTCTTCGAGGGCGAGCAGAACGGCGGCGCCACCGGCTTCGTGGGCCCGCACGACCACCGGGACATGTTCACCCTGCTCAAGCTGAACCACCGCGCGGGCGAGGGTCACCTCGGCCCGGGTGCCGTCGCGCACGGTGACGACCTCGACGGCGTAGAGGTGGTCGACGGTGAGCCCGTACCACCGGGACAGCAGGCCGAAGCCGCCGGCCGGGACATGGCCGCCGGCGGCGACCGAGTAGCAGGAGCCGCCCGGCAGGGCGAGGCCGTGGCGGCGGTAGAACTGGGTGGCGATGTGCCAGTTGCTCGCGCCGGCCTCCACGCACCAGGCGTCCAGGTCGGGGTCGTAGGCCACGCGGTCCATGGCGCCGACGTCGATGATGACGGAGACGTCGTCGCCGCAGACGAAGTCCTCGTAGCAGTGGCCGCCGGAGCGGACCGTGATCCGACGCGGCGGGGTGCCGGTGCCGGGGTGCCGGGCCAGCCAGTCGTTCACCCCGGTCACCACGTCGGCGGTGCCGGTGGCCACCACCACCCTGGTCCGGGGTGGCGATCCACCGCTGGTTGAAGCCCCGGCGGAGCGCCTCGTACCGGTGGTCTCCCGGGCCCACCCGGATCGGACCGGGGGCAGCGGGGCGGATGGACGGGCTGGACATGGCGGCACCTCCGCAGTGGCTGACCGGCGTCGATCACGGCACGTTAGCCATGCGACGCCGGTCGCTTGCTCCGCCGTCCGGGTGAGGCGGGCGGGCGTGCGGAAGCCCGGAGCGGGCAGGGAGCGGACGCCGGGGCGCGCCCCGCCAGGAGGGGGCCGCGCCGGTGCACGTGTGCGCCGCCGGTCCGTTCAGCGGTGGCGGCGCCGCCCCGCCCGCGGGTGTCACGGCAGTTTCACGAAGGGTGCCAGGAAGGCGCGGGCGCCGGGGGTGTCCAGGCGGTAGGTGACGTTCGTGGCATAGCACGGGGTGTCGCCGGTGATGGTGGTGGCGGCGAGGACCCTCCTGCCGCCGAGGACGGCGAAGTCGGGGCCGCCGGAGTCGCCGTAGCAGGCGCCGCCGTTGCCCTGCGGGGCGGTCATGGCGAGCCGGACCCAGGCGTTGTTCAGGGCGTCGAAGGTCACCGGTGCCTTCATGCGGACGCCGCCGCCGGGGTGGGTCTGGCCGCCCGGCCCGTTGGCCGCCTCCTGGGTGCCGTAGCCGGCGACGAACCAGTCGGTGGAGTCGAGTCCCTGCGGGCCGAGGTCGCCCAGCTGGTTCGCGGTCGGCAGGGTGGCCGGGGTGAAGGACCAGCGGGACGCCATCTTCGCCGCGGGCAGTTCGATCACCGCCATGTCGTGCGGGTCGGAGGAGGGGCCCGGGTAGTCGGGGTGGGTGTGCGCGGTGCCTTCGACACCGACGGCGTTCGCCTGGGCGGCGGGGTTCCCGGGGTACTTCGTGGCGGCGGCGTCGAGCCCGGACTGGACGTCCTGGTCGAGCGAGACGTAGAAGCGGACGCCGGCCGGCCAGTCGCTCGTGCAGTGGGCGGCGGTGAGGAAGGTGTTCGCGTCGATCATCGTGCCGGAGCAGACCCAGTCGACGCGGTCCGGGGTCGCCGGGTCGTTGTCGTCGTCCCAGGTCGCCAACAGCGCCCCGACCTCGGTGCGTTCGGGCGCGGGAGTGGCGTTGTACGAGTTGATCGCGGAGGAGGGCAGCGCGGCGGCGAGCACGGTGGCGCAGGCGGCCGCGGTGACGGCGGAGGCGCGTACGAGGGTCACGAAGAACCCCTTCACTCGGTGGTGTGGGACGGGCGTTCTCCTGTGGGAGGTAGGCAGCATTGAAGTGCGCGGGACGGCGGGGCACAAGTGTGCGCACGGTGCCTGCTGTGCCCTGACCGGCGCCCATGCCGGCCTGTCCTCCGGCGTCTCCGGTCTGCCGGGCCCGCACTCCTGCCGGGGGACGGGCAGGAGTGCGGGACCACGCTGAGGTCACGCCGGCGGTGGTGTCCGGGGGGATCTGCCGCGTCGTACGACGAGACTGCTCACCTCGAAGGACATCTCCGTCGTGCCGGGATCGGGCGGCGGGTGGTAACGGCCCGCGCACACCGACAGGTTGACGATGAGGTAGGCGTGCCAGGAGTGGCCCACCCCGCGCCGGTCGGCGAGGACCCGGGAGCCGTTCACCCACCAGCTGACCGAGCCGGCCCCGAACTCGGTGCGCAGGTCCACCCAGGCGCCGGGGCCGATGGCGTCGGCCCGGTACTCGCCGCCGGAGTCGCGCACATGGTTGGCGAACTCCAGCAGGTCCGGGTGGTCCGGGTGGTACTCGAAGACGTCGATCTCCTGGTCGCCGTCGCGCCAGGTCCAGATCGCCGGCCACGCCCCGCTCTCCCGGGGCAGCCGCACCCGGGCCTCCAGCACGTCACCGGTGCGGACCATGAACGCCTCGGCACTGCCCTCGGTGGTCAGCAGGCCGGTGTCCCAGTCGCCGTCCGACCGTCGGGTGGCGCGGAAGACGCCGGAGCGGGAGTACGAGGGGTCGGACACCAGGTGGTCGAGTTTGTCGTCGCCGGGGTTCACCGGACCGCCGTCGGGATAGGCCCAGGAGCGGCCCGCGACCCACTGACGCGCGGAGCCGAAGTCCGCCGTGAACACGATGTCGGATGTCTGCATGCTCGATGTCTCGCCTGCCAGGCACCGACCATGCGCCCAGGCCCGCACAGGGCGCCGAATTAACCCGTACGAGTGAGGCGAAGGGCAGGATCGGCAGCCGTACCCGCACGACGGAGGCGGCGGAGGGCCAGGAAGCGCGGGAAGGACGGGAAGGGCCACCCGCTTCTCGCGGATCCGGATTGCGCGGTGCGCGGCTTCGGGCCGCTTCCCCGCGTCTGTCTCGGTCCTTCCCGTCACCATCAAGCACACCACGGAATGGCCCGGCCCACCAGAGCCGGCCGGGGCCCTTCCGCCCGCCCGGACCGGGCGCGCGGGCCGAACGGCCCCTCGAGCGGACCCGGGCGGCCCGTGGTGCCGTGCACGCGCGGGCCGCCACGCTGGGGGTACGAGAACGTGACGCCCGCCGGGACCGCGCGTCGTGACGCCCCGCGCCGGGTGCACAAGCCCCTGAAGGGAGCCGGTGCGATGACCTCCGCCACCACCATGACGACGGCGCTCGAGACGACGTACCGCGATCGGCTGATGCAGCTCGCCCGGGAGGTCTCCTTCGAGACCGGCCACCGGCTGTTCGCGGAGGGCGGGCACGCCGACCGCTTCTGGATCATGCGTACCGGCACCGTCGCCCTCGACCTGCACGTGCCGGGCCGTCGCCCCGCCGTGATCGAGACGCTCGGACACGGCGAACTGATCGGCTGGTCCTGGCACTTCCCGCCGTACACCTGGCACCTGGGCGCCGAGACCATGAGCCCGGTGCGGGCCTGGGAGTTCGACGCCCCCTCCGTGCGCGCGATCTGCGCCGAGGACCCGGCGTTCGGCCGGGCGATCGCGACCTGGGTGGGACGGGTGGCGGCCCAGCGGCTGCACTCCGCCCGGATCCGGCTGCTCGACCTGTACGCCCCGTACGGCAGCGGGGGGCTGCTGTGACCGCCGGTGTCCCGGCGTCGCCGCGCTCGGGAGGAGAGGCCATGGAGGGCAGTCCGCGACGGGTGAGTGATGTGATGACGCGGGGCGTGGTCGCCGTGGGCCGGGCGGCCCGGTTCAAGGACATCGTCGAACGGATGGAGCAGTGGCAGGTCAGCGCCCTGCCCGTGCTGGAGGGCGACGGCCGGGTGATCGGGGTGGTGTCCGAGGCCGATCTGCTGCCCAAGGAGGAGTTCCGGGACAGCGATCCCGACCGGCTCACCCAGCTGCGCCGGCTGCCCGACCTGGCGAAGGCCGGGGCGGTGAGCGCCGAGGACGTGATGAGCACCCCGGCGGTCACGGTGCGGGCGGAGGCCACGCTCGCCGAGGCGGCCCGCATCATGGCGCTGCGGCGCGTCAAGCGGCTGCCCGTGGTGAACGCCGAGGGGCTGCTCGAAGGCGTCGTGAGCCGCGGCGACCTGCTGAAGGTCTTCCTGCGTTCGGACGAGGAACTCGCCGACGAGATCCGCCGGGACGTCCTGGACGTGCTGTTCCCGGCGCCCGTCGAGCCGGTGCACGTCCACGTCGCCGACGGTGTGGCGACGCTGACCGGGCGGGTCCCGGACGGCAGCCGCATCCCGCTCGCGCAGCGCATGGCGCAGGGCGTCGAAGGTGTGGTCGGGGTGGACTGCCGGCTCATCGCGGCCGACGCGGGGTAGAGCGCGGGGTGGTGCAGGGCCCGTGCCGCCGTCGGCGATGAGCCGGCGGCGGCACGGGCCCTGCACACTGCCCTTGCGCTGATGCGCACTGATTCAGCCTCGGCCTCCGCTGATGTTTCCCCACAGCGGGCCGATCTGGCGCCACTCCTCGTCCCACTCCGCCATGCGGCGGCGGATCAGGCGGCTGCGGACGATCCAGCCCGCGCCCCAGACGGCGGCCGCGGCGGACGGGGCGACCAGCACGCCGGTCAGGGCGGCCTGGAGATCGGCCGCCGCGCCGGTGACCGGGGCGGACACCACGTGGTCCGCGCGGTTCGTCCAGACCGTGACGCGGGTTCCGGCGGCGGCGCCCGGGTAGACCTTGGCGCGGTCGTTGTGGACCGAGCCGTTCGGCTCGGTCCAGCGCACGGTGGCCCAGACCCGCCCGTCGTCGTATCCGCTCGCCGCGGCCGGGGTCTTCGCGGCGTCGTCGGTGAGTACGGCGGACACGGCGTGCACCTCGGCCCGCCGCGCCGCGAAGGCCGCCTCCGAGGTCTGTGCCGCCGCGGCCCCCGCCAGGGCTCCGCCGCCCACGGCCACCACCCAGGTGGCCAGGACGATCCAGGCCTCGACGATGTCGCTGTGCCGGCGCAGCGCGTTGCGCCGCCAGCGCCACAGCCGCACCGGGCCGGCCGTCGTGGGAGGTGTCCGGGTCATCGTCACCGCCTCCTCTGGGACGCCGGGCCCCGCTCAAGGGATACGGGCCCGCTCGGCGTCCGGCAGGTCCGGGTCGAGGTCCGGATGCCGGGGCGGCCCGGTGAGCGCGCACCGCACGTCCACCACGCCCGGCACGGACCGGGCGAGGCGGACGGCGAGCGGCACCAGTGCGGTCTCCTGGATCCGGCCGCCGAGCGTCACCACACCATCCTGCACCCGAACGAGCACTCCGGCGTCATGGGCGCCGAAGAGACGGGTGACGACCTCGCGCCGGACGTCCTCGGCGATGTCCGCGTCGTCGCGCAGGAACACCTTGAGCAGGTCGGAACGGCTGACGATGCCCTTGAGGGTGCCGTCGCGGCCGATCACCGGCAGGTGCTTGACCCGGGTGCGCGCCATGATGCGGGCGGCCTGCGCGAGGGTGGTGCCCGGGGACACCGCGACGGCCGGGGCGGTCATCAGCTCGCCCGCGGTCACCGCGTCCGCCTTGAGAGCCTCGGCGAGGTGCTGCACCCGGCCGTAACGGTCGAGGCCGTTCTCGCGGTACTCCTCCTTGGGCAGCAGGTCGGCCTCGGAGACGACTCCGACGACCCGGCCCGCGTCGTCCAGCACCGGCAGTGCGCCGACCTGCCACTCGCTCATGGTCCTGACGATGTCCTTGAAGGCCGCGCCCGTGCGCAGGGCGACGACGGTGCGGGTCATCACGTCCTTCACGACGGTCGGGGTGCCGTCCATGGCGTCCTCCAGAGTGGGATGCCGTCACTGCGACACTTTCAGCCTGGGCTCGCCGGACCGGAGGAACCAGGGGCCGACCGGACCCGGCCACCGGCCCACCGGCCCCCGCTAGCGCGCCGGGAGCGGGGCCCGCCACTCCAGGGTGGTGCCGCCTGCCTCCGGGGCGGTCAGGCGGAGATCGCCGCCGAGGCCCTCGGCCCGCTCGGCCATGTTGCGCAGGCCGCTGCGGCGGCCCCCGGCCGGGATGCCGACGCCGTTGTCACCGACGCACAGCCGGACCTCTTGGCGGTCGGCGGACAGCAGGACGTCGGCCCGGTCGGCGTGTGCGTGCCGGGCGATGTTGGTGAGTGCCTCGGAGAGTACGGCCACGATCTGGTCGGCGATCTCGCGCGGCACATCGGTGTCGACCAGGCCCTCCATGCGCACGCTGGGCGTGAAGCCGAGGACCGGGGCGGCCTCGCCGGCCACCCGGACCACACGGGCGCGCAGCCCGCTCTCCGCGGTGTCGGCGCGGGCCCGCAGGCCGAAGATCGTCGACCGGATGATCTTGATGGTCTCGTCCAGGTCGTCGACGGCGCGCAGCACCCGCTCGGCGGCTCCCGGGTGCTCGATGAAGCGGCCGGCGCTCTGCAAGGTCATGCCGGTCGCGAACAGCCGCTGGATGGCCAGGTCGTGCAGGTCCCGGGCGATCCGGTCGCGGTCCTCCAGGAGCGCGATCTGCTGGGCGTCCAGGCGCCGCTCGGCCAGTTCCATGGCGATCGCGGCCTGCGCGGCGAAGCCCCGCAGCATCTCGGTCTCGTGTTCCGAGAAGGGGGGCCGGCCGGCTTCGCGGGCCAGCAGAAGCACACCGCGCACATCGCCCTCGCCGGTGCCGATGGGGACGGCCACGGCGGGGCCGAGACCGCGAAAGCGCGGGGGTTCCGGGGAGATGCGCGGGTCCTGGGCGACGTCGTCGCTGGTGACCGGCCGGGCGCTGGTGTAGGCCAGGCCCATGAGGCTGCTCTCCCGGGGCAGCACCAGTCCGCGGTGGGCGTCCGCCTCCGCGCCGACGGCGATCTCGACCGTGAGGGTGTCGGTGTCGGCGTCCTGCACCGGCATCGCGACCACCGCGAGCGCCGAGCCGGTGATCTCGCGTGCCCGCTCGGCGATCAGGTCCAGCGCCTCGGCTCGTGCGCTGCCGGACATCAGGATGCGGCTGATCTCGGCGTTGGCCAGCAGCCAGCGCTCGCGCAGCCGGGACTCCTCGTAGAGGCGGGCGTTGTCGATGGCGACGCCCGCCGCGACGGCCAGCGTCGACAGGACGGACTCATCCTCCTCGTCGAACTCCACGCCGCCCCGCTTCTCGGTCAGATAGAGGTTGCCGAAGATCTGGTCGCGGACCCGGATCGGGACGCCGAGGAAGCTGTTCATGGTGGGGTGGCCGGGCGGGAAGCCGTACGACGCGGGGTGCTCGGAGATCTTCGGCAGCCGGAGCGGGGCCGGGTCCCGGATCAGCTCGCCGAGGATGCCGTGCCCCTCCGGGAAGGGGCCGATCATCCGGATCTGCTCCTCGCTCACGCCGACCGTGTGGAAGGCGGACAGCGTCTCGCCGTCGGGGCCGATGACGCCGAGGGCGGCGTACTCGGCGTCCACCAGGGTGGCCGCGGCCTCCACGATGGCGTGCAGGGCCTGTTCCAGGTCCAGCTCGCGGCCGACGGCCAGCACCGCCTCCAGCAGGCTGTGCACGCGGTCGCGGGTGCCGCGGGCCGCGTCGATGCGGGCCTGCAACTCCTCCAGCAGCTCGTCGAGCTTCAGCTGGGGCAGTCGTACACGGGGCTCCTCGGGACCTGCCACCACTCCTCCGCATGGCCTGGGCGCGGTCGTCTTCCACGGTATCCGCCATGGCCCGGCCGCGGTACGGGAGAGCACCCGTGCCCGATCGGGCCGGTCGGCCCACCCCTCGGGGACACAGAGCACCTCCCCGCCCGGGTGCCCCCGGCCGACGCTGGGGTGTGTCCAGACGGCTCGGCCGAGGGGTGGCGTCATGGTCCGTTACGTGTACGACTTCGCCGACGGCGGCCGGGACATGGCCGGACTCCTCGGCGGCAAGGGCGCGAACCTGGCCGAGATGACCCGGCTGGGGCTGCCGGTGCCACCGGGGTTCACGGTCACCACCGAGGCCTGCCGGGCGTTCCTCGCCACCGGTGAGGAGCCGGAGGGCCTCGCGGCCGAGGTGTCGCGGCATCTGGCGGAGCTGGAGCGGGCCACCGGGCGGAGGCTGGGCCAGGCGGAGGATCCGCTGCTGGTGTCCGTGCGGTCCGGGGCGCGCTTCTCGATGCCCGGGATGATGGAGACGGTCCTGGACATCGGCCTGAACGACGGCTGCGTGTCGGGCCTGGCCAAGGTGTCGGGCGACGAGCGGTTCGCCTGGGACTCCTACCGGCGGCTGGTGCAGATGTTCGGCAGCACGGTGATGGGGGTGGACCCGGCGCTGTTCGAGGAGGCTCTGACCCTGCTGAAGGAGGCCCGCGGGGCCCCGGACGACGTGCATCTGGACGCCTCCGACCTCGCCCGGCTGGTGGAGACGTACAAGCGGCTGGTCCGGGACGAGACCGGCCGTGACGTCCCGCAGTCCCCCGCCGCGCAGTTGCAGCAGGCGATCCTCGCGGTGTTCCGGTCCTGGAACGCCGAGCGGGCCCGGCTGTACCGGCGGCGCGAGCACATCCCGGACGACCTGGGCACGGCGGTGACCGTGCAGCGCATGGTCTTCGGCAACCTGGGCGCGGACTCGGGCAGCGGGGTGGCCTTCACCCGTGACCCGGCCACCGGGCGGCCCGGCCTGTACGGCGACTACCTGCCGAACGCGCAGGGCGAGGACGTCGTCTCCGGGGTCCGGGACACCGTGCCGCTCGCGGAGCTGGAGCGGCTCGACGCCCGGTCGTACCGCCGGCTGCGCGATCACATGAGCACGCTGGAGCGGCACTACCGCGATCTGTGCGACATCGAGTTCACCATCGAGCGGGGCACCCTGTGGATGCTCCAGACCCGGGTGGGCAAGCGCACCGCCGAGGCCGCGTTCGCGATCGCGGCCGAGCTGGCCGAGGAGGGGCTGATCACCCCGGACGAGGCTCTGGTCCGGGTGAGCGGCGAGGGTCTGGCGCGGCTGATGTTCCCGCGTTTCGACCCCTCCGGGACCGGTGCCGCGCTCGCCTACGGGGTGCCGGCCTCCCCTGGTGCGGCGGTCGGCGCGGCCGTGTTCGACTCGGCCGAGGCCGTACGGCGGTCCGCGGCCGGCGAGAAGGTGGTGCTCGTGCGTGAGGAGACCACGCCCGACGACCTGCCCGGCATGGTCGCGGCCCAGGCGGTGCTCACCGGCCGGGGCGGGAAGACCAGCCATGCGGCGGTGGTCGCGCGCGGCATGGGGCGGGTCTGTGTGTGCGGCGCGCAGGACCTCGCCGTCGACAGCGCGGCCCGGCGGTTCACCGCCCGGGACGGGACGGTCGTCCGGGAGGGCACGGTCATCTCGGTGGACGGTTCCACGGGTGCCGTGTACGCGGGGGCGGCGCCGCTGGTCGCGTCGGGGACGATGCGCTACCTGGAGTGCGGTGAGCAGGCGGACAGCGTGGTCGCGGCGGTCGCCCGGGCGCTGGAACACGCCGACGTGGTACGGCGGTTGGAGGTGCGGGCCAACGCGGACACGCCCGAGGACGCGGCCCGTGCCCGGCGGTTCGGGGCGCAGGGTGTCGGGCTGTGCCGTACCGAGCACATGTTCCTCGGCGAGCGGCGCAGGATGGTCGAGGAGATGATCCTGGCCCGCACGGACTCCGCACGCGAACAGGCGCTGGCGGCTCTGCTGCCGCTCCAGCGGCAGGACTTCACGGACATCCTCGCGGCGATGGACGGCCTGCCGGTGACCATCCGGCTGCTGGATCCGCCGCTGCACGAGTTTCTGCCCGACCGCACCGAACTGGCCGTACGGGTCGCCGCCGCGGAGGCGGCGGGCGGCCGGCCGGAGGCGCACGACGTGGAGCTGCTGGACGCGGTGCACCGGATGCACGAGCGGAACCCGATGCTCGGGCTGCGCGGTGTCCGGCTCGGGCTGGTGGTGCCGGGGCTGGTGGCGATGCAGGTGCGGGCGGTCGCGGAGGCGGTCGTCGCACGCGTCCGGGCCGGCGGTGCGCCCCGGGCGGAGATCATGGTGCCGCTGGTCGGCGCCGTCGAGGAACTCCGCCTGGCCCGGGCGGAGGTGGTGCGGGTGCTGGGCGAGGTCGGTGCGGAGACCGGTGTCCCGCTGCGCTGCCCGGTCGGCACGATGATCGAGCTGCCGCGGGCCGCACTGACCGCGGGCCGCATCGCCGAAGAGGCGGAGTTCTTCTCCTTCGGTACCAATGACCTCACCCAGACGACCTGGGGTTTCTCCCGCGACGACGTGGAGGCGGCGTTCTTCTCCACCTATCTGGAGCAGGGTGTGTTCGCCGCCTCGCCGTTCGAGACGCTCGACCGGGAGGGGGTGGGCCGGCTGGTCCGCCTCGCGGTGACGGAGGGCCGTGCCGTGCGGCCGGATCTGGAGACCGGTGTGTGCGGCGAGCACGGCGGCGATCCGGAGTCGGTGCACTTCTTCCACGCCGTGGGCCTGGACTACGTGTCCTGCTCGCCGTTCCGGGTCCCGGTGGCCCGGCTGGAGGCGGGCCGGGCCGCGCTGGACGGCGTCGGCACCGGGGACAGCAGCTGAGGTGGGCGGGGACGTACGGCCCCCGGTCGAGGACCGAACGGCACTGGAAGGGCGGAACGCCATGGGTGACAGTGAGACCAGGAGCGGCACCGGTCCCCCGCGGTGTCGCTCCGCCCGTGCAGCGCCCGTGTCAGCGCCGCGCGGTCGCAGTCGGCCCGAACAATGTTCCCGCACACCCGAAGAAGCCCGTCATGACCCGTAACGACCCGGCGCGCCGGCGTGTCGACCTCGACCGTGTCGAGGCGCTGCGGCTGCTGGGCAGCGTGTCCCTCGGGAGGATCGTCTTCACCCGGCAGGCGCTGCCCGTCGTCCGCCCGGTCAACCATGTGCTCGACGGCGGGGACATAGTGATCCGCATCCATGAGGGCGCGGCGCTGACCTCGCAGGCCAGGCAGGCCGACGGCACAGGCGTGGTCGTCGCCTACGAGGCCGACGCCATCGACCCGGAGACGCACCTCGGGTGGAGCGTGGTGGTCACGGGGTTCGCCCGGCTGATCACGGACCCCGCCGAGCTGGCCCGGGTGCGGGCGCTGCTGACCCCGTGGGCCCCGCAGGAGGAGGACCTGGACCACGCGGTGCGCATCCGGCCCGACCTGGTCACCGGCCTGCTGCTGACCGAGACGGGAGGGGTGCCGGAGCAGGCCTGAGCGGTCCTTCCGTGTCGGTTCTCGGTGTCAGTTCTCCGTGTCCGGCGTCAGTCGAGGATCCGGCGGCCGGTGAGGGTACTGGGGTCGAGCCGGACCCACAGGTCGCGGTGGCCGCCCGCCCAGGGGGTGCTGTGCGCCCGCTCGGTGTACCGCTGCTGCTCCTCGGGATCGGTGACGGCCCGGGCGCGGCCGCGGACCAGCACGCTCCATCCGCGGCTGAAGGCGTCGTCGATGCGGTCGACCTCGAAGGCGACCCGGCTGCCGGCGGCGAGCGCGGGAGTGGTGCCCGGCGCGGTCCGGAAGACGATCGCGCCGTCGACGATGCTGTAGTTGACCGGCACGATCACCGGTCCGATGGGCGTGGACAGCGCCAGCCGGCCCACTCCGTGGGTGCCGAGCAGGGCCTGGCACTCGCCGGGGCCCAGTTCGACGAACCGGGGGGTGCGTCCGGCGCGGGCAGGGCCGGGCGGCACGTCGACGGCTCCCCCGGTCAGCTCGGTGACCGTGGTGTCCAGCGCCTCGGCGAGCCGGATCAGCGGGCCGGGGCCGGGCGCGGCGCCGGGATACTCCTCCAGGTACCGGAGGTAGGCGGGCGCCATGCCGGCCCGGGTGGCAGCCTGTCGCCGGGTCAGTCCCAGCTCGGCCCGGCGGGCGGCCAGGCGGCGGCCCAGGTCGCCCAGCGGCGCCTCCGCCCGGATCTCCGTCTGCTGCGGCTGTTCCCTCTGTTCGGTCTGTTCGGCCATGGCCGTCACGCCCCTTCCGGGCCTGGGCCGGGTCTCTGCCGGTCAGGCCCTTTCTGGTTCAGGCCGTGGGAACGGCCACTTCCGCGTGCTGCTCCTCGCCGAGCACCACCTTGAGCGCACCCGTCTCGGCGGCGCCGGAGAAGACGTCGTACGCCTTCTCCATCCGTGCCAGCGGGAAGGTGTGGGTGACCAGCGGCCCGGTCGGCAGCCGGCCGGCGGTAACCATCCGGAGCAGGGTCGGGGTGGAACGGGTGTCCACCAGCCCGGTCGTGATGGTCACGTTCCTGCTCCACAGGTCCTCGAGGTGCAGGGTGGCCGGCCTGCCGTGGACGCCGATGTTGGCCACGCGCCCGCCGGGCCGCACCACGCGGGTGCACAGCTCGAAGCTCTCGGGCACGCCGACGGCCTCGACGGCCACGTCCGCGCCGAGCCCGTCGGTCAGGTCCGCCACCAGCTGGTCCGGGGCCTCGCGGACATCGGCGACGGCGTCCACGCCGAACCGCCGGGCAGCTTCCAGCCGGGCGGGGGCCAGGTCGACGGCGATGATCCGCTCGGGCGCGAAGAGCCGTGCCGTGGCGATCGCGGCGAGTCCGATGGGGCCGGCGCCGACGATGACGACGGTGTCCCCGGGCCGTACGCGCCCGTTGAGGACGCCCACCTCGTAGGCGGTGGGGAAGATGTCGGCGAGGAGTACGGCGTCCGGGCCGGGCAGGGATCCGGGCAGCGGGTGCACGGACAGGTCGGCGTGTGGGACGCGGACGTACTCGGCCTGGGTGCCGTCGGTCAGATGGCCGAGGATCCAGCCTCCGCCGCCGCGGCACTGGCCGTAGGAGCCGTCCCGGCAGAACCGGCAGCGGCCGCAGGAGGTGATGCAGGAGATCAGCACGCGGTCGCCGGGTCGCACGGTGCGCACGTCGCCGCCGGTCTCGACGACCTCGCCGACGGCCTCGTGGCCGAGCACGGTGCCGGGGCGGACCTCGGGCACGTCGCCCTTGAGGATGTGGAGATCGGTTCCGCAGATGATGACGGTGCCGACCTGCACGATCGCGTCGGTCGGCTCCTTGATGCCGGGGTCCGGGACGTCCTGCCAGGCGGCCTGTCCCGGGCCGTGGAAGACGAAGCCTTTCATGGCGTGCCCTCACCCTCCTCGCTCACCCGCCGCTGCTCGCGGCACCGGGGCGCCGTCGGAGCCGCCCGTCGTGTCCAGCTTGGGCGGGCGGCAGGGGATGGCGCTTGGGCCGTCCGGCCCCGGCTGCCCGTCCGGCCGGAACGCGTCGCCCAGTGCGACCGGGTATCCAGGACCGGCGTCCTCAACAGTGAGCCGGCCCGTCAACCGGCCTCGACACCGCCGGAGACCTGCTGGGGGCTTGGGCTGGGCCATGCAGTTGCGGGGTCAGCCCAGGTGCTGCCGGAAGAAGTCGGCCGCTTCCGTGCCGACTCGAACGCGGACGGCCGGGTCGGCAGGTTCCGGGGCGAAGAAGTCGTCGTGACGGACGTGGGGGCCGGCCGAGCTGCCACTCGCTGTGGGGATGTGCTCCAGGTACGGCCGGGTGTCGATGTCGTACGGGTTGACCGTGTCCGCTCCACCCCAGCGGATGGCCACAGGCACCCGCACAGTCGCCAGGCTTTCCCGGGTCACCAGACCGCCGGCTCCGGGGGCCACCTGGAAGACCGCCCGCACTCGGGAATCCGAAAGGTCTGCTGCAGCGGCCTCCAGCACACCTCGCGACGACTCGTCCAGTGGATGCTTCTTCCGCAGCGCCTCCAGTGCGCCGGGGAACTCGGGGATCTCCGGCAGAGGGACCGTTCCCGTCAGTACAGACCCCACGATCTGCGGATCGAGACGAGCCCCGGCAAGGGCCGCCGCCGTGTAGCCGCCGAGGGAGAAACCCGCCACACCGACCGGACCGAGCGGCTGTTCCCGGGCGAGTACATCGAGGGCGAAGGAGACGTCCCGGGGCCGTTCCCATACATGGAGAAAGCCCTCCGGCTCGTAGCCGTCGACGTAGTTGTTGCCGTGGTGATCAAGGGCAGCGACCCGGAAGCCCGCCCCGTGCAGCGGTCGTACCAGCCACTCCATGGTGCTGCCCGACCCTCCGGTGCCGTGAGAGACGACGACCAGCGGAGCGCGGGCAGCCCGTGGGCGGCTCGGCTCCCACAGGTAGAGACGGACCGGGCGCGGACGAGTCGGCTCCCGCAGGTCAGGTCGGGACTCGTCGTGCAGGACGCGTATCAGCGGCTGTCCCTGTCCAGTGAGCATCATGGCGACATCGTAGGGAGGCCGCCTGTCCTGTGATCGCGCGTGCCCGGCCTCGGTGATGGACGCACCTCACGTAGGAGACACCGTGTGGGCGAACCGACGGATCGCGCGTGCACGGCGAGGCAGGCCCCCAGTTCCTGCCGGACGCCCTCCGGTGTGCGCGACCTGCTCGGCGCCCCGGCAGGGCCGACCGGCCCTATCGCCCGCCCCCGCGGTCCCGGTTTTCTCATCTCCATGCCCGACAATCACACGCTGTCCACGGCCGACGAGGGTGCCGGCCGGGCCGCGGTCCAGGCCCTGCCCGTCCCGGACGCGGCCACGGTCCTCCCCCTGCACGGGGAGATCGATGTCGCCACCGCGCCCGGCCTCGTGCGGCGGCTCGATGTCCTCACCGACCGTCCGCACCCTGATCTGGTGCTGGACCTGCGGCCGGTCGCGTTCATCGACTGTGCCGGGCTGGGCGTGTTGTGCCGGGTGCGCAACCGGGTGCTGGCCCGCCGGGGCCGGCTCCGCCTCGTCGCGGACAGTGCCGGATTCCGGCGGATGCTGCGCCTGACGGGACTGGGGGACGTGTTCGAGGTGCACCCGGGCCTGCCCGAGCCGGCGCTGGGGGCCGACGGCCTCGGCTGACCGTGCCGTGGGAGCCGAGCGGCCCCCGGCAGGGCCCCTCGGCCCCTGTGGCCGGGCCGCCGCGGGGAGCACCGTCGAAGGCGTCGGCGCGACGAGGAGGGGTTGATCCCATGAAGGCGTGCCAGCGGCTGGGGCTGCTGCGGAGCAACCCACTGTGCCGCAGCGAGGATGTCGTGGAGGCCTGGATCATGCTGGCCGTCTGGTCGGTCGTGCTGCTCGGCGGTGCCGTCGCCGGAGTGGTCGCGGCGCATGCCGCGGCGGATGTCTTCGCCCGGCAGCGCGCCGACCGGCACGCCGTCCGGGCGGTGCTGCTCGACGCGGCGGCGACCGGCGCCGGCGCGATCCGCTCCGACGACGGCCGGGTCAGGGCACGAGTGCGGTGGACCGCTCCGGACGGCGGCGCACACACCGGAGAGACCTTCGTGGACGCCGGTCTCCCCGCCGGGAGCCGGGTCACGGTGTGGGAGGACGGCCGGGGGCGGCTCGCGCCGGCCAAGCCGACGGGACGCGTCGAGGGCACCATGGAGGCCGGGTTCTTCGGCCTGGCGGCGGCCCTGGGCGTCGCCGGTCCGGTGTACGGCGCCGGTGCGCTGGCCCGTCACCGCCTCGACCGCCGGCGGCTCGCGGCCTGGGACCGCGAGTGGCGGCAGGTGGGGCCCCGCTGGAGCCACCGCACGGGCTGACCGGGGTGTCCCGCCAGGCCCGGGGCGAGGCCGGCCCCGGGTGCGCTACCGCTCCACCGAACAGTCCAGGACGCGTCCGTCCACGGTGCCGAGCAGCAGCCGGTCCGGGCCGGCGAGTTGGACGGACAGCGGTACGACGGGAAGGCCGCCGACCGTCGGGCGGTGCCGTCGGCGGACCGTCCCGTCCGACGCGTCGAGCGCCACCACCTCACCGGAGTTGAAGGCGACGTAGACCGTGTCCTCGTCGCCGTCCATGGCGGTCGCGGGGCAGTCGGCGGTGAACTCCCAGCGGACCGCTCCGCCGGCGAGGCTGCGCCGCACGACGAACGCGCCGAACGCCGGGCCGGGGGTGTACGTGGTTCCCGCATGGACCAGGTCCGGGCCGTCCGGGGGGCCGAGTTCGATGCCGGGGCCGCCTAAGAGGTGCCGGGCCGGTGTCCGCCAGTCGAGCGGGAACAGGTGTCGTGGCGCGGACCCGTCCGGATCGACCTCGACCACCCACGTGTGGGGCACGGGCTCGGTCTCCTTGCCCTGGAGAAAGAGCAGCCGGCTGCTGTGCCGGACGGGCAGAGTGTGGTTGCCGGGGGCGAACCCGCCCAGGTTCACGCTGTGCTGGGGGGCCTCGTTGCCGGGCGGTACGAGGGCGACGGGCCGTGGGTCGTACCGCGTGCCCGGGCCGGCCGGGCGGAGCGCCAGCCAGCCGTCCCTCCGGGTGGCGATGGTGACGGTGGAGTCCAGCGGCAGGGTGCCGAGGGTCGTGCCGTCCGCGAGCGACAGCCGGGCGACGAACGGTGCTTCGGTGCCCGGGTCCCCGCCCGGCGGGCGCGTCGCCCGCCGGGGCACGTTGACCCAGGCGTCGAGCGGGCGGACGATCAGCTGCCGTCCGCCCTCCGCGTCCGCGACACGCCAGTCCAGACGCCCGTCCGGCAGCCAGGCCTCGGCCAGCACCCGGTCCAGACAGGCCAGTACCCGCCCGTCCGGCAGACCGCGCACGTCCCAGACCTGGCGGCGCGGCTGCCACGGCCGGCCGGACAGCTCCGCGACGGCCTCGACGGCCGCCCCGTCGGCCCGGGTCCGTTCGAACGCGACCAGTGGACCGCGCAGTTCCTTCTGCTGCACCGAACCCCGGGGCGCGGCGCCCCAGTCGGGGCGCTCCACGAGGACGTCGTACGCCTGGGCCTCCGGCTCGTCGACGTTGTCCTCGTACGTCGGGGCCACCTTGAGCCGCAGTGCCCGGGGACTCTCCCACTCCACCCGCAGCACCTCGCGCGGCGTGCGCATCATCGAGCGTGACCGCCCCGACTCCAGGTCGATCAGCAGCAGTTCGCCCTCGAAGGCCATGTCCGGGTCGAAGTCCCCGGTGCCGACGGCCACCAGCGGGAGCGTGGGATGAACGGCGAGGGAATGCACCGGCCAGCGGGACTCCACGAGCCGGCGGCAGCGCAGGTCGTCGGTGCCGTACACGCCCACCCGGTACGGCCGCCATCCGTATCCGGCGGCGCTGTCGCCGGGCCACTTCAGGTGCCCCAGGTCGCCGGCCACGACGGCGATCCCCCGTTCCCGGCTGAGGGCGACGGCGGAGGGCGTGCCGGTCTCGGCGAAGGGGCGGTCGCCGAGGACGCGGCGGACGGTCAGGGAGTCGGGCACCGGCCCATCATCGCCGACACGGCGCAGGCTCGTTCAGCTGCCCCAGCTCCAGTCGGCGACCTCGGGCAGGTCGGTGCCGTGGGTGCGGATCCAGGCGTGGTGGCGGGTGCGGGCGTCGGCCATCGTCTGGCGTACGGCGGCGCCGCGCACGGCGAGGCAGGGCACCCGGTCCGGGTGTTCCTCGTACGGCAGCGGCCGGCTCAGGTCGACCACGTCGACCCGCGCAGCGCGAGATCCGCCAGGTGCCGGCGGAGCAGCCGGGCCGCTGCGGGCACCTCCTGGGGTGGGCCTGGGCTCAGGCGGGTTCCGGCACCACGGCCACGGGGCAGGCCGCATGGTGCAGTACGCCGTGGGCGACCCGGCCGAGCTGGAGCCCGAAGTGCAGGCCGCTGCGCCGCCGGGCGCCGACGACGAGCAGACCGGCGTCGTGGGAGGCGGCGAGCAGCGCGTCCCGGGGATGCCCCTCGACGACGCTCCGGTACACCTCCAGGTCCTCGGGCACGTCCCGGAGCGCCGCCTCCACGGCTTCGGCGGCGTCCTCCTCCTGGAAGTGGCCGGGCTCGCCGCTGAGCAGCGGGTGCCGACCGGCCGTGTGTGCGGGACGCCGCCAGGCCCGTACGGCCACCAGCGGTACGCCGCGCAGCGCGGCCTCCTCGATCGCATACCGTACGGCGGCCGAGCCGGCCGGTTTCCCGTCGACGCCGAGCACGACACGGCCCCGGATGCCGGGGTGGATCCGGTTGTCGTGGGCGCCGCGCACCACGATCACGGGGCAGTGCGCATGGCCTGCGACGGTGACGCCGACGGAGCCGAGCAGGGCCTCGGTGAGGCCGCTGCGGCCCCGGCAGCCGACGACCAGGGCGCGGGCGGTGCGGCTCTCCCGGACGAGCCCGTACTCCGGCTCCTCGGCCAGCACGCCGGTGCCGACCGGCACGCCCGGCTGACGGCGGCGGGCGCGCTGTTCGGCGGGGCCGACGACATCCCTGGGCATCACCTCCTCGGCGGGCCGGTGCACTTCCTGGGCGATCAGGGCGCCCTCGTAGCGCTCCCAGAGGGAGGCGTACACCAGGCGGAGCGGGGCGGCATGCAGGGCGGCCTCGTCGGCCGCCCAGTCCACGGCGCGCAGGCTCGGCTCGGAGCCGTCGACGCCGACGACGATCGGCAGGTCCATGATGCTCAGCCTTCCGTGCGCGGGCCGAAGACGACGCGGACCGGCACGCCGGCGCAGGTGAGCGGGGCGGCGTCGGCAGGGTCGACGCCGTGCGGCACCGGCTGGGCGACGCCGTCTTCGAGCTTCTCGACGCGGCCCACGCCCTCGTGGCCGGGCACGAACGGCGGGTGGGGCCGGACCGGCCACTCGCTGCGGGCCGCGGACAGGTCGGTGTGGCACGGCCTGGACGCCTCGACGCGGACCCGGATACGGCCGGGGCCGGGGTCCGGGCGGTCCTCGACGACCAGGGGTGCGCCGAACGTTCGTACGACCGCTGCCTTCATGGGGTGTCTCCTCGGGGCCGGGGGCTCAGCCGTGCGCGACGACGGCGACGGGGGCGGTGATGTGGTGCAGGGCGGCGTGGGTGACGTGTCCGATGTGGGCGCCGAGCGGGCTGGTGCGGATGCGCCGGCCGACGACGGCCAGCGAGGCGTCCTGGGCGGCGGGCACCAGGACCGCCGCGGCGCCGCCGTTGCGGCACTCCTCGGTCACGTCCACGTCGGGGTACTTCTCGCGCCAGGGACGCAGGGCCTCGGCCAGCGCAGCCGCTTCGCCGCGGGCGCAGTTCTCGGAGAGGTCGCGTCCGGTGGTTGCCGCGTACACCGCGGAGGCCGGCAGGTTCCAGCCGTGCACGACCCGCAGCGCGGTGTGCCGGCGGGTGGCGGCGTCGAAGGCGAACTCCAGCAGCTCGGCGGCCGGGTCGGCGGTGTCGAGGCCGAGCACGACGGGCCGGAAGGGGGTCGCGGCCGAGGCGGCACCGGCCGGGCCCGGCCGGTGCTCGTCGGCGGCCTGCTCGCCGGCCCGGACCAGGACGACCGGACGGGTGGCGTGGGCGATGACGGACAGGCCGACCGAGCCGATCACGAAGCCGTTGATCCCGCCGAGCCCGCGTGAGCCCAGCACCAGGAGTTCCGCCGTGCGGGCTTCCTCCGTGAGGACGTCGGCCGGGTTTCCGTCCAGCTGGGCGGTGACCACCTCGACGTCCGGGTGGCGCAGCCGTACGGTCTCCGCCGCCTCGCGCGGAGTCCGCCCGGTCCCGTGCTGCCGGGTCTCGGCGCCGGGCAGCCGTGCTTCGGCCAGGGGCTCCGGCGCGGGCTCCCACACGTTCAGGATCCGCAGCGGCAGGCCGCGCAGCCGTGCTTCGCGGGCCGCCCATGCGGCGGCGGCGCGGCTCTCGGGCGTGCCGTCGAGTCCGACGGTGACGGTTCGGGGCATGGGGTGTCCACCTCCGGGTCGGGATCCGGCTCGAGCGGTCCGGGTGCGGGATCCGGCTCGAGGGATGCGCCTCCAGCCTGGTGGCGGGAGGCTGGGTGGGTCAGGGGCCGCAGGTCCCTCGCCGAGGCCGACCGTCCCGGCCCTCCAGGGGCCCGGAGCGGTGTGCCACCGGGACCGGGCCGGGCGTGCGGCGTGCGGCCGAACGGCCCGCCGGAGGGCCGGGCGGCCCCTGTGCGGCCCGCTTCCGTCCGGCCCACGCTGGAGGCGCAAGGACCGTCCGCCGAGGACCCGAGGACCCACGGAGTCACCATGTACGGCACGCCGCACATCGTCAGCGATGTCATGACCCACACGGTCGCCGCCGTCGGCCGGCGGGCGCCTTTCAAGGAGATCGTGGAGCTGATGCAGGACTGGCAGGTCAGCGCCCTGCCGGTGCTGGAGGGAGAGGGCCGGGTGGTCGGTGTGGTGTCCGAGGCGGACCTGCTGCCCAAGGAGGAGCTGCGGGACGGCCCGGCCGAGGGGTATCTGCGGCTGCGCCGCCCCGCCGACCTGGCGAAGGCCGACGGGCTGACGGCGGGGGACCTGATGTCGTCGCCGGCGGTCACCGTGCCGGCGGACGCCACCCTGGCCGAGGCGGCCCGGACCATGGCCCGCAGCAGGGTGAAGCGGCTGCCGGTGGTCGACGGATTGGGCGTGTTGCAGGGGGTGGTGAGCCGGGCGGACCTGCTCAAGGTCTTTCTGCGCGAGGACGAGGACATCGCCGAGGAGGTCCGGCGGGAGGTGGTGTCCTACCTCTTCCCGCTGCCGGGCTCGGCCGTCCGGGTCGAGGTGGCGGACGGGGTCGTGACCCTCGTCGGCCGGATCCGCGACCGGTCCCTGGTCCCGGTCGCCGCCCGGCTGATCCGGGCCGTCGAGGGCGTGGTCGATGTGACGTTCGACCTCGCACGCGACCATCATGAAGGAGCAGGGCCGGTCGGCCCTGGTCCGTCCGGGGCCGCGGAGGGATGATCGGCGTCGTGGGACCGCCCGCAGCCGCTCCCTTTCCCGGGGAACGAGAGGCCGCCATGACCGAGATGCGCACCTTCACCGAGGAGCACCCGATCCGGGTGTTCCTGCTGGACGACCACGAGGTCGTCCGGCGCGGTCTGGCGGACCTGCTCGACGCGGAGGCGGACATCACGGTGGTCGGGGAGGCCGACACCGCGGAGCATGCGCTGGCCCGGGGCCCCGCCCTGCGCCCGCACGTCGCGGTGCTCGACGTACGGCTGCCGGACGGCGACGGCATCACGGTCTGCCGGGAGCTGCGCGACCGGATGCCGGAGCTGGCGTGTCTGATGCTGACCTCGTTCGACGACGAGGACGCCCTGCTGGACTCCATCATGGCGGGGGCGTCCGGGTACGTCCTGAAACAGATCAAGGGCTCGGACCTGGTGGCGGCGGTACGGACCGTCGCGTCCGGGCAGTCGATGCTCGACCCGGCGACGACGGCCCGGCTGATGCGCTCGCTGCGGTCCGAGCCCGGTGACGACCCGGCCCTGCCGCCCGAGCTGGCGAGCCTGTCGCCGCGGGAGCGGGACATCCTGGTCCTCATCGGCGACGGTCTGACCAACCGGGAGATCGGCAAGCGGCTGTATCTCTCGGAGAAGACCGTGAAGAACCACATCTCGCGGCTGCTGGCCAAGCTGGGGGTGCAGCGCCGGGTCCAGGCGGCGGTGCTCGCCTCCCATGTGGAGCCGCAGGGATCGCCGGACCACCCCGCTCGGTAGGCGGCGCGGCGGGGGAAGCACCCCGCCCGTCCCAGGGAGGTGTCATGACGCAGGAGACCGTGCAGCCCCGTACCAACCCGTCGCGGTGCGGTGCCCCGTTGCCGACCCGCCGGAGCTCCCGTCATGCGCCCACCGGGCGGCGGCGCGCCCGCGGCTCCAAGGACGACTGGGTCCTGCTGCCCGGGGGTGTCTGGCGGCGGGTGGAGACGATCCGGGTCCGCAGCCTGTTCGGCTGACCGCCCGGTCGTCAGATGGCGTACGGCCAGACGGTGAGCATGTAGGCGCCGTACCAGCAGCCGAACAGGGATCCGCCGCCCACGGCGAGGGCGACGGTGCGGGTGCGGGCCCGGGCGAGGGCGCGTGCGAGGGGGACGAGGAAGAGCACGGCGGGGACCACCAGACGCAGCTTGGAGTGGTAGAAACTGCTCTCCCCGAGGGTGAGCACCAGGATGCCGGTGCCGTAGCAGAGCAGGGGCGGCCAGGTGGTCCGGCGCCAGGTGACGCCGGTGGCGTCGACGAGGGCGAGCAGCAGGACCGCGGTGCTGACCGGGACCCATCCCTCGCCGTGCGCCAGTGTCTCGCCGAGGAAGTGGAGAAAGGAACTGCCGTTGTCCCAGCGGGTGTTCCAGCCGGCCTTCTCGATGACGAACCAGGCGTCCGGCCGGCCCGCCCGCCGGCCCACCCACCACAGGTAGGCGGGCGTGCCGAGGCAGGCGAGCGCGACGGCTGCGAGGGGGCGCCAGGCGGGCCGGCGGGTCCGTGCCAGGGACAGGGCGACGGCGACGGCGAGCGCGGCCACGGCCGCCACCCCGGCCGGCCGGGTCAGACCGGCCAGCAGGGCCGCGGCACCGGCGGTGAGCCATGCCTCGCGTCGGGCGGCCAGCAGGGTGCCGGCGGACAGGGCGAGGAACAGTGACTCGCTGTAGGCCATGACGAAGACGAGGGACATGGGCTGGGCCGCGGCCAGCAGCACGACGGCGATGACGGCCGTACGCCGTCCGTACAGCTCGGTCAGCAGCAGATCGACGGTGATCAGCGCGGCGGCGAAGGCGAGGTTGGCGGCGACGATCGCGGCGGTCCCGAAGTCCAGGCGGGTGACGGTGTGGACGGCCCGGATCAGGAGCGGGAACAGCGGGAAGAACGCGAGGTTGTTGCCGGTCGGTTCGCCCGTGGGCGTGTGGCTGAGACCGCCGGGGTAGCCGTGTGCGGCGATCTGTGTGTACAGCCGGCCGTCCCAGGCGAGCAGCCGGTCACCGAGGCTGGGGCCGCCCGGCGGGATCATCACGGCGAGCACGACGAGATGCAGCAGCGTGGAGGCGCCGTAGACCGCGAGCGCGGGCCATGCCCGGCGGCGCACCGCGTTCCCGAACAAGCGACGCCGCACCTCGCTTCTCACCGCCTCGGGCCGTGGATCGATCTTGCTCCGATACTGCGCTTCGTCTGCGTCTTCGGCGACTTCGACGCCCTCTCGGGCTGGCGTGCCGAGCGCCGCGGTACGACGCTGGGGTGAGGAACCTCGTCGGGAGGTGGCGCCGCGATGAACTGGCTGTTGCAGCTCAATCCCGAGGTGGCGCATCTGCTCGCGGCCTTCGCGGGCATCGCGCTGATCTGCCTGTACGCACTGCTGGTGGTGCTGGTCCGCAAGGTCCAGGGGAAGCCGGTCAGCGGCCTGCCGCGGAAGGACCGCTAGGCAGGCAGGGTTAGGCAGAGGGGGTCAGCGGCAGGTCGTCGGTGAAGGCGTTCACGGGCTGGGCGATGGGCTGGGCCTGCCGGACGTCGAGGGCCGGCTGCGCGGTGCGGGTGCCGAGGGCGCCGCGGGGGTGCCAGGTGCCGGTGACCGCCAGCCAGGTGTCCGCGGGGGGTGCCTCACCGCCGTACATGCGGATCTTGACGGTCTGCGAGTCCGCCGCGCAGCAGGTGAAGATGATCCGGGTGAGGTACCAGCCGTCGCCGTCCGGGTCCGGGGTGACGAAGCCCGTCAGCCGTACGGTGCGGTGGGCGATGGCATGGCTGCGGTCCTGCTGGACGCGCCGGGTGAAGTCCGTGAGGGTGAGCGGCGCGGGTGAGGTCGCGGGCAGCGGTGCGAAGGCCGCCTTCTGCACGGTGACGGGCTTGCTGTTCGAGCGTGCCGCGGTGTAGGCGCCGAGGGCGGGCGGGGCGTAGCAGAGCAGGCTGACGGCCGGCAGGAACAGCAGCCAGGCGACGCGCGGGGTGCCGGAGTGGTCGTGGCCGTCGTGTGCGGGAGGCTGCTCGCCCGCCCGGCTCACCGCGGCGGCCAGGCCGAGCAGCAGCAGGACGGCTCCGCCGGCGATCAGCGGGATGCGCAGTCCGGCCTTGACGTAGCGCAGGTAGGTGTCGGTCAGCAGGGTGGCGTGCAGCAGGCCGGCGCCGGTGAGGGTCAGGAGCAGGGCCTGGGCGGGGCGTCTCACAGCAGTGCCCCTCCGATCAGCACGCTCGCGGCGACGGCCACGACCGTGGTGGCCGTGGAGAAGCGCCAGGCGAAGGCGCGGCCGAAGGTGCCCGCCTGGAGGGCGATCAGCTTGAGGTCGACCATCGGGCCGACCACCAGGAACGCGAGCCGGGCGAGGGGCGAGAAGCCGGTGAGGGAGGCGGCGACGAACGCGTCCGCCTCGGAGCAGACGGCCAGCAGCACGGCGAGGGCGGCCAGGAAGAGCACGGACAGCCAGGTCGAGCCGGAGAAGGCGTCGAGGACGGAGCGCGGCACGGCGACGTTGAAGGTGGCGGCGGCCATGGCGCCGAGCACGAGGAACCCGCCGGCGTGCAGGAAGTCGTGCTGGAAGCCGAGCCGGAACTCGGTCCGGCGGCTGTGGCCGGGCCGGTGCCCGGTGTGGTGGTGCCGCAGCAGGGGCCGTAGCCACTTCTCGTTGCCGAGCCAGAGCCAGAGCCAGCCCATGACGGCGGCGGTGGCGAGCGAGGCGAGCAGCCGGGCGGCGACCATGGCGGGGTTGCCGGGGAAGGCGACGGCGGTGGCGGTGAGCACGACCGGGTTGACGGCGGGCGCGGAGAGCAGGAAGGCGAAGGCGGCGGCGGGCGTGACGCCCCGGCGGATCAGGCTGTGGGCGACGGGTACGGAGGCGCACTCGCAGCCCGGCAGGACCGCGCCCGCGACTCCGGCGACGGGCACGGCGAGGGCGGCCCGCTTCGGCAGCACCCGGGTGAACAGGCCGGCCGGCACGAAGGCGTTGATGGCCCCGGACAGGGCGGTGCCGAGCAGCAGGAAGGGCAGCGCCTGGACGGTGATGGCAAGGCAGACGGTGCGCCAGGCCTGGACGGCCGGCTGGTGCAGCCACTGGGTGCCGGCGAGGAGCGGGACGGCCGCGGCGGCCGCCGCGCACGCGAGCGCGGCGCCGAGCGGCCGGGGCCGGATGCGGCGCCCGGGCCGGGCGACGGGGACGACCGCCACACCCTCGACCACATCAACCATTTCATCCGTTTTTTGCATTTTCACTCCGGATGTCGGTGTCTGGCCGACGATAAGCGAGGAGCCGGGCTCGGCCACGCGTACACGCCGCCACCGGAACAACCCATGTACGGCAAAGCGCCCCAACGGTGGCTCTTCTCACAAAACGGCCGAACAGCGGGCCGGAGTGACCCGCGCCATGTCACCGGGACCGTCCGATGGCTACGTTCGTGACCCATGCCCAGCACGCCGCACCGCTCCCCCGCCACCGCACGCACGCTCCTCGCCTCGCTGGCGGTCCTCGTCTCCGCGATGGCACTGCGCCCCGCCCCAGCTGCCGCCGCCACGGCGCCCGCACCGGCCCCGGCACCGCACGCCACGGCCGCGGTGCTCGACCTGGACGGCACCGGCGGCACACCCGTCGTCCACGGCACGGACGAGGCGTACGACACCGCCAGCATCGTCAAGGTCGACATCCTCGCCACCCTGCTGCTCCAGGCACAGGACGCGGGACGGCAGCTCACCGCCGCGGAGCGGGGGCACGCCGAGCCGATGATCGAGCGCAGCGACAACACGGCCGCGAACGCCCTGTGGCAGGAGATCGGCCGGGCACCCGGTCTCGCGGCGGCCAACAAGCGCCTCGGCCTGACCTCGACCACCGGCGGCCCGGACGCGAGGTGGGGGCTGACCCGGACGACCGCCACGGACCAGATCCGACTGCTGCGGGCCGTGTTCGCCGACGGACGGACACAGGGCGGCGGCTCCCCCGTGCTGAACGCGGACTCCCGGGCGTATCTGCGCAGCCTCATGGGCCGCGTCATCCCCGAGCAGACCTGGGGAGTCCCGGCGGCCGGCGGCCCGGGCTCGCCGCGCCTGCTGAAGAACGGCTGGCTCCAGCGCACCACCACCGGCCTGTGGGACGTCAACAGCATCGGCCAGGTCACCGTGCGCGGGCACCGGTATCTCGTCGCCGTCCTGTCGAACGGCAGCGCCTCCATGAGCGACGGCGTCACCCTGGTCGAGCACACGGCACGGCAGGCCACGACCTGAGCGGCCACACCCTCCGCCGCAGGCCGCAAACCACCTCCGGGCCCCTGTGACGCGCCTGTGACAATCGACGGACAGTCCCATGAAATCCGGCACCCACTCTGATGAAACAGGGCAAATCGCCCGAACGGTCAGAGACCGCCGGAGGACATCCCATGAGCGCCACCCTCGCCCCCTCGCACCCCGCAGCCCCCGCCACCGCGCTGGCTCCGCGCGAGCGGGAGACGCTCCGGCACATCGCCGCCGGCCGCACCTACCTCCAGACCGCCCGCCACATGGGCCTGTCCACGCACACGGTGGACGCATACCTGCGCCGCATCCGGGCCAAGCTCAACATCGGCAGCACCGCCGAGCTGACCCGGGTCGCCATCGCGCTGGGGCTGTGACCCCGGACCCGGGCCCGCACGACCGGTCCGGCGGCTGCCGACGACCCTGCACCTGCGCCGCCTGCTGCGGCGCAGGTGACCCGCTGCGGGGTGGTTCAGCCGACGGTGAGGGAGAACGGCCCGGCCAAGGCCGTGTAGCCGTCGTTCGCGAGGTAGTACACGTCGTAGGTGCCCGGGCCGCTCAGCTTGCCCGTGGAGAAGGTCAGGGCGCCGCTGGCGTTCGGGGCGTACGCCCAGGTCAGCGAGGACTGCTTGCCCGGCACGGCGCCCGCCGGGTAGATGCCGACCCAGTTCTTGGCGTTGGCCTGCGCGGCGGACGGCAGGGTGTAGCGGACGGTGGCGTTGCCGCCGTCCGCAACCGCATTCAGGGTGCCGGTGAGCGTCGGTGCCGTCGCGGTGGACGGTGCGAAGGCGGCGTTGAGCGGGGTCGCGTAGGTGTCGTTGGCGGTGAGGCCGGGCAGGCCGAGGGCCGACTCGATGGTGCGGGCGATGCCGTAGTGGTCGTAGTGGACCGGGCTGCTGGTGCCGGCCGGGACGGTGCCCTGGGAGCCGAGGACCATGGTGGCCACGTGGTTGTAGGCCTCGCTCTGGCTCTCGTCCCAGGTGAGGATCAGCAGCGAGCGCGACTGCGTCCAGGCCGGGGAGGCCAGCACCGGGTCGAGGGTCTGCTTCAGCCAGCCGTCCTGGGTCTTCAGGCTGGTGCTGCTGCCGTTGCCGGAGGCCTCGCCGTCGTAGTAGTCGTCGGCGGCTATCCAGGAGAAACTCGGGGTCGTCGAGGCCGACTTCAGGTCGGTGGTGAGCTGCGTGGTGTCGAACAGGTGCGCCGCGCAGCGGGTGGCGTCACCGCTGATGTCGGTGTAGTTGATGAAGGGCGCGTCGTCGGGCTCGTAGTAACTGTCGTAGGTGTTCTTGGTGTTGCAGGGCGTGCCCATGCCCTGCTCGTAGGCCTTCCAGGTCTTGCCGGCCGCCTCGAGGGTGTCGCCGAGGTTGCGCTGCGGGGAGTTGATGTTCGGGTAGTAGGTCGCGCCCTTGGCATAGGTGTCGCCGCCCGCGATGGCGAGGTAGTTCTCGTCGCTCGGGTGGTAGACGCCGTGGTAGTCGGTCAGGGTGGCGCCCTGGGACATCAGGCTGTGCATGTACGGCGTGTCCGCGGGGTCGTTCATGACCTCGGCGTAGTCGGTGTTCTCCATCATGACCATGAACACGTGGTCGTAGCCCGGCACCTTGGAGACGGGCGGGGCGGGCGGGGCCGGTGCGGCGACCGGGGTGTCCAGGGTGAGGGAGAGGTTGTCGAGGTAGCCGGTCTCGTGGGAGGTGGACAGGAACTGCACCTCCACCTGGAGGGAGCGGGTGCCGGCCGGGACCGCGCCGCTGGTGCTGCGCGCGAGGAACTTGGTGGCGAGGCCCCGGTCGCTCGCGGAGACGGTCGGCAGCTTGGCGGTGGCGCCGATCGGCCGGCCGGCGGCGTCGTGGAAGTGCAGGGAGACGGCGACATATCCGCCGTAGACGGTCCAGCCGCCGAGCCAGCCCGAGAGGTTGTAGTGCACGGTGCCGCCGTCGATGGCCGTGGCCGCCGAGGAGACGTCGACGGTCTGTGTCATCGCGCCGTCGCCGAAGTTGCTCGGGCCGAAGAAGGCCTTGCCGGGCGTGTTGCCGTCACTGGGCAGTCCGAAGGAGCCGACCGTGTAGCACATGGCGTTCGGGCCGCCCGCCTCGGTGGTCCAGCCGGGCACCGTGCCGGCCGCCGCCCAGTCGCCGGTGCAGTAACCCCCGCTCTCGGCATCGCCGTCGACGATCAGGTTGCCGCTGCTCACGGCCGCCTGGGCGGGGGCCGGAGCGGAGACGATCAGTGCGCCGAGGAGGGCGAGAAGCCCGCCGAGGGATCTCCAGCGCAGTCGCATACGTGTACCTCGTCCCGTTGGTGAGGGTGCCGGGAGATACGGACCTCACGGCCTGGTTGTGCGCAACGAACGGGACATGAGTACTGGTGTTCACTGTCCAACGGAAGAACCATGACCAAACTTGACCAGACAAGTGAACGGCCGAGGCGAGAGGGGGCCGTCACCGCTTTTCGGTTGGCGCAGACGGGGCACGCGGTCCGGGTACGGCTTCCGAGCCCAAGGGGGCGCTGTCGCGATGACCGAGTACGAACGTTCCCGCACGATGCCCGCACAGCCCGAGCACGTCTTCGACCAGGCGGCCAACACCGACCAGCTCGGCGCCTGGCTCCCGGACGCCCTGCACGTGGACGTCGAGGAGCCACCCGCCGTCACCGTGCACGAGGACCGCTCGGGCACGGACCAGCCCGCGCTGCTGCGCGCCCGGCCGGAGCAGATGCGGCTGGAATGGGGCACCCGCGAACAGGGCGCCTACGCCGGCTGGCTCCAGGTCGCCGGCATCGGCAGCGGCGCCAGCGAGGTAACGGTCCATCTGTCCTTCTTCGACGACCGCCACGACCCGGGCGAGGACGCGGTCGCCGACGCCCTCGAGGACAGCCTGCGGCGACTGGAGGAGCAGGTGCGGCTACGCGTCGACAACGCGGCCGGCTGAGGGCACTGAACGCTCAGACGCTGGTCAGCACCTGCGGCGACAGCTGTTTGATCATGGTGTCGGCCTGCCGCACGGTACCCCGACGACGACCCGCACTCGCCGTTTGCCCCGGGAGGCGAGGGGGACCCGTGGACGGAAGCGGCAGGAGGTGAACGTCGTGCCCGAACCCGGCAGCAAGAAGTACGACACCCGCAGGGCGAGGCTCCGCAAGGAGGCGGAGCGTTCCGGAATCTCCGACCAGGACGCGAACACCGCCGCGAACGAGTCGCTCCAGGAGGACCCGGCCCAGCGGAGCGGCGGCCCGAAGACCGCCCGCGGCCGCGGCCCGAAGGGCGAGCGCCCGGGGAACGACTAGGGCCTTTCTTTAACCCGCGCGAAGAGCCTCCCCCGGGTTGGGCGGGGGAGGCTCTGTGGGGTGCGTCAGTAGGTGGAGCCGAAGGTGCGGGTCGAGTAGGCGCACTCGGTGTAGATGTAGCCGTACCGGAGTTTGGCGGTGTCCGAGGCCGGGGTCGTGGAGCTGCTGCTGTGGGACTTGTGCACGAAGTAGGTGGTGCCGGGGGGCAGGCTGATCGTGCGCTGCGGGTAGTCCTTGCCGCCGTTGCACGGCTTGAAGCCGGTCAGGAGCGTCTCGGCGAGCATGTACGCCTTGCAGTCGCCGCAGGCTTTGAGGGTGAAGCTGCCGGTGACCGGGCCGGTGTAGAGGACGGTGATGTCGTCCGGGCTGTCGTTCTTGACGGTGACGGAGATGCCGCCGCCGGAGGCGGTGGTGGGGAGCTTGCCGCCGGCCGCAGGGAGTGTCTGGGCGACCTCGGCGGCTATCGCGACCTTCTTGGCGCGGTCCCGGTTGCGGTCGTTCTTGTTGTCGTCGACGAACTGCTCCATGGTCTTCTGCGCCGCCGCGAAGTCCTTGTCCTTGTACTGCTCGACACCGCACGCGTACTCCCCCGAGTTACCGCTGCGGTCCGCGCGGTCGGCGGCCTTCGCCAGGCTGCCGCCCGTGTCGTCGGCCGACTTCGCCAGGTCGGCGATGCTGGTGTTGAGGGTGCGCAGCCGGTCCACGGCCGCGCACGCTCCGGAGCCGCCGACGTCCTTGGCCGCCTTCGTCACCGCCGCGTCCACGGCGGGCGCCACCTGGGTGGCCTGGCGGGAGTCCGGGAAGGTGTTCAGCAGGTCGGTGTAGCGGGTGACCCAGTCCGCCGACCCGCCGGCGAGACCCTCGGACCCGCACTCGTACAGCGAGGTGGCCAGCCGGTCGTCGGGCCAGGCCGCCAGCGATCCCAGCTGGGACTTGGGCAGGGTGTCGGGAAGCGTGCGCAGGTACTTCAGGGGCTCCACCGCGCCGCAGTAGTCCCGGTGGCTGTAGGCGGCGCCGACGGTCGTGTAGAAGGTGTGCAGCCGGTCGGGCACCTGACGGGCGGCACGGGAGCCTGCGTGATGGACGGCGATGTCCCGGTAGACCGTCAGCGCCTTGCGGTAGTCCGGCTCCGCGGTGGAGAACGACTGCCGGCCCGCGGCCGCGACCTGGCGGTCGGCCTGGTCCAGCCGGTCGAGGAGGGCCTGTTCCACGGCGTCGTCGTGGGCGCCCTGGTACCAGAGGGCACCACCGGCCGGTACGGCGAGCAGCACCACGCCCAGCAGCAGCGCCAGCGGCGCTCTGCCCGGCCACACCAGCCGGGTGCGCAGTGCGGTGACGGCGCCGTGGACGGCGGCGAGCAGCAACACCAGGCCGTATCCGACGAGCGCCGCCCCGGGGATCCCGTCGGCGTCCGCGGGCAGCGCGACGAACAGCAGCACGGCGGTCGCGGCCCAGCAGACGGCCGTGAGGAGCCGGCGCCGCAGCAGCGCGTAGCCGAGGCCCAGTCCGCTGAGGTTGAGCAGGGCGACCGCTGCGGCGCGCCACGGATCCGCGGGCACGGGCGGGGGACTCGCCGGCATCGGCGGCACCGGCGGCATCGACGGCGCGCCGAACCCGGGGTATGAAGCGCCCTGGTCTGGATTGTTCTGATGTGCCCCACCCGGATAAGGGCCGTACGCATCCTCGGACATCGTGGCTCCCCCCACTCAACTCCCCCCGCACCACTGCGGAATGAGCAGTTTACGTGCGTTGACACAGAACCCGACAGAGGTTCGAACACCTGACGCCTACACGTTCCTTATTTGCCACATGCCTGGTTTGTCCGATTATTCTGGGCGGCCTTGCCGGAACCCGGACAAAGGAGGTCACTCGACATGCTCAGCGCACGGTGGTCCGCCCTCGCCGAGAGGATCGGACGGACCGACTGCGTCGGGGCCGCGCGCGCGACCGTGGCCGCCGGACTGACCTGGCAGATATGTGCGACCCTGCTGCACTCCCCCGACCCGTACCCGGGTGCCGTCGCCGCGCTGCTCACGGTCGAGGCGACGGTGGTGCGCACGGTCGCCGCCGCGGCCCGGTACGCCGCCGGCTGTCTGCTCGGTGTCCTGCTCGCGGTACCGGCCGCGCTGTATGTGCACCCGGGGATGGTGGGGCTGGCCCTGGTGGTGTTCGCCTCGGTGCTGCCGGTCCGGCACGGCTTCCTCGGTCACCACGGCCTCCATGTGCCGACCACCGCCCTGATCACCTTCGCCCTGGTCCGCGGCCGCCACCCCGGCGAGCTGGCCTCCCATCTCACGGAGATCGTGCTGGGCATCGCCTTCGGTCTGGCGTGCAGCGCGCTGCTGTTCCCGGCGGTGCGCGTGCGCTCCGCCGAGCGGGCCCTGGCGGAGCTGCGGCATCTGATCGCCCGGGACCTGGACGCGCTGGCCGACGCGGTCGTACGGCGTGAACCACCGCGGCAGGTGCTCGGCGCCGCCTGGGAACGCGACCTGGAGACCGCCGTGGCTCGGGCCCGCGGCACGGTGGACGAGGCGCACGAGAGCGTGCGCTGGAACGTCCGGCCGGCCGCCCGGCGCCGCCGCTGGCACCTGGACCACCGGGTGCTGCGCACACTGGGCGAAGTGGCGGAACAGGCGACGGCGACGGGCCGGCTGCTGGACGGGCACCGCCCGCACCCCGGCGGCCCCACCGCCCCCTTCGACCAGCGGTACGCGCGCCTGCTGCGGACGACCGCCCTGTGCGTCTACTCCTGCCGGGGCGGCGGCCGCCCGCATCCCGCGCTGCCCGCCGCACGGCACGCGCTGGCCCGGCTCGACGAACCGGCCCCCGGCACCGCGCCGGGTACCGATCCATCAGCCCGGGACGCTCACCCTCGTACCGAACCACCGGCACCGGGCACCGTGACCGATCCCCGCACCACTCCACCGGCCCCCGGCGGCGCCGAGCGGCGTCTCGTCCGGCAGCTCGACGCGGCCCTCGCCTGTCTGGCCGCGCCCGCGCCGGCCCGGCCCGCCCGGCCGCACCGCGTCCTCGCTCCCCTACGGCCCGCATCGCGACGATGACCTCTTCTCCCTCCACCGAACTCCCGCACCAGCACCCCACCCCCACCGGCCAGGACACTGGGCGCCGGTCCGCCCGCTCCCGGGTGCTGCTGTCCTCCACACCCGCGCTGCTGATGGCGGTGGTCGTCCTCGTCGACGTACTCACCCCGGACTGGCTGCATGTCGCGCCGGTGCTGGCCGCCGTACCCGTCCTGGCCGCCGTACTGCTGCCGTGCCCGGCGACGGCGGCCCTCGCCGCTGCCGTGCTCGTGGTCACGCTGCTGCTCCAGCTGGACGCCGGGACGTGCGGCCGCCCGGACTCGGACGTCACCCTGGGCACACTGTTCGTCGTCGGGCTCACCTCGCTCGGCGCGTGCGCGCTGCGGCGGCGCCGGGAACGGCAGCTCCGCCAGGTCCGCTCGGTCGCCGAGACCACACAGCGCGCCCTCATGCACCCGCTCCCCGGCCGGATCGGCTCGCTGGCCCTGTCCGGCTGCTATCTGCCGGCCGAGTCGGAGGCCCGGATCGGCGGCGACTTCTACGAGGCGCTGCGCACGCCGTACGGCACCCGGGTCCTCCTCGGCGACGTACGCGGCAAGGGCCTGACGGCCGTCGGTGCCTCGGCGACCCTGCTCAGCGCCTTTCGTGAACTCGCCTTCCAGGAGCCGGATTTGACGCGTGTCGCGGCGCACCTGGACGAGCGGGCCCGGCAGCAGATCGCGGCGCTGGACGGGACCCCGGACGGACGGGGCACGGACGGTGCGGGCGGCGCCCTGTTCACGGAGCGGTTCGCCACCGCGCTGCTGGTGGAGTTCCCGCCCGGCGAGGCGGTGGCCCGCATCGTGCACTGCGGCCACCCCGAGCCGTACGTCGTACACGCCGGGCGGCCGCGCCCGGTACGGCCGGAGCAGCCGGGCGCGCCGCTCGGGCTCGGTGACCTGCTGGACGCGCGGCCGGTCGCGCAGACGGTGCCGTTCACAGCCCGCGACCGACTGGTGCTCTACACCGACGGTTTCATCGAGGCCCGCGACCGCCACGGCCGGTTCTACGACCTGTCCGGCCGGGTACGGGCGCACGCGGGCCGGCCGCCGGCGGCGATGGTGGCGGCCCTCCGCCGCGACCTGCTGCGCCATGTGCACGGCGATCTCGGGGACGACGCGGCCCTGGTGGCGGTGGAACGGCTGCGCTCCGACGGCGACGAACCGCGGGCCGGACACGCGTGAACCGGCCGACCTCGCCCAAGGCGGGCCCGCGGCGCCGCTCCGCCTGGAACCATGGAACGGCCGGTGAGGGAGGGAGACGCCCGTGGCGTGGACGACGGAGGAGTTCGGGGAGTCCCACGAGGGCATCGTCGGAGCCGTGCTGGCCGACGGCAGCGAACCGAAGCCCGCGTACTTCGACGTCGGCAGCGGCGCCGAGATGTACCGGACCAGCGAGTGGTGGGCGTACAGCGGCCGGCTGGGCAGGCCGCGGGCGGCCGCGATCCGGGCCGCGTGCAGTTGCGGCTGGCGCGGCCCGAGCGTGCCGGTGCCGTGGGCGGAGCTGGACGAGGACGGCCTGGACGACCTGGACCTCTCCGGTCCGCACCGGGACTGGCGGGAACACATCGGGGCGGTGGAGCGGCGCACGGTGCCGTTGCCGGAGGAGCTGACCGAGCTGCTGGGCGTGCTGGAGGAACGGCTGCTGGCGCTCGCCGACGACGCACCGGCCGCCGCGCTGCGGGCCGTGGCGGCGCTGGACCGGCTGACCGCCCGGGTCGGCCGGGAGGCGGCCTGCATGATCGAGGAGGACAGCGCAGGGCAGTGGGAGTCGCTGGGCAGGGCCCTCGGCATCGCCCCCGACCGGGCCCGCTCGCTGGTCACCCGCTATCTGCTGCTCCGCTGAGCCGCGGCGGGTGGGGGCGGCCGGCGGGCGCATGGCCCGGCGGCCGCCCGCTGTCAGGGCGCCACGGCCCGACCGGTCTGCGGGGAGATCCGGCCGGCGCACAGCCCGCGGGCCGCCAGCACCTGGGCGATGCGCGGCACCGCGGCGAGCGTGTTCGCGGGCCACTCGTGCATGAGGATGACCTGACCGTTGGTCAGCCGGCCGGCCGCCTGCACGATGGCGTCGGTGCTCGCGCCGTTCCAGTCCTGCGAGTCGACGTCCCAGATGACCTGGGTCAGGCCGTACTTGGCCGCGACCCCTTGCACGGTGGCGTTCGTCTCGCCGTAGGGCGGCCGGAACAGCACCGGCGTACCGCCGCCGGCCGCCGCGATCGCCTGCTGGGTGCGGGCGATCTCGGAGTCGGTCTGCGCCTGGCTCAGCTGGGTCAGATGCGGATGGGTGTAGCTGTGGTTGCCGATCCACATGCCCGCCGCGGCCTCGGCCCGGACCTGTGCGGGATAGGCGGCCGCGTACTGGCCCTCGTTGAACAGGGTGGCCCGCAGCCCGTTCTGCCGGAGCGCGGCGAGCAGGGCCGGGGTGTGGGCGTCGGACGGACCGTCGTCGAAGGTGAGCCCGACATACCCGGAGCAGCCTGCGGCACGGGACGGTGTGGCGCCGAGGGTGAGGCTGCCCGTGATGCCCAGTGCGGCCACGGCGAGCGTCGCCACGAGGGGCCGTACGGCCCGGCGGGGTTCGCTGCGCATGGGTGCCACCTCCCCTCAGTTCACCGTGATGCTGGAGTTGCCGCTGCTGCGGTAGCCCTCGGTCGCCAGGATCATGTAGTTGAAGGTGCCGAGGTTCATGCCGTGCCGGGCCCAGGCGTCGAAGTGGTTGCCGGTGGTGATGGTGCCGCCGGTCCGCTTGGTCTGCCGCACGCTCCAGTACTGGTTGAACGTCCGGATGCCCTCGATCGACGGGGCGTTGACCCGGGTCGTCTCGTAGATGTCGTACGTGCCGCCGTCGCTGGTGACGGTGCCCTTGTAGGTGCCGGTGGGCCGGTAGGTGCCCCAGTTGTCGACGACGTAGTACTCCACCAGCGGGTTGGTCGTCCAGCCGTACAGGGAGAGGTAGCCGTTGCCGGACGGGTTGAAGCTGCCGTTGTAGTTGACGGTGCGGCGGCCGCCGGTGCTCCAACCCTTGCCCGCGACGAAGTTGCCGCTGTTGCTCCACGAGGTGCTGTAGCTGCCTCCGGAGCCGAGACCCATCGAGACGGATCCGCCTCCGTCGGTCCAGAACGAGTAGTAGTAGCCGTTGTTGGTGCCGGTCTGGTTGGTGGTGATGACCGTGTCGGCCTGCGCGGTGCCGGGCAGCAGCAACGCTCCGACGGCGACCAGCACCATGGCGCACGCGCCTCGTACGAAGAGCACGAACCGTTCCACGACGCTTCCTTCCTCATCGCCCGCTGACGCCGATGAGTGTCCGAGCGGGCCGATCCACTGTCAACAGTTTCGGTCGATATTTCGAAACGTTCGTACCTGTGAACACCAGCAGTGATGCGTCGAAAGCGTTCGGAGTGCCGGGCTGCCTGATCGACTTTCACCGGCTACCGGCTTCGAAAGTTTCGAAGTGTTGACCGGTGTCCCCTGACCGGCCCAACGACCGCGCGTCCGAGGGGCGCGGTCGCCTGCGGGGTGTGACCGTGGTGGGAGGCATCCGCCGGTGCACCGGAGTCGAGGAGGCGGGATGGAGTCGATGAGCGCGGTCGCCGATGCCGTGCTGTACGAGGGGTACCTGCTGTATCCCTATCGCCGTTCCTCCGCGAAGAACCGGGTCCGCTGGCAGTTCGGGGTGCTGCTGCCCCGGGACTGGGTGGAGCGGGACGGGCCGGTCACGCCCGGCATCTCCGGCTCCGCGGACTCCTGGTACCAGCAGACCGAGTGCCTGCTGCGGGTACGGCGCCCGGACGCGGCCGTACGGGTGCGGGTGCGCTATCTCCAGCTCCAGCACAAGCAGGTGGAGGCGGCCGACGGCGCGGGCGGACACCGGCCGGTCGAGTCGCTGCGGGCGGAGGACGGCACCCGCCATCTGTCCTTCGAGGAGGCCGTGGAGCGGGAGGCCGAGGTCACGCTGGCTCCGGCGGACCTGCTGCGCGGGCCGTACACCGTCTGCGTGAACGCGCCCGCCGGGGCGGACTGCGAGCCGCTGCCGGCCGGGGCGGGCCGCACGGTCCGGCGGCGGCAGGAGGTGCAAGCGGCCCTGACGGTCGCCGCCGAACCACTCCCCGCCGGACTGCTCTCCGCCCAACCGCCCGCCGCCGAACCGCAAGACCGGCCCGAGCTGTACCGGCTGCGGGTGCGGATCGAGAACACCGGCGCCGCCCCGGATCCGCACGCGCCGCGGGGGGCGGTGCTGGAGCGGGCGCTGATCGCCACGCACACCCTGCTCGGCGGCGACGGCGTGGAGTTCGTCTCCCTGATCGATCCGCCGGCCGCGCTGCGCGAGGCGGCACGGGGCTGCCGTAACGCGTTCACGTTCCCGGTGCTGGGCGGCGCACCCAGCGCCCACGCCGACGCCGGCGCGGACGGGGCGACCGCACCCGTCATGCTGTCCGCCCCCATCATCCTGCCGGACCACCCCCAGGTGGCGCCGGAGAGCCCCGGCGATCTGCACGACGCGGCGGAGATCGACGAGATTCTCACGCTGCGCACGATGCTGCTGACCGACGAGGAGAAGGCGGAGGCCCGGGCCACCGATCCACGGGCCGCGCAGATCCTCGACCGGGTCGACACCATGCCGGACGAGGTGTTCGGCCGCCTGCACGGCGCCATCCGCTCCCTGGCCCCGGCCGGGGCGCCGGCCCGCCCGCAGCGTCCCGCCTGGTGGCAGGAGGGCGGCGACGACGGGCTGTCCCCGACGACCGACACCGTCCTCGTGGCCGGGGTTGCCGTGGGCGCGGGCAGCCCGGTGCGGCTGCGTCCCCGGCTGCGCGGCGCGGACGCGCAGGACATGTTCCTGGACGGGCGCACCGCCCGGGTCGCCGCCGTCTTCCACGACGTCGACGGCGGGGTCAGGTTCGCCGTCACGGTCGACGACGATCCGGCCGCCGAACTGCACGACTGGTACGGCCGGTTCCACTACTTCCGGCCCGACGAGGTCGAACCCCTCGTCCCCACGGGCCCGCCGGTGTCCCCCGGCCCGGCCCACGACCGACTGCGACGGAGGCCGCAGACATGAGCACACGGAGCGGTACCACCGAAGCCCCCGGCGAGTCCGGCCGGGCCGAAGCGCACGACGGCTTCGAAGAGATCACCATCCTCTGGATCTCGGAGGGCATGAGCTGCGACGGCGACACCGTGTCGCTGACCGCGGCGGGCCAGCCGTCCATCGAGGACGTGGTGCTGGGTCTCATCCCGGGTCTGCCGAAGGTGAACCTGGTCAACAAGGTGCTGTCGCCGAGCCTGGGCGGCGAGGACTTCCTCGCCCCGTACCGGGCGGCGGCGCGCGGCGAGCTTGCGCCGTTCATCCTGGTGATCGAGGGCTCGATCCCGAACCAGCGGATCATCGAGGGGGACGGCTACTGGACGTCGTTCGGCAACGACCCCGACACCGGTCAGCCGCAGACCCTGAACCAGTGGATCGACGACCTCGCGCCCAAGGCCTGGGCGGTGGTGGCCGCCGGCACCTGTGCCACGTTCGGCGGCATCCACGCCATGGCCGGCAACCCGACCGGCTGCATGGGCCTCGCGGACTACCTGGGCTGGGACTTCACGGCGCGGTCCGGGCTGCCGGTCGTCAACGTGCCGGGCTGTCCGATCCAGCCGGAGAACTTCATGGAGACCCTGGTCTGGGTGCTCCAGCACGCGGCCGGCACCGCTCCCCCGCCACCGCTGGACCACATGCTGCGCCCCCAGTGGCTGTTCGGGAAGACCGTGCACGAGGGCTGCGACCGGGCCGCGTACTACGAGCAGGGCGACTTCGGGAAGGATTACAACTCCCCCAAGTGCCAGGTCCGGGTGGGCTGCTGGGGTCCGGTCGTCAACTGCAACGTCCCCAAGCGGGGCTGGATGGCCGGCATCGGCGGCTGCCCCAATGTCGGCGGCATCTGCATCGGCTGCACCATGCCCAGCTTCCCGGACGCCTTCATGCCGTTCATGGACGAACCGCCGGGCGGCACCCTGTCGTCGGCGGTGATCCGGCCGTACGGGGCGGTCATCCGGCGGCTGCGCGGCCTGACCAACGACCTGGTGAACCACGAGCCCAGGTGGCGCCACAACAAGCGCAAGCTGACCAGCGGTTACGACCCCCACTGGCGCGCCTGACCGTCCCTTGGACCCCACCTCCACCCGCCCGACCCGAACAGCGAGGGGCAGCACCGCAGATGACCACCACCGAGTCCCGGGCCACGGGACGCAAGCCCGCCCAGATCGTCGACATGTCCTGGGATCCGATCACCCGGATCATCGGCAACCTGGGCATCTACACGAAGATCGACTTCGCCAACCGGGAGGTCGTGGAGTGCCACAGCACCTCGTCGCTGTTCCGCGGCTACTCGGTGTTCATGAGGGGCAAGGACCCGCGGGACGCCGGGTTCATCACCTCGCGGATCTGCGGCATCTGCGGTGACAACCACACCACCTGCTCCAACTACGCGCAGCAGATGGCCTACGGGGTCAAGCCGCCCAAGCTGGCCGAGCACATCACCAACCTCGGCGAGGCGGCGGAGTACATCTTCGACCACACGATCTTCCAGGACAACCTGGTGTTCGTGGACTTCTGCGAAGCGATGGTCAAGGCCACCAACCCCGGTGTGCTGGCCCGCGCCGAACGCACCGACGCACCGCGCGGGGACATCCACGGCTACCGCACCATCGCCGACATCATGAAGGCCTTCAACCCCTTCGAGGGCGAGGTCTACAAGGAGGCGCTGAAGGTCAGCCGGATCACCCGGGAGATGTTCTGCCTGATGGAGGGGCGGCATGTGCACCCCTCCACGCTGTACCCGGGCGGGGTCGGCACGATGCCGCAGCCGAGCACCTTCACCGACTACCTCAGCCGGCTCATGCGCGTCATCGACTTCATCAAGAAGGCGGTGGCGATGAACGACGACGTCTTCGACTTCTTCTACGAGGCCCTGCCGGGCTACGAGGAGGTCGGCAAACGCCGCATTCTGCTCGGCTGCTGGGGCGCCTTCCAGAACCCGGACGTGGTGGACTACCGCTACGCGACGATGAACGAGTGGGGCCGGGCGATGTACGTCACCCCGGGCATCATCGTCGACGGCAAGCTGGTCACCAACAACCTGATCGACATCAACCTCGGCCTGCGCATCATGCTGGGCAGCTCCTTCTACGAGGACTGGGTGAACGAGGAGCCGTTCGTCACCCACGACCCGCTCGGCAATCCCATCGACATGCGCCACCCCTGGAACCAGACCACGGTCCCGGTGCCGCAGAAACGGGAATTCGAGGGCAACTACAGCTGGGTGATGAGCCCGCGCTGGTACCACCCGCAGACCGGCGAGCACCTCGCCCTGGACACCGGCGGCGGGCCGCTCGCCCGGCTCTGGTCGACGGCGCTGAGCGGCCTGGTCGACACGCCGTACGTCAAGGCGACCGGCGGCGCCATCCGGATCACCCTGCCCAAGGGCGAGCGGCTGCCGGAGACCACCCTGGAGTGGCGCATCCCGAAGTGGAGCAACACCCTCGAACGGGACCGCGCCCGGCCGTACTTCATCGCCTACGCCGCCGCCATGGCCTTGCAGTTCCTGGAGGAGGCGATGGGCATGCTGAAGAGCGGCGACACGAAGGTGTACGAGAACTTCGAGGTGCCGGACGAGTCGATCGGCTGCGGCTTCCACGAGGCGGTCCGCGGTGTCCTCTCCCACCATCTGGTGATCAGGGACAAGAAGATCGCCAACTACCACCCGTACCCGCCCACCCCGTGGAACGCCAGCCCCCGTGACATCCATGGCACCCCCGGCCCGTACGAGGACGCCGTCCAGGGGCAGCCGATCTTCGAGGAGAACGGTCCCGACGACTTCAAGGGCGTCGACATCATGCGCACCGTGCGCAGCTTCGACCCCTGTCTGCCGTGCGGGGTCCACATGTACATGGGCAAGGGCAAGACGCTGACCACGGTCCACTCGCCGACGTACGGAGCGAACCATGGCTGACCCGGCCGTGCGGCTGCCGGACCCGGCCGTGGAGGCACGGCTGGCCCGGCTGGACGAGGTGCTCGCCGGGCTGGAGGCGGCGCCCGGGCCCGCCCTGGAGGCGGTACGGCTGCTGACCGAGGTCTACGGCGAGGCACTGGCCCGGGTGCTGGACCACGCGGACGGGCCGCTGAAGGAGCGGCTCGCCGATGACGAGCTGCTCGGGCATCTGCTGGTCCTGCACGACATCCACCCCGAGCCGCCGGAGCGCCGGGCCGCCCGCGCGGTCGAGAAGCTGCGGCCGGCGGTGCGCGAGCGCGGCGGCGATCTGGAGTGGGCGGGTGTCGAAGGACAGGTGGCGCGGGTACGGCTGAGCAGCGGCGGCGGTTGCGGTTCCGGCTGCGGCAGCGGCGGCGGCTCCTCGGACGTCGCCGCGGCGGTCCGGGACGCGGTGCTGGCCGTCGCCCCGGAGCTGACCGATGTGGAGACGGTGTCCGGCGCCGCCCGCCCGGCCGGTCCGGCGTTCGTGCCGCTGGACTCCCTGCTGGTCCGGGAGGCGCGGTGAGCGTGGACGGAGCGCTCGCCCGGGTCATCCGCTCCGCCGCCGACCGGGCGGCGGAGGCCGCCGCGGAGGTGTGTGAGCTGTGCGCCGCCCGGATGGCCGGGGAACACCCGCATCTGTACGACACCGGTGCCGCCGAGCTGCGGTGTGTGTGCCGCCCCTGCTCGGTGCTGTTCGCCGACGGCGCGGCGGGCGAGGGCCGGTACCGGCTGGTGCCCCGGCGGCGGCTGCGGCTGCCGCCCGTCGACACGGCGGTGCTCGGCGTCCCGGTGGGCCTGGTGTTCTTCGTGCCGGGCTCGGACGGCACGGTGACCGCGCAGGGGCCGAGCCCGGCCGGGGCCATGCGCTGGGAGGTGGACGCGGCGGCCTGGCGGCGGCTCGCCGCCGAGGTCCCGCAGCTGGCCGGGATGACACCTGATGTGGAGGCGCTGCTGGTGAACACCGTGCGCGGCGCCGACGCACACTGGATCGTGCCGGTCGACGACTGCTACCGGATGATCGCCCTGGTCCGCCGGGAGTGGCGGGGCCTGTCCGGTGGCGGCCGGGTGTGGCCGGCCGTAGAACAGTTCTTCAGGGAACTGACCGAGCGGTCCTGAGGACCGGACCGGAAGGAGAACCGTTATGGGCAGCATCCGAGTGGGCCGACCCCAGGCGAAGCCCGACACCCCCACCCATGTGCGCGGACTGCACCAGGGCAACAAGGGCCCCTACCAGCACCAGACCGGACACCACGCGGACGGCACGTCCGACGCGCGCCGCTCCACCGGTGTGCACTGGAAGCGGCATGACGCGCTGGTGAAGGAGATGCCGAACATCTCGCCGGGATGACCCGGCGGGACCGGCAGGACGTGACCCTCCAGGAGGTTGGCATGAGAAGAAGGACCAGGCGGGCCGGGATGTCCGGGCGTCAGCTGCTGGGCGCGCAGGCGGCGGTCGTCGGCGCCCTGTTCGCGGCCGTGTTCGTCAAGGAACTCCCGGGGATCGTGCGCGAGTTGCGTATCTACCGGATGACCGGTGGGCTGCGGGCCGCCCGTCGCTATCCCTGAGCCGGCCGTGCACGAACTGTCGATCGCGACCGCGATCGTGGAGCGGGCCGAGGAGATCGCCCGTGCGGACGGGTCGGACCGGGTGTCCTCGGTGACCGTGCGGGTCGGCGAGCTGGCCGGGGTGGTGCCGGACGCGCTGCACTTCGCGTTCGAGGTGGCCCGGGACGGCACGGCGCTCGCCGGTGCCTGCCTCGTCGTGGAACAGGTGACCGCGCTGGCCTGGTGCGGCGGGTGCACCGAGGAGTTCCCGGTGGGCATGCCGCCGTTCTTCTGGTGCCCGCGCTGCGACCGGCCCTCGCAGGAGCTGCGCCGCGGGCGGGAGCTGGAGATCACCGAGGTGGCGCCGGCCCCGGCCCCGCGCTGACGGCGGGGCCGGGCTCCGGTCAGCAGATGCGGGGCAGCTGCTCCCCCAGCGGCAGGTCCACCACCCGGGTGCCGCCGAGGCCGGTGGCGACGACGACCATGCCCGGGTGGTCCGCGACGCACTCCCCGATGACGGCCGCTCCCGTGCCGTGCGGATGGGCGTGCATCGCGGCGAGGACCGCCTCGGCGTGCTCCGGGGGCACGAAGGCGACCAGCCGGCCCTCGTTGGCGACGTACAGCGGGTCCAGGCCGAGGAAGCCGCAGGCGTTCACGACCTCGTCCGGCACCGGGACGGCCCGCTCGTGCAGCCGGACGCCGGTGCCGGAGGCGCGGGCGATCTCGTTGAGGGAGGCGCCCAGCCCGCCCCGGGTCGGGTCGCGCAGCACATGGATGTCGGGGGTGACCGCGAGCATGACGGCCACCAGCCCGGCCAGCGGCGCGGTGTCGGAGGCGATCTCGACGCCGAACTCCAGCCCCTCCCGCACGCTCATGATCGCCACACCGTGCAGTCCGATCGGGCCGCTGACGATGACGACGTCCCCGGGGCGGGCCCGCTGCGGGCGGATGTCGACGCCGTCCGGTACGAGGCCGACGCCGGCGGTGGTGACATAGACGCCGTCGCCGTGCCCGGACTCGACGACCTTGGTGTCGCCGGTGGCCACGGAGACGCCCGCGGCCTCGGCCGCCGTACCGATCGCCCGCGCGATCCGCTCGACGACGGCGAGTTCCACCCCCTCCTCCAGGACGAAGGCCGTGGAGAGATAGGCGGGCCGGGCTCCGCTCATCGCCAGGTCGTTGACGGTGCCGTTGACGGCGAGGTCGCCGAGGCTGCCGCCGGGGAAGAACAGCGGCCGTACCACGTAGGAGTCGGTGGAGAAGGCCAGCCGGGCGCCGCCGAGGTCGAGCACGGCGGAGTCGGTGAGGGCGGCCAGGGTGGGGTTGCCGTAGGCGGGGGCGAAGATGTGCTCGACCAGTTCGGCGGAGAGGGCGCCGCCTCCGCCGTGGCCCATGACGACGACCGGCTGGTCGCGCAGCGGGGCGGGGCAGGTCCAGTTCGCGGGGTCGACGGCCGCTTCGGTGGCGAGGTCAGCCAACGGTGTTCATCTCCTCCTGCGGGATGCGGGATCCCTGGGGGGCCGGGGCGTTCATCCGGCGGTACAGGTAGTAGGCGGCGCAGGCGCCCTCGCTGGAGACCATGGTGGCGCCGAGCGGGGTGCGCGGGGTGCAGGCCGTGCCGAAGGCCTCGCACGCGGTCGGCTTGATCAGCCCCTGGAGGACCTCGCCGGCGCGGCACACGGCGGGTTCCTCGGTGCGGATGCCGCTGACGTCGAAGCGGTGCTCGGCGTCGTAGGCCCGGTAGGCCTCGGACAGCCGCCAGCCGCTGGCCGGGATGGGGCCGATGCCGCGCCAGTTGCGGTCGGTGACCTCGAAGACCTCCTGGAGCATGCGCAGGGCCGCCGGGTTGCCCTGGTCGCGTACGGCCCGGGGGTAGGCGTTCTCCACCCGGTGCTCGCCGCGCTCCAGCTGGTGGACGGCGCGGCGGATGCCCTCGAGGATGTCCAGCGGCTCGAAGCCGGTCACCACGACGGGGACGCGGTGCCGCTCGGCCAGGTCCGGGTACTCGGCGGTGCCCATCACGCTGCACACGTGTCCGGCGGCGAGGAATCCCTGCACCCGGCACTCGGGCGCGGTCATGATCGCGTCGATCGCCGGGGGGACCCGGACATGGGAGACCAGCAGGCTGAAGTTGCCGAGGCCGAGGCGGCGGGCCTGGTGGACGGCCATGGCGTTGGCGGGCGCGGTGGTCTCGAAGCCGATGGCGAAGAACACCACCTGCCGGTCGGGGTTCCTGCGGGCCAGGTCGAGGGCGTCCAGCGGCGAGTACACCACCCGGACGTCACCGCCCTCGCCCTTGACCCGGTACAGGTCCCGGTCGGTGCCGGGCACCCGCAGCATGTCCCCGAAGGAGCAGAAGATCACCTCGGGGCGGGCGGCGATCTCCAGGGCCTTGTCGATGACCTCCAGCGGGGTGACGCACACCGGGCAGCCGGGCCCGTGGATCAACTCCACGTTCTCCGGCAGGAGTTGGTCGATACCGTGCCGGATGATGGAGTGGGTCTGGCCGCCGCAGACCTCCATCAGGGCCCAGGGCCGGGTGGCCGTGGCGTGGATCTCGTCCAGCAGTCGCCGGGCGAGGGCGGGGTCCTGGAACTCGTCGATGTACTTCACGGGGCCTCACTCCCGCTCTCCTGCCGCGCCGCCTGCTCCCAGGCGTCACCGAACTCCTCTTCCAGCAGGCCCAGTTGCTCGAACAGCTCCAGGGAGGCACGGGCCGATTCCTCGTCCAGGCGCTGCAACGCGAAGCCGACGTGGACGATGACGTACTCCCCCACCCGGATGTCGGGCAGGTACTCCAGGCAGGCCTGTTTTCGTACGCCGCCGAAGTCGATCAGGCCGGTGAGGGGGTCGGCGCGGTGGTCGATGGACACGACCTTGCCGGGCACTGCCAGACACATGGGTCACTCCGTCTCGTGGTGGGTTGCCGTCCCCGCGACGATGAGCTGGCCGAGCGCCAGCCCGCCGTCGTTCGGGGGGACGTCGCGGTGGAGCAGGACCGTCAGGCCGTCGGCGGCCAGCAGGGCGGCGCACTCCTCTTCCAGCAGGGCGTTGGCGAAGACCCCGCCGGTGAGGGCCACCGTGGTGAGCCCGGTGGCGGTGCGGGCGCGGCGGCAGATCTCGGCGACGGCCCGGGCCACGCCCCGGTGGAAGCGGGCCGCGAGGACGGGGGCGGGGGTGCCGCGCCGCTGGTCGGCGAGGAGGGCCTCCAGCATCGGCGCGGGGCTGTACACCAGCTCCCCGCCGCCGGTGAGGCCGAAGGGGTAGGCCACCGCGTCCGCGTCCCGCGCCTCGGTCGCGGCCGCCTCCAGTTCCAGCGCGGCCTGCGCCTCGTAGCCCGCGCGGTGGCAGACGCCCACCAGGGAGGCCACCGCGTCGAAGAGGCGGCCCATGCTGGAGGTCGGCACACAGGCCAGCTGCCGCTCCAGCTGCCGTCTCAGTACGGTGGTCTCGGTGTCCGTGCAGGCCCGGACGCTGGGCAGCCACGGCTCCCAGGGCAGTCCGGCCGCCCACAGCCGGGCCAGGGCCAGTCGGCAGGGGTTGGCCACACCGGCGTCACCGCCCGGCAGCGGGGCGGGGGCCAGCCGGGCGAAGCGCCGGTAGCCGGTGTAGTCGGCGAGCAGGACCTCGCCGCCCCACACCGTGCCGTCGTCGCCGTAGCCGGTGCCGTCGAAGGCGACGCCGATCACCGGGGTGGTGCCGTCCAGGCCGTGCTCGGCCATGGCGGAGGCGACATGGGCGTGGTGGTGCTGGACCAGCCGCAGCGGCAGCCGCCCGGCGCGCCGCCGGGCCCACGCGGTGGAGTGGTATCCGGGGTGGCGGTCGGCGGCGAGCAGCCCGGGGACGACTCCGGTGAGGCCGCTCAGGTGCCGCTCGGCGCGCTCGGCCGCCGCCAGCGTCGCCAGGTCGCCCATGTCGCCGATGTGCGGCCCGAACCAGGCGTGTTCGCCCTCGCCCAGGCACAGCGCGTTCTTCAGGTCGCCGCCGACGGCGAGCACCGGCGGGACCGGGACCGGCAGCCGCACCGGACGGGGGACACAGCCGCGGGAGCGCCGCAGGACCTGTGCGGTGCCGTCGGCGCGGACCCGGAGCAGGGAGTCGTCGCAGGGCGAGGCGATCGGCCGGTCGTGGGTGAGCCAGGCGTCGGCCAGGCCGGCGAGCCGGGTCAGGGCCTCGGTGTCGTCGGTGACGATGGGTTCGCCGGAGCGGTTGCCGCTCGTCATGACCAGCACCCGGGGGCCGGGCGGATCGCCGGGTAGCCCGAACAGCAGGGTGTGCACGGGAGTGTAGGGCAGCATCACGCCGATGTGCGGGCTGCCGGGGCAGACCTGGCCGGCGAGCCGGGGGCCGTCCGCCGGGGTGTGTCTGCGCAGCAGCACGATGGGGCGCCGGGGGCCGGTCAGTTCGGCGCGTTCGGCGTCGGTGAGGAGCGCGATCCGCTCGGCGGTGGCGAGGTCGGCGCACATCACGGCGAAGGCCTTGCCGCCGCGTTCCTTGCGGGCGCGCAGGGTGGCGACGGCGCGGGCGTCGGTGGCGTCGCAGGCCAGGTGGTAGCCGCCGATGCCCTTGACGGCCACGATCCGTCCGGCGGCGAGCAGCGCCCGCGCCGAGGTCAGGGCCTCCGCGTCGCGGGCCGGGCGGATGCCGAGCCCGTCGGCGGGGACGAGGGCGAGGCGTGGCCCGCAGTCGGGGCAGGCGACGGGCTGGGCGTGGAAGCGCCGGTCGGCGGGATCGCCGTACCCGCGGGCGCAGGCGGGGCACAGGGGGAAGCCGGCCATGGTGGTGACGGCGCGGTCGTACGGCATCGCGGTGGCGATGGTGAAGCGGGGGCCGCAGTGGGTGCAGGTGATGAAGGGGTGCCGGTGCCGGCGGTCGCCCGGGTCGGCGAGTTCGCGCAGGCAGTCGGCGCAGGTCGCGGTGTCGGGCGGCAGCTGGGTGCGGCCGCCGGCCCGTTCGGTGGTGCGGATGGCGAAGGGCGTGGTGTCGCCGGTGGCGGCCAGCTCCTCGCCGGCGACGCCGGTCACGGTGGCGAGCGGCGGCGGCTGTTCGGCCAGGACGGTGCAGAACCGGTCGACCTCGCCGGCCGGTCCCTCTACCTCGAGGATGACGCCGTCGCCGGTGTTGCCGACGAAGCCGGCCAGCCCGAGCTCTGCCGCCAGGCGGTGCACATACGGCCGGAAGCCGACGCCCTGCACGGTGCCGCGCACGGTGAGCCGACGGCGTACCAGGCCGGTCGCAGGGGCCGTCATACGGCGGGGGCGGGTGCGCTGTGGTGGTGGCCGTGCGGGTGCGGGGCGAGCGGCGGACGGTGGGCCGGGCCGCCGTCCCGGGCGGCGAGGGCCCGGTCCAGCAGGGTGCCGACCCCGGAGCCGCTGCGGGCGCAGGTGCGGACGATCTCCACGCCCGGGTTGACCCGGTGCACGTTCGTCCGGAAGGCGGCCTCGTCGAAGCCGGCCGGCTCGGCGAGGTCGGTCTTGGTGACGACGACCAGATGGGCGGAGCCGAAGGCGGTGGGGTACTTCAGCGGCTTGTCCTCGCCCTCGGTGACCGCCATCAGCACGATCCGCAGGGTCTCGCCCAGGTCGTAGGCGGCCGGGCAGACGAGGTTGCCGACGTTCTCCACGAAGAGCACCCGGGTGCCGGGCGGCAGCCAGCCGTCCAGCCGGGCCCGGACCTGGCGGGCCTCCAGATGGCACAGTCCGTCGGTGAGCAGCTGCTGTACGGGGGCCCCGGAGCGGGCCAGCCGGACGGCGTCGTTCTCGGTCGCGAGGTCGGCGGTCAGTGCGGCGACCGGCAGTCCGCGCTCCACGGCGCGGGCCAGGACCCGGCCGAGGAGTTCGGTCTTGCCGCTGCCGGGGCTGGACAGCAGGTTGACGACGGCCACGCCCTGCCGGGCGAGGTCGCCGCGCAGGGTGGCGGCCAGGTCGTCGTTCTTCGCCAGGACGGCTTCTTTGACGGCCTGTTCCACGTCGGACCGGCACATGGGCGCAGCTCCTCGGATACGGCGGCGGGGTCCGGGCCGCCGGACGCGGCCCGGGTGCTCACCGATCTTCGGCGCCGTCGGCCGCGGGGACGGGCAGCGCAGCCGGGTGCGGGGGGCGGGATTCCATCGGGCGGCCCAACGGGGGCGGTGCTGCGGCCGGGTCGGCGAGCAGGGCCGGGACGAGGGTGTGCAGCGCGTCCACGGCCCGGTCGACGGCCTCGCGGACCGGTTCGCTCAGGCCCGGCAGGATGTCCTCGTCCCCGGCCGGCAGCACCGCGGGTTCGCAGGCCAGGACGAGGACCCGGGGCAGCGGTTCCTCGCCCAGGTGCGCGGCCAGGGCCAGCACCGTGGCCGGGTCCATGCCGTGCGCCTCGGGCACGACGGTGCCGTCGGGCGGCTCGGCCTCCAGGAGGGTGAGGGTGCCGGGGCGGTGGCCGCGCCGGGCGGTGTCGACCAGGACCGCGGTGGCGCAGCCGGCCAGCAGGGCGTAGGCGAGGTCCAGGCCGCGGATGCCGAAGTCGCGCACCTGGACGCCGGGCGGCAGCGGGCGGTGGTCGAGGGCGCGGATCACCTCGGGGCCGAAGGCGTCGTCCGCGAGGAAGATGTTGCCGACGCCCGCCACCAGCAGTTCCGCCGTCACCGGAGGGTCCCGGTCGGCGGGTCGAGCGGGCGCGGCGAGCCGGCCGGGGTCTTGCGGACGAAGGCCGAGCGCAGGGCGTGGTAGGGCGCCGCGGGGTCGAAGAAGATGGCGTGCATGCGGTCCAGTTCGGCCTGCCGGTGATCGGTGAGGGGGCGTTCCCGCTCGTCCGCGGCGCGCGCGGCCGCCTTGGCGGCGATCCTGCGGTCGAGGCCGGGATCGGCGGCGAGGTCGGCCGCGAGCCGTTCGGCGGCGGCGGTGAAGTCCTGGGGGGCGGCCGGGACGATCCGGTCCACGAGCCCGAGCCGCGCGGCGGACGCGGCGCTGACCGGCAGGGCGTCGCCGGTCAGCCGTTCGGCGCACGCGGCGCCGGCGCGGCGCGGCAGGGTGTAGGTCCAGAACTCGGAGCCATACAGGCCCATGCGCCGGTAGTGCGGGTTGAGGACGACGCCGGTACGGCACCACACCTCGTCGGCGGCGAGGGCGAGCATGGCGCCGCCGGCGGCGGCGTTGCCGCCGAGCGCGGCCACCACGAGCCGGTCGGTGGTGCGCAGCACCGCTTCGACCAGGTCGTCCATGGCGCACAGGTTGGTCCAGGACTCCTGGGCGGGGTCGGGGGCCGCCTCGATGACGTTGAGATGGATGCCGTTGGAGAAGAAGTCGCGGGCCGCGCCCAGCACCAGCACCCGGGTGGGGCGGGTGAGCGCGTGCCGGTAGGCGGCGAGCAGCCGGCGGCACTGGTCGGTGCTCATGGCGCCGCCGGGGAAGGAGAACGTCAGCAGGCCGACGTCGCCGCGCTGCCGGTAGCGGATGTCGCTGAAGGTGCGCCGGTCCGCGGGCAGTTCCAGCGGGACGGTGTCCTCCGGGAGGCCGAGGGCGGGTTCGAGGGCGGCCAGGACGGTGGCGGCGGGGCGGCGGAAGGGCGCGGGGTCGCCGGAGTTCCTGCGGGGCCGCAGTTCCGGGATCCACACGGCGCCGTCCCGGGTGGCCCGGCAGACCGCGCCCGCCCGCTGGGCCAGCAGCTCGCCGGGGCGGCCGCGCAGCCGGTCCTCGGGGTGGCCGCCGTGCAGGAACACCTCCCGGCCGAGGAGTTCGTCCAGGACGCCGGGCTGCGAGTCGGCGCCGCGGAGCTTGGCCAGGACTGTCCCGGTGTCGTCGTGCTCCCAGTCGATGCGCCGCCGCTCCTGCCGGAAGAGGTCGCGCCAGACGACGTCGATCGACTCGTCCGTCTGCGGGCGGGGCTTGTAGGAGCCTTCCGCGAAGCGCCGTACGGCCGTGTGGACGGCGGTCACGGCGGCGTCGGAGGCCTCGTTGCGGTACAGGTCGCTCTTGCCGACGGACGGCACGGGGAAGGGCTCCGCCGCCCAGACGGGGCCCGCGTCCATCGCCGCCTCGGCCTGGAGGACGGTCACGCCCCACTCCGCTGCCCGCCCCGCGATGGCCCAGTCCAGCGAGGACGGGCCGCGGTCGCCGGGCGGGCCGGGATGCACGATCAGGCAGGTGTGCTCCCGCCACACGTCCTCGGGCAGCGCCGTCTTGAGCATGGGTGCGACCACCAGCTCCGGCCGCAGTTCGCGCACGGCGGCCCGCACCGGGTCGGGGCCGTGGGTGGCAAGGACGACGTCGACGTGGTGTCCCTCGTCGGACAGTTCGGCGTACAGGCGCTGGGTGAGGCTGTTGAACGCGCTGGCCACGAGCAGAATGTTCATGACACGGCATCGTCGTCCCCGCAGCGGGTTCCGGGAAGGACCGCCGCGGCGTTTCGTCCCCGCCCGTCAGGTCTCTTCCTCCATCCGGATCGCGTTGCGCAGGTCCTCGAAGGCCTGGCTGTGTTCGTCCCCGCGCAGCTCCAGCAGGGCGCCGGCGATCGCGTCGAGCTTGCGCTGGATGGCGTGTTCGGCCCGCATCTCGGCGTTCTTCAGCAGCGCCAGCAGGAGCAGGGTGACCGCCGTCATGGATTCCCCGGCGAGCAGCAGCAGTTCCAGGCGCAGATGGGCGACGTGGGCCGCGACGAAGAAGCCGACGAGCAGCAGGCAGAAGAGGAAGAAGACCGGGGAGCTGGTGAAGTTGGAGGCGTATTCGGCGAACTGCTCGAACCGGCCGCGGCGGTCGCCGCCGCGGTGCACGGGATTCTTGAAGGTCATGGCCGAGCCCTACCGTTCGGCGGGCGCAGGCGGCGTGTCGGCGGCCGTCTCCGCCCGGGCGTCGTACGGCGGCCTGCGCCGCGGCCCGGATCCGGTCCCGGGCCGCCCACCCCCGTGCCCCGGCACCGGCGGCATACGCGCCGCCGCCGGCCGTCGCGTCATCCGGTTGCGCACTCGTCGCCGCCTCCTGCCGCCGTCCGGCGGGGGCGGCCCGCGCGCTCAGCTCCGCAGTACCCAGCTGGGGTGGTACGACACCGCAGGCCCCGGCGCCGGCGGGCGGGCGGCAGTCCTCGACGGGAGGCCGGGTGACGGGCTAGGCCGCCAGGGTGCGGTCGGGCCTGAGGCGGGCCAGGAGCTGGCCGTGGTGGAGTTCGGTCACGGGGGCGAGCAGGTCGGGGTGGCGGAGCAGGGCGGCGGCGCGCCGGTCGCCGTCGTCGGGGTCGAGCAGGCGGCGGAACTCGACCGGTGCCGCGGCGGTGTGCTCGCCCTCGGCGAGGGCGGCGACGGCCAGCGCGGCCAGTTCCGGATCGGTGAGCAGCCCCGCCGCCCAGCTGACCACGACCTCGTCCACCCAGGTGCGCCAGGCCCACTCCTCGGCCGCCTCGTCGACGGCGGCTTCCGCGCCGGTGATCCAGTCCAGGCGGACGGCGCCCCCGGGACCGGCCAGGGTGACCAGGCCCGCGTCGATCTCGGTGGGATAGCGGAGCCACGCGGCGACCGTGACGGCCTGCCGGGCCTGCGCCTCGCACAGGGCCGAGGCCAGCGCGCCGCCGCTCGGCGGGTAGGCGAGGGTCAGCCAGCGCGTCGTCGCGGAGATGAGGGGGGACAGGTCAGTGAGCACAGCCGGGCCGTCCGAGGGGCGAGGGGAAGAGGGGCTCGACGCCACGGTAGCCCGGCGCGGGCCGTCACCGGGAGGGGTGCGAACCAGGTCATATGTGGCTTCGCCCACGTCGTACCGGGCGGGCGCGGCGGACCGGCGCACGCGTGTCGCCCCCGGGCGCCGGGGAACCCGGAGCGGGCCACCGCACCCCCGGCCCCTGCCCAGGGGCCCGGGTGGCCGGACACCGCAGGAGGTTCCATGACGCCGGACGCCGCACACTACGACGAGCGGGGCGAGGTCCCGCTCGCCGGCTACGCCGTCCTCGCCACCGTGTTCACCGCGAGTACCGGTACCTTCGCGCTGCTCGCCCGGCGCCGGGGCGTGCGGCTGCCGCAGCAGGTCCCGCCGTGGGACGTGGTCCTGCTCGGCGTGGCGACGTACAAGGCGTCCCGGCTGCTGTCCCGCGACCGGGTCACGAGTTTTCTTCGGGCGCCGTTCACCCGCCGGGCCGGTGACGGCGAGGCGAACGAGGTCATGGACGAGCCGCGCGGCAGCGGGCTGCGACGGGCCGTCGGCTCCCTGCTGACCTGCCCGTTCTGCACCTCCGCGTGGGCGGCCGGCGCGCTGGTCTGCTGCTACACCGCCGCCCCCCGGTTCACCCGGCTGGTCAGCAGCGGTCTCGGCGCGGTCACCGTGGCGGACTGGCTCCAGTACGCGTGGACGTGGACGCAGCAGACCGCGGAGCACTGAGAACACGAGCACGGCAGGGGTACTCGGTGCGGGCCGGCCGGCCCGCTCGGGGCGCGGCATGCCGGCGCGATCTCATCGGGGACCTCACGACGAAGGGGGCCGGGCCCATGCGGCACGACGAGATGATCGGAAAGGTCCAGGCGCTCGCCCAGCTGCCCGACCGGGGATCGGCCGAGCGGGCCGCGCACGCGGTCGTGGCGACCCTGTCGGAGCGGCTGCCGTCCGGTCTCGCCCGGCATGTGGCGGCCCAGCTGCCGCCCGACATGGCGGCGGCGATACGCGAGGCGGTGGACGCTGCCGCCGGGGCCGACTCGGGCACCGCGGCCGAGCGGTTCGGGCTGACCGCCTTCGCGGGCCGGATAGCGGTGCGGGCGGGCACCGACGAGGACACGGCCCTGCGGGACGCCGCCGCCGTCATGGAGGTGCTGGACGCCGCCCTGGCGCCGGAACTGACCGAGCGGATGGCGGGCGCGCTGCCCTCGGACATCCGCGCGCTGCTGCCGGTGGGCCGGGCGACCGAGGACAGCGAGGAGACCGCCTGAGCCGGGGGCGGCGACACGGCCCGCCGCACCGGGAGCGGGGCTGAGCTGCTGCTTCCATGCGTGTGCACGCGCACATCGGGGGCAGGCGTAGCTGTGACGCCCCCCATCCCGAAAAGGTGCTCCATGGCCTTCTTCACCCTCTCGCGGCATCGGCCGCTGGACCTGCTGTCGGCGACCGATCTGGCGGCCGAGTACGACCGGCTGCTGGCGGAGAACGAGCAGTTGCAGCAGGCGGTGACCTCGCACGCGGTCATCGACCAGGCGATCGGGGCCGTGGTGGTGCTCGGCCGGATCGCCCCGGAGGAGGCATGGCGGGCGCTGCGGGACGTCTCCCAGCGCACCAACACCAAGCTGCGTACGGTCGCCGAACACATCCTCGACTATGTCCAGGGCGGTCCGCTGCCCGAACCCGAGCGGCTCGAACTCGCCAAGGCTGTCGGGCGCTACCGGCGGTGTGCCGACGGCATCCAGTGACCGCGACGGTCAGTGACGGCCGATGCCGAAGCGGCGTCGGCGCCGTGGCCGGGCATGACGGGAAGCCGGGGACCGTGCCTGGCCGGCGGCAGGCCGGTCCTGGGGGGAGGACGGGGGCCGGACGACCCAGCGGTCCTCGACCCGGTCCAGCCCGAACAGCAGCAGACTGAGGACGGGCAGCAGCAGAGACGCGACAATGATCACAGGAGGTGCTCCCTCCGGGGGGCGACACCCCGCGAGTGCCCCGTCCACCCTCCCCCACCCGCTCCCCATGTGAAGGTCCTGTGCCCACCCTTGTGCCCTCCGCCTCCGAGGGGTCCGCGCGGGCGCGTTGCGGCGGGCGCCTCCGTGGGCGTGCGCTTACGGTTCTCTAGACGTGACCGTCGGTGACGACACGGAGGCGGGAGGCGCGGTGGGCGATGGGCGGCGTCGGCGGACGGCCGATCCGGGTGGCGTTCCGCGCGCGGTGCTGGGCAGCCGGCCCGCGTACTCCGTACGGCTCGCGGTCTCCCCGCGTCCCGAGCCGAGCGCGCCGGTGGCCGAGCGGACGGTGCCGTGGCTGCGGATCGCGGCGGCCTACTCCTGGCGGCTCATCCTCGTCGGCGCGGTCGTCTACGGCATCTTCAGCGTCCTCGGCAGCTTCCAGCTCATCGCCGTCGCCCTGTTCCTCGCGCTGGTCGTGACGTCGGTGCTGCGCCCGCTGACCGATCTGCTCGCCCGGGTGCTGCCCAGGCCGCTGTCCGTCGCCGTGGCACTGGTGGGAAGCCTGCTGATCCTGTTGGGCCTGCTCGCCCTGGTGGGCAACGCGGTGGCCGTGGAGTCGCCCCGGCTGGTGGGCGAGTTCCGCGGCGGTGTGCAACGGATCGAGGAGTGGCTGCAACGGCCGCCGTTCCGGCTCAGCCCCCGCCGGCTCACCGATCTGGAACACCAGGTGACGAACTACGTCACCGCGCACCGGTCGCGTCTGCTGAGCAGCGCGGTCAGCGGCCTCGGCCAACTCGTGGAACTGATCACGGGCGGCGCACTGGCACTGTTCGCCTCGGTGTTCTTCATCCACTCGGGAGAACACCTGTGGAGCTGGGCGCGCGACCAGTTGCTGCCTCCGGGTGCGCGTCCGGCCTGGGACCGGGGCGGCCGGGCGGCCTGGCAGACCTTCGCCGGATACACGCGCGGGATCATCATCATCGCCGCTACCAACGCGATCCTGGTCGGTGTCGTCCTGCTGGTGCTCCGCGTGCCGCTCGCCCTGCCGCTGACGCTGCTGGAGTTCTTCGCCGCGTTCGTGCCGCTGGTGGGCTCGCCGGTGGCGCTCGGGGTGGCCACGATCGTGGCGCTCGCCGGCCGCGGCCCGCTCACCGCCCTCGGCGTCCTGGTGCTGATCGTGGTGATCGGCCAGCTGGAGGGACATGTGCTGCACCCTCTGGTGATGAGCTGGGCGGTGCGGCTGCATCCGCTGGTCGTCGCCGTCTCCGTGATCGCGGGCAGCATCGTGGGCGGGGTGATCGGCGCGGTGGTGGCGGTGCCGCTGGTCTCGGTGGTGTGGGCGGTGCTGCGGGCGCTGCGCGCGGTGCCGCCACCCTGATCGAACAGGGCATCAGGTGTTCTGTCAGTGGCCGGCGGAGGGCATGTGCGACCGGATCACGCGATAGCGGACGTAGACGACTCCCGAGCCGAAGGTACGGGTCTCCATGCGTTCGAGGTCCGCCCGGCGCTCACGCCGGGGAAAGAACGGAGTGCCGCCGCCGACCAGCACCGGGTGGATCCTGAGCCGGTACTCGTCGATCAGACCCGACCCGGCCGCCTCCGCGGCGAGAGTCGCGCCGCCGATCGCGATGTCGCCCTCCCCCGGCTCGGCTCGCAGCCGCTCGATCTCCTCGGCCAGACCACCGGACGCCAGCCGGGCGTTGCCCTGCACCGCGGACAGCGTGGTGGAGAACACCACCTTCGGCAGCGGCTTCCACAGTGCGGCCCACTCGAGCCGTGAGTCGTCGAGCGACGGATCCTGGTCGGCGGTCTCCCAGTACAGCATCGTCTCGTACAGCCGCCGCCCCAGGAGGTGGACGCCGACCTGCCGGAGCTGACCGGTGAAGAAGCGGAACAGCTCCTCGTCGGGCTCCGTCCAGTCGAAGCGGCCGTCCGGCCCGCTGATGTAACCGTCGAGCGAGACACCCATCGAACAGGTCACGCTGCGCATCCACAACCCCCACGGATCTAGTCGTCCTCCCTCAGCCTCCGCCAGATCCGGGTGCGGTGCAGCACATAGAGGGACACGAACACGACGAGCGCCTGCAAGCCCACGGCGAGCAGCCAGAACTCGTCCTTGCTCTCCATCTTGTCCGTCAGGAAGGTGAAGTTCATGCCGAAGAACCCGGTCAGGAAGGACAACGGCAGAAAGATCACCGACACGATGGCCAGCCGGTTGATGACGCCGTTCTGCTCGCCGGCGATCAGCGAGGAGTAGCTGGCGAACGCCCGTCGGGTGGCCTCCTGGAGGGATTCGATGTCCGCCAGCACCAGTCGTCCGCTGGTCTGGAACTGCCGGGCGAACCGTTGCCGCTCCTCCGGAAAGGCGGGGTTCATCATCCGCCGGGTCAGGATCTCGTCGGTCACCTCGAGGAAGGGCCGCAGGAAGTGGTGCAGTAAGGCGGAACGGCGTCGTAGCTGCGCCAGCCGGTAGACCTGCTCGGGGTGACGCTCCTCGAACATGCCGTCCTCGAGTTCCTCGGTCTCCAGTAGGGCCTGCACGGCGGCCCGCCGAAAGGTGCCCAGAGCCTCGCCGAGCAGGAGGAAGAGTACGACCACGGGGTCGGACGGCCGCTCGTGCCGCAGCGCGTCGGTGAGGGTCTTCGCCAGGTTGGCCTGGCCGCGGTGCACGGTGGCCAGGAAGCGTTCGGTCACCACCACATGGATGTGGGCGATCCGCTCCTCGTGGACCACCGGCACGACGAAACCGGCCTTATCCCCCCGGAACTCGGCCCGCGGGGGCTCGTCCTCCCTGCCGAACCAGTCCAGGCCCTCGATGTCCAGGCCCAGCCGTTCGGCCACCGACTCCGCTTCCTCCTGCCCCTCCATCGCCAGCTCGACGTCGACCAGCACGAAATCGTCGGTGGCCAGCCGGTCGCGCGCCTCCGCCACATCCGTACGGGTGACGGCCACCTCCGGCATCGACACCACCGTTACGATCATCGTCCCTCGCCATCCGTGCCGGACCTCGCGGAATCCAGCGTCCATGCGCCGCGCCGCCCCCGCACGCGCAGGCACGCAGGTGCGCCAGCGGGTGCCCCGAACGGATGACGGATTTCCGCGTGCCATTCCGGCCACCGCTCGGCCGCCCCGACAGCTCTCCGCAGCCCCGGGCTGCCGTGATCGCGCCGCGGCGTCGGCGCGGTGAGCTCGCCCGACGCGGGCATCCTGCCCGGCCGCCGCGAGGCTGAATGCCAGGGAATGATGTCGTTTTTGCGTTCTGCCCGCCACTTACCGCCTGTGACAGCATCGTCACCATGGGAGTGCGAGGGCGAGGACATGGGCCGGGCGGTCCGTCGGCATCGGCGGGCGGGGACCAGGCGGCAAGCAGCAGCGTCGCAGCGGGCGGAACCCCGTTGACGGTGGGAGTGGAGGAGGAGTACCTCCTGGTCGACCCGGTGTCCCGTGAGGTGAGCGCCGAGGCGGGAAAGGTGGTCCTCGACGCGGCGGCGGAACTCGGTGACCGGGTCACCACGGAGCTGACGTCCTACCAGGTGGAGATCCAGACCCACCCCCAGGTGGACATCGCCGCGCTGGCCGAGGAGATCCGCTCCACCCGGGTCACGGTCGCACGTGCCGCCGCCCGGCAGGGCCTGCGCATCATCTCCGGCGGAACACCCGTTCTCGGCCGGCCGGCCACGGTGTCCTTCACCGAGGGCCCCCGCTACGCCCGCAGCACCGCCCTCTTCGGCGCCCTGGACGACGATCAGATCGTCTGTGCCTGCCACGTCCACGTCGGCGTTCCCGACCTGGCCACGGCGTTACGGGTCAGCAACCATGTGCGTCCCTGGATCCCCGCCCTCATCGCCCTGACGGCCAACTCGCCCTACTGGGAGGGGCGGGACACCGGGTACGCCAGCTGGCGCACGACGACCTGGGGGCGGTGGCCGGTCGCCGGTCCGCCGCCCTACTTCGAGTCCGAGTCCCACTTCGAGGATCTCGTGGGCCGGCTGGTCACCAGCGGCAGCGTGCTGGACCGCGGCGGCCTGTACTGGGACATCCGGCCGTCCCACCATGTGCCCACGCTGGAGTTCCGGATCGCCGACGCGAGCACGGCCGCCGACGACACCGTCCTGCTCGCCGCGATCGTCAGAGCCATGGTGGCCGCCGCCCAGCAGGCCATCGGTGCGGGCGAACCGCCGTTCCGGCCGGAAGCGGAGATGCTGCGCGCGGCCTGCTGGCGGGCGGCGCGCGACGGTCTGTCCGGCGAGGCCATCGACCTGGCCACGGGCCGTCTGGAACCCGCCTGTGCGCAGGTCGGCCGGCTCCTCGCCTGGCTGGGCCCGGCCCTTCGGGGCCACGGTGACACGGACGTCGTCCGTGCGGGCTGGGAGCGCCTGGGTGCCGAAGGCTGCGGCGCCGACCGCCAGCGCGCCGCCTACGGGCGCCGTACCGTCCTCACCGACGTCGTCGACCACCTGGTCGCCACGGCCCTCCCCGGCGACGCCACGGCTCCCTGACCGGTCACTCCTGCGCACGTTCAGGCGCCGGTGCCCGGTTCCCGTACCCCGAACTCGGCCGGACCCACTGTGAGGACGCCGTCCGTCAGCGGGCGGCAGCGGACTCCCCCGCCCCCGCGCAGCGCCCGCTGGGCGCCGGGGCCGAGCGTGCGGTCCATCCAGGCGCAGGGCCGGGCAGCGCTGCGCACCTCCAGCTCCACGGGACCGGTGCCGCAGTCGAGGTACACCGTCGCGCCGATGTAGGCGTCGATGTCCACCCCGCGCAGCAGGACGTTGCGCCGGGTGCGCAGCAGGTCCGCCTCGTACGGCCCCGGTCGCGGCAGCCGTTCGGCCGCCATGAGGGTGATGGACGCGTTGCGGTGGGCGGCCTTGTTGAAGTACCGGTCGCCGACGATGCCGAGCCCGGCACGGACCTCGGCCCGCGTCACCAGGTCGGCGGGCGGCAGTTCGGGCACCCCGTCGCCCGGCCGGCCGGCGAGCCGGTGCACCGGGGACACCAGCAACTGGAGGATCTCGACGCGTGCCACGCCTTTGAGCGTACGGGAGCGGCGGCGGGGGCCTGTTGCGGCCCGAGCCCTGGCCGGGGACGGCCGACGGACGGGGATACTGGCCCTCCATGCAGGCACGGAAGAGGAGCACAGCCAAGTGACCGGCGACAACCGCATAGGACCGCCCACCTTCGGAAGCGAACGCGAGATGCTGCGGGCCTTCCTCGACTACCACCGCTCGACCCTCGCCATGAAGTGCGAAGGCCTGACCGACGAGGAGCTGCGGCAGAAGTCGACGCCTCCGTCCACGCTCTCGCTGCTCGGTCTGGTGCGGCACATGGCGGAGGTGGAACGTGCCTGGTTCCGCCGGGTGTTCGAGGACCACGACGCGCCCATGGTCTGGTCCGACAAGATCGACTTTCAGGCGGCGTACGACGCGAGCACGTCGACCCGGGAGGAGGCGTTCGGAGCCTGGGAGGCCGAGGTCGAGAACTCCCGCCGTATCGAGCGGGAGGCCGAGTCCCTGGACCAGGCCGGGTATCAGCCGCGGTGGGAGGAGGAGGTGTCGCTGCGGATGGTGATGGTGCATGTGCTCCTGGAGTACGGCCGCCACAACGGACACGCCGATTTCCTGCGTGAGGGTGTCGACGGGACCGTGGGGGCCTGAGCCCAAGGGAACGAGCCCGGGGCGGCCGGCAGCTGACGCCCGGTCCCGGTGTTCTCAGCAAGATCCGAGAGCGTGCGCTGCGGCCTGAACGGCTCGGGGCTGGTTGAGCAGATCCGTGCTGTCTGCCCACTGGTCCACGCTTCCCACGAGCCCCAGCGTGCGAAGGTCCGGGTCCGTGACGGTCTCCGCAAGAGCCTGCGCGAAACGCTCGGCGCGCAGAACCTGGAACGGGCGCGAGTGGTAGGGCCGCCGCTTCGGGTCCACCGGCGCGCTGAGCCCTGATGCGTTCTGGAGAGCAGCGACCACCTCATAGGCATCGCACAGATGCGCCTCACGGGTCCGGTGATCCGTCGCGGCCAGCGCCCCGCGCAGCGCCGGCCCGAGCGACTTCGCCGCCGCCAGCCGGCCGAAGGCACTGCCGAGCCACTTGCCGTAGGGGGCGTAACGGCGCTCCAGCGACAGGCAGAGGCGCATGAGATCACGCACCAGACGAGCGGCCACGACGGCCGAACCGATGTCATCGCCGACTTCGGCGCAGCGGCCCACGAACGCCTCTTCCTGCGAGAGGCGCTGCCACTGACACGCCAGCAGATAACGCCACACCTGGTCCGGGTACCAGGCCAGCCGCCGCCGGACGTCGGTGAGAGCACCCAGCCCGTCATGGAACACCGCTCCGCCGGTGGTCTCGGCGAGCCGCTGCTGCGGCATCCCCAGCCACTCACGCGTGGTCGGCTCTGCACCGGCCGAACGCACCCCGAGCCGTTCGGTCAGCCATCCGTCCAGGTCGTACACGCCCACGCGGTGGTTGACCGGGCCGTCGGTCGGCTGCATACGGCCGACCGGATCCAGCGGATCGCCGCTCTCCTCGAAGTGGGTGGACCAGCCCCGAATGTCCTTCGGCAGCCTTTCCGCCAGGGTGCGGCGGACCGCGGCACCGTGCCGGGCCTGGTCCTCGGCCGTCAGGAAGACTTCCAGCCGCGGACCCCACTCGTGATCGGCCGACCGCGGTGTGTCGAAGCCCAGCACCTCGGAGCCGCTGCCGATCCGCGCAGCCGTGTACCGCAGCCGCGGAAACGCGTCCCGCAGGACCGGTCCTACCGCTTCCTCGTACAAGGCCTCGGACAACTCGATGCCCGGCAGGAACGGGGCCCCGGAGATCGTCATGGCCCCACTGTGCTGGACCTGATCACCCCGGGGCCACCGGATATCCGCCCCGGGTCGCCCCCGGGCTTCGGCCACGGCTGGTGCGGAACCTCAGGCGCCGGCGGCGGTGACGACGGCGTCGGTGGCGAAGCCGAGGACGAGGCCGAGCAGGACGCACCAGGTGGTCAGCGTCTTCAGGGCGGCCTTGCGCGCGACGGCCAGCAGCTCGATGACCACGTACAGGATCGAACCGGCGGCCAGGCCCAGGAAGGCGATCGACACCGTGTCGTTGACCAGGTGCTGGCCGACCAGGGTGCCGAGGAAGGTCGGTCCGCCGCCGATCAGGCCGAGCAGCACCAGCGTGCCCCACGACGGGCGCTCGCCCTCGGCTGCCAGCGGGGCGACGATGCCGAACCCTTCGGTGGCGTTGTGCAGGCCGAAGCCGACGATCAGGAGGAGGGCGAGGGAGAGTTCCCCCTGCGCCGCGGAGTTGCCGATGGCCAGGCCCTCGGCGAAGTTGTGCAGGCCGATGCCGGTGGCGATCATCAGCGCGAGCGAGCTCGCCTGGCTGCGGACCCGGGGAGCCAGCTCGGCCGAGGCGGCGGCACCGGGGCCGGCGGGCCGCCCTGCGGAGGCCGCGCGGCGGGCGATCCAGCCGTCGTAGTACACCAGGCTCATCAGCCCGACCGCCAGGCCCACGGCCAGGGTGAGGCCTCCGGAGGCGACGGTGCCCCAGTCGTGCTTGCCCAGCGCCTCGTCGACCGGCTCCCAGGCATGCGTCAGGACGTCCCAGACCAGGAAGACCAGGATGCCGATGGCGACGGCGTTCAGGCCGGCGCGCAGCCGGGCGCTCGGGCTGCGCAGCCGGCCGAGCGGCAGGCCGAGGTAGATGGTGAACCCTGCGATGGCGCCGAGCAGGGTTACCTGGGAACTGGACATAGGGGGACTCCAGTCGGATGAGCGGAAGAACACCCCGAACCTAGATCAGGTAAGGCTTACCTAATAGCCATCCGGGGGTCGTTTTTGAGAAACCTTGGCGAATTCCTTGCGCTCGCTAGGCAACGGGGAGACCCGCGAGCCGACGTACGACCACAAGCCCGTCGGGGGTGCCGGGCCAGTGCCGGTCGAGCGCATCGGCGCCCACCTGCCGGATGACGGCCCGCAGGACGAGAGCGACGGCGACGGCGTCGTCCGCGTAGCCGAGGACCGGGATGAAGTCGGGGACGAGGTCGACGGGCAGGGCCAGATAGCCGGCCAGCGCCCAGAGCAGCCAGCGGGCGCGGCGCGGGAGGGTGGAGTCGCGGGCGAGCCGGGAGACGAGGCGCACCAGGTCGGGCAGGAGTCGCACCGCCTCGGTGAGCAGATTGCCCTTGGGTCTGGCGAGCGCGAGGGCCGCCAACAGCACGAGCCAGCAGGCCAGCAGGGCGGCGGCGAGCCCGGTCAGGATCTGCCACATGCCGGTCATCGGACTCGGGCCCCCGGCCAAAGGTGATCAGGTGCCGGGGGCGGCCACAGCTTCCCGTTCCGGCTCGGCGACGGCTGCGGCGGTGTCACTCAGGCCGAGCCGCAGGTGCTCGACGTGGTACAGGGCCTGGTCGAGCAGTTCGCACACGTGGTTGTCGTACAGCGAGTAGACCACCGAGCGTCCCTTGCGCGTGCCGACCACCAGGTCGAGGTTGCGCAGCAGGCGCAGTTGATGGGAGCAGGCCGACTGCTCCATGCCGACCTCGGCGGCCAGCTCGGTCGCGGGGAGCGGTCCCTCGCGCAGGCGGGAGAGGATCAGCAGTCGCGAGGGGGTGGCCAGCGCCTGAAGCGTGGCGGCCACCTTCACGGCGTTGTCCGCCGTGAGGCGGGTGCGCGGGACGCGGTCGGCGGGGGTGGCGGCTCCATGACCCATACGGTCATCCTACACTGCCCCCATGAACACATGAATCTTTGTTCATCTGTTCCTGTTACGGTGGAGGCGGACTCTCCGCTCACGTCTGTCTAAGGACCCGTCTTTCGATGTCTTCCGCTCTCACCCACCCGACCTCCGCCGGCGACGCGGCCCTGTGGGACGTGGTCGCATCCCGGCGCCGCACCCGGATCCTCACGCTGCCCGAGGCCCGTTGGGCGGCGGCCGCCCTGGTGCTGTTCCTGAGCGCGCTCCCGCTGTACCTGCTGGGGGCGCCGGCGTGGGCGTGGGGGCCGCTGTTCGCCCTCACCTATGCCACGGGCGGCTGGGAGCCCGGCTGGGCCGGCTTGCAGGCGCTCAGGGAGAAGACACTGGACGTGGACCTGCTGATGGTCGTCGCGGCGCTGGGGGCGGCGGCGATCGGTCAGGTTCTGGACGGCGCGCTGCTGATCGTCATCTTCGCCACCTCGGGCGCCCTGGAGGCGATCGCCACCGCCCGCACCGCCGACTCGGTGCGCGGGCTGCTCGACCTCGCCCCCGCCACCGCGACCCGCCTGCGGGACGACGGCACCGAGGAGACGGTCCCCACCGGGCAACTGGCCGTGGGCGACGCGATCCTGGTGCGCCCCGGAGAGCGGGTCGGCGCCGACGGCCGGGTCCTGGACGGCGCCGGCGAGGTCGACCAGGCCACCATTACCGGCGAGCCCCTGCCCGTGGCCAAGCAGGAGGGCGACGAGGTGTTCGCCGGCACGCTCAACGGCACCGGCGTGCTGCGGGTGAAGGTCGAGCGCGACCCGTCCGATTCGGTGATCGCCCGGATCGTGGCCGTGGTCGAGGAAGCCTCCGGGACCAAGGCGCCGACCCAGCTGTTCATCGAGAAGGTCGAGCAGCGCTATTCGATCGGGATGGTGGCCGCCACCGTCGCGCTGTTCGCGCTGCCGCTGGTGTTCGGTGCGGCGTTGCAGCCGACGCTTCTGCGGGCGATGACGTTCATGATCGTGGCCTCGCCGTGTGCGGTGGTGCTGGCCACCATGCCGCCGCTGCTGTCCGCGATCGCGAATGCCGGGCGGCACGGTGTGCTGGTGAAGTCCGCTGTGGTGATGGAGCAGCTCGGCCAGGTCGACGCGGTGGCGCTGGACAAGACCGGCACGCTGACCGAGGGCACCCCGCGGGTGACCGACATCCGCCCGCTGGCTGCCTCCGGCCTGAGCGAGGAGAGGCTGCTGCGGATCGCGGCGGCGGCCGAGCACCCCAGCGAGCACCCGCTGGCCCGCGCCGTCGTGGAAGCCGCCCGCACCCGCGGCCTGGACATTCCCGTGGCGAAGGACTTCACCTCCGCGCCCGGCACCAGAGTCACGGCCACTGTCGAGGGCAAGGCCGTCGCGGTCGGCAGCCCCGCCCGGCTCCTGAACGGCCGGGTCGACCACCCGGCTGCCGTGGTCACCGCCCGGCTGGAGGACGAGGGCCGCACCGCTGTCCTGGTCGAGATCGAGGGCACCCCGGCCGGGGTGCTGGGCATCGCCGACCGGCTGCGGGCGGAGGCTGCCGCCGCCGTCACCGCCCTCACCGTACTGACCGGCACCGCTCCGGTGCTGGTCACCGGCGACAACCCGCGCGCCGCCGCCCGCCTCGCCAGGGAGGTCGGCATCACCGACGTCCGGGCGGGACTGCTCCCGCAGGACAAGGTCACTGCGGTCCACGAGCTGGAGTCGGCCGGGCGCAAGGTGCTGGCGGTCGGTGACGGCGTCAACGACGCTCCCGCACTCGCCGCCGCCCACACCGGCATCGCCATGGGCCGGGCCGGCTCCGATCTCGCCCTGGAGACCGCCGACGCCGTCGTGGTCCGTGACGAGCTCGCCACCATCCCCACCGTCGTCGCACTCTCCCGCCGCGCGCGGCGACTGGTGGTGCAGAACCTGGTCATCGCCGCGGTCTTCATCACCGGCCTGGTCGTCTGGGACCTGGCCGGGACCCTGCCGCTGCCGCTGGGCGTGGCCGGGCACGAGGGCTCAACGGTCATCGTGGGCCTGAACGGCCTGCGCCTGCTGGCCGACGGCGCCTGGCGCCGCGCCCACAGCGGGACCGGCCAGTGAGCCGCCGCGGCCACGGGCTCACACCGCGCCTGACGACTGGCCTTGGCTTTGACCGGTGGGCTAGGTTGTGCAGCCATGACGACCGGGACGGCACTGCGCCACACACGGATTGGTGACCCGGTGCTCTTCTGAGCGCCGTACGGGCCGGTGCCGGCCCGCTGTTGGACCGAGGAGGTCGCGCTGCCGCTCGGGCTCCGCCTCCGTCGTGTTGATCACAGCCTCGACACGTGAACCGCGACAGGAGAACCCATGCCCATCACGACGCTTCAGATTCCGACCGTGGACGGCCAGGCCGACGCGTTCGCCGCGTTTCCCGACGGTGGCGGGCGGCATCCGGGGGTGCTGATGTACCCGGACGGCTTCGGCATCCGGCCGGTGCTTCGACAGATGGCCCGCGAACTGGCCGAGCACGGGTACTACGTACTCGTCCCCAACCTCTTCTACCGGCACGGCCCGGCACCGGTGATCGAACTCCCCGAGTACATCGGCGAAGAGGAACGACCCGCGGTCTTCGCCCAGTTGATGCCCTTGATCGAGGAGCACACCACAGAACGTGTGCTGCGCGACGCCGACGCCTATCTCACGTTTCTCACCGCTCAGCCGGAGGTCAGCGCCGGCCCGGTCGCGGTGACCGGCTACTGCATCGGCGGCCTCCTGGCGACGCGCACCGCCGCGGCCCACCCCGGCCAGGTAGCCGCCCTCGCCGCATTCCACGCCCCGGTGGGAGCCGACGGGCCCGACCGCCTCTCCCAGCTGACCGCCGAGGTCCACTTCGGCCATGCCGAGAGCGACATGACGCCCACGGCCCTCGACGAACTCGACCAGGCCCTGGACGCGACGGGTGTCGGCTACACCTCCGAGATCTACCCCGGCACCGCCCACGGCTTCACCATGTCCGACACCGATGCCTTCGACCCCGTCGCGTTGCAGCTTCACTGGAACCGTCTGTTGCCCCTTCTCGGCCACGCATTGACCAAGAGCTGAGAATCGGTGGAGGGCGCACGACCGGCGAGCTGTGGTAGGCAGGGCCGATGATGGCTGGAGCTGCCCGGGTATAGACCAAGGCTGCGCGGTGGCTGAAGGAGTGGCCCGAGTTGACGGTTCTGGGGTGGCCCTCCACCAGTGTCGTGCCGGCCTCGTCCGTCGGCTGACGTCGGCCGGGTGGGCGGCCCGGCCCCCCGTGCGGGGTCGCGGACGACACCGTCCTCGACCCCCTGCGCCGTACCGGCAGAGAACGGTCAGGAGAGGTCGAACTCCACGTGTTCGACGTCCGTGAAGCGGACCTCCTCCAGCTGGCCGGCGCGGCGGCCGTTGTCCTGGAAGTACACCTCCTTGAGCCCTTCTGCCGCGATCTCCCTGAGCTGCTGGTCACCGGCGCCGGCCTGCCGGGCGTCGAAGAGGCGGGCGGCGTACTGCGGTGGCAGGGCGACGGTCAGGTGCCGTACGCGGTCCTCGTCCGTCGACCCGATCGGCGCGGTGTAGCCGATCCGGGCCCGGGTGTCGATGACGATGCCGCCGGTGGTCGCCGCCCTCTGCCGCGCCCTGGCCCGGACCTGCGGCTGCCACCGCTTCTTCACCTCCCGCTCGAGGCGCGCGGCGAGGTCCGGCCGGGGCTTCTTGAGCTGGTCCTTCACATACCGCTCGACGGTGCGCTGGGAGACCCGCAGCATCTGGGCGACCGCCCTGGTGCCCTTGAGCTGCTTGACGAGGTACCGCATCTGCGCGCCCGCGCTCTTGGGCGCCGGACGGGTGAACGACTTCTGCACCGCGGCGTCCAGGCCGTCCCCGAACAGGCTCATCGTCGCCCTCTCCTACTCTCCGGTGTCGACGTCGCTGACGGTGCCGTCCTTGATGTACCGGGCGAGGTTGAGTTCCGGGGTGTTGAACCGCTCACGGACCTCCTCGCCCCACAGGACGCTCTGGGTGCCTTCATGCTTGACCAGGCCGGGGTTGACGCCGAGCTTGAAGCCGCCGGGCAGCGGCTTGCCCTCCCGGTACGGCAGGAAGTCCAGCGGCGACTCGCCGTTGGCCGCGTAGACGACACAGTCGGACAGGATCGCGACCGGGTACTGCCCCGTGAAGGCCGCGTGCTTGACGATCTTGCGGTGAAGGTTGATCCGGGTGCGGGAGATGATCGCCGCGCGGATGTCCGGCCGCCACGTCGGACGGGACAGCGCCCGCCACGGCCGGCCCGGCCGCCAGCCCTCGCCCCGGGGCCGCTCGCGCAGCTTGCCGATGCCCCCCTTGATCGTGGCCTTGACCGCCGAGACGACGATCGCCAGCTCCGGGTCGCGTTCCTTGTAGCCGTCCATGGCCGCGAGGAAGTCGGCCGGTGCCATGTCCGGGTGCACGCCGAGGTCGGCCATCGTGGCGAGGTAGGCGTCCCGCAGGCGGGTGTACCAGCCGTCCAGGTAGCGGCCGTTCTCATAGCGGACGTACGCCTCGACCGGGCGCACCTCGTAGCCCAGTTCCACCGCGTACGCCACGGTGGGCGTCGCGTACCAGGCCGGGCCCTCCGGGCGCTCGCCCCTCGGCGTGAACGGGGAGGGCAGCAGCTCGCCGTCCAGCCGCACCCACTCCTTGCCGGCCTTCACCCGGGACAGGTCGACATGGGAGAGATCCACGAGCCACGAGCCGGGCAGCTTCGGGTCGAACACGGGACTCTTGACGTGCGTGGGCGCGCCGAGTCCGACGATCAGGCCGTTGGCGCCGGCGCCGAAGGCGAGGTTGACGTCGATGCCGACCAGGTGGCGCAGGGTGCACTCGGCATCGGTCATCGGCCGCGCCCAGTCGTACGCCTCCTCGACGAGCTTCTCCGCCGGGCCGCGGACGTGGAAACGCGGCAGGTCCGCGAGGAGCGGGTGCCCGTCCGGGGCCTCGCAGGGCGCCGGGTCCACCGGGTCCTTGCCCAGGGAGCCGGGGTTGTGCTCGGAGTGCCGGTGGCCGTCGGCGTCGGGCGCGGAGGCGCGGGTCGGCGGGTGCAGCGCGGTCATCAGCTCCAGACCGGTCACGGCCGTGGATCCGCGTGGCGTCATCACGCGGGACGCGTACACGCCGAGGACGCGGGCGAGGCCGGCCGGCGGGAGCTGGGCGGCGTGGCCCCAGTGCCGGGAGTCGAGGGCGTGCCAGGACGGGATGCACAGCTGCACGCAGGCCCGCTCCGAGCCGCTGGCCGGGCGGTAGATCCGCGCCCATGGCCCGAACCCCCGCTTGGTCAGTTTCCAGTCGGCGCGGGCCAGTTGCCTGACGACCTTGTGGTTCTCCGCGATCCGCCCGGCCAGCCGCTCCTCGTCCGTGAGGGTGACCGGCAGACCGTAGCGCTGCAAGGCGGCCTCGGTGAGGACGAGCAGCGGGTCGGCGTCCTTGCCCGGACCGGACAGCTTCGGCTGCCCGAGCCTCCCCTCGGTGAGCGTCCATTCCACCAGCGCCGGGAGGGACTTGGCGGGTACGTCCAGGACCAGGCCGCCGGTGCAGTACGCCAGCACCTGACCGTCCTCGACGTCGACGACGGCGAGCGGGCCGTTCTCGAAGCGCGCGCGGGCGTCGGCCGGGGCCGCCTCCTTCGCGGCGGGGCGGCGCGTTGTGGGCGGGGCAGCGGGTTCGGAGGGGGAAGCGGGAGCGGGCTCCGGCGCCGGGGCCGCGGGGCCCGTGGCGATCTCCGGCACCGCCGTGTCCTTGTCCGCGTCCACCTCGGCGGGCTCGGCCGGGGCGGGATAGAGCTGGGCGAGGCCGTCGAGAAGTCGGGCGTACGCGTCCCGCTCCGGCGGGCGGGGCTCGGTCCGGCCGGCCTCCCAGCCGCTGACCGTGGCCCGGCGCACCTTCAGCGCGGCGGCCACCTCGTCCAGCGTCAGACCGTGCGCCTGACGCAGCCGCCTCCGCTCGGCCGGCGGCGGCAGCGCGGCACGGGACGCGAGGAGCGCGTCGACGGCGTCGAACAACTCGGACATGGAGCACCTCCACGCCCTACGCTACCCCATGAACCGGACATATCGCGTACGTTCAGCGTACGAAACGCGTTCGCTTGGCGCACGGCAGCCATCGACGCCCCCTCAGCGCGTGAGGATGCAGAAGGGATGTCCAGCAGGGTCGGTGAGGATCCGCGCCTTGTCCGGGTGCGGCTGGTGATCCGGCTTGCCCGCGCCCAGCTCCAGCAGCCGGGCCTCGGCCTCGTCCAGGCTGTCCGTGACCTTGAAGCAGATGTGAAGCTGCTGAGGAACGATCTGGTCGGGCCAGCTCGGAGCCCGGTAGTTCTCGACCCGCTGGAAGCCCATGAAGAGCCCGTCCGCACGGTTGAGACCGGCGAACTCGGAGTCCGACTTCGGGTGCGGCTCAAAGCCGGTGGCCTGCTGATAGAACGCCGCCAGAGCTAGCGGATCAGGGCAATCGAGTGTGATCGCGACCAATTCCATCTGCATGGAGGCTCCCAAGTCGGCGGTTCAACGGACGCTCAGTCGAGACAGAATTCGTTGCCCTCGATGTCCTGCATCACGATGCACGAGTCGTGGCCGTCGTACAGCAGTCGTACGCGGACCGCGCCGAGCGGGAGCAGCCGGGCGCACTCGGCTTCGAGGGCGGCCAGGCGCTCCTCACCCGTGAGCCCGGTGCCGACCCGCACACAGAGATGCACCCGGTTCTTGACGACCTTGGCCTCGGGAACGCGCTGGAAGAACAGGCGCGGGCCGACACCCGAAGGATCACTGCAAGCGAACCATGAACCCTGGTCCCCCGACGACCCCTCCGGTGGCGGCGCGGGGACGTACCCCAACACCTCGCACCAGAAGCGAGCGAGGCGCTCGGGTTCCGCGCAGTCGAAGGTGACTTGGAACTGTTTGATCATCGACACGGGCGCACCCTAACAGGGGCACTCCGTCGCCATCTCCGTTGATCTCCGTGGCGCCGACAGCCGCCGGGTTCCCCGGCAGCATGGCGGAACTGGCCGCCACCGTACGATGCCTGCGTGGCAGGGATCATCGACTACGGACGGTTCGCGGAGCGACTCCGGCGCCAACAGAGCACGGGGCGCTGGGAGTTGCTCGACGCGGTGCAGCAGGAGTGGGGATACGAGGACCCGGGAGGCGAGCCGGTCGCTTCCCGGTGGGGCGGGGAGAACTCCACCTACGGCATCGACACGAGCCTGCCCGTCCCCGCGGCGCTCGCCGAGTGGTGGGACTCCCCGGTCAACTCCTTCTCGTTCCGGCCACGGCTGTACTGGACGCACACCCAGTGGCCGCCGAAGATCTGGGTCGACGAGTACGGCGAGCGGGACCTTCACGAGGACGACGACTCCTACGACGAAGACGCCGAGTTGGACGCGCACCTGGACCCGGCGCGGGCCGACGGACTGCCCAAGGACAACCCGTTCCTGCCACCGGACGCCCCGGACCGGCGCATCTGCGTCTTCATGTCCGAGTACCAGTACTGCAACCAGTGGGGCTACCTCGCCGCCGAAGCCTCCGAACCCGACCCCCGGGTGCTGGTCAGCACCGGCAGCGGCTGGCAGCTGCAAAGCCGTTCACTCTCGGAGTTCTTCGTCCAACTGGCCCTGGAACGGCTGCCGGGAACGTACGGCTGGACCCTCAGGGTGGGCCGCGCGGACATCGAGGGCGCCCCGGCGGTCCTGGAGCGGCTGAGGGCCTCGTACCGCGAGGTGGGACTGCTGCCGTGGCAGGAGCTGGGCTGCGATGCGCTGATGTACGGCGGGCCGGATGTGCTCATCTCCCACGGCCGCGGCCCGGGCGCCGGCTTCGCCCTGGTGATCCGCGGCCGGACGCGTGAAGCGCTGCTCCAGGCCGTCGAGACCCTGGAGATCGCCTGCACCGACAAGGACATCAAGCCGCCCAGCGAGGTCCCCGAACCCCTGGAGGAACTCGGCCCGTTCGCGGTCGGCGACGGCGACGCCGACGACCGCGGGCGGTGGCGGGTGGAGTCCACCGGCGCCGCCCCCGCCGCCCTCACGGCCCCCGCCGTACTCCGCTCCCTGCCGGGCCGTACCGCCGTCGCCCTCGCCGAGGACGCCACCCTGGCCGCCGTTGGCGACGCCGAAGGCCGCGTCCACCTGTGGGAGGCCCCGGCCGAGGAGACCCCCGGCGAGCCGACCACGGCCGTCGGCAAGCCGCTGCACCGCGCCCCGGTGACCGCCCTCGCCTGCGTCCGGCTGGACGACGCCCACCGGGCCGTGGTCAGCGGCGACGCCCATGGCGTGCTGCGCTACTGGAGAACGGACCGCGCCCCGCGGCCCCTCCCCTTCGACCGACGGCGTACGGCGGTCACCGCGCTGACATCCGCCGGCCTGGCCACCGGCCCCGCGCTGGCCTGCGCCTGGGCGGACGGGCTGGTCCGCATCTGGGACCTGGACTCCGGCGCGGTGGCCCGGCTTCGGCTCGGCACCGGCATCACGGACCTGGCCCTGGAGCGCGACGGCACGCTGCACGTCACCGGGGCGTCCGGCCCGGTGGCGCTGCGCCTCGACCCGGAACGGCTGTGGCCGCACCGCGAACTCCAGCTGCGGCTGGACGACGTCGACTGGGGCTCGTACTGGTCCGCACGCGGTCCCGCGCACGCGGTACCCGGTCTGATCGGCCAGGTGGCATCCGACGACAAGAAGACCGCCATGGACGCGGTGCACGACCTGTACCGGCTGCTGGTCTCCAAGAGTTCGGGGCTGACTGCGGCGGCACCCGCGGTGCCGTTCCTGGCAGAGCTGATGACCGACCCCGACAACCAGGCCCGTCCCACCCTGCTGCTGCTCATCGCGGACATCGCCAACTGCGACAGCGCGGAGAACCGGGCGGCGGTACGGGCGGTCCTGCCCGCCCTGCGCTATCTGCACGACGATCCGCTGCCGTCGATCCGGTGGGCGGCGGCGGAGCTGGAGAAGCACTGTGCACCACGGCCGGGAGTGGAATAGGAGAGCGGGAACTGCCGACGGCCCGGCGGTCACAGATCCTTGCGCAGGAGAACACACATCGTCTCGTGGCGACGGATCACCCCGTCGGGCCCTTCCTCGTCCCAGGCGTCCGGCTTGTGGCCGTACGCGACGTAGCCGAGGCGTTCGTACAGAGCCCGAGCACGGGGGTTGTCATCCTCCACGGCGAGTTCGGCCCTGCGCAGGCCGCGGTCTCTGATCCGCTGTTCGGCCGCTCGGATCAGCATCGTGCCCAGGCCGCAGGACTGGAGCGCCGGAAGCACAGCGAGCTGCCACAGGGTCCCGGCCCCCTCGGAGACCTGGTAGTCGACGCCGCCGATCGCCACCGGCAGATCCGCGGCGGTGCATACGGCCAGGTAGTCCACCTCGCCGACAGCGGCTCGCGCCAACTCCCGCTCCACGTGGCGCAGATGGGTGGCCGACCCGGACCAGGTACATGCGGGCAGGTCTCGGGGCAGCAGATCGCGCACACCGACGGGTACGACGAGGGTCGCATCGGTGGAGCCGTGTGCAGTGCTCATGGCAGCGAGCATGACGAGCGGCGGGCCGGCGTGGCAACGCGATTTCGCCCGGCTTGCTGTGTGAAAGAGTCAACCGCCGTCGCCCAGGAGGTCGTACGAAGGCCGAACCCGAGAGGACCAGGAGCCGTTCCATGTCTGAGGAGATCACGCTGCGCCCGGTGACCGCCGACGATCTCGATCTGTTCGAGCGCGAGTTCAACGGGCCGGAAGGGGCCGGCCCGTACCAGTGGTTCGGCTTCGGTTCACCGGCCGGTCTGCGCCGGCAGTTCGCCGAGACCGGACTGCTCGGCCCTGACGGCGGCATGCTGTCCGTCGCCGAGGCGGGCCGGACGGTGGGCCGGGTCGAGTGGTTCGCCGGCGCCTGGGGGCGGCCCGCCACCTCCACCTGCTGGAGCCTGGCGATCGGCCTGGTGCCGGCCGCGCACGGCCGTGGCATAGGCACCCGGGCCCAGCGGCTGCTGGCCGAGTACCTCTTCGACCACACCAGGGCCGAGCGGCTGCAAGCCTGGACGGACTGCGCCAACCTCGCCGAGCAGCGTGCGCTGGAGAAGGCGGGCTTCGTCAGGGAGGGCGTGCTGCGCTCCGCACAGTGGCGCGGCGGCCGGTGGCACGACCAGGTGATCTTCTCCATGCTCCGCGCGGAGCGGTCCGGCGGCACACCGGGCTGAGGCCGAAAAAATATTTCTCCGACGATGTCGAGAACCCGTGACCGGCTCCGTCCCAGGGGTGAGCGCGACCAGAATGGGTCGCACGAACACCGAGGAGAACCACGATGGCGAAGTACCTGCTGCTGAAGCACTACCGCGGCGCCCCGGCTCCGGTGAACAACGTGCCCATGGACCAGTGGAGCCCGGAGGAGATCTCGGCCCACATGCAGTACATGCACGACTTCGCGGCCCGGCTGGAGAAGACCGGCGAGTTCGTCGACGGTCAGGCGCTCGCCCCGGAGGGGGCGTGGGTCCGCTACGACGGTGAGGGGCGCCCGCCGGTCACCGACGGACCGTTCGCGGAGACCAAGGACCTCATCGCCGGCTGGATGATCATCGACGTCGACAGCTACGAGCGGGCCGTCCAGCTGGCCGGGGAGCTGTCGGCCGCGCCGGGGGCCGGCGGCAGGCCGATCCACGAGTGGCTGGAGGTGCGCCCGTTCCTCGCCGCGCCGCCCACCATCACGGAGTGACGTCACCGATGGACGAGGTGCTGCTCAGGAGCCTCACGCCGAGCGTGCTCACCGTCCTCGTCCGCCGCGGAGCCGACTTCGCGGCGGCCGAGGACGCCGTACAGGACGCGCTGGTGGAGGCGCTGCGGGTCGGGGCGGCCGGCCCGTCCCCGGACTCCCGGCTGCGGCCGGGCGGGGAAGATCCCATCAGGGATGTCAAGGGCTGGCTGGTCACCGTGGCCTGGCGCAAGTTCCTCGATGCGACGCGCGCCGAGGCCGCCCGCCGGCGGCGTGAGGACCGCGTCGCGGAGGAGCCGGCGCCCGGGCCGGCACCCGCGGTGGACGACACGCTCCAGCTCTACTTCCTGTGCGCTCACCCGTCGCTGACCCCGGCGTCCGCGGTCGCGCTCACCCTGCGTGCCGTCGGCGGGCTCACCACCCGCCAGATCGCCCAGGCCTATCTGGTGCCCGAAGCGACCATGGCGCAACGCATCAGCCGGGCCAAGCGCACCGTGTCGGGGGTGCGCTTCGACCAGCCCGGCGATGTCGCCACCGTGCTGCGGGTGCTCTACCTGGTCTTCAACGAGGGCTACTCCGGGGACGTCGACCTCGCCGCCGAGGCCATCCGGCTCACCCGGCAGCTCGCGGCCGCCGTCGACCACCCCGAGGTGGCGGGGCTGCTCGCCCTCATGCTGCTGCACCACGCCCGACGCGCGGCCCGGACCGCGCCCGACGGCAGCCTGGTGCCGCTCGCCGAGCAGGACCGCGGCCGGTGGGACACCGCGTTGATCGCCGAGGGGGTGGAGATCTTGCAGGCGGCGTTGGCCCGTGACCGGCTGGGCGAGTTCCAGGCCCAGGCCGCCATCGCCGCCCTCCACGCCGACGCGCCGCGCGCCGCCGAGACCGACTGGGTGCAGATCGTCGAGTGGTACGACGAGCTGACACGGCTGACCGACAGTCCGGTCGTCCGGCTCAACCGGGCGGCCGCCGTCGGCGAGGCCGACGGACCGCGCGCCGGCCTGGCCGCGCTCGCCGAGCTGGACGCCTCACTGCCCCGCCACACCGCGGTCGCGGCCTACCTGCACGAGCGCGACGGCGACCTGGACACGGCGGCACGGCTGTACGCGGAGGCCGCCCACAAGGCGCCCAACCTGGCCGAGCGCGACCACCTGACACGTCAGGCCGCCCGGCTCAACACCGGCCGATCTCGCTGAGGGATTGCACCTGGTCAGGCACCTGAGCCCGCCTCGGACCACACGCTTGCCTGGGCCAGCACTCCGGTGCTGAATTTGTTGCTGATCGAGGTGATGGTCAGGACAGCCGTACGGCCCTCCTTCGTGGTGAGGCAGATCACCGATCCCACCTTTGCCTCGACCATCGTGACGCCCTTGGTGTTCACGAGGTCCGAGCAGTCCTGCCTCGTCGGCATCCCGTGCCCGGACCACAGGGCCAGGGTGGGGTCGTCGCTGCTGAGGCGTGGCGGATCGACCAGCCCCAGTTGTACGTCGGCCTCGAAGCCGTACCGGCTGCGCCCGGGTGGGTTCTTGTCCAGCATCGGCCCGTACTCGGAGATGCGGACACTGCCCGTCCACTGGATGCTGTTGGACGGCGAGGACACCGACGCAGAGGGCGCGGGAACATCCCCTTGACCGGCCGTCCGGGACGGCTGGGAGTCCGCCGAGTGCGGCGAGGCGCTGGTCGAAGGCGATGTCGGACCGGAAGGAACCGGCCCGGGCCCGCCCTTGCCCGCCGCCCTCGACCCGCCCCGCCCGGAGAGTTCCACCAGCCCCCAGGTGAGCGCGCCGACGGCCAGCGCCGCCACCAGAAGCACGGCGATGAGCCGCGGTCGCCCACGGCCGCCTCGCTGCTCTCCGAGGTACAGGTTGTACTGGGTGGACTGGGGGCCGCTCTGCGCGGCCGTGTTTCCCTGGAAGGTGTTCCCGGCCACCCCGCCCTCGTCGCCTCTCCTCTCGGTCATGCCCCCGACCCGAAGTGGTTGGTCTGCCGGGTGTGGGCGCCGATCTGGAACGCCGTAGGACCCTCGAAGGTGTTGCCCTGGACCAGAGCGCCGGTGGCCGGGTCCGGTTCGCCGAACGGTGCCATGAGCGCGCGCAGTTCGGTGATCACCTGTGCGCGCTCTCGCTCGTCAAGACCTTCCAGGAACCTTCTCAGTCGGACCTGCCAGGACTGCTGGAGCAACTCCCTCTCGTCGTCACTCAGTTCGGTGTCCGCCAGGTCCGCTGTCGTCTGGTCGAGGCGCATCAGCTCCGCTTGTTCCCGCTGTGCGTCTCCCCTGCCCAGCAGCCGGCCGAGCCGTGCCCGCAGCACGGCCCACGCGTCGGTTCCGGCCGCCTGCAAGATGCCGGCCGCGATCACACTTGCCGCCTCGTCGAGCATGCGTCGCCTCCCTCTTCGCAACGTCCACTCACGGTAGCGTCGCCGGCGGTTGAGAGGTGCCGCATTCACCGACAGTCCACGGCCCCTAGGCGTAGAAGGGCCCGGGAGTGCTCCACGTGGTGTGGCCGAAGACGTTGTCGTCGGCGATGGTCAGGCTGATGTTCGTGACCTTCAGCCCGTACTGGGTCGGTGTCATGCCGTCGGGGCAGGCGACCTGCACCGCAGGGAAGTTCATGAAGAAGTACGGGCCCGTGTCCCGGGTCGTGTCGGAACGCAGGGCGGACAGTACCCAGTTGGCCTCGGTGAGGTAGTAGACCCGCGTCAGCTGCTGGTGTTCGGTGCGCGCCACGAAGGCGGTGTCGTGGTCGAAGGTCCCGTCGGGGCGCAGGCAGCCGAAGGTGCGGGCGGTGTCGGCGTAGGCGGTGAACCAGTAGTCGGTGCTGCTCAGACCCGCGGTGTAACCGGGCTGGCTGCGCACGTTGTGCAGGGTGAAGTCGAGCTTGAAGCCGCCGCAGCCGGGCGTCGGATCGTAGTCGTGGTAGATGAGCTGGCACTTGTGGTCGCCGAAGGCGGCCGTGGGATCCGGCCGGTACGGCTGTGGGACCACGGCGCCGTGGAAGGTCACGGTGGCCGAGACACCGCCCTCGGTGGCGGCCGGAATGTCCGCGCTCGCGGTCGCGTTCGCCCCTTGCGCACCGGCCAGGACCAGCCCGGCCCCCATGAGCAGGGCGACGGTCAGCCGGGCCAGGGATCTGCGCAGGCGCTCCAGTTGCTCCATGGACGAACCCCCCTGTGACATACGACGCGGCGTCCGCGGGCTCGCGGACACGCGGGCACACGCTAGCCGCGCATCCGTGACTCGTCCGGCGAACCATGCGAAACGGCGTGAAACGTGCGCTCCGCCGGAAGAGGCGGTCAGCGGTTCGGCTGCCACTCGAACATCAGGATGGTGGCGTCGTCACGGAGCCTGCTGTCCTCGGAGTCGAGCAGCGAATGGATCAGTCGGCGGAGCGTCTCGGGTGGGAGTTCGCCGGTGGAGGTGGCCCGGATGACATAGTCGGCGAACCGCTCCAGTCCGAGCAGCCTGCCGTCGGCCATCCGCGCCTCGGTGACGCCGTCGGTGTACAGCAGTACGCGGTCGCCGGGCCGCAGCCGCGCCTCGTGGATCCTGCGTTCCCGCCCGGTCAGCAGGGAGCGCAGACCCATGGGCGGATCCGGCTCGCGGACCAGTGCGTCGACCATGAGCCGCTGATCGCGGATGAGCAGGGGCGCGGGATGGCCGCAGTTGCTCCACTCCAGCACCCCCGTGGAGAAGTCGAGCTGCGCGAGGATCCCGGTGCAGAACTGGTCGGGCAGCCATTGGCCGAGCGCTGCGTCCACGCCGTCCACGAGCGAGCGCAGGTCGGCGTCGGTGCGCCGGGCGTTGCGGCAGGCCGCGAGGGCCACCGCGCTGGTGAGCCCGGAGGCGAGGTTGTGTCCCATGGCGTCCAGGACGACGGCGTGCAGCGAGGTCGTGGTGAGGGAGTGGTCGAAGGCGTCGCCGCCGATGTCGTACGCGGGTTCCAGGACGGCGGTGGAGACGACCTGGAGATTGCCGATGGTGCGGGGCGGGAGGAAGGCGCGCAGCATCTCGGCGGGCAGGTGCATGGCTTCGGTGCGGGTCCGCCGTACGAAGGAGTCCTTGTACGCCCGCTTCGACGTGATCATCATCGCCAGCAGCGCGGCCAGGGCCCGGCCCTGGCGCAGCGAGGCCGCGGTGAGCGAGTGGGTGTGCACGGCGAGGACACCGAGCCGCTCGGCGCCGTCCAGCAGCGGGAACCAGGCCGTCATCCCGTCCCGGTCGGACTCCTCCACGCGCAGCGACTGGGTGCGGTAGCACCAGCCGGCGCACGATGCGTCGATGGGCAGGCTCGCGGTCACGTCGGTGAGCGGCACGAGGTGGCGCTGCTGGAGATCGGCGAGGTAGACCACGGCGTGCCGCAGGCCGATCGCCTTCGCGCAGTGGGCGACGGCGGCGGTGAGGTCGAGCGTGCAGCTGACGGGATCGGCGAGGAACTCCTCCAGCGGCGCACTGCCCGGTTCTGCCGTCACCTCTTGATCACCACCCCGGACCGGTCGTCGTCCCAGCAGTCCCACTCTCACATCGCATCCCGGGCCGTGCAGCCCGCGTTCCCCCACCCGGGGGCCCCGGCCCTCAGCCGGTGGCGAGGGTGCGCAGTTGGTCCTGGGAGCCGTTGAACCGGTCGTGGTCGCCGACCGTGGGGCCGGTGGAGGTGTACTGCCACATCGTGTACGACGACCAGCCCGCCGGCAGCGTCCCGGCGGTGGTGGCGTACCGGGCGATCCACAGCGGGTTGGCGGAGAAGCCGCCGTAGTTGCCCGTGCACTGGGTCCACCAGCTCGTGGCCGTGTAGATGACCGCGTTACGGCCGGTGCGGGTCTTGTAGCGGTTCAGGAAGTCCCGGATCCAGCTGACCATCCCGCTCTGGGACTTGCCGTAACAGGCGTCGCCGTACGGGTTCCACTCGATGTCCAGGGCCCCGGGGAGGGTCTTGGCGTCCTTGGACCAGCCGCCGCCGTGGTCCGCGAACCAGTCGGCCTGGGTGGCGCCGCCGGTCGTGTCCGGGGTCGCGAAGTGGTAGGCGCCGCGGATCATGCCGACGCCGTACGCGCCTTCGTACTGCTGGGTGAAGTAGGGGTTGGTGTAGTAGGTCCCCTCGGTCGCCTTGGTGTAGGCCCACCTGGCGCCGCTGCCCCACAGGGTGGCCCAGTCGACGTCGCCCTGGTAGCTGGAGACGTCCACGCCCTCGGTCTGGGTGGCCCGGCCGGCCAGCGGTGGTGATCCGGAGAATCCGTCGTGGGCGAGGACGCCGATGCCCATGTAGGCGCTGCCGCGCACGGGTGCGCCCCCGGCGCCGTCGGAGGCGGCCGGGGGGCTGGAGACAAGGAGCAGAAGGCCGGTCAGGGTGCCGACGAGGCACAGGCTGGACCGGCCGCGGAATCGGGATATGGAGCTTCGCACGGAATCCATCTGACCCGGCATCGGGTCGTTCCGCACTCCGGGTGCGCCCGAAGAGCCCGTCCGCGGCCGGTGATTGCGCCATGTGGGTGCGGCCGGGTCAGCCCGCGATGCGGTGCTGGCTCCAGAAGGAGGTCAGGTCCGTGCTCGTGGCGGCCTGGGCCGCCGCCTTGAACTCGGCGGTGGTGGAGACCCCGTACCAGTGCGCGGCCGCGTAGTCCTTGAGCAGCTTCGCCATGGCGGTGTCGCCGAGGACACGCCGCAGGTCGTGCAGCGCGCACTTGCCGTAGCCGTAGACGACGGTGGAGTACCGGGAGGGGTGGGCGTCCCAGTAGGCCATCGAGTTGGTGATCTTCTCCGCGCTGGAGGACCAGGAGACGCTGCTCCAGCAGTTGCTGCCGGTCTTGCCGAGGGCGAGGTCGGTGGCGTAGTCGGTGAACGCCTCGTCCAGCCAGGGGCTGTTGTACTCGTCGTCGCCGACGATGCCGTACCACCACTGGTGGCCGATCTCATGGGTGAGCGCGGTGGTGCTGACCAGGTCCAGGACGAAGCCGGGGTACTCCATCCCGCCGAACCAGTAGTTGTTGTCGAGGACGGCGTCCAGCTCGCCGTAGGGGTAGGCGCCGAAGCGTGCCGCGTGGGCGTCGACGGCGGACTTGGCGGTGCTGAGCATCGACTGGGCGCTCGAGGAGCTGATGCCCGAGACGGAGTAGACGTTCACCCGGACGCCCGCCGTGGAAGTGCCGGAGATCTTGGTGAAGGGTCCGGCGGCCCAGGCGAAGTCACGGACCTGGGAGGCGGTGGCCGTGGTGACGGTACGGCCGCTGGAGCCGGGGGTGTCGGTGGAGGTGCCGGTGGCGGGCACCAGCAGGGTGCTGGGGTGGTCGAGGGTCACCTTGAAGTCGGCGGCCAGGGAGTAGAACGACTCGCCGTTGTCGGTGTACGGGTCGAGGTGCCAGCCGGCGCCGTCGCGGACGGCGAGGACGGGCAGGGCGTTGCCGATGAAGCTGTAGGCGCCGTCGTGGCCGAACCGGTCGGCGCCGCTGGGCACGGTGATGCCCAGGTCGAAGCCGATGGTGGCACTCTGGCCCTGGCCGAGCGTGCTGGGCAGGGACACCTGGAGGGCGGTGCAGTCCACGGAGAGCGCGCCCGCGGTGCCTCCGGTGACGTTGCCGACCTGGACGGGCATCGCGTCGCAGGTGCCGTGGTAGTTGTCCCACAGCCGCAGGTACACCTCGTTCAGCGCCGTCGCGGAGGTGTTGGTGAAGGTGACGCTCTCGTGCCCGGTCCAGACGGTGCCGCTCGTGTTGCTGCTCAGGCTCACGGTGTACGACGGGGTGCCCGGGCTGCGGGTGGTGTCGGTGGCCGTCTGCGCGGCGGCCGGGGTGCCGGGGAGGAGAAGCGCCGCCAGCGCGGCGACGGCGAAGGCCCATGCACCGAGGGCCTTGTGGGGGGTCGATCTCACGGAAGCTCCTTTGCGGCGGCCGGGGTCCCGGCCTGCTCGGTGACCGCGCGGCCGGCGGGGTAGCGCCGGGGGCGGCCTGGTGTGGGGCGTGCGTGATCGCTGTGCGGTGGTGCGGTCAGGCGCCCCCATGGGGTCGGGGCGCCGACTGCCGAAAGAGTGACAGATTTGACCCGCACATGCCAGGATTGACGGTGCGGTGGCCCTGCCGGGCCGGCGCCGGGGGCGGACGCCGCGCGCTCCCCCGGCCGGATCGGTCAGCCGGTGTGCACGGTGATGAGGACCGCGGCGGCTTCGGTGCCGTCCGGGGCGGTCCAGCCGCGGGCGACATGGCCGGCCGCTCCCTCGGCGGGCAGCGGCGGGCGGCCCGCGACCGGGTGCGGCACGCGGTGGACGTGCAGCGCGATGCCGTGCGGGGTGGACAGCCGGGTGCCTTCCGGGCCGTCGGCCGGCTCGGGGGTGAACGGGGCCGGGGTGAAGGGGGCGCCGGTGAAGGAGACGACCACCTCGGGGTCCGGTGTGTCGCTCACGCTCTGGGCCATCGGCTGCGCCGTGCCCCCGAGGAGCCGCAGCAGCTCGGTCACCAGCACCGGGTCGTGGCAGCCGTCGTACACCCAGCGCTTGCCCAGTACTCCGTGCTCCATGGTGCCGACGAGGGCGTGCTCGGCGCCGTCGAGCGGCGCGCCGCGGTAGGTCAGCGGGGCGAAGTAGGCGGTGGGTTCGGCGGTGGAGGTGTCGGTGGCCACCATGAACTCCATACCGACCTCGCCCTCGGGGTCGTCCAGCCGGAAGCCGCCGGACTTCTCCAGGACCGGCGCGCCCGAGCCGCGGTACCAGGGCCGGGTCGGCAGCCAGTCGGTGAGCAGTTCGAGCTTCGTGGGCTTGAGGGTGGTGTGGTGGATGACGGCCATACCGACGGCTTCCTCCCGTTGCACGGAAACGAACCCTGTCACTTTTCCACACCGGCGCGGACGGTTCGCCATCGGGCGGGCGCGGCCGCGTGGTTGGGGGGCCGGCCGGGAACAGCTGCTTCCGGCCGGTGCGCGATGGAGGGGGCATGCGGTCGGCGGACGCGGGTATGCGGGTGCCACATCACCCGTCCACCCACGAGGAACTATCCATCCCCACCGCAGGAAGGCGACACACATGCTGATGGCACACCCGGCGGTACTGACGGACCTCATCTCCCAGTACGAGGCCCTCACCCTGCTCGGTGCCGACGAGAGCACTCCGCAGGCCCGGCAGCGGCTCGCCGACATCTCCTACACGCTGTGCGTGGCCACCGGCACCAAGGACGTCGACATGGCCCTCATCGCCGCCCGCCACCGGCTCTCCGGAGCGCGTCCGGAGGACGACTCGCTGCTGCTGACGTCCGAACCCACGAAGACCACGTCTGTCTGAACCCGTCGCCTCCGGCTTCTGGTCGGCGCGGCCTACCGGGCGGTATACAGGCCCAGTCGAACGCGCGGGGACCGCACTGCGGTGCGGTCCCCGCCGCGATGTGCCGGCCCCAGGGGGAGGACGCATGACGAACGGAAGACGCACGGCGAACGGTGCGAGAGGCCGGCGGGCAGCCGCGGTGCTGGGGGCGGCGCTGGGCGGTTGCGCCCTGGTCGCCACGGCCACCACACCGGCCGCCGCCCATCCCGAGGGACAGGGCCACGGCCTGCGGTATGCGGCGCTCGGCGACTCCTACACCTCGGGCCCCGGCATCCCCCGCCAGGTGGACGCCGACTGTGCCCGCTCCGACCACAACTACCCGTCCCTCGTGGCGGCCGACCAGGCGGCGACGGCGTTCACGGACGTCAGCTGCGGCGGCGCCACGACCGCGCAGATGTGGCAGGCCCAGGGCAGCAACCCGCCGCAGCTCGACGCGCTGGACCGGCACACCGATCTGGTGACGGTGCAGATCGGCGGCAACGACGTCGGTTTCGGCAGCATCATCGCCACCTGCGCCCGGCTCGCCGCCCAGGATCCGGCCGGCGACCCGTGCGAGCGCTCCTACACCGCGTCCGGCGCGGACGAACTGACCCTCGCCGTGCTGCGGACGGCGCCGAAGGTGGCCGGAGTGCTGCGGGCCGTGCACGCCCGGGCGCCGCACGCGCGGGTGGTCGTCGTCGGCTATCCGGACCTGCTGCCCGACGACGGCAGCGGCTGCTTCCCGCAGGTCCCCTTCGCCCAGGGCGACTTCGCCTATCTGCGGGACACCGAGAAGCGGCTCAACCTGATGCTGCGCGTGGTGGCCGGCCTGAACCGGGCCGAGTACGTCGACACCTACGGCCCCACCGTCGGCCACGACATGTGCAAGGCGCCCGCCGACCGCTGGATCGAGCCGCTCCGGCCGGCCGCTCCGGCCGCCCCCGCCCACCCCAACGCGCTGGGCGAACAGGCCATGGCGCAGGCGGTGCTGGACCGGCTGGAACAGGGACGCGGACGCGGCTGACGCGACCTGAGCCGAGGGGCGGCCTCCGGCTGGCGGGGGCCGCCCCTTCGGCGGGTCTCAGCCGCCGAGCGCGCCGAGGACGACCGCCTGGGCCTCCTCCTGCACCCGGGCGAGGTGGTCGGGGCCGAGGAAGGACTCGGCGTACACCTTGTAGACGTCCTCGGTGCCCGAGGGGCGGGCCGCGAACCAGGCGTTGTCGGTGGTCACCTTGATGCCGCCGATGGCCGCGCCGTTGCCGGGCGCCTCGGTGAGGACGGCGGTGACCGGCTCGCCGGCCAGCGTGTCGGCGCTGACCTGGGCCGGGGACAACTTGGCGAGCAGCGCCTTCTGCTCCCGGGAGGCGGGCGCGTCGGTCCGGGCGTAGGCGGGCTCGCCGAAGCGCGCGGTCAGGTCGGCGTAGTGCTCGGACGGGGTCTTGTCGGTGACGGCCGTGATCTCGGAGGCGAGCAGCGCCAGGATGATGCCGTCCTTGTCGGTGGTCCACACCGAGCCGTCCCGGCGCAGGAAGGAGGCGCCGGCCGACTCCTCGCCGCCGAACCCGAGGGTGCCGCCGGCCAGTCCGTCCACGAACCACTTGAACCCGACGGGGACTTCGACGAGTTCCCGGCCGAGGTCGGCGGCGACCCGGTCGATCATGGTGGAGGAGACCAGCGTCTTGCCGATGCCGACGGCGGCCGGCCACTGCTCGCGGTGGCGGTAGAGGTAGGAGATGGCGACCGCGAGGTAGTGGTTGGGGTTCATCAGCCCGGCGTCCGGGGTGACGATGCCGTGCCGGTCGGCGTCGGCGTCGTTGCCGGTGGCGATGCGGAACCGGTCGCGCTGCTCGATGAGGGAGGCCATCGCGTGGGGCGAGGAGCAGTCCATGCGGATCTGCCCGTCCCAGTCCAGGGTCATGAACCGCCAGGTGGGGTCGGTGTGCGGGTTGACCACCGTCAGGTCGATGCCGTGCTGTTCGGCGATCCGGCCCCAGTAGGCGACGGAGGCGCCGCCGAGCGGGTCGGCGCCGATGCGCACCCCGGCCGCGCGGATCGCGTCCAGGTCGAGGACGCTGGGCAGGTCACCGACGTACGCACCGAGGAAGTCGTGGCGTCCGGTGGTGTCCGCGGCGAGCGCCCGCGCGTACGGCATCCGGCGTACGTCCTTCAGGCCGCCCGTGATGATCTCGTTGGCCCGGTCCTGGATCCAGGAGGTGGCGTCGGAGGCCGCCGGGCCGCCGCTCGGCGGGTTGTACTTGAAGCCGCCGTCGGCGGGCGGGTTGTGCGACGGGGTGACGACCACGCCGTCCGCGAGACCGGAGGTGCGGCCCCGGTTGTGGCTGAGGATGGCGTGCGAGACGGCCGGGGTGGGGGTGTAGCCGTCGGCGCTGTCCACGAGCACGGTCACCCCGTTGGCGGCGAACACCTCCAGCGCGGTGACCTTGGCGGGCTCCGACAGGGCGTGTGTGTCGGCGCCGAGGAAGAGCGGTCCGTCGGTGCCCTGCGCGGCCCGGTACTCGCAGATGGCCTGGCTGGTGGCGGCGATGTGGTCCTCGTTGAAGGCGCATCCGAGGGACGAACCCCGGTGCCCCGAGGTGCCGAACGCCACCCTCTGGCCCGGGTCGGCCGGGTCGGGGTGCAGGGCGTAGTACGCCGTGACCAGCCGGGCCACGTCGACAAGGTCCTCGGGACCGGCCGGCCGGCCGGCTCGCTCGTGCGGCATGAGTCCGTATCCTCCGCATGGGTGTGTGGTTCGCTCGCCGCCCATCTTTCCTCGTCAGGGCCCTGACACGCGAGTCGGCGCGTATGATCCGAGCCTCCGACGACCGCGCCGTGCCGCCCTGCACGCAGGGCGCCTTTCGCAGACAGGCCTGCCACCGTGACCGGATCCGCCGTCAGAGCCCCCTGGCTCCTCGCTCGTTGCGCACAGGTGGCCGTGGGTGCGGCCGCCGGCACGGAGGTGGTCCGCGCGTTCGACATCCGCGCTCTTCTGCTGCATCCGTCGGCGGCGGCCGCCATCCGGTCCGGGTGGGCGTCGACGATCTACGTGAACGTCATGACCGCGGCGGTGGTGCTGTTCCTCGTGTGGTTCGCCCGCTGCCGGCGCAACGCCGGGCTGCTCTCCCCCGGCGCGGTGCGCGGCTCGGGCGCGTGGGCCGTCGCCGCCTGGCTGATACCGGGGGTCAACCTGTGGGCGCCGCGCGGACTCCTGCTGGACGTCCAGCGGGCGAGCGGCCCGGCCGGGGCGGACCAGGACGTCCTGGTGAACGTGTGGTGGGGGGCCTGGGCCGGGCACGCGGTGCTGGCGCTGGCCGCCGCACAGCTGGGCGGCGGGACCTCGCTGCCGCTGCTCGTGCCGGCGGAGTCCCTGAACCTGCTGGCCGCGGCCCTGGTGACCGTCGTGATCCAGCGGATCACCGCACGACAGGCCGCCGCTGCGGACTCCGGGCCCCCGGTGTCCGCGCCGGCCGGCCTGCCGCAGGCTCCGTAGGGCCGCCGGTCAGCCGATGTGGTAGCTGTCGCCGTAGACCTTCCAGTCGAGCGGGGTGTTCAGGTCGAGGTTGCCCTTGTGCAGGAAGACCCGCTGCTCGGTGTCGACCCGGCTGGTGTCGCTGTGGGCCTCCTCCTGCTTCATGGCCCAGACCCGCGCGTCGAGGAACGCGTCGAGGTACGTGGTCTCCTTGCCGCCCTGCGCGGGCGGCTTGGCGCTGCGCAGGGCGCGCTTGCGTATGTTGCGGAAGCTGGTGGGGTCGTCGCCGTCACCGTGCATGACGAGGGCGTCGTAGTAGACGAACTGGCCGAGCGCGCGCAGTCCGTCGGTCTTGCCCTGGGCGACCGCGGGGTTGAAGTAGACGCGGTCGCGTTCGTCGTCCTGGGCCCGCTGGAAGGAGGTGTCCCGGGCGGCCCTGCGCCAGTCGCCGGGGAAGCCGGGGTCGAGGCCCTCGTGCGAGTCGCTGCCGTTGACCTTGCGCAGCGCGGGCAGGTACTTGGCGAGGACGTTGCCGGGGGTGCGGTCGGTGTAGAGCTGGACGACCTCGAGCATGTCGCCGGTGCCGGAACAGAAGCCGATGATGCCGGCGGTGTAGCCGCGACCGTCGCCGATGTCCTCGATGTACTTGTACTGGGCCCTCCAGTCGAGCGAGGAGTTCTCCGCGCTGGACACGAGTTCCATCGCGATCTCCTTCTTCGCGGGGTCGTCCAGTCCCGGTGCGGCGGCCGTGGCCGCGGTGGCGGAGCGGGTACCGATCAGGGCGCCGGAAGCGACCGCGCCGAGCAGGGCGACGGCGGTACGGCGGGAGACGTGCACCACAGGGCCTCCAAGTGGGCGTGGGGGGTGGCGAGCCCGGGCTGCCGCCCGAACTGGTAGGAAAGTTTCCTACCAGAAGCGCCACCGACAACCCCGCGGAGGCCAACTTCGTACGATCGCCCAACCGCAACGAGCCACGCCTTCGTGACCCCACACGTGACAAATGCAAAAAAATAGACATAATGGAATATGTATTCGTTCGCGACATGAAGGACCGCTCACCGTATGGCGTACGGAGCCCGCCGCAGCCCCTTTCCGCTTCCTCACCCCGACCTGACGCGCGCCCGCGACTGCGAGCACTGTCTCGGCTGGGGAACCGTCGTCACCCGCGACGGCAGGCACGAGCTGTGCCACACCTGCCAGCTCGTCCAGAACTCCGACGCCGGCGCCTGACGGGGACGTACCGTGGAGCCATGGCCCCTCCGCTGCCGGGTCCACTGGCGCATCTGGCGCCGCTGCTCGGTCATTACGGCTACTGGGCCGTGGGGGCCGTGGTCTTCGTGGAGGATTTCGGGGTCCCCGCGCCCGGCGAGACGATCCTCCTCGCGGCCGGTGTCTACGCGGGCGCCGGCCGGCTGAACGTCGTGGCGGTGGCGGTGATCGCGTTCACCGCGGCTGTGCTCGGGGACAACGTCGGGTACCTGATCGGCCGGTCCGGCGGCCGCGCCTTCGTCCACCGCTGGGGCCGGTACGTCTTCCTGACGCCGCGGCGCCTGGAGGCCGCCGAGGAGTTCTTCGGCCGGCACGGCGGCAAGGTCGTGACCGTGGCCCGGTTCGTCGAGGGGCTGCGCCAGGCCAACGGCATCATCGCGGGCACCATCGGTATGCCCTGGCGCCGCTTCCTCGCCTTCAACGCGCTCGGCGCGGCCCTGTGGGTCGGCCTGTGGACCACCCTGGCCGCCCTGGCGGGCAGCCACATCACCGCCGTGTACGACAAGATCCGGCACTACCAGCTGTACGTCCTCGTCGGCGCCGCCGCCCTGCTCGCGGCCTTCGTGGTACGGCGGCTGCTGCGGCGCCGGCGCGAAGCGGGCCGGCGGCGCGCGCCCGACCCGTCCTGAGCCGACGGCGATCAGCCGGCCGAGGGGCCGTGGGTGAGCCGATCGAGGTCAGCCGGCCGACGGGCCGTGGGTGTGGAGATACTCCAGGGCGTCCTGGACCACCGTGCGCCGGTACCAGGACCGCCACGCGGCCAGATCCCCCGCCAGCACGTCCAGGCCGGCCTCCTCACCGGGGGACAGCCAGCCGCCCGGCTCCGCCCGGTGCACCGAGAGCACACCGGAGCAGCTGCCGTCGGCCGTGAGGAGCGGCGTGCTGCGGATCGCGCGGCTGCCCGCGGCCAGGGCCGCCCGGCCGACGGGATGGCCGGCCAGCTCCGGGTCCGCGGCCACGTCGGCGACCGTCACCGGACGGCGCTCGGCCTGGGCGCGGGCGCACACCGCCGGCGGCCCGAGCACCAGGGCCAGGCAGTCCCGGTAGGCCTCGTCCAGGCCGTGCTGGGCCTCCAGGACAAGCGCCTCGTCCTGCACCCGGTCGGCCAGATGGATCTCGACCGCGTCGGCGTCGGCCAGCGTCACCGCCATGTACACGGCGACTTTCAGCACCTGGAGCCGGTCACGCGGGTCCGCCTCGGCCAGCAGCCCGCCGGTGGGCGGCGGGGTGTGCCGGCGCCCCGGGAACCACTCCGTGGCCGTCAGCGGCGGCGGAGCGGTCACCACGGCCGAGGCCAGCACCCGCACCGGCACATTGTGGTGCTGGGAGCCGTCCCGCAGCAGCGTGAAGGCGGCCGCCGGACCGAACAGGCCGTAGCGGGCGATCAGGATGCCCTGGGCGATGCCGATGATCCCGCTGGTGCGGGCCTTGGCCCGCAGACCGAAGACCTCGCTCGGGCTCGCCGGCAGCAGGTACGGGCCGTTCGCGGCGGCCGCGGCGCGCGGGGCCGCGAGGGCACTGTCCAGGTTCGGGCACAGACGGATGCCGGGCAGGGATCTCCTGGTCAGCGCCACGCGGACCGGCGGTGCCGCACCGATGACCAGGACGGGACCGGCCGCGAGGTGCCGGGTGTGCGTGTCCAGGGCGCGGACCGCTGTTCCGGTCACCCGGCACACACCGGACATGTCCAGGACCAGCAGCGGATGGTGCCCGCCCGCCTGCCGCAGCTCCAGCTCGCGACCGAGTACATCGACGCTCCGGGCATCGAGCGTTCCGGAGAGGTGCAGCACCACCGCCGCCCGGTCGGCCACCGGCTGCACGGTCACGGTGACGTCTCCCGTCACTGGGCACCACCTGCGGACTTCGCGCGCTTCCTCGCGGCTCGCACCGCGGCCGGTGCGCACTCCCCAGCCGCACCTCGTCTGGTCCCACCTTGTTCCCCCACGCTGCGAAGACGCAAGCACCCGAGCCGGCAAGTCGACGTTTCCCCCGTCTCACGAGGAGCACCCGGAGGGAAGACCGGCCGACCGTGTGGTCGTCGGTCCGAGGCTCCCTCGGTTCGGAGAAGTGCTGGGGGAGCTTCCTCGTGAACGCTCCGGTCCGGTTTGGCCGGCCGCACAGCGGTAAACCGGAGGGCGAACGGAGAACAGTCGAGACGTTGGGATGTGACACCCATGGCTGGCAGCCAGAAGGCCAAGGGCAAGGCGGAGCAGGTCAAGGGCCGGGCCAAGGAGGCCGCGGGCCGCGCCGTCGGCAACGAGAGCCTGGAGGCCAAGGGCCGTATGGAGGGCGCGCGCGGCGACGCCCGCCAGGCCAAGGAGAAGGCGAAGGACATCGGCAAGCACTGAGCGAGGCCTCTCCTTCACCGAGGAACGGGCCCGGATCGTCCCGGCAGCGCCGGACGGTCCGGGCCCCTCGCTGACCAGGCGTCCCCGGGCAATCGAAGGATTCGGGCCGGATGTCCCCTTGACCGGCGGTCCAGCGGGTAACCGAAGCCCGATGGCAGCTCCCCGAGGGCAAGGGCGGACGAGGTATGGACATGCAGCTCAGGACGCACGCGTCGGCACAGCCCCGCACCGCGGCCCCGCGCTACAGCCGTACCTGGGCCAGCGGCCTGATCAGCATCGCCGAGGCCAGGGACGCCGTCGCCGACCTGCTCGCCCGGGCCCGCCCCGCACCGGCCCGGCAGGCGGTGCAGGACGCGCAGCTGGTCGTGAGCGAGCTGGTCACGAACGCGGCCCAGCACGCGCCCGGCCCGTGCGCGCTGGGCCTGGACCTGCTGCCCGGCGGCGGCGCGCTGCGCATCACCGTCACGGACACCTCCCCCGAACCGCCCCGCCGGCGCCCTCCCGACCCCGGCCGGGTCGGCGGCCACGGACTGCACCTGGTGTTCCGGCTGGCCGCCGACGTGCGGGTGACCCGGCTGGTCCGGGGCAAGCGGGTCGCCGCGATCGTGCCGCTCGCCGCCGGGCCGGGCCGTTGAGGACCGGGCCGCGCGGCCGTTCCGGGGCGCGCGACACGGGCACCCGTGCCAGGCTCGAGACGGGGCACCGCACACGCGCGACCAGCGGCCGGGGGGCTGGAGGGACGGCCGGGCGGCGGGTGGGCGGGACGTCGCGGGCGAGGAGGTACGGCGATGAGCGACGGCGACGCGGTGCGCGGGCGACACCAGCTGTCCGGCCCGCAGCCCGATGTGGCCGGTGCCGCCGGCTGGTCCGACGCCCCACCGCGGATGGGCTTCTTCACCGACACATCGGTGTGCATCGGCTGCAAGGCCTGCGAGGTGGCCTGCAAGGAGTGGAACGCCGTACCGGAGGACGGCCTGGAGCTGTCCGGGACGTCGTACGACAACACGCAGAGCCTCGGCTCCGACACCTGGCGGCATGTGGCCTTCGTGGAACAGCGCAAGCCGTTCGGCGGGCAGGAGCCCGGCGTCGGACACGAGGACGTGGACGTCTTCGCCGCCGCCGCACGGCTCGGCACCGACGCCGCCTCCCCCGGCCCGGGCGTCACCACTCCCCCGCCCGGCGAGGCCCCCGCGGGCGCGCCGGCCGGGCGGATCTCCCCGGTCGCCCCCGACGGCCGCACCGAGCTGCGCTGGCTCATGGCCTCGGACGTGTGCAAGCACTGCACGCACGCCGCCTGTCTGGACGTGTGCCCGACCGGCTCGCTGTTCCGCACCGAGTTCGGCACGGTCGTCGTCCAGGAGGACATCTGCAACGGCTGCGGCTATTGCGTGCCCGCCTGCCCGTACGGCGTGATCGGCCTGCGCGAGGACGACGGCCGGGCGTGGAAGTGCACGCTGTGCTACGACCGTCTCGGCGTCGGCATGGAGCCCGCCTGCGCCAAGTCCTGCCCGACGGAGTCCATCCAGTTCGGCCCGCTGGAGGAGCTGCGGGAGCGGGCCCGGGAGCGGGTGGCGCAGCTGCACGCGGCCGGGGTGGCCGACGCCCGCCTCTACGGCGAGAGTCCGGACGACGGCGTCGGCGGGGCCGGCGCGTTCTTCCTGCTGCTGGACGACCCCGAGGTCTACGGCCTGCCCCCGGACCCCGTCGTCACCACCCGGGACCTGCCCGACATGTGGCGGCACGCGGCCCTGGCCGCCGTCTCGCTGGCCGCCCTCGCCCTCGGCAGTTTCGTACGGAGGCCGCGATGAGCGAATCGGACGTCACCCGGGACGGGGTGCGGGGCGCGCGGCCCGGCCGGGAAGCCCCGACGGGCGCGGCCGGGGGCCGTCGGCGGCGCGGCCGGGGTGGCCGGGGCGAGCAGCCGATGGTGCCGGACGCGGAGTTCTCGTCGTACTACGGCAGGCCCGTGCTGAAGAAGCCGCCCTGGAAACCACTGGACATCGCCGGGTACCTGTACCTCGGTGGCCTGGCCGGGGCGTCCTCGCTGCTGGCGGCGGGCGGGCAGGCCACCGGCCGGCCGGGGCTCGCCGCGCCGGCGAAGTTCGGGGCGGCCGGGGCGATCTCGCTGTCGCTGGCCGCGCTCGTCCACGACCTGGGCCGCCCGGCCCGCTTCCTGAACATGCTCCGGGTGGTCAAGCCCACTTCACCGATGAGCGTGGGCTCCTGGCTGCTGGCCGGATACGTACCGCTCGCCCTCACCGCCGCGGCGACCGAGCTGGCGGGCCGCCGCCGGCCGGCCGGCCGGGTCGCGGCGGCGGTGGCGCGGTGCCTGCGGCCGCTCGGGCCGGCGGCCACGGCGGGCGCGGCGGTGCTCGGCCCGGCCGTGGCGACGTACACCGCGGTGCTGGTCTGCGACACGGCGGTGCCGTCGTGGCACGAGGGCTATCGCGAGCTGCCCTTCGTCTTCGCGGGCTCCGCGGCGACGGCCGCGTCCGGACTGGCTCTCGCCGCCGCTCCGGCGGCGCAGACGGCACCGGCCCGGCGGATGGCCGCACTCGGAGCCGCGCTGGAGGTGGGCGCCTTCCGGGCGATGAAGCGGCGCATGGGCACCGCCGCCGAGCCCTACGAGCAGGGCGGGCCGCGGCTGTTGCTGCACGCGGCGGAGGCGCTGACCGCGGGCGGGGCCGTCCTCGCCCTGGCCGCCGGGCGGGACCGGCGCCTCGCCCTGGCGGCCGGTCTCGCGCTGCTCAGCGGCTCGGCGGCCGTCCGCTTCGGCGTCTTCCAGGCCGGGGTGGCCTCGGCGGAGGACCCCCGGTACACGGTGCTGCCGCAGCGGGAGCGGCTGACGGACGGCGGCTAGCGAGCCACGGTCACTCCGGCCGGGTGAGTCTTGCGGCCACGGCGTCGAGGACCCAGTCCAGGCCGGTCGCGAAGGATGTGTCGGCGTCCACGTGCGTGCCGTCGTGCACCGCCTTGGCGAGGGCGGGGAAGCGGTCTGTGGCGAGCATTCTCGTCACATGCGGGCCGGAGGCGCGCTGCCAGTCGCTCTTGGACAGGCCTGTGGTGCGCTCGGCCCGCAGGTTCGCGATCTCGCGCCTGATCGCGCCGGTGCAGTAGGCGCTGACGGTCTCGACGGCGCGCAGGACGGTGTCGATGTCGGCGAGCCCGTCGAGGGCGGCCAGCTTGGCCTCGGTCACGGCGAGGCCGTTCGGGCCGAGGCTCGGGCGGCCGCCGAGCAGGTCGGCGAGCCATGGGTGGCGCAGAGCGGCCTGCCGGGTGCGGTGGGAGAGGTCGCGCAGCGCCTCCCGCCAGTCGCCGGGCTGTTCCTCGGGGAGGATCTCGGCCTGGACCTCGTCCACCATGAGGTCGAACAGCTCTTCCTTGGTGGAGATGTAGCCGTACAGCCGCATCGGGCCGGCGTTCAGCCGGGCGGCGACCTTGCGCACCGACACCGCTTCCAGCCCGCCCTCGTCGGCCAGTGCGATGGCGGCGGCGACGATTCGCTCCCGGTCGAGCGGCACGGGGCGAGTCGGCGGCTCCGGCCGGTCCCAGACAGTCATGGCCACATCGTACTGTTGCGATACGGCGTATCGAGAAAATACAGTGTATCGACATGAGACATCGCATCGCCGTGGTCGGAAGCGGCCCCGCCGGCCTCACCTTCGCCCGTGTCCTGCACCGCCACGGCCACCCCGTCACGGTCCTCGAACGCGACCCCGGCCCCGACGCCCGCCCCCCGGGCGGCACGCTGGACCTGCGCGAAGGGCAGGGTCAGCTCGCGCTTCGGAAGGCGGGGCTGCTGGCGGAGTTCCAGGCGCTGTCCCGGCCCGAGGGTCAGGCCATGCGCATCCTGGATCCGGACGGGACCGTCCTGCGCGACTGGCGGCCTCGCCCGGACGAGCGGGCCAATCCCGAGATCGACCGCGGTGACCTTCGTGACCTGCTGCTCGGCCCCCTCGACGTGCAGTGGGGGCGGGGTGTGACGCGGGTGGTGCCGGGGACCCCCGACGGCGTCCTGGTCCACTTCGAGGACGGGCGGCAGGAGACGTTCGACCTCGTGGTGGGCGCGGACGGCGCGTGGTCCCGGGTGCGCCCCGCGGTCTCGCCGGCGACCCCGCAGTACACCGGCGTCGCCTCCGTCGAGACGTCCCTCGACGACGTCGACACCCGCCACCCCGGCCTCGCCCGGCTGGTCGGCGACGGCTCCATGGGGGTGTACGGCGTGAACCGGAGTCTCGTCGCCCAGCGCAACAGCGGCGGCCACGTCAAGGTATACGCCCAGTTCCGCGCGCCGCTGGACTGGCACGCGGACCTGGACCCGGCCGACGCCGAGGCCGTGCGGGCGCGTCTGCTGGCGCTGTTCGACGGCTGGGCCGCTCCCGTCCTCGACCTGCTCCACCACGGCACCGCGTTCGTCCAGCGCCCCCTGTACGTCCTGCCCGTGAGCCACACCTGGACCCATGTCCGCGGGGTGACGCTGCTGGGCGACGCCGCCCATCTGATGCCTCCGCTGGGGGCGGGCGCGAACCTCGCGATGCTGGACGGCGCCGAACTCGCCGAGGCCATCGCCGCCGGCCCCGACAAGCCGGACGACATCGTCCACGCCTTCGAGGAGCGGATGTGGGCGCGGGCCGGCAGGTGGGCGAAGATCACGACAGCCGGTCTGGAACGCCTCGTGGGCCCTGACCCCGCCGAAGCGCTCGCTCTCTTCGACGAGGTCCAGCCGTCCTGACCGCCGGGCGCCTTCCGAGGGCCCGGTTCTGCTCGGTGCCGCGGTCTACGGGCCCTCCGCGCCCAGCCGGGCCGCCAGGTCCGGGAGCGAGACGGCGGTCAGCGCCGGGTGCCGCGGGGACGAGGGGTACGGCTGTGAGGTGCGGCGCAGCCACGCGGTGACCAGCCCTGCCCCGGCGGCGCCGTCGATGTCCCACGGGTGCACCGAGACCAGCAGTGCCTCGCCGGCCGCGACGCCCAGGGTGTGCAGGGCGTGGGCGTAGGCCTCCCCGGCCGGCTTCCAGCGGCCCGCGGCCTCGACATCGAGGTGGGTCTCGAAGCAGTCGGTGAGCCCGGCCCTGCCGAGCACCGCGCGGGTGGTGCCGGCGGAGCCGTTGGTGAGGGTCGCGAGGCGGTACCCGGCCGTGTGCAGGGCGCGTACTCCGGCGGGCACGTCGGGGTGCACGGGCAGCTCCGCGAGCCCGGCGAGGACGTGTACGGCGGCCCGTTCCGGATCGGTCGCGCCCTCCTCGCCGGCCGCCAGCGTCCGCAGCCCGTCCCCCGCCACGGCCGCGAAGGACGCCCGGCCCCCGGCGAGGGTCAGGGCCATCCCGTCGCGCAGCACCCCGGCGAACCAGGCCGGCAGGAGGTGGCCGGGGAGGCCGACGTACTCGAAGCGGGCAGCGAGCGGGGTCAGATCGGTGAGGGTCTCGTTGACGTCGAACAGCACGACGCGAGGGCGGTCGGCGAGCAAGCGGATCACCTCCGTGGGCGACGCGGGCGAGACCCACCCGCAGCCGGGCGAGCGGCACCGCGGCACTGCCGACGGCCCGCCTGCCGACCATCATGGCAAGCCCCTCTGCCGCGTGCGCGGCGGCGATGACAGCGGCCAGGCGGCGGCCGGAACCGGCGGACCGGCCGTTTGACCCCCGTCCGCCCGGGTACTCCGCGGCCCACCGGAAGATGCCCGGGGCGGCCGGGCGCGGGACAATCGGGGCAGGACGGAGCGGAAGGAGCGGGGCATGGGTGTGCGCACCTGGATCGACTCCTGGCCGGTCTACCGGCAGCTGACCGGCACCGACCCGCTGGGCCGGGGCGCCGCCGCCCGGAGCGGGCGCAGCGCGCGGCTGACGCCGCGGGTGGCCACCGCCGACCGGGTGGTGAAGTCGGTGTGCCCGTACTGCGCGGTGGGCTGCGGCCAGAACGTGTACGTCCAGGAGGGGAAGGTCACCCAGATCGAGGGCGACCCGGACTCCCCGATCTCGCGCGGCCGGCTCTGCCCCAAGGGCGCGGCGAGCCTCCAGCTGACCACCGGGGACGCCCGCGAGCACCAGGTGCTGTACCGGCGCCCGCACGGCACCGACTGGGAGCGGCTGGACCTCGGCACCGCGATGGACATGATCGCGGACCGGGTGATCGCGGCGCGCCGGGCCGGCTGGCAGTGGGAGGCCGACGGGAACCGCACCCGGCGCACGCTCGGCATCGCGAGCCTGGGCGGGGCCACGCTCGACAACGAAGAGAACTACCTGCTCAAGAAGTTGTTCACCGCGCTGGGAGCGATCCAGATCGAGAACCAGGCGCGTGTTTGACACTCCTCCACCGTTCCCGGTCTGGGAACCTCGTTCGGACGCGGCGGCGCGACCACCTTCCAGCAGGACCTTCAGCACGCCGACTGCATCGTCATCGAGGGCTCGAACATGGCCGAGTGCCATCCGGTCGGGTTCCAGTGGGTGATGGAGGCGAAGGCGCGCGGCGCCAAGGTGATCCATGTAGATCCGCGGTTCACCCGCACCAGCGCACTGGCCGATCTGCACGTCCCGCTGCGCGCGGGGACCGACATCGCGTTCCTCGGCGGGATCATCCACGAGGTGCTGGAGCACGAGAAGTACTTCCGCGACTATGTGGTGGCGTACAGCAACGCGCCGGTGATCCTGCGCGAGGACTTCCACGACACCGAGGACCTGGCCGGCGTCTTCTCCGGCCTGGACGCCCGCAACCGGAGGTACGACAACGCCAGTTGGCAGTACGAGGGCACCGAGGTGCAGGCGGCCTCGGGCGAGCGCGACCAGGAGTACGAGGAGCGCACCGGCGGCGGCAGTTCGGTGACCGAGGCGGCGCGCGGCGAGGCGCACGGCTCCGGCGGCGCGGTGATCGGCGAGGGCGAGCCGGAGCGGGACGAGACGCTCACCCATCCGCGCTGCGTCTTCCAGGTGCTCAGGCGGCACTACGCGCGCTACACCCCGGAGCTGGTCGAGCAGGTCTGCGGGGTGCCGCAGGAGCTGTTCCGGCAGGTGTGCGAGCTGGTCACGGAGAACTCCGGCCGCGACCGCACCACGGCCTTCGCCTACGCGGTCGGCTGGACCCAGCACACGGTGGGCGTGCAGTACATCCGCGCGGCCTCGGTGCTCCAGACCCTGCTGGGCAACATCGGCCGGCCGGGCGGCGGCATCCTGGCGCTGCGCGGGCACGCCTCCATCCAGGGCTCGACGGACATCCCGACCCTGTTCAACCTGCTGCCGGGCTACATCCCGATGCCGCACGCCCACCAGAACCAGGATCTGGAGGCCTTCGTCGAGGCGGAGGCGGCCCACAAGGGTTACTGGGGCAACATGCGCGCCTACCTGGTGAGCCTGCTGAAGGCGTACTGGGGTGACGCGGCGACCCCGGAGAACGACTTCTGCTTCGACTACCTGCCCCGGCTCACCGGCTCGCACTCGACGTACGAGACGACGACGGCCCAGCTGGACGGTGTCTGCAAGGGCTACTTCCTGATCGGCGAGAACCCGGCCGTGGGGAACGCGAACTCCAAGCTGATGCGGCTCGGCATGGCCAACCTGGACTGGCTGGTCGTCCGGGACTTCTCGCTGATCGAGTCGGCGACCTGGTGGAAGGACGGCCCGGAGATCGCCACCGGTGAGCTGCGCACCGAGGACATCGGCACCGAGGTGTTCTTCCTGCCGGCCGCCGCGCACACCGAGAAGGACGGCAGTTTCACCAACACCCAGCGGCTGGTGCAGTGGCACCACCAGGCGGTCGAACCGCCCGGGGAGGCGCGCAGCGACCTGTGGTTCGCCTACCACCTGGGGCGGATCATCCGGGAGAAGCTGGCGGGGTCCGCCGACGAGATGGACCGGCCGCTGCTCGACCTGGCCTGGGACTACCCGACGAAGGGCGCACTCGCCGAACCGGACGCCGAGGCCGTCCTCGCCGAGATCAACGGCCATGACGCCGAGGGCGCCGCGCTCTCCTCGTACGAGGAGCTGAAGTCCGACGGCTCGACCGTCTGCGGCTGCTGGATCTACTGCGGTGTCCGCGCCGACGGTGTCAACCAGGCCGCCCGCCGCAAGCCCGGCCGGGAGCAGGACTGGGTGGCCTCCGAGTGGGCCTGGGCCTGGCCGGCCAACCGCCGGATCCTGTACAACCGCGCCTCCGCGGACCCCGAGGGCCGCCCGTGGAGCGAGCGGAAGGCACTGGTGTGGTGGGACGCGGAGCGGGGTGAGTGGACCGGGCACGACGTACCCGACTTCAAGAAGGACAAGGAGCCCGGTCACGAGCCGCCCGAGGGCGCGACCGGCCCGGAGGCCCTGTCGGGCAGGGATCCGTTCATCATGCAGGCCGACGGCAAGGCGTGGCTGTATGTGCCGTCCGGGCTCACCGACGGCCCGCTGCCCACGCACTACGAGCCGCAGGACTCGCCGTTCGCCAACCTCCTGTACGACCAACAGCGCAACCCGGTCCGTCAGTTGCTGCCGCCGCATCCGGACAACCGCTACCAGCCGAGCGGTGACGAGCCCGGCTCCGCGGTGTTCCCGTACGTGGCCACCACCTACCGGCTCACCGAGCACCACACCGCGGGCGGCATGTCGCGCTGGCAGCCGTATCTGGCCGAGCTCCAGCCGGAGTTCTTCTGCGAGGTCTCCCCCGAGCTGGCCGCGGAGCGGGGCCTGACGCACACCGGGTGGGCGACGATCGTCAGCGCCCGCGCGGTGATCGAGGCCCGGGTGCTGGTCACGGACCGGATGGCGCCGCTGACCGTGCACGGGCGCCGGCTGCACCAGGTGGGCCTGCCGTACCACTGGGGCCCGAACGGGTACAGCACCGGGGACGCGGCCAACGAGCTGCTGCATCTGTCCCTGGACCCGAACACGCACATCCAGGAGTCGAAGGCGTTCGCCGTGGACATCCGCCCGGGGCGCAGGCCGCGCGGCCCTGCCTCCCTGGCGCTGGTCCGCGCCTACCGGATCCGCGCGGGCATCGACGAGCGCACGGGCACGGAGCCCTGAGCCCTGGCCGTCGAACCCCTACCGGAGCACGATCGAGTGGGGCCCGCGCGGCACCAGCTCCCCCACCACCGGCGCCCCGGGCACCTCCCCGGCGACCAGCAGACCGCCGGAGGTCTGCGCGTCGGCCAGCAGCAGCCGGGTGCCGTCGTCGGTGTCCCCGAAGTCGGTGTGCGGGGCCACCCATTCGAGGTTGCGCCGGGTGCCGCCGCTGACGTAGCCGTCGCGTACGGCCTCCCGGGCGCCGTCCAGGTACGGCACGGCGGCGGTGTCGATGACAGCGGTCACCTTCGAGGCGCGGGCCAGCTTGTGCAGATGGCCGAGGAGGCCGAAGCCGGTGATGTCGGTGGCGCAGCGGGCCCCGGCCGCGAGGGCGGCCTCGGCGGCGTCCCGGTTGAGGGCCGTCATGGTGGCGACGGCCTGCTCGAAGCGCTCGCCGGTGGCCTTGTGCCGGTTGTTCAGCACGCCCAAGCCCAGCGGCTTGGTCAGGCAGAGCGGCTGCCCCGGCCGGCCGGTGTCGTTGCGGAGCAGCCGGTCGGGATCGGCGAGGCCGGTGACGGCCATGCCGTACTTCGGCTCGGGATCGTCCACGCTGTGCCCGCCGCCGACATGGCAGCCGGCCTCGGTGGCGATGTCGAGTCCGCCGCGCAGCACCTCGCGGGCCAGTTCGAAGGGGAGCCGGTCGCGCGGCCAGGCCAGCAGGTTGACGGCGAGGACCGGCCGGCCGCCCATCGCGTAGACGTCGGACAGGGCGTTGGCGGCGGCGATGCGTCCCCAGTCGTAGGGGTCGTCCACGACCGGGGTGAAGAAGTCCGCCGTACACACGAGTGCCGTGCCCCGGTGGGTGACCACGGCCGCGTCGTCCCCGGTGGCGAGCCCGACGAGCAGGGGCGTGTCGCCCCCGGCGAGTGCCGGTGCGGTCAGGCCCGGCGACCACCTCCTCCAGCTCCCCCGGCGGGATCTTGCAGGCGCAGCCGCCGCCATGGGCGAACTGCGTGAGCCGGACGGGCGCCCGGCGGGTCGGTACCGAAGTCTTTGACATGGCGGTGGTCTCCTGGGGCAGAAGCCTGACGGGTGGTGGAGGCGTGTGGGTGCCTGGTGGCCCTCCCGGTCTTCAAAACCGAGGTGTCCGAGCAGCTCGGACAGGCAGGTTCGATTCCTGTCCGCCTCCGTCCGTCCCGTCCCGGCGACAGCGCCTGCGCTGGTCGTCCAGGCGTTCCGTGTGTCCCCGGGCGTCCAGGAACTCCAGCAGCGGTACGGCCACCCGGCGGGTGGTGTCCAGGGCCCGGCGTGCCTCGCTGAGCGTGAACGGCTCGGGCAGCTCGCGCAGGACGGCGGCGGCCGCGGTGTCCGCGCCGGGCAGCAGCACGATCCCGTCGGCGATCCGCAGCAGCGCCCCCGCCTGCACGGCCGCCGCCAACGCCTTGCGGTCCAGGCCCAGTTCGGCGAGCCGGCCGGCCTCGGGCGCGCGGAACGGCGTACGGGCCAGGTCGCGGCGGACCGCGTCCACGGCCGCGCGGACGGGCGGGGGCAGCCCGGGCCGTGCGCGGTCGGCGGGGTACAGCCGGCCCCCGCGGGCGCGCAGCCCGGGTGTGGCGGTGGCCAGGGCGTCGACCAGCGCGCGGTCCGGCAGGCCGAGCAGTCGGCGGGCGGCCTCGGTGGGCAGCCCGGGGTCGAGCGGGTGGGCGCGGGCGTGCCGCTCGGTCTCGGTGGTGAGCCGGTCCTTCAGGGTGTCCCAGTGGTGCGGGTCGGCGAGCCAGTCGCCGGCCACGGGTTCGGCGGGGACCGGGACGCCTATCGCCCGCAGTTCGGCGCGGCGGATCAGCTTGCGGCGGGCGAGTTCGGCGGTGCCGTCGGGCCGGCCGGTCATGGTGGCCAGTTCGGCCGCGCGGGCCCGGCCGGCACCGCGCCGGGTCAGCCGGGGCGGCCGTACGTCGAGGACGGTGGCCGCGCGGGGCCTGCGGCCGCCCCCGGGCTCGCGCAGCACGGCCCGGTCGCCGACGCGCAGCGGCAGGGCGCGGGAGAGGGTGAGCCGGGCGGTGTCCGTGCCGAGCGGGCGGACGGTCACCGGGACGGCGGCGGTGCCGATGTGCAGGGTGACCTGGCGGGGCAGGTCGGCCGTGGGCTCGCCGGTGACCCGTACGTCGATCAGCTCGGCGCACCGCCAGCGGTCCGGGGTGAGCAGCACCTGCCCGCGGCTCAGGGCCGCGTCGCCGGGGCCGTGCACGTTGACGGCGACCCGGGCGACGGCGCCGACCGCGGTGCGCTCCTCGTGCAGGCTCTGGAGCCCTCTGACCCGCAGGCCGGCGCCGCCGTCCCCGGTGGCCAGCCGGTCGCCGACGCGCAGCGTGCCCGCGCCGAGGGTGCCGGTGACGACGGTGCCGTGGCCGCGGACGGTGAAGGCCCGGTCCAGCCAGAGCCGTACGTCTGCGTCCCGGTCGGGTGCGGGCAACTCCTCGGCCAGCCGGGCGAGTTCGGTGCGCAGAGCGTCCAGTCCGCGGCCGGTGACGGCGCTCACCGCCACCGCGGGCACCGTGCCGAGGGAGGTGGCGGCCAGCCGTTCGAGGGCGTCGGCGCGCACGGGTGCCGGGTCGGCGAGGTCGCTGCGGGTGATCGCGAGGACGGCGTGCCGGACGCCGAGCGCGTCGAGGATGGCGAGGTGTTCCTCGGACTGCGGCTGCCAGCCCTGGTCGGCGGCGACCACGAAGAGCACCGCGGGCACGGGTCCGACCCCGGCGAGCATGGTGGCGACGAACCGCTCGTGCCCGGGGACGTCCACGAAGGCGAGGTGTTCGCCGTCCGGGCCGAGCCGGGTCCAGACGAAGCCCAGGTCGAGCGTAAGGCCGCGGCGGCGTTCCTCCTCGTACCGGTCGGGTTCCATCCCGGTGAGGGCGCGGACCAGGGCCGATTTGCCGTGGTCGACATGGCCGGCGGTGGCGAGGACCCGCATCACGTCCGCCCTTCCGCCGCCGGGCCGGCGCACCGCGCGTGCACCGCCCGTACGGCTTCGGCGAGCCGTTCGTCGTCCTCCTCCGGCACCGCGCGCAGGTCCAGCAGACAGCGCCCGGCCTCCAGCCGTCCGACCACCGGGCCCGGTCCGGTCCGCAGGGCCGTGGCATACCGCTCGGGCAGGGAGAGGGCCGCGCTGGGCAGGGTGACGCCGGGGGCGCCGCCGCCGCCGACCGTGGCGGTGCTCGGTACGGCCCGTACGTCGATGCCGTCGGCGGTGAGCGAGGCGGCGAGCCGCTCGGCGCGGGCGGTCAGCCGGGCCGGGTCGGCGGTGAGGGCGCGGGCGGTCGGGGTGGGCGGCCCGGTGAGGGTGGCCTCCAGCGCGGCGAGGGTGAGCTTGTCGACGCGCAGGGCACGGGCCAGCGGATGCCGGGCGAGCGTGCGGACGATGTCCTGGTCGCCGAGGAGCAGGCCGCACTGGGATCCGCCGAGCAGCTTGTCGCCGCTCGCGGTGACCAGGGCGGCGCCTGCGCGCAGCTGGGTGTCGGCGTCGGGCTCTTCGGGCAGCGCGGGGTGCGGGGCGAGCAGGCCGGAGCCGATGTCGACGACGACCGGTACCCCGAGACCGGTCAGCTCGGCTGCCGTGGCGGACCGGGTGAAGCCGGTGATGCGGAAGTTGGAGGGGTGCACCTTCAGCACGAAGCCGGTGTCGGGGCCGATCGCGTCGGCGTAGTCGGCGGCGGTGGTGCGGTTGGTGGTGCCGACCTCGCGGAGCCGGGCGCCGGTGGAGACCAGCAGGTCGGGCAGGCGGAAACCGTCGCCGATCTCCACCATCTCGCCGCGGCTGACGACGATCTCCCGGCCGGCCGCGAGCGCCGTGGCGGCGAGGACGAGTGCGGCCGCGCCGTTGTTGACGACGTGCACGGCGCCCGCGGCTGGTACCCGCTGGCGCAGGGCGGCGAGGGCGGAGCGGCCCCGGCGGGCCCGGACGCCGGTGTCCAGGTCGAGTTCCACGTCGGTGGGCCCGGCGGCCTCCTGGACGGCCCGGCGGGCCGCGGCCGAGAGCGGGGCCCGGCCGAGGTTGGTGTGCAGCAGCACCCCGGTCGCGTTGACCACCGGCCGCAGACCGCTCGCGGTGACGGGCAGCAGGGCGAGGGCGGCCTCCGCCACCTGCCCCGGGGCGATCCCGCCCGCCCGGGCCCGCTCCTGCGCCTGCCGGACAGCCGCCTTGACCACGCCTCCACCGAGCCGCTCCACGGCAGCGGCGAGACGGGGATCACGCAGCAGCGCATCGGTCCGCGGAATCATCCGACGCACGTCCCCTCCCCCGCGGCCCGACGGCGTACGCCCGCTGCTCCCCTCGGCGCCCTCCGGCGCACCGGAGTCCCGGGCCGCCCGCCCCGCGGCACCACCCGAGACGGAACCCGCCTGCGACCCGCCCGGGTGCAGAGGCGCGGCACCGGGGGCGCCTGCCAGCCCCTTCCCGTGGGCGGAGCCCACAGGCCAAGGGCCGCCGCCCGGGCCGGACTCATCTACCACGCCGTCACCGCCAGCGGACCCCGGGGGTAGAGGCACGGCGCCGGGGGCGCTTGCCAGTCCTTGCCGTGGCCGGTCCCCCGCCCGCCGTCTCCACGCGCGGCCCGATGCACAGGCCCGCCACCAGGCGAGGCCATCCGCCGCTGGTCCATGCCGCCCCTGTCTCTCCGGTCCGGCCCGTGCCCGTGGCCGGGCCTTTCCATCGTCTCCCAGTGCCCCCGGGCGGCCGTTCGACACGCCGTGAGGCGTTGGCGGCGGGCGCTCCCGGGTACCCGGCGCGGCATGGACGACAAGCACCGCAACCGACAGGGCGACGACGCGAGCGCTGCCGAGCGTGCCGCGCGCCGGCAGCGTGAGACGGACAGCGCACGGGCCTCCGCCGAGCCGTTCGAGTACCCGTACCCGGAGCGTCGGCCGGGGGTGCGGGCCCGGCGCCGGGTCAGCGAGGCGCAGGCCGCCGCGGACATGCCGCCGGGTATCCCGGGCGGCTACGGCACGACCGGCGGCGGTCGGCCCGGCGCGACCGGGTCCGCGCATCCGCCGGTACGGCGGTCCGGTGACGCTCCCGAAGGCACGGGCTCGGCGGAGCCGGGCGGTGACGACGAGGGGCCGGTGAACCGCTCGCGGCGGTGACCCGGGCGGGGGACGCTAGGGGCCGCCGGGCCAGGGGCGGTCGAAGGGCTCGTCGGTGCCGGGCTGCGGGCGTGGGGGCGGGGGCTCGCCGGCGGTGAGGTGTTCCAGCACCTCGACCAGTTCCTGGCAAGCCTTCTCCACCGAGTTGCGGGTGTTGCGCTGCTCGGTGATCAGGGCGGACAGCAGCAGCGCGGTGAGGGCCATGGAGCCGTTGAACGCCTGGAGCTTCGCCATGGTCTCGATCCGGTCGAGCCCGGCGAAGGCGCCGACGCCGTCCGTGGCGGCGACCGTCGCCAGCACGGACGTCAGCAGGGCGCACAGTGCGCTGCCCACCAGCTGGAAGCGCAGGGCGGCCCAGATGAGCAACGGGTAGACGAGGAACAGCAGGCTGATCGGGCTGAAGGCGGCCAGCGGGACGAGAGCGCAGGTGACCAGCGTGAGTGCGGTCGCCTCCTTCCAGCGGCCCAGCGGCGGCAGCCGACGCGCGCCGTACAGCAGGAGCAGCAACGGCGTCACGATCAGTACACCCATCGCGTCGCCGACCCACCAGGCGAGCCAGACGGGCCAGAAGCTCTGGGCGGCCAGCTTGTCCGTGAGCACCAGGAGCCCGACGCCGACCGTCGCGCTGATCAGCATCGCGCCCAGCGCGCCCAGGAACACCAGGGCGACGCCGTCGCGCAACCGGCCGAGGTCGGGGTGGAAACGGGCCCGGCGCAGCAGCAGCGCGGCGCACAGCGGTGCGGCGGTGCTGCCGAAGAGGACGCCGATCACATCGAGGTGCGGGGTGGTGAGGGAGAGCACGACGAAGAAGGCGCCGAGCGTGATGCCGGGCCAGCAGCTCAGCCCGAGGATGAGCAGGGCGGCGACGGCTACGCCGGTCGGCGGATAGATGGGGGTGACGACGGCGCCCTCGACGGACAGCTCGCGCAGCAGTCCGAGCCGGCCGGCCACGTAGTAGCAGGCCGCGACGGCCAGCACCTGGACGGCATAGGCGCCCGGCCGGCGCAGTTCCTCGATACCCACCACAGCAGCAATCTCACACCGCCGGGCGCGGGTCGGCGAGGCGAGAGACGCGGTGGTCCGGCCCTATGGGTGGACCCGGCGCCCGGCCCGGGCGGCGGATCCGGGGCGGGCGGCCTCGGCCCGTTCAGGGATGCGTGCCGGGCCCGTCGAGGCCCACGACGAGGACGGCGGCGTCGTCCTCGTGTCCGACGCTCTCGGCGCCCTTGATCACGGCGGCGGCCAGTGCCGGGGCCGCCAGACCGGCGACGGCGGCGATGCCCGCGAGGCGCACCACCTGGTCCAGGCCGGCCTCGATCGCCAGCGAGGGTCCCTCCACCACTCCGTCCGTGACCAGCACGAACACTCCGCCGGTGGTGAGCCGGTGCCGGGTGACCGGGTACTCGAAGCCCCGCTCGATGCCGAGCGGCGGTCCGCCCTCGTCGTCGACGACGCCGGACTTTCCGTCGGCCGTGGCCCACACGAAGGGGATGTGACCGGCGCGGGCGCTCTCCAGCACGCCGGTTTCCGGGTCGAGCCGCATGAAGGTGCAGGTGGCGAAGAGGTCGCTGCCGAGCGCGAGCAGCAGCTCGTTGGTGCGGGCCAGCAGCTCGCCGGGTTCACCGGTGACGGTGGCGAGTGCGCGCAGCCCGGCCCGGACCTGGCCCATGAAGGCGGCGGCCTCGATGTTGTGCCCCTGGACGTCGCCGATGGACAGCCCGATCCTGCCGTCGGGCAGGGTGAACGCGTCGTACCAGTCGCCGCCCACGTTGAGGCCGAGGTTGGCCGGCGCGTACCGGACGGCGAGGTGCAGCCCGGGGGCGGTGGGGAGGTCCCGGGGCAGCATGCCGCGCTGGAGGGCGATGGCCAGCTCGACCTGGGTGCGCTGAAGCTCCGCGCGCTGACGTGCCTGGGCGGTCAGCGAGCCGAGTCTGGCCAGCAGCTCGTCGCCGTCGTCCGTGGAGCGCTTGCGGGGCATCGGTCACTTCCGACAGGGCGGGGCCCGGGAAGCACCCGCCTGAACATTCGGCAAACGCCTCGATTTTACCTATATATGATGATCACGCCCATAGGGGACGATCTCGGCCGGGCGCGGCCCGCCGTGGGTCCTCACCCGAACGGTGGACGTATCCGTGTCGGCCCCGGGGATGCGCGGGGCCGTGGGTGTGAGATGGCGGTGGCGGTCCCGGCCGGCTCCCCGGTCCGGCCCCGGACCGCTTCCCCCACTCATTCGCTTTCGCGCGGGATCACGCGCGAAGGACCACGAAGGACATCTCCATGCGTCTGTGTCGTCCGCTCGTCGCCGTCCTCGGCGGGCTCGTCCTCTCCGTGACCACCATGGGTTCCGCGCTCGCCGCGGACGGCACGTTCGTGTGGATCGGCCCCCAGGGCAAGGCGTACGCCATCGACAGCCCGCCGGACAACAAGTGCTTCGACATGGGCCAGGAGGCGCGTGGCCCGCGCAACTCCACGAAGAAGCCGCTCGTCGTCTACACGAAGAAGAAGTGCCAGGGCGCGGCGCTGCGGCTCGCCCCCGGCCATGCGGCGCCCGACAGCAGGCACTTCGCCAGCGTGGTGTTCAACCCTCGCTGACCGGCGCGGCCCGGCTCCGCCGGGAAACCGGGCGGCACGTGGACGCTCCCGCGTCGGCGTGCCGCCCGTGTCGTGCCCTCCGGCCCTGGGAAATCCAGGCACCAGCCACCGGCCGTCCGGTGGCTTTCCTCGTTTCGGCGGCTGGAGGGCGCCGGCCCCCGTCGGTACGACCGGACGGGGGCCGGCGCGGCTCACAGCGGCGAGTGGGCCACCGCCATCACATAGGCGCCGAACAGCAGGGACACGACGGTGAGGGCGCCGTACACGACCACCGCCTGGGCGGGCCGCACCCGCCAGGTCCGGGTGAGCGCGCGGGCCATCGGGATGAGCAGCGGGAAGGCCGGCAGCAGGAACCGCGGCTTGGAGGAGAAGGAGCCGGATCCGCCGAGCACGAGCAGGATCAGGATCCCGGTGAAGATCACCAGGACCAGCGGGGCCCGGTCCAGGCACAGCAGCGCGAACAGCAGCAGGCTCACGGCGACGATCATCAGGGCGGCCGGGTAGACGACGCCGCCGCCGTGCAGCAGCAGGGCTCTGACGAAGCGCAGGGCGCCGACACCGAAGTCGAAGCGCGAGTCCCAGGCGCTCTGCACCGTGAAGTAGCCGCCGAACACGTCGCCGGTCTGGCTGCCGACCCACAGCACATAGCCGAACCAGCCCAGGGGGGCCAGCAGCGCACCGGCCCACAGCCGTGCCGGGACCCGGCCGCGCTGCCGCACCACCTCGACGGCGGCGGCCAGGATGACGGCGCCGGCCAGCGCGAACCCGCTGGGCCGGGAGAGGCCCGCGGCCGCGGCCAGCGCACCGGCCCACACCCAGCGGCGGGTGAGCACGCAGTACAGGGACCAGACGGCGAGCGCGGCGAACAGCGACTCGGTGTAGGCGATGGTCAGTTCGACGGCGTGCGGCATGACGGCCCACAGCCCGACCAGCACGGTGGCGACACCCCGCCCGTACAGGTGGTGGCCGATGACGTAGACGCCGTACGCCGCCACGCCCGCGGCGATCCAGGCGATGACCATCGCGGCCTGGCCCGGAGTGAGCGGCAGGACGGTGATCAGCGCCTTGATGAGGGCGGGATACAGCGGGAAGAACGCCCAGTCGACCTGGACGGCACCTTCGGGCGTGATCCAGATGAGATGGCCGTAGCCCTGGCCGGCGATGTGCAGATACCAGCGGGAGTCCCAGGAGTGGGCGAGGTTCTTGACCAGCGGGTGGCCGCGCGCCGCGTTGGTGAGGATCACCGTGAGCACCCCGGCGAGCCGGACGGCCGCGAACAGGGCGAGGGCCGGGAGTGCCCCCTCGGGGATCCCGCGCCGGGCGATCCGGGGCAGGGCCGGTGGACGGCGGAGGGGACCGGACGGGGCGGTCGGCTCGGGCCGGGGTACGGATGAGGTGGTCACACTCTTGACCTTGAACACGCCGGGTAAGACGAGCAAACCGCGACCCGGGTTTCTTACACACTTCCACCCCGATTCAGGAATCGGGGCAAACTTCCCGGCCCGCTCCCGGCTCCCGGACACCCCCCGCGGGGGCCCTCCGAGGTGTTGTTATCATCTGAGCGCTGCCTAGCTCGAAAGATGGATCTGTGACTGTCAACGACGACTCGTTCACCAACTGGAAGATCCGCGAGGAGATCGCGGAGTCGATGATCCCGCTCATCGGGAAGCTGCACCGCGAGCAGGACGTGACCGTCCTGCTGCACAGCCGCTCCCTGGTGAACAAGTCGGTGGTCAGCATCCTGAAGACGCACCGCTTCGCCCGGCAGATCGCCGGCGCGGAGCTGTCCGTCACCGAGACCATGCCGTTCCTGAAGGCCCTCACCACCCTCGACCTCGGGCCCTCCCAGATCGACCTCGGCATGCTCGCCACGCAGTACCAGGCCGACGACCGCGGCCTGAGCATCGAGGAGTTCACCGCCGAGGCCGTCGCCGGCGCGACCGGCGCCAACAAGATCGAGCGCCGCGAGCCGCGCGATGTCGTGCTGTACGGCTTCGGCCGCATCGGCCGGCTCGTCGCCCGCCTCCTCATCGAGAAGGCCGGCTCCGGCAACGGGCTGCGCCTGCGCGCCATCGTGGTCCGCGGCGGCGGCGCCCAGGACATCGTCAAGCGCGCCTCGCTGCTGCGCCGCGACTCCATCCACGGCCAGTTCCAGGGCACCATCACCGTGGACGAGGCCGAGAGCACCATCGTCGCCAACGGCAACGCCATCAAGGTGATCTACGCCGACGACCCCAGCGCCGTGGACTACACCGAGTACGGCATCCGGGACGCCATCCTCATCGACAACACCGGCAAGTGGCGCGACCGCGAGGGTCTGTCCAAGCACCTGCGCCCCGGTATCGAGAAGGTCGTGCTGACCGCGCCCGGCAAGGGCGACGTCCCGAACATCGTGCACGGCGTCAACCACGACACCATCAAGCCGGACGAGCAGATCCTGTCCTGCGCCTCCTGCACCACCAACGCGATCGTGCCGCCGCTGAAGGCCATGGACGACGAGTACGGCGTGCTGCGCGGCCACGTGGAGACGGTCCACTCGTTCACCAACGACCAGAACCTGCTGGACAACTACCACAAGTCCGAGCGCCGGGGCCGCTCCGCGCCGCTCAACATGGTGATCACCGAGACCGGTGCCGCCTCCGCCGTCGCCAAGGCGCTGCCCGACCTCAAGGCGAAGATCAGCGGCAGCTCGATCCGGGTGCCGGTGCCGGACGTCTCGATCGCGATCCTCAACCTCCAGCTGGCCCGCGAGGCCACCCAGGAAGAGGTGCACGACTACCTGCGCGAGGTGTCGCTGACCTCGCCGCTCAAGCGCCAGATCGACTTCACCACGGCGCCCGACGCGGTCTCCAGCGACTTCATCGGCTCGCGTCACGCCTCGATCGTGGACGCCGGCGCCCTCAAGGTCGACGGCGACAACGCGATCCTCTACCTCTGGTACGACAACGAGTTCGGCTACTCCTGCCAGGTGGTCCGGGTCGTCCAGCACGTCTCGGGCGTGGAGTACCCGACGTACCCGGCGACGGCCGTCTGACGCCGGGCCCGATGCACGCTGCGGCCGCCGACCGGGGTCCCGGTCGGCGGCCGCCGTGCTGTGGCGCGTGCGCTCAGGCCCTGGCGGGCCGGGCGCAGGCGCCCGCGGCACACGCCGTGAGCCACTGGTCGAAGTCGGCGTCGTAGCGGGTGCCGATGCCGTCGTGGTAGACGGCGTAGCCGCCGGCGTAGTCACCGGCGCGGAACCGGGCCAGCATGCGCTGGATGTCGTCGGGGTGCCGCTCGGCCATGTAACGCACGGCCAGGTAGCCCCACGGGTAGGTGCGGGTCACGTCGCTGTTGGCGTAGGTGTTCTCGAACAGCGTGCTCAGCGTGTAGGTGTGCTTGGCCGCCTCCTGGGCCGCCTGCTCGTCGGGCAGGTTGCGGTAGCTGTAGGAGACGTACTCGGCCACACCCTCGATCCACCACACGTCCGGCACCGAGACCTGCTGGTCGAAGTCGCCCTTCATGTCGTCGCGGGCGTCCAGGAAGTGCGTGTACTCGTGGTTGAGGTTCCAGATCCGGGCCGTGAAGCCGTCGTCGTAGTTCTTCTGGTACATGATCGACGTGACGTGGTTGGCCGGATCCGAGGGGTTGCCGTCCAGGGTCATGCCGCCGTTGTCGGTGCCGATGCCGTAGATCGGGCCCGCGTAGGTCTGGTAGTCGGCGCGGCTGGCGAAGACGACCAGCTCGATCGTGGACACGTACTGGCCGGGTATCGGGCCGCCGGCCTTCACCAGGTTGCGGAAGTAGGCGCTCTGGTTCACCACGCTGGAGCAGGCCGCGTCCAGCTCGGCGGCGGTCAGGGACTGGGCGCGCAGGGTGACGTTCGCGTCGCAGCGGTGGGTGACCGGCAGCACGGCCGCGGTCAGCCTGGCCGGCAGGTCGCAGACGTCGTAGTACGCGCAGTTCGCGGCGTCGTAGGAGTTCGCCTGGGTGGCCACGGCCACCCACAGCGCGGCCGTCGGGCCGGTCATCGCGGTCGCATGCAGCAGGTCCCGGGTCAACGGCGCGACGTCGTCGTGGAGTTCGGGGTGCTCGACGTAACGGGCCAGGTTCATCCCGGCGTTGGCGTCCAGGAAGGCCAGGTCGGTGCCCAGCTGGTCGGTGTTGGCGAGGGCGAAGTCGTACAGGGTGTCGACGATGCCCGGGTCGGCCTCGACCGCCCGGACGTACTCCGGGTTCCAGTTGCCGCGCCACAGCGGCGTGTAGACGTCGTTGACGGCCCGGACCATGCTGGGGATCGCGTCGTAGGAGCTGTCGTAGTCCTCCAGCAGCCGCCGGTAGACGTCCAGGTAGCGGCCCTGCTGGTCGGCGCTGTCGGTGAGGATGACGGTCTCGCCGAGGATGTCGCCGTTGACCGCGCTGACGTCCGCCGAGTGCGGGCGGGCGAAGAAGGCGTCCAGGCCGGCCGTGACGGCGGTGGTCAGACGCGCGCTGTACGGCCCGACGTCCGCGGAGTGATTGAACTGGACGTAGTAGCCGGCGCGCAGGAAGAGGACCAGCTGCTCCAGGCTGCCGGAGTTGTCGCCGCCGTACCGTCCGGCGGTGCGGGTGAACGCCTTGGCGACGGTCGCCATCTGCGCCTCGCGGAAGACGTCGTGCGCGTCCTTGCCGGTGACCGAGAAGAGGGTGTTGACGCAGTCCGTGGTCGACGCCTGCACGAAGGAGACCAGGGCGGAACCGGTACGGCCGCCGAAGTCCGCCGGGGCGCAGGAGGCGGCCCGGGGCGAGCGGTGCGCCGTCCGGCCCGCCGGCGGCTGCCGGGGCGGGAGCTGGGCCGGGCTCAGCCGCCGGGGCTGGGTGGCGGGGCGCTCGTCGGCCGCGGTGGCGGCGCCGGTCGGCGAGGGGACGGCCGGGCGGGTGTGCGACCCGGGGGCCGGGCCGGTGTGCGGTCCGGGGGCCGCCAGCGCCGGGGTGGTCAGCAGACCGGCCACGGTCGCGCAGACGGCCGCGGCGCCGGCCAGGCGTCCGGGCAGCGCGAAGCGATAGCGCATCGGGAGTCCTCCACGAAAAGATGCGCCTCTGTGGGGTGTTGAGGCGTGTGAGGCACTGTCTCAGCGGGTCACCCGCGCCAACAATGCCGTGTGACATAGCACATGACACCGGCCGCTCATAACATCGCGGCGTCTCCGTGATCTGCCGGCGGGGATGTGCCGGGGCCGCTCACGCCCCGGCGACGCTCCATGTCCGCGAGGCCCAGGTGCGCAGGTGGGGCGCCTGGGCGACGAGGTCGCGGTAGGCGGCGGTGGCGGATTGCAGCACCGTGTCCACCACCTCGTCGTCGACCGCATCGGGCCGCCAGGCGAGCACATAGCGGCACCACAGCGGGGAGCCGGCCAGCGGCTTGACGACGACCTGCGGGACCGGGCGGAAGGTCGGCTGCACCAGGGAGACCCCGAGACCGTCGGCGATCATGCTTTGCAGCTGGTTCTGGTCGCCGAGGAACTCGTGGACGGCGACCGGGGTGAATCCGGCCGCCGCGCAGGCGTCGTAGAACACCCCGGGCCAGCCCGCGCCGTCGTCCGGCGTCACGAACCAGGCGTCCTCGGCGAGGTCGGCGAGCTGCACCTGGGCGCACTGGCGGAGCCGGTGCCGGGCGGGGAGGGCCACGAACGTCGGCTCGGTGACGATCCCGCGGTGCCGCACCGCGCCGGAGTGCCGCAGCTCCATGCCCGGGTAGTCGGCGGCGATGGCGGCGTCCACCGCGCCCTCCTCCAGCAGCTCCACGATCCGCGAGGACGCGTAGACGCTGTTGACGGCGAGGGACAGCTCCGGCAGCCGGGCCCGGATCCCGGAGACCGTGCCGGAGAGCATGGGCGAGTTGGTCGAGGCGACGCGCAGGGTACGGCGGGGCCGGGCGGCCGGGCGGTGGCCGATGGCGTCGGCGCGGGCCAGCACGTCCCGGGCCTGGGCGACGACCTCGGCGCCGTATCCGGTCGGCCGTACCCCACTGGTGCCGCGTTCGAACAGCGGCTCGCCCAGGTGGCGTTCGATGCGGCGGAGCTGGGTGCTCACCGCGGGCTGCGAGTACCCCAGGTGCGCGGCGGCGCGGCCCACACTGCCCGCGTCGGCGATCGCGCAGAGCACCCGCAGATGCCGCAGCTCCAACTCCATCGGGCCACTCCCCGTCTTGTCCCGGGGGGTTTCGCACAGGGCCTGCGGCACTGAGGAAACCCCTGCTCACAGCCGTTGCCGACCGGGGTCATGGCCGGCGCACGAAGCGTCGCACCACGCCCCGTGGGCACACAAGTCGTCCCTCCGCCGTCTTGGCGTGCCCCACCCCTTGACGCCCCCGCGCTCCGATGCGAGTTTTTTATCGATACAAAGGATCTCGGAGAGCCCGCCGAGGTGCGCCTCACCCTGCCATCGCACTCCTTCGTCACCGTCCAGACCCCTCTGGCCCGGCACAGTAAGGAAGCCCCCGATGACACCCCCGCACCGTCCCCTGCCCGACCGGCGTTCCCGCCCCCCGATGGGCTGGAACAGCTGGGACTGCTACGGCCCCACCGTCACCGAGGCCGAGGTGCTCGACAACGCCGCGTTCCTCGCCGAGCACCTGCTGCCGCACGGCTGGGACACCGTGGTGGTCGACATCCAGTGGTACGAGCCCACCGCCCGCGCCCACGGCTACAACCCGGACGCCCCGCTGGTCCTCGACGGATACGGCCGCCAGCTGCCCGCACCGAACCGCTTCCCCTCCGCCGCGGACGGAGCGGGCTTCGCGCCGCTGGCCCGCCGGGTGCACGACCTCGGACTCCGCTTCGGCCTGCACATCATGCGGGGCATCCCGCGCCGGGCCGTCGCCGCCCGGCTGCCCGTCGCCGGTACGGAGTTCACCGCCGACCAGATCGCCGACACCGGCTCGGTCTGCCCCTGGAACACCGACAACTACGGCCTGAACCACGGCCATCCGGGCGCCCAGGCCTACTACGACGCCCAGGTGGCCCAGTTCGCGCAGTGGGGCGTCGACTTCATCAAGGCCGACGACATGCTCTTCCCGTACCACGAACGGGAGATCACCGCCTACGCCCGCGCGATCGAGCGCAGCGGACGCCCGATCGAGCTGAGCCTGTCCCCCGGCACCGACGTCTCCCTGGCCCACCTGGACCACCTGCGCGAGCACGCCACCATGTGGCGGGTCTGCGACGACCTGTGGGACCGGTGGGAGGACATCGAGGCCCAGTTCGCCCGGATGGCCCGTTGGGCCCCCTGGCAGGGCCCAGGCGGCTGGGCGGACGCCGACATGCTGCCCCTCGGCCGGATCGGCATCCGTGCCGAAGTCGGCGACGACCGGCTGAGCCGCCTGACCCGGCCCGAGCAGATCAGCCTGCTCACGCTGTGGCTGATCTCCCGGTCGCCGCTGATGATGGGCGGCGACCTGCCCACCAGCCCGCCCGAGACCATCGCACTGCTCACCAACGCCGAGGCGCTGGCCGTGCTGTGGCACAGCACCGGCAACCGTGAGGTGCTGCGCGAGCGCGATCTGGTGCTGTGGACCGCCGGGGACACCGACGGCCGTACCCGGTACGCGGCGGTGTTCTCGCTGGCCGACGGACCCCGCCGGTACGAGGTGCCGCTCGGCTCGGTCGGCGCCCGGCCCGGCGACCGGGTGCGGGAGCTGTGGAGCCGTACCGACGTCGGGCACGACGGCCGTCACCTGACCGTCGACCTGCCCGCCCACGGCGCCGCCCTCTATCGTCTCGCGGAGGACGACGGGCGGGAGTGAGCGTGGCGACCATCCAGGACGTGGCGAAGGCGGCCGGGGTGTCCGCGATGACCGTCTCCAACGTCATCAACGACCGTCCCCATGTCCGCCCGGCCACCCGGCAGCGCGTCCTGGAGGCGATGGCCCGGCTCGACTACCGGGTCAACGTGGCGGCCCGCAACCTGCGCACGGGCCGCACCGGGACCATCGGTCTCGCCGTGCCCGAGGTGAACCTGCCGTACTACGGCCGGCTGGCCGCCGCCCTCATCGCCGCGGCCGGCCGGCACGGTCTGCGGGTGAGCATCGAGCAGACCGGAGCCCGCCGCGAGAACGAGCTGGCGGCGCTGACCCTGTCCCGCAACCGGCTCTACGACGGCCTGATCCTGAGCACGGTCGGCATGGGCCAGGCCGATGTGGCGGCGCTCCGGGTGGACCACCCGGTGGTGATCCTCGGCGAGCGGATCTTCGGCGGTCCGGTGGACCATGTCGCGATGCCCAATGCCGAGGCGTCCGCCGCCGCCACCCGGCATCTGCTCGAGCGGGGCTGCCGGCGGGTGGCCGTCGTCTGCGGGGAACTGGGCACGGAGGTCGATGTGTCGAGCCTGCGGCACACCGGTTACCGGCAGGCCCTGCGCGCCGCCGGGCTGCCCGACGCCGCGGAGCTGGTGCGCACGGTTCCGGCGCTGACCATGGCGGCGGCCGCGCGGCAGGCGCGGGCCATGGTGGCGGAGGGGCTGGACTTCGACGGGGTGTTCTGTGTGACGGACTCCGTCGCGATCGGCGTGCTGCGCGGCCTGGCCGACGCCGGGGTGCGGGTGCCGCAGCAGGTGAAGGTGATCGGCTTCGACAACGTCGACGAGAGCGCGTTCCTGGTCCCCTCCCTGTCCACGGTGGACCCGGACCATGAGCTGATGGCCGGGCGCGCGGTCGAACTGCTGGTCGCGCGGATGGGCGGCGCGGGCCCGGTGGCGGACCAGGAGGAGTTCGTCAGCCGCTTCTCCCTGGTCGCCCGCGAGTCCACAGCCGACCTATAATCTTCTTGCATCTGCCTATAGTGTTTAGGAAATTAGGCAATCACTGTCGGCAGAGGGAGCGGGATGATGGTGCGCGCGGGTCTGACCACGGAACGGCTGGTCCGTGCGGGCGCGGAGCTGGCCGACGAGGTCGGCTTCGACCAGGTCACGGTCTCGGCGCTGGCCCGGCGGTTCGACGTCAGGACCGCGAGCCTGTACTCGCATCTGAAGAGCTCCCAGGACCTGAAGACCCGGATCGCGCTGCTCGCCCTGGACGAGCTGGCCGACCTCTCCGCCGAAGCGCTCGCCGGCCGGGCCGGCAAGGACGCCCTGCGCGCCTTCGCCGATGTCTTCCGCGACTACGCCCGCGCCCACCCCGGCCGTTCCGCGGCCGCCCGCCACCCGCTGGACGCCGAGGCCGCCGCCGCGAGCGGGGGTGTCCGGATCGCCCAGCTCACCCGGGCCGTGCTGCGCGGCTACGAGCTGTCCGAACCCGACCAGACCCATGCGGTCCGGCTCCTCGGCAGCGTCTTCCACGGCTACGTCGACCTGGAGACCGCCGGCGGATTCAGCCACAGCGCCCCCGACTCCCAGGAGTCCTGGGAGCGCATCGTGGACGCCCTCGACTCCCTGCTGCGCACCTGGCCCACCCGCTGACCCCCGTTTCGAAGAGCAGGCCGACCATGCAGACCATCCCCCTCACCGCCGCGCTCGTCCGTGGCGCCCTCGACCTGGAGCACACCGCCCACGGGCTGCTGCCGCACCGGCTGCCGGCCCGGGCCCGCGCCCAGTGCGCCGACCCGCAGCTGGCCATGGCGGAGTCCCAGCCCTCCGGCGTACGCGTCCTCTTCCGCTCCCGCGCCACCGCCGTGGAGTTGGACACCCTGCCCACCAAGCGGGTGTACACCGGGGCGCCGCCGCGCCCGGACGGCGTCTACGAGCTGCTGCTCGACGGCCGCCCGGCCGGCCGCGCCACGGCCTGCGGCGGCAACACCCTCACGATCGACCTGCGCACCGGTACGGCCGAGCACCGGCCGGGTCCGGTCGGCACCGTCCGCTTCACCGGGCTGCCGGACGCCGACAAGGACGTGGAGATCTGGCTGCCGCACAACGAGACGACGGAACTGGTCGCGCTGCGCACCGACGCGCCGGTGGAGCCGGTGCCCGACCGGGGCCGCCCGGTGTGGCTGCACCACGGCAGCTCGATCAGTCACGGCTCCGACGCCGCGAGCCCCACCACCACCTGGCCGGCGCTCGCCGCGTCGCTCGGCGGGGTGGAGCTGATCAATCTGGGGCTGGGCGGCAGCGCGCTGCTCGACCCGTTCACCGCCCGCGCGCTGCGCGACACCCCGGCCGACCTGATCAGCGTCAAGATCGGCATCAACCTCGTCAACAGGGACCTGATGCGGCGGCGCGCCTTCGGTCCCGCCGTGCACGGCTTCCTCGACACCGTCCGCGAGGGCCATCCCGACACGCCGCTGCTGGTGGTCTCGCCGATCCTGTGCCCGATCCACGAGGACACTCCGGGCCCCAGCGTCCCGGACCTGGCCGCCCTGGGCGAGGGCCGGCTGAGCTTCCGGGCCGCCGGTGACCCGGCGGAGACGGCGAGCGGAAAGCTCACCCTGCGCGTCGTACGGGAGGAGCTGGCCCGGATCGTGCGCGCACGGGCCGCCGAGGACCCGCACCTGCACCACCTGGACGGCCGGGAGCTGTACGGCGAGGCCGACTTCGCCGAGCTGCCGCTGCCCGACGGCCTCCATCCGGACACCGCCGCGCACCGCCGGATCGGCGAGCGGTTCGCGGCGCTGGCGTTCGCGGCGGACGGTCCGCTGGCCCGGCGGGCCGCCTGACCCCGATCTCTCGTCCAGGACCTCCCGTCAGATGAGGTGGGCGAAGACGACCAGGTTGTCGGTGTAGTCCCGGACCGTGTGGTCGTAGTCGCCGGCGCAGGTGATGAGCCGGACCTCGGCGCGGGATGTGTCGGCGTACACGCGTTTGCTGGGGAAGTCGTTCTTCGCGAAGGTCTCGGCGTCGTCCACGACGAAGTCGGCCTGCCGTCCGTCGTCCCGCTGCACGGAGAAGGTGTCCCCGCGTTTCAGTTCGTCGAGGTTGGCGAAGACGGCGGCGGAGACCGCGGTGTCGACGTGCCCGGCGATCACCGCGGTGCCCTGCTCGCCAGGCGCGGCGCCCTTGGCGTACCAGCCGACGAGGTTGGTGTCGCCGGCCGGCGGGGGCTGGAGCTGGCCGTTCGCGGCGAGCGTCAGCGGGACGAAGGGGGCGTCGACGGAGATCTTCGGGATGAGCAGGCGGGTCGGCGTGGCCCGGGGCAGTGCCGTGCCGACCCGGTGCGGGTCGGCCGGCGCGGCGGCGCGGGCGCCCGCCGCCCGGGGGGCCTCGGGGATGCCGTTCGTGGCGTGGTGACCGCCGAGCACGCTGAAGGCGAGGACGGCGGCCGCGGCGACCCACAGGGTCAACCGGCCTCCGCGGCCGGACGTACGCTCGGGGGAAGACGGATCTGCTGCCATCGGACACCACCTCACTCGGGCACGGCAGCACGGGGATCAGGACAGGGCGGGGATCCGGCGTGGCACCGGGCGCCGGGGGCGCGGGCCGCCGACACGCCGTACGCGTCGGCGGCGACCGCGGTCCCGGGCGCAGGCCCGCCGGTCACGACGCCGGCTGGGCGGCCTTCTTGCGGCGCAGCGCGTACGCGCCGGCGGCACCTACGAGGAGCACGCCGATCCCGCCCGCGGTGACACCGGGGTTGGCGAGCGCTCCGCCACCGGTGTGCATGCCGCCGTGCGGGCGGTCGTGGTCGGAGCCGTAGTCGTCCTGGCCGCGGCCGCTGCCGTGGCCCTTGTCCCGGTAGCTGTCGGGGTCGAAGCGGCTGTCGTCGCGGCCGGAGCCGGAGCCCCAGTCGTCGCCGCGCAGCACCGTGGCGAGCGCGCCGCCACCCGTGTGCACGCCGCCGCGCGGCTCGTCGTGCCCACGCTCGTTGCCGTGGTCGTCGTCGTTGCCCCGACCGTGGTCACTGTCGTTGTCCCGGCCGTGGTCCGAGCCCTCGTCCCGGCCGTGGTCGGAGTCCTCGCCACGGTCGCTGTCGGAGTCCCGGTCGTGGCCCCGCACCGTCGCCAGCGCGCCACCACCCGTGTGCACCCCGCCACGCGGCTCGTCGTGCCCACGCTCGTTGCCACGCTCGTTGCCGCGCTCGTCGTCGTCGCCCCGGCCGTGGTCCGAGCCCTCGTCCCGGCCGTGGTCGGAGTCCTCGCCACGGTCGCTGTCGGAGCCCCGGTCGTGGCCCCGCACCGTGGCGAGTGCTCCGCCACCCGTGTGCATCCCGCCACGCGGCTCGTCGTGCCCACGCTCGTTGCCACGCTCGTTGCCGCGCTCGTCGTCGTCGCCCCGGCCGTGGTCCGAGCCCTCGTCCCGGC
>NZ_JBSFHC010000024.1:118362-132768 GCF_053596835.1 Streptomyces sp. NPDC001606
GCGTGGTCGGAGTCCTCGCCACGGTCACTGTCGGAGCCCCGGTCGTGGCCCCGCACCGTGGCGAGTGCTCCGCCACCCGTGTGCATCCCGCCGCGCGGCTCGTCGTGTCCGCGCTCGTTGTCGTGGTCCGAGCCGTGATCATTGTCGTGGTCCCGGTCGGAGTCGTTGTCGTGACCCCTGCTGTACGAGGAGTCGTCGTGCCCCCCGTCGTCGCCCGCGACCGCGGCGAGTGCCGCCCCGGGCGTGGCGAAGGCGAGGGCTGCGGCGGTGGCCGCCGTGGCAAGAAGCATGCGGGCAGAACGCATAGTCATGTCCTTCCGCCGTGACCGAGCAGCAGATACGGCATCAGCTGGTTGAACCCGGTCCCGACATGAACCACCGTCAGCGAGGGCCGGCCAACGCACCATCCGAGCCGCCCAGCCGGGTCCAAGCACCACCCGTCTGTCCCAGCGGCACGCCGCTCCGGCCCCTCATCCGGGCCAATCGCCGCCCTGCGCACCCCGCCGCGACAGCCCGCACGGCACACCCCAGTTGGCCGCTTCCGTCCGCCGGTCCGCATGCCGTGGACCGGCTCTCCCCGTGATCTGCGGAACATGGGCAAAGGCTTGTTATGACCGCCGTCATAACGCAGGCTGGTGCCGTCAGCAGGACAGGCCGGCTCAACGGGAGGAAGCAGTGGCGGACGGGATGGCGCGGGCGCTGTGGGAGCGGTACGAGCCCGTGCACGACCTTGTGTACTTCGCGCCGGAGGCGCATCGGGCGGCGGACGCGCTGGGACTGCGCGGCTTCTGGATGGGGTACTTCGCGCTGCGCGCGGCACCACTGGGCGCGGTCGCCCCGTCCGTGGTGACGAGCAGTTTCTACGTCTTCCATCCGGCCCGGGTGACGCGGGCACTGCCCGACGCCTGGTCGTTCGCCACCCCCGAGGATGTGCTCGCGGCCCGACGGGACGCCATGGACGCGGCCATGAGCAGGCTGTTCGGGGCGGACGTCGTCGGCTCGGGCGACTTCGCCGAGGCCGCGGACCTCGCCTGGGAGGCGGCCGCGGCGGCCGACACCTCGGGCCGGGTGCTGGGCGCCGCCAACCAGGCGCTGGAGCGCCCGGACCGGCCCACCGCCCGGCTGTGGCAGGCGGTGACGACCCTGCGCGAGCACCGGGGTGACGGGCATGTCGCGGTGCTCGTGGGCCAGGGGATCGGCCCGGTGGAGGCCATGCTGCTCAAGGCGGCGGCCGGCGAGTCGGACGGGCGGTTCCTGCGGGAGACCCGCAAGTGGGACCAGGCGGACTGGGCGGCGGCCGAGACACGCTTGCGGGAGCGCGCCCTGCTCACCGCGGACGGCTCGCTCACCCCGGCCGGGGTCGCCGTGCGCGCCGAGGTCGAGGCGCTGACCGACGCGGCGGCCGAGAGCCCGTGGCGCGCGCTCGGCGCGGAGCGCACCGAGCGGCTGGCCGGGCTGCTGGCCCCGCTGGCCCGCTCGGTCGAGGATTCGGGGCTGCTGCCGACCGGCAACCCGGTGGGCCTGCCCCGGGCCGCGGCCGCCGCGCGCGGCGGCATCTGAGCCACGGCCAGCGCGACGGCCGTCGGCCGAACCGTCCTCGTTGGGTTCACCTATCACTCAGGCCCCGCCGGCCACCGTCGTGACGCGCCGGAGCGGGGATCGGCACCCGTACGGAGGAACGTGCCGGGCGGCCGCGCCGCGCCCCGAACTGCCGTGCGCGCAGCGGCTGTTGAGGGCCGTACCCTATGGCCGTGGTCAACCGAGACGAGGATCCGGGGCAGGTGGCGGCCCGGCTCACCGGACGGCCCGTCAGCGGGGTGCGGGCGGCGTCCGGGTCACCCGCCGAGGTGACGCTGGCCGACGGCACGCCGGTGATGGTCAAGCGGGGCGACGCACCCGGTGCGGTGCGGGCGGAGGTGGCGGGGCTGCGCTGGCTGGCCGCGGCGGACGCGGTCCGGGTGCCCGCGGTGCTCGGCCACGACGAGCGCTGGATGGTGACCGAGCGGGTGGCGACCGGGCGCGCCGGCCCCGCGGCGGCGCTGCGCTTCGGCGCGGCCCTGGCGGCTCTGCACGCGGCGGGCGCACCTCGCTTCGGGGCGCCGCCGCCCGGCGGCCCCGAGGACGCGTTCATCGGCCGCGCCCCCATGCGCAACGCGCCCGGCACCGACTGGCCCCGCTGGTACGCCGAGCACCGCGTGTTGCCCTATGTGCGCGGCGCGATCGACCGGGGCACGCTCCGCCCGGAGGAGGCGGGCGTGTTCCAGCGGGTCTGCGAGCGGCTCCCGGAGCTGGCCGGCCCCGCCGAACCCCCCGCCCGGCTGCATGGCGACCTGTGGAACGGGAACGTCCTGTGGGGCGCGGACGGCCAGGTCCGGCTCATCGACCCGGCGGCCCACGGCGGGCACCGGGAGTCCGATCTGGCGATGCTGCACCTGTTCGGCTGCCCGTACCTGGACCGTGTGCTCGAGGGGTACGAGCAGACAGCACCACTGGCCGAGGGCTGGCGGGACCGGATCGGTCTGCACCAGCTCTTCCCGCTGCTGGTGCACGCCGTGCTCTTCGGCCGCGGATACGCCGATCAGGCGCTGACCGTGGCCCGGGGCGTGCTCCGGGGCTGACCCGGTCCGGCACCGGCGGAAGCCGCTTCGCATCGTGATCACTCAGCGTGAGGAACCCAATCACCCGTTCGATTCGTATAAGGACGTGAAAGCCGAACCAGGGAGAGGCCATGCAACCGTTCACGCTCAACTACGCGCGACCTGCTGTGCAGTTGGACGTCACTCCTCCGTACGCGTATGACTCCGGACTGCAAGTGAACGTCCTCCCGGACGGACGGATCGCGGCCACCGATCACGCGACCCTGCGAGCGTTCGGGACCACGACGTCGACCGCTGGTTCCAAGACGCACTTCGACGACTGAACCGCGGGCTTCGGAAGATGACGGTACTCATCCTGACCAGTGAAGAGGACGTGACGGCGGACATGGTGGTCCTCCGGCTGGGCGAGGCGGGCGTGCCCGTCGTCCGGCTCGATCCCGCCGATCTGACCCAGGGGGTGGCACTGTCGGGCGAGTACGCGCAGGGCGCCTGCCGCGGGCATCTGTCCGTCGGCGGGCGTCTGGTGAGCGTGAACGGCCTGCGCTCCGTCTGGGTGCGCAGACCCGGCCGGGCGGCCGCGCGCGCCGCCCATCCGTCCGCCTGGCTGACCGAGGAGTCCGCGCAGGCTCTGTACGGCATGCTGCGGTGCACCGACGCCCGCTGGATGAACCACCCGGACGCCGCCCGCCGCGCCCGGCACAAGCCGTGGCAGCTGCACCTGGCCCAGCGCACGGGACTCGCCGTGCCCGCCACGCTCATCACGACGTTCCCGCAGGCGGCGCGGGAGTTCGCGGAACGCTTCCCGGACCTGGTGGTCAAACCGGTCTCCGGCGCGCACCCGCAGGAGCCGGCGCGTGCGGTGCCGACCAGCAGGGTCGCACCGGACACCGACTTCTCGGCGGTCGCCTTCGGGCCGACCCTGTTGCAGCGGCGGGTCACCAAGCGGGCCGACATCCGGCTCACCGCCGTCGGCGGCACGCTGCTGGCCGCGCGCAAGCCGGCCGATCCGGACGCCCACCCCGACGACGTGGACGTCCGCTTCGCCCCGTCGGTCTCTCCCTGGCTGCCCGCCGAGGTGCCGCCGCGGGTCGCCGAGAGCGTGCTGCGCTATCTGGCCGAGGCCGGCCTTGCCTACGGCGCCTTCGACTTCGCGGAGGACCCGGACGGCATCTGGTGGTTCCTGGAGTGCAACCAGTCGGGCCAGTTCGGGTTCGTCGAGATGGACACCGGCCAGCCGATCGCCGCCACCATCGCCGACTGGCTCGCCGCGCACGGCGATGCGGGCCGCGGGTGTGGGCCGGGGGATCGGCGCGCAGGATCCTGAGGACGCGGGGAACGGCTCGGAGAGAGGAACGTCACATGCGCATCGGACTGCTGGGGACCGGCCCGTGGGCGCAGGCGGCGCACGCTCCCGCCCTCGCCGCTCACCCCGGCGTGGAGTTCGCCGGGGTGTGGGGACGCCGTCCGGAGGCGGCGGCGGAGCTGGCGGAGCGGTACGCCGTCACCGCGTACGACGACGTGGACGCGCTGCTGGCCGAGGTGGACGCCGTGGCGGTGGCGCTGCCGCCCTCGGTGCAGGCCGAGTTGGCGGTGCGCGCGGCGCGGGCGGGCCGGCATCTGCTGCTGGACAAGCCGGTCGCGGTGTCGGTCGCGGCGGGCCGGGCGGTCGTCGCGGCGGTGGAGCGGGCCGGGGTGGCGTCGGTGGTCTTCTTCACCCTGCGGTTCCAGAAGGAGCCGGAGGCCTGGATCGAGGAGCAGGCGGCGGCCGCGGGCTGGTTCACGGCACGCGCGCACTGGCTGGGGGCGGTCTTCACCTCCGGCAGCCCGTACGCGGTCTCCCCGTGGCGGCGGGAGAAGGGCGCCCTGTGGGACGTCGGCCCGCACGCCCTGTCGGTGCTGCTGCCGGTCCTCGGGGACGTACGGCAGGTGGTGGCGGCCGGGTACGGTCCCGTGGACACCGTGCACCTGGTCCTCGACCACGCCACCGGCGCGTCCAGCACCCTCACGCTCAGCCTGTCGGCACCGCCCGCGGCGGCCGGGGCGGGCGTGCAGCTGTGGGGCGAGGCCGGGGTGACGCAGCTGCCGGACGGCACGGAGGGGGCGGTCGCGGCACTCTCCCGGGCGGTCGACGCCCTGCTGACCGCCGCCCGCACGGGCCGGCCGCACGCCTGCGACGCCTCGTTCGGCCAGCGCGTCACGGAGATCCTGGCGACGGCGGAGGCCCGGTTGAGGAGCAGCGACTAGAGCGACGCCCCACGGTCGTCCCGGGTGCCGGCGAGGGGGCCGTGGGGGGCGTCCAGGCCGTGGGGTCGTCGGCGGTGGTGGTCCGTGCGCCGTAGACGACCCGCATGAAACGCAGGACGGACTCGTCCGGCAGGTGCAGGGCCGCGGTGCAGTCCGTCAGGACGGTCACGTGGTAGCCCTTCTGGAAGGCGGTACGGGCCGTGGTGTCCACGCACACGTCCGCGTACAGCCCGGCGAGGACGAGGTGCCCGATGCCCCCGGCAGCCAGATGCGCCTCGAAGCCCTCGCCGAGGAAGGCGTCGAAGCAGGCCCGCTTGGTGAAGACCCGCTCGCCCGGTGCCGGGGCCACGGCGTGGAACTCCGCGCCCCAGGAGCCCGCCACGCACTTCGGCCGTCTGCCCCGCAGCCGGTCGCGCAGCCGCCAGCTGGCGCCCTGGTGTTCCAGGTCGCCGGCGAAGCGGACGAACACGACCTCCACGCCCCGCTCCCGGGCCACCGCCACCGCCCGGACACAGCCGGCCGCCACCGCGTCCAGCGCGCCCGGACCGCCGCCGGAGCGGGCGCGGGCCGCGGGGCCGGCGAAGAAGTCGTTCTGGAGATCCACGACGACCAGGGCCGTCCGCTCGCGTGCGGTCATGATCGGCTGGTGAGCATGGAGTCGGCACCTCTGCTTTCCACTGCGACGCGCCGGAGCCCGGTCCCGACGGTCGGTCCACTATCGGTCACCCCGCGCACCCGGGGCAGCGAACCCCGGTGCGAGCACACGAAGGGGGGAATCCGCCGGACGGCGCACGGCACGGCGCGCTCCGGTACGGCCGTCCCTCACTCCCGCGCGAAACTCCCGCTCGAACGGCTCGCCGGCCCACCGCAACCTTGCGGCCCGAGCGCGGGAGGCCCGGCCGGGGCGGTCGGCGTAGCGTGGGCGTGTGAGATCGGTGCGCGGCTGGTCGTCGCGCAGGGACCGGGAGGATCGCGGCTGGCTGCGGGGCGCGCCGCCGCCGCGCTGGGTACGGGTGCTGCCCGTGCTGCTGCTCGTGGCCGTCAGCGTGGCCACGGCGATCACCCCGGACGCGCGCGACGCCGGTTTTCTGCTGGGCGCGATCCCGCCGCTGGCGGTCCTGTCCTACGGGCCGCTGGCGACCGCGCTGCTCGGCGTGGGCGTGGTGGTCGTACTGAACGTGCCGGCCACGCATCTGAACCGTCCCGGCAACACCGATCTGCTCACCGTCGTGTTCGTGGCCGCGCTGAGTGTGTTCGTGTCCTATGTGCGCAGCCGGCGGGACGCCCAGCTGGACACGGAGCGGGAGATCGGCGAGGCCGTGCAGCGGGCGGTGCTGCCCTCGCTGCCGGAGCGGGTCGGCTCGGTCGGCTGCGCGGGCTTCTACCGGGCGGCGCAGGACGGGACGCTGGTCGGCGGGGACTTCTTCGACGTACGGCAGGGGCCGCACGGGGTGCGTGCGGTGATGGGCGATGTGCGGGGGCACGGGCTGTCGGCGGTGGCGACGGTGGTGGCGCTGCTGGGGGCGTTCCGGGAGGCGGTGCTGGACCAGCCGGCGCTGGAGTCGGTGGCGGCGCGGATGGACCGCAGGCTGGCGGTGGACGCGGCGGGGGCACGGGACGCGGAGCTGTTCGCGACCGGCGTGCTGCTGGAGTTCTCCCCCGACGGGCGAGCGGTGCGGGTGGTGGCCTGCGGTCATCCGGCGCCCGTGCTGCTGCACGCGGGGCAGGCCCGGGAGGTGGCCGTGGTGCCCGGGCCGCCGCTCGGGCTCGGCCTGGTCGACGTGGATCCGCCGAAGGAGGTCACGCTGGCGCTGGCCCCCGGTGACCGGCTGTTCCTGGCCTCCGACGGTGTGTGGGAGGCCCGGGACGGCGCCGGCGCCTTCTATCCGCTGCCCGGACGGCTGGCCGCCCTGTCCCAGACCGCGTCCGCCGAGCTGCCCGGTGCCGTGTGGACGGACCTGGCCCGGCTCGGCTGCACGGTCCGGGACGACGTCAGCATGCTGGTGCTCGCCCCGGACACCGACGCCATCTGACCTGGGCCATCCCGTACTTCGGCCTCCCCCGCCGTCCCGAACCGACGCGCGGAGTTCGAACGTGTCGCCTCAAACGCCACGGTTCGCCACCCCTTCCGCCACGTAGAAATATCTACCAGCATGCATATGCCGGGTTGGCGTGCAGCTGCACCAAGTGCCCGGCCATGGCCGCCCCCTGCACGCATGGCAGGCGGGCGAGGACACCCTCGGAGCAGTGCATGACGAACACGATGTGGATGCGGGGCGTGGAGTGGCTGGCCGCTGCGGCCGGTGACCCGCGGGCCTGCAAATGGGAGTGGGATCACGGCGAGGGCGTCGCGCTGCTGGAAGCGGGCCGCTTCTGGGACGTGCTGAGCGTCCCCGAGCGGCTGGGTCTGCTCACCCTGGACCTGCTGTGGCGGCCGGACCTGCCCCTGCCGGGGCCCACGCTGGTCGACACCGCCGCGGGCCGGGTCGGCTTCTTCCTCCCGCCCGACCCCGCCGGGGGCTGGGTCGGCTCCGGCCTGCGCTACGCCGCCAAGGGCAGCTGGGTCGCCGTACCGCCGCCGTACCGGCCCGCTCGCTCCCTGGAATGGCTGGTCCCGCCCGACGGCACCGGGGCCCTGCACGGTCCCGAGCCGCTGGAGGAGGCGTTGCAGCAGGCCAACGGCACCCTGGCCGTCCTGGCACCGCCGGCCGGCCGGTAGCCGGCCGGGCGGCGGCGGATCAGGGGCGGATCAGGGGCGCTCCGGCTCGGGCCGTGGACGCCGGCCGGGCACGGGACGTACGGCCCGCAGTGCGTCCCGTGCAGGGGCCGGCGGAGCGACGGCCCACAGCGCGTCCGGTTCGGCGGGCACGGTCCGGCCCTGCGCGCGCCACTCGGTGACGAGCCCTGCGTAGATCGGCTCCCGTGTGCGGTCCACCCGGGCGAACGGATCCGTTCTGCGTGCCCGCTCCGTCCGGCGCATCTCCTCCAGCCGTTCGAGCCGGTCCATCCAGTCCAAGCGGTTCATGCCGGGGCAACGCCCGCGGCCGGTCCCCGGTACGCCCCGGCCGCAGGCCTCACCGGGTCGGGTGAGGCCATCCCCCGAACGGGGCGCTCCGCCCGTCCGACAAGCATCCCGCCCGGCGGCGCGGGGCCGACGGGCAGTGCCGGGTGGGCGCTCCTATGCTGGGAAGGCAGGGCTTCGACGTCGCTTCCCGCTCGCACGTACTCCTCATCACGTGCTTGGAGTCAGCCCATGTCGCATTTCTCCGCACACCTGCGCCGGGGGACCGTGGTCGCCGTCACGGCGGGAACGCTGCTGACACCGCTCACCGCAGGGGCCGCACCGGTCCTCGTGCCGGGCGGCGCCCCTGCCGCCGTCTCCCCCACGCCTGCTCCTCCCGCCCCCACTCCGTCGCCCTCGCAGTCCGAGGTCCGCGCGCTCACACCGGCCGTGGCGAACCAGCTCGACGCGGCCGTCCAGCGGGTGATGCGGCAGGCGAGCATCCCCGGTGTGACCGTCGGGATCTGGACGCCGGGACAGCCGAGTTACGTCCGCTCCTTCGGGGTCGCCGACAAGAGCGACGGGCAGCCGATGGCACCGGACATGTTCATGCGGATCGGCAGCGAGACGAAGATGTTCACGGTCTCCGCGCTGCTGCAACTGGTGGACCGGGGAAAGGTCGGGCTGGACGATCCGATCGGCAGGTACGTCGCCGGCGTGCCCAACGGGGACCGGATCACACTGCGTCAGCTGGCCGAGATGCGCAGCGGGCTGTTCAACTACTCCGAGGACCCCGACTTCGACAAGGCGCTCACCTCCGCCCCCCAGAAGCCCTTCACGCCCCAGCAGTTGCTCGACTACGCCTTCAAGCACCCGGTGATGTTCGAGCCGGGGGCGAAGTTCTTCTACAGCAACACCAATCTGATCCTGCTGGGGCTGGTGGTGGAGAAGGAGAGCGGGCAGCACATCGAGGACTACATCCGGCAGCACATCCTCGAACCGGCCGGTATGAAGGACACGCTCTTCCCCACCGGGAGCGAGTTCCCCACGCCGCACGCGCAGGGCTACACCCTCCAGACCGCGAACGGCAAGGAGGCCGACTCGGCCGACTGGAATCCGTCCTGGGCCTGGGCGGCCGGCGCGATGATCTCGACCCTCGACGATCTGCACACCTGGGCACCGACGGTCGCCACGGGCCAGTTCCCGGACGGGACCCGGATGATCAGCACCGCCAGCCAGGAGCAGCGGCTGATGACACTGCCGGCCGGCCCGTTCAAGGGCGCCGGTTACGGCCTGGGCATCTTCGACGTGCGGGGCTGGATCGGCCACAACGGCTCGCTGCCGGGGTACGAGGCCCTGACGGTCTATCTGCCGTCGACACGGACCACGCTCGTCGTCCTCTGCAACACCGACACCGGATACCGGGGCCAGGAACCCAGCACCGTGCTGGGTACGGCGATCACCCGGATCATCTCCCCCGGACACGTCTACAACCTGCCAGTCACACGGACCGGTTGAGGCGCGATCTCGGCCGGATCCAGGCCCTGGAAAACCTGTTCGGTGGGCCGGCCACCCCGGGCGGCGTCTACTGAAGGGCGAACGCGTCGTACGAGCGCCGCTCGCCCAGGAGACCCGTCGTGACCGTCACCGACCGTATCGCCCTCGACCCCTTCGGCTCCGACATCGTCGCGGAGAGCGCCCGGCTGCGCGCCCTCGGCCCCCTCGTCCCCGTGCAGCCGCCCGGTGGCGTCCCCGCCTGGGCGCCCACCGGCTACGACACCCTCAGAGACCTGATCCTCGATCCCCGCGTCAGCAAGGACGCGCGCCGGCACTGGCGGCTGTGGCCGGAGCTGGGCCGGCACCCGGAGTGGAGCTGGGTGGCCACCTGGGTGGGCGTGGTGAACATGCTCACCGCCTACGGCCCCGACCACACCCGGCTGCGCAAGCTGGTCGCACCGAGCTTCACGCACCGCCGTACCGAGGCGATGCTGCCGCGGGTGCGGGCGCTCACCGCCGAGCTGCTGGACGAGCTGGCGGCCGCGGGCGCCGACGGCCGCACGGTGGACCTGCGGGCGGGGCTCGCGCATCCGCTGCCGATGCGCATGATCGGCGAACTCCTCGGCCTGCCGGAGGAGTTGCAGTCGGACGCCGTACGGCTGATCGCCGACATCATGAACACCTCCGACACCAGCCCCGAGCACGCGGCCTCGGTGCAGCAGCGGGTCGGCTCGGTCCTCGGTGCGCTGATCGAGCACCGGCGGACGCACCCCGGCGACGACATCACCAGCGAGCTGATCCGGTTCCGGGACACGGACGGCGACCGCCTCGGTGACGAGGAACTGCTGCACACGCTGCTGCTGGTGGTGGGGGCCGGGTTCGAGACCACCGTCAACCTCATCGGCAACGCGGCCGTCGCCCTGCTGACCCACCCGGCGCAGCTGGCGGCGGTGCGCTCGGGGGCGGTCGGCTGGACGGCGGTGGTCGACGAGACGCTCCGGGTGCATCCGTCCATCGCCGCGCTGCCCCTGCGGTTCGCGGTCGAGGAGCTGACGGTCGGGGACGTGACGGTCCCGGCGGGGGACGCGATCATCACCCTGTACGCGGCGGCGGGTCTGGACCCGGCGCACTACGGCGCGGACGCGGCCGTCTTCGACGCGGCCCGGGAGGCGGCGGACCATCTGGCGTTCGGGATCGGTGTGCACCGCTGCGTCGGGGCGCCGCTGGCCCGGCTGGAGGCGACCACGGCACTGCCCGCGCTGTTCTCCCGCTTCCCGGGGCTGCGGCTGGCCGTCGGTGCCGAGGAGCTGCGGCAGCTGCCGTCGTTCATCACGCACGGCTGGCAGGAGATCCCGGTCCGGCTGGGCCCCTGAGCGGCGGGCACCCGGAACGGGCGCCGGGCCGCGACCGGTCCCCCGTTCCGGTCACGGCCCCTGCACTCTCCAGAACTTAACGGCGGCCGCGCGCACGGGGTAGCGCACCGGTGCCCTGCCGGACTGCCGGAGCACTCATCCGTGCACAGCCGCGCCCGGTTGCTCCCGGTTCGCGGGGTCGAGCACAGGGACGGCGAGGTCGCCGGTGACCAGGTGGGCGAGGACGACCTCGTACAGATCGGTGCCTCCGGCCAGCAGCCGGCGCTCCAGCACGGGTTCGGCGGCCCTGATGTGGTCGCGGACGGTCTGCGCGTGCACGCCCCGCGCCTCGGCGGCGCGTTCGGCGTTGGCGTCGGCGGCGATCCAGGCACGCAGGGTGCCGCGCAGGTCCCGGCCGTCCGCGTCGAGGCGGCCGAGCAGGCCCTGGGCCCAGGAGCCGAGCGCGGGCGAGCCGAGCAGGGCCGGGAGCGTCGCCGGACACTGCGGGCGGTCCGGCTCGGCACCGAGGTCGTACGCCCCGCAGGCCGCCTCGGTGGCGAGCGCGACATGCGTCACGGCCCGCACGGTGAGCACGGAGAAGTCGGCGCCGAGCAGGGCCGCGACCCGGTCGAGGCGGGCGCGGACCGTGTTGCGGCTGACACCGAGCACCTTCGCCGCGCTCACCGCGGTGAACTCCAGGCCGAGCCGGGTGGTGGCGAGAAGTTCGGCCCGGATGTGGTGGGGCAGCAGGTCGAGCGGGCGCAGCGCGGACGCGCACCAGGCGCGCAGCGCGCCCGGGTCCATGAGCTGGGCGGGACGGGTGCGTTCGGCGTAGACGGCGGCGCGCTCCGGCCGGTGGCGGGCCACGGCGAGGGCGGTGACGGCCTGGCCGTAGGCGGTGGCGGTGCGGGCCAGGCGCTGCCGGAGGCTGCCGCCGACGAAGGTGCCGGGCCGGCCGGCGACGAGGGCCCGCAGCCGCTCCTCCACCTCCGCGGCGGAGCCGACGACGATGACGTGCTCGTCCATCGCGGGACAGCGCACGACCAGCGCCCGGCCCTCGGTGGCCTCGGCGCAGGCGTCGGCGAGCCGGTCGCGCTCGGCGGCGGTGCACTCGACGACGTACACCTGGGTGGTGTCCTTCTCCAGCAGCCCCGGCCACAGCCCCGCGGCGACCCGGCGGGCGGAGACGGTGTCCTCCACCATGAGCAGTTGCAGGATCGCCAGCCGCAGGTCCGCCGTGGCCCGCCGCAGCCGGTCCGCGGACTCGGTCGACTCCCGCTCGCGGAGCAGCAGTTCGAGCACTCCGGCGGTGTGGCTGAGGATCTCGGACATGTGCCGGTCGAAGGGCGCCGGGCGGGCCACGGCCAGTACGGCCGCCCGTCCCGGCCGGGGTCCCGGGCGGCGGATGCCGACCAGGCGCAGATGCCGGGCGCCGTCCTCCAGGGCGGCGCCGGCGACCCGGCCCGCGGTGATGCCCGCGGCCACGGCCGCGTCGAGCGGCAGGCGCTCCCCGGCGAGAAGGCCGCCGTCGGCGTCCTGGAGGGAGACCGACGCCTGCAGCGTCCGGCCGAGCCAGGCGAGCAGCCGGCCCGGGTCGCGCCCGGCGGGACGCAGCTGGCCGAGCAGTTGGCGCGCCCAGACCTCGTCGGCCCCGTGGGGCTGCCCGGGCGCCGGACCCGGACTCTCCTCCGCTCCGCCGGCCACCAGTGTCTCTCCTCGTCGTCGGGTCCATCCGGGCGTCCTCAGGCGCACGTTACCCGACCCGGCCGCGCAGGGCTCCGCCGACGGCCCGGGGGGTGGCCGTCGGCGGAGGCGCCGCACCGGGGAGGGGGGGACCCCGGGCGGCTCACGGACCTGATGCCCGGGATTGCGCGCACCAGACCTGGCGGCCGGCGGCGGTCCCCCCGGCGCACCGATGGCGGCCGGGCCGCCGGCGCTGCGCGCACCGGCCGGGGCGGCGGCATAAGCTCGGCGGATGGCGAAGTACTTCGACGTGCACCCGGACAACCCGCAGCCGCGCAGCATCGCGCAGATCGCCGACGCGGTGCGCTCGGGCGCGCTCATCGCATATCCGACCGACTCCTGTTACGCGCTGGGCTGCCGGCTGGGCAGCAGGGACGGCATGGACCGGATCCGTGCCATCCGCAAGCTGGACGACCGGCACCACTTCACGCTGATGTGCCGGGACTTCGCGCAGCTCGGCCAGTTCGTCCGGGTGGACAACGACGTGTTCCGGGCGGTGAAGGCGGCCACACCCGGCAGCTACACCTTCATCCTCCCGGCCACCCGCGAGGTGCCGCGCAAGCTGCTGCACCCGAAGAAGAAGACCGTGGGCGTGCGCATCCCGGACCATGTGGTCACCCAGGCGCTGCTGGCGGAGCTGGGCGAGCCGCTGCTGTCCAGCACGCTGCTGCTGCCGGACGAGGAGGAGCCGCCGACCCAGGGCTGGGAGATCAAGGACCAGTTGGACCATGTGGTGGACGCGGTGGTCGACTCCGGCGACTGCGGCACCGAGCCCACGACGGTGGTCGACTTCTCCGGCGGCGAGCCGGAGATCGTGCGCCGCGGCGCGGGGGACACCGGCCGCTTCGAGTGAGCGGGCGGCTCATCGGGTTCGGTGGTCCGGATCGTGCGTGGCAGCATGATCGGTAGCAGTGGTGCCGGGGGCCGCCACCGCGCGGCGCCCGTTCCCGCGCCGCGGGGTCCCTGGTTCCCGGTTCTCCCGCGTTCTTGCGTATTCCGAGGAAGGGCTGTGTTACCCATGACCGACGTGCAGTCAGCCGCACTCGACATCGAGACCCAGGACGGCGTCTGTGACGCCTACCTCGTCCACCCCGCCGACGGACAGCCCCGTCCGGGTGTGCTGTTCTACCAGGACGCCTACGGCATGCGCCCGTACCTGAAGTCGATGGCCGACCGGCTGGCCGCCGCCGGCTACACCGTGCTGGTGCCGAACGTGTTCTACCGGCTCGGCCGCGCCCCGGTGGTCGAGCTGCCCGAGTTCATCGACCCGGACGCCGACCCGACCATCTGGGACCGGGTCGGCCCGGTGGTGGCCTCCCTGACCTCGGAGATGATCGAGCGGGACGCCGAGGCCTATCTGCGGGTGCTGGCCGACAGCCCCGTGGTGGCCGACGGTCCGGTCGCGCTGACCGGCTACTGCATGGGCGCCCGGCTCGCCCTGTGGACGGCGGGCGCCCACCCGGACCGGGTCGCGGCCGCGGCCGGTTTCCACGGCGGCCGGCTCGCCACCGACGCCCCCGACAGCCCCCATCTGGCGGCCCCGCGCATCACCGCGGAGGTGTACCTGGGGCACGCCGACAACGACCCCTCGCTGCCGGTGGAGCAGATCGAGCTGCTGGAGAAGGCCCTGACCGACGCCGGGGTCCGGCACACCTGCGAGGTCTACGAGGGCGCCCACCACGGCTTCACGCAGGCGGACACCCCCGCCTACGGCAAGGAGGCCGACGAGCGGCACTGGTCGGCGCTGCTCGGCCTGCTGCGGCGCACGTTCTGACCCCGGCGGCCGGGACGGGCCGGGGCCGGACATGCCACGGTCCCGCACTCCCGGAGGAGATGCGGGACCGTGGTCCGGTGCCGGGTCAGCCGGTCGTCAGGGAGGTGTCGTCCACGACGAAGCTGGTCTGGAGGGAGGAGTCCTCCACGCCGTTGAACTTCAGGGTGACCGTCTGGCCCGCCAGCGAGGACAGGTCGA
>NZ_JBSFHC010000025.1:0-97732 GCF_053596835.1 Streptomyces sp. NPDC001606
GCGGCGCCGTACCGCTCGCGGTCTCGGGCCGCCGCTTCGCCGCGCGCAGCGCCCCGGACTCCCACAGGCACCAGGTCGACCACAGCAGCAGGGTCGTGTGCGGCGGTGCGCTGGGTGTCGTACTGCTGGGCGGTGTAACCGCCGACGAGGGCCCCCGGATCGACCCGTGCAGGCGTTCCCGCAGGCGCTGCACGGTCCGCTTGGCCGCGTCGCTGTCCGGTGTCTCGGTGAGGACCGCGTCGACCCGCACGCGGCCGTCCACCACCAGCGGAGCGGCTCCCGGCTGCCCCGAGGCGCTGACGCCACGCGCGGCGGAGACACCGGCCGCGCCGGACAGCACTCCGCTGCCCCCTCCCCCGCTGTCGCCCGGCCCGGCGGCCCCGGAAGCGGGCTGCCGCTCTGCGACGCGCGTCAGGAGTGCCGCGGCCTGGCCGGTGCCGCGGTCCGGTTGGACGCGCCGGAACTGGAACGTCGGCTGGCAGAGAGCGTCGTAACAGGACGGCCTGGTGGTGGCCTGGGAGGAGGCGATGGTGCCGACCCTGCCGACCGTGGACCGCACATGGGAGTCGTCCGGCGACCGCTATGTGGAGGTCGAACACCTGCTGTCCTGGCACATCTCCAGCACCCTGCGCAGTGCTCCCCTGCTGCTGCCGCGTACCGAGCCCCACTCCGGCGCCCCGCCCGTGGTGCTCGCCTGCACCCCGGCGAACAGCACTCGCTTCCCTTGGAGGCGCTGATCGCCACCCTGGGCGAGCGCGTCGTGCCGACCCGGATGCTGGGTGCCGCGGTGCCGGCGGAGGCCCTGCTGGCGTGCGTCCTGTGGTCGCAGACCCGCTCCCCCGCCTCCCTGCCGCTGGCCCGGCATCTCGACGGACTCGAATGGAGGGCGGCGGGCGGGCGCAGGCGGCCGTGGTGCTGCCGGTCGGACCGGGCTGGGACCGGCGGGGAACCGCCGGCTTCCCCCGCTGTTCCGGACTTCGGGACGCCGTCGAAACGCTCATCCGCCTCTACGCGGACGACAGCGGCGTACACCGGTCGCGGGCGGGTTGAGAGCGGCGGGCCGGGGCGGCGGCCGCTCGCTCGTCGTGCCTGTCAGGGCGGCTGCTTGCCCACCGCGGCAGGCCTGTACGCCCGTCACAGCGGCTGCTCGCCCGGCCGCGGCAGGGTCGGCGCTTGTCAGGGCGGCTACTCTCCCCACCGCGACACCGCCGAGCGCCGTCAGACCGCCCGCCGGCCGGCGTAAGGCGCGGCCCGGTCGTCGCTGCCTCGGGCGCGGCGGAACCGCTCGAGGCCCTCAGCCAACTGCACCACCGGGGCGGGGTAGCGAAGGCCGCCCGCTCGGGGGCGGGGAGCTTCCACGGCTCGTGCAGCGCCGGGGCGTCCAGCCCGCCGAGTTCGGGCCCCCAGCGCCGGACGTAGGTCCCGTCGGGGTCGTACCGCTTGGCCTGGGTGACGGCCTGCTGCTGGGATACGGCGGGGATGACCACGCAGCGGATGCCGTTCCCTGCCCCGGACGAACGCGCCCACCTCTTCGTCGGCAGCTAGGCCGACATGCGCGACCTGGTTCAGGTCCTGGTGGTGCCGACGGCGTACCCGAGGCCGCAGCGACCGTCCTGCGGACGGCCCGTTAGCTGCTGCGCCAGTCGAGCTACGAGTTCTCCACCGTGGCGGTCCTGCACTACCTGATCACGGTGGAGGTCGTGCAGCGCGACCGGATCCCGGACGCGGGCAAGAAGCCGCCGCATCAGCTCATCAAGCAGGGCGCCGCCGACGGATCCTGACGGCCCGGCAGGCGGAGTGCCTGACCGTTCGAGAGAATCTCAGTTACGCCACGGCCAAATGGGACGGTTACAGCCGAAGACATGACCTCCTTCACAGCGCGCAAAGACACCTTAATCAGTGCCACAGTTGGTAGTTGCCGCCGTTGCCGGGCAGGGCGTAGACGCTGCCGCTCGCGTTGCTGTCCAGGTAGTAGCCGGTGGCCTTGTTCCGCAGGCGCCAACCGTTGCCCTGCCACTCCTCGTACCAGCGCTCGTAATCGTTGTTGGGCTTGCAGTTCTCCATGTAAACGCTATTGTCCCAGTAAGCGGTCAGGCACACGTTGGAGACCCCGTACGGCGTTTCGATATAGCTGCCGTCCGACTGCTGGAAATCGCTCCAGTCATAAGGCCCGTTGTACCAGGTGTGGTCTACCGTCTCGACCGCCGATTCCGTGTTGGGCTGGTAGACCAGGTACTTCCCGGTGGCATCGTCATGCCAGGTGACCTTCGGGGCCGAAGCGTGCGCTGCGGGCGAGCTGAGAATCGTGCTGGCCGCGACGGCCGTGACTGCGACTACGAGCCGCGATATGTGCTTCTTCATCATGTCCTCTCATGTAAACAGGGCGGCGGCAGCCTATCCAAGATCAAGTGCCTACTGCTACCGCTGTACCGATGTTCCCCCAAGGCCGATTAGGCGACGCCGCTGGATCATCGAGCGCACCATGTCAACACCCCCGCAACTACCTGGCCTTTCTCGGATGCGCCGCCCTGTGCTGCTACAAGCGACTCGTCCGCCTCACCACGTAGGACACGGTCTTAGCCGTCGCTTCATTTGGTGTCATCGCCCGTTGAGCCGTGCATGACGGATCTGATGGAGCGGTTGGTGCCGGATGAGTTGTGGATGCTGTTCCGGCGGGTGGCTCCGCCGACGGAGGTCATACGTCCGCAGGACCGCGGCCGTCGGCGGTCGGGTGACCGCGAATGCCTGGCGGCGATCACCTTCGTGGCCACCTCGGGGTGCACCTGGCGGCGGTTGCCCCCGGTGTTCGGGCCGGCCTTGCCGACGGTCTACCGGCGCTTCGCCCGGTGGAGCCAGGACCGGGTCCGGTCCCGGCTCCACCGCGTTCTTCTGGACGAGCTTGGTGCCCGAGGCGAGCTGGACTGGTCGCGGTGCGCGATCGAATCCGTCAGCCTCAGGGCCGCAAAAGGGGCAGGGATGAGCGCTGCGGTCGGGACGGCCGAACGGCGACCGGCTGTCCGCGGCCGTCCCCTGAAGAGCGCATCCGCTGGCAGAACCGGCGGCTGGAACAGGCCATCCGAACCGGCGGCCCGGGCCGCGCCGCGGGCGTCCCGGCGCCGTCACCGGGCATGTCCGCCGGGCGCGGGCCCGGGCTCCCGGCGGATGGGCCGCCCAGCGGTGTGGCTTGAATTGGCTAAAGACAGTCCGTGATCTCTCGGCTACGCTGACTCCGCACTCGATCAGGCCCCTGGGCCGCGTCCCACCCTGCGTCCGCCGTCACCTGCGGCGCGGGTTGCTGGTTTGTTCTCGCAGCATCCGACGGGCTTTCGAGAAGAGGTCACAGATGCCCAACTCGTTTTCTCGTTTTCTCAATGACGAGGAACTGAAGAAGGTGCGCGATCTCTACATGGAGGCGCTTCAGGACGTCGAGGAGGACGAGGCCGAGGAACCGCCCGAGAAGCCGACCGGTTCCGGCACCGCCCAGACCGCCACCGAGGTCTGACTCTGTGAGCCCATCCGCCCCCCACATCCTCCCGCATGCGGCCCACGGACAGGACCGTACGGTACGAGGACATCGGGGCGGTGACGTACCGGGGCGCGCCTGAGCGGCCCGGTGGTGCACGGCTGCCCGCCGAACCGCACCGACCAGCCGCGCCTGAACGTGTCGCCGGGGCCACCGCGGTGCCCGCAGCCGTCACCTCATAGGCCAGGACTGGGGCGGCCGCCCCTGCCGCATGCCCCGACCACCGCTGGATCCCCGACCTGGCGACGGAGGTTCGACTGCATGACCGCCCTCGATGTGTGGACGCCCGATGCCCTGCGTCGGCTGGAGCCGGAGGATCTGCCCGCCGTAGCAGCGCGGGTGCGCGAACTGCTCGTCAGCAGCGTCTCCGCCAGCGGCGGCCACCTCGGATCGAACCTGGGCGTCGTCGAGTTGACGATCGCGCTGCACCGGGCCTTCCGTAGTCCCGAGGACGTCATCTTGTGGGACACCGGTCACCAGGCGTATGTGCACAAGATGGTGACCGGGCGGGCCCCGGCCTTCGGGTCGCTGCGCGAGCTGGACGGGCTGTCCGGGTACCCCAGTCGGGCCGAGAGCCCGCACGACTGGGTGGAGAACTCGCACGCCGGCACGTCCCTGTCCTACGCCGCCGGGCTCGCCAGCGCCTTCGCGGCCCGCCCGGCCGACCGTCACCGGCGGGTGGTGACCGTGACCGGCGACGGCTCGCTCACCACTGGCATGGCGCTGGAGGCGCTCAACGACATCGGTGACCGCGGCCTGGACGTCACCATCGTGCTGAACGACAACAACCGCAGCTACGCACCCACCACCGGCGCGCTGGCGCGGCACCTGCGGAACTCCCGGCCGGGTGCGGCGCCCGGCGTCTTCGAGGCGCTGGGTTTTCGCTGTCTGGGACCCGTCGACGGGCACGACCTGGGCGCGCTGGAGAAGGTCCTGGCAGAGGCCGGCGCCGAGCGCGGCCCTCTGCTGGTGCACGTCAGGACCCAGAAGGGCCGGGGCTACCGGCCCGCCCTCGACGACCGCACCGAGCACATGCACGGCGTCGGTCCCTTCGACGCCGACACCGGCCGCCAGCACACGCTGCCGCGGGGCCGGGTGCCGGCCGGTTCGGTGCTGGGCCCGTGCCTGGTGGAACTCGCCGCCGAGGACCCGGACCTGGTGGTGATCACCCCCGCCATGGGCGGCCCGTCGGGACTCGACGTCTTCCGGGAGCGCTACCCCGACCGTTTCCACGACGTCGGGATCGCCGAGCAGCACGCCGCGGGGCTCGCCGCCGGACTGGCCATGGCGGGGCGCCACCCGGTGCTGTCCATCCACTCCTCCTTCCTCAACCGGGCGCAGGACCAGCTGCTGTTCGACATCGGGCTGCACCGGCTGCCGGTCGTGGTGGTCGTCGACCGGGCTGGGATCACCGGCGGCGACGGGGCCTCCCACCACGGTCTCGGGGACGTGGCGCTGCTGCGCCAGATACCCGGGATGGCGATAGCGACCCCGTCGACCGCCGCCGAGATGCGCGGTCTGCTGCGGACCGCGGTGCGGCATCCGGGACCCGTCGCCATCCGCTACGGGAAGGCGATCGACGACCCCGGGCCGACGCGCAGCGGCGACACCGCGGCCGGACCCGGCGACGATCTGACGGCTTGGCAGGTCGAGTCGGCCCCCGGTGGCGTGCTGGTCGTCGGCGCCGGCGACCTGCTGCCCTGCGCCACCGAGGTGGCCGCCAGGCTCCGCGCGGCCGGGGTGCCCGCCGGGTCGGCCAACGCCCGCTGGATCGAGCCGCTCGACGCGCGGCTGCCCGACCTGGCCGGGGAACACCGGATGGTCGCGGTGATCGAGGACCACTGGAGCCGCGGCGGTCTCGGCGCCGCGGTGCGCGAGCGCCTCGCCGACAAGGACGTCGACACACCGGTACGCGTGTTCGCGGTGGCCCACGACTTCCTGCCGCACGGCTCCGTGCCGGACCTGCGGGCCGTCTGCGGGCTCACCCCTGACCAGATCACCGCCGCCGTGCTGACCCGCTGGACGGCGCTCGCGGCGGGCGGCGGCCCACGCGCCCGGACGTGAGGTCGCCCGAGAGCCGGCGCCGGTGGGCCGGCCCGCTGACCTGCACCTGCACCGGAACAGCACGCGGCACCTCGCAGACTCCGTCTCCTCCTGACCGTCCCCCGACGGGAGAGCCTCGATGACCTCCTGCCTGCCTCCGCCGCCCTTCACGACGCTTACCGAGCGGCTGCGCGCCCACGCCCGGAACAGTCCCGACAAGATCGCCTTCCGCTTCCTGGGCGACGGCGAGAACGTCACGGACTCCCTGACGTACTCCCAACTGGACGCGGCGGCGCGGGCGTCCGCCGCACGGCTGGAGGCGCTGGGGGGACCGGGCAGCAGGGCCGTGCTCGCCCACACGCCCGGACTGGCCTTCGTCGTCGACCTGCTCGGCTGCTGGTACGCGGGGTTCGTCGCGGTACCCGTCTATCCGCCGGTCGGGCGGCGGGAGATCGACACCGCCCGGGACATCGCCGCCGCGACCCGGCCTGTGGCCGTTCTCACCGATCTGCCCTGGGCCATGGAGGAGATCACGGCCAGGACGCCCGATGCCGTGGTGCTGGGCCCACTGGAGCGTGCCGAGCAGGCGCCGGACGGCTGGAGCGCGCCCGTCGTCGACACCGAAGCGCCCGCGCTGCTCCAGTTCACCTCGGGCTCCACCGGCACCCCGCGCGGGGTCATCGTCAGCCACCGCCAACTGGCCACGAACCAGGCGCGGATGGCGGAGACCTACGGACAGGACGAGCACAGCGTCGTGGTCAGCTGGCTTCCGCTGTACCACGACATGGGCCTCATCGGCTCGGTGCTCCACCCGCTCCACCTGGGAGCCACCTGCGTCCTGCTCTCGCCCCTGTCCTTCCTGGAGAGCCCGGTCCGCTGGCTGCGGGCCCTGTCCGGCTTCGGCGGGACGATCAGCGCGGCGCCGAACTTCGCCTACGAGCTGGCGGTGCGCAAGGTCGGGCAGGACGACCTCGCCTCGCTGGACCTGACGGCCTGGCGTACCGCCATCAACGGCGGCGAGCCGGTACGCGCGGACACCGTCGCCTCCTTCGCCGCGCACTTCGCCGCGGCCGGATTCCGGCCCGCCGCGATGACGCCCAGCTACGGACTGGCGGAGAGCACCCTGCTGGTCTCGGCCGAGAACTCCGCCGACGCGCCCGGCACGGCGCCGGTCCCCGGCGGCGACGGGGAGACCACGGTCAGCTGCGGCGCACCGCCCGACACGCTGCTCATCGTCGGGGCGGACGGCAGCGCGGTCCCCGACGGGGAGCTGGGCGAGATCTGGATCAACGCCGCCGACCCGAGCATCGGCGCCGGGTACTGGGACCAGCCCGAGGCCAGTGCCGAGCTGTTCGCGGCCCGCACGGCGGACGGCGGCGGACCGTATCTGCGCACCGGGGACCTCGGTTTCCTGGCGGACGGCCGGCTGCACGTCGCCGGGCGCTCGAAGGACGTCATCGTGGTGCGCGGGCGCAACCACTTCCCGCAGGACATCGAGTCGACGGTCGAGCAGTCGTCCGCGGGGATCAGGAAGGGCTGCGTGGCAGCCTTCGCGGTCGGCGAGCAGCTGGTCGTGGTGGCCGAGGTGCGGGGCGCGGTCGGCCCGGACGTGCTGCCCGCGGTCCGCGCCGACGTGGCCCGTCGGCACGGTCTGCGCCTGGACCGCCTGGTCCTGGTCCGCCGAGGCACCATTCCCAAGACGTCCAGCGGCAAGATCCGCCGCCGTGCCTGCCGGGACGCCTACCGTTCCGGCGCCCTCCAGGTGCTGTCGCCGCAGGAGGGGGCGGCCCCGGTGGGCGGGGCCGCGGTGCCGGCCGACGGGCCGGACCCGGAGCTGCTGGCCCTGCTCGGCGAGGTGCTCGGCGTGCCGGACACCACCGCCCTCACGAGCGGCCGGGCGCTGGCGGAGCTGGGCATGGACTCGCTGCGTTCGGTCCAGCTCCAGCACGCCGTGCAGGAGCGGTTCGGTCGCACCGTCCCGCTGGAGGAGTTGCTGCACGACGCCACGGTGGGCGGCCTGGCGGAGGCGTTGCGCACCGGTGCCGGTCAGGACGCCTCCCCCAGTCAGGACGGGGTCGGCGGGGAGTCCGCGCCCACAGCCTCGGCCGGCCAGCAGGCCCTGTGGTTCCTTGAGCACTCCTCGGCCGGCGAGTCCCGCTACGCCCTGACGCGCGCCGCGCGGCTGCGCGGCGGCGTGGACACCGACCTGCTGGCCCGCGCGGTGCGCGAGGTGACGGGGCGCCACGAGGCGCTGCGGGCACGGTGGACGATGACCGGCGGTCGGGTGACCGCCCACCCGTCCGGCGCGCCCGTCCCCGAACTGGTCGTGCTCGACACCTCCGCCGACGGCCTCGACGCGCTGCTGGCCGCGCGCGCCGCCGACCCGCTCGACCCGGAGGACGGGCCGCTGGTCCGGATCACCCTGATCCGGCCGGAGGGACAGGACCCCGTCCTCCTGCTGGCGGTCCATCACATCGCCGCCGACCTTTGGTCGCTCGGGCTGCTGCTCGCCCAGCTCGGCGAGCGCTACCGCCAACTGGCGGACGGCGCCGCCGGCGCCCTGGCGCGGGCCCCCGGCATGTCCGAGGTGGTCGCGGCCGAGCACCGGCTGCTGACCGGGCCCGAGGGCGAGCGGATGCGGGGCGAGTGGATCGAGCTGCTGGCCGACGGCCCGGACGGCGATCTGCGGCTGCCCCTGGACCGGCCGCGGCCGGCCGCGCGCACCTGGTCCGGCGATCTGCTCCGGCTGCCGTTCGGCGCCGCGCTGAGCGAACAGGTCAGGGCCACCGCCCGCCGCCTCGGCACCACGCCCTTCGTGGTGCTGCTCAGCTGTTACGCGGTCGTGCTGGCGCGGCTGTCCGGCGAGCGCCGGCTGGTGGTGGGTGTGCCCACCACCGTGCGCCCCGACGCCCGCTCCGGCCAGGTGGTCGGCTACTGCGTGAACACCCTGCCGGTGCCGCTGGACGTACCGGCGGAGGGGTCGTTCGCCGGGCTGGCCCGTGACACTGCCGCCCGGTTCCGGCGGGCCCTGGCCGCCCGGCAGTATCCGCTGCCGCACATCGCCGCCGCGGTCCGGCCCACCCGGGACGCCGCGCGCAGCCCGCTGTTCGCCACCATGTTCGGCTGGACCTCGACACCGCCGGGCGCCCCGGACGGCCTGGCCGCACTCGCGGAGGAGATACCCGGCCGTACCTGCCGGGTTGGCGCTCTGGTGCTGGAGGCCGTACCGCTGCCGCACACCACCGTGCTGGCCGACCTCGATGTCAGCGTCGCGGAGTCCGACGGCGAATTGACCCTGGTGCTGCGGTACGCCACCGAGGTGCTGGACGAGGACACCGCGGAGGAACTGGGCGGGCGGCTGCTACGGGTGGCCGCGACGGCGGTGGCGCAGGAGGAGGTGCCGATCGCCCGCCTCACCGTCCTGTCGGAGGAAGAGCGCGCGCGCTTGGCGGCGGTCACAGTGGGCCGCGGCCCCCAACCCGATCCGTCGCGCACCATGGCCGACTACTTCGCGGAGAGCTGCGCCGCCCACCCCGGCGCCCCGGCGCTGGTCTCGTCCGCCGGCACGGTCAGCTATGCCGAGCTGGCCGCCGAGGTCGCCGAGGCGGCGGCCCGGCTGGCCGGCGCCGCGGGTTCCGGCGCGGGGGCTCCGGTAGGCCTGCTGCTGCCGCCCGAGCCGCGGTTCGTCACCGCTGCGCTGGCCGCCCTCACCGCCGGCTGCGGCCTCGTGCCGCTGCTGCCCGCCTTCCCCGACGAGCGGCTGCGCTTCGTCGCCTCCGACGCGGGTGTCGCCGCGGTCCTCACCGACCGGGCCCATGCGTCGCGCGCGGCGCGGCTGGCCCCGGGCCGGCCGGTGGTCGTGCTCGACGAGCCGGCGCCGCCGCCGGCCGTGCCCGTCCAGCGCCCGCCGAGCGCCGACGCGACGGCCTACGTGGTCCACACCTCGGGCACCACCGGCACTCCGAAGGGGGTGCCGATCACCCACGCCAACGTGCTGCCGCTGCTGCTGTGGCAGCGTGAACGCTTCGACCTCGGCCCCGGTACCCGGCTTCCCCAGACCCTGTCGCTGAGCTTCGACTTCGGTCTGCAGGAAGTGTTCACCACCGTGCTGTTCGGTGCCGCCCTCCACTTCCCCGACCAGGACGAACGGCTGTCCGCCCCCGCGTACGCCCGGTTCGTCCGGCGGGAGCGGCTGACCATCCTCTACCTGACGCCGACCTTCGCCGCCGAACTGGCCGCCGCGGGCGTGGAGATGCCCTCGGTACGCACCGTGGTGCTCGGCGGCGAGATGCTGACCTACGAGGCGCTGCGGGCGCTGACCGCGCTGGTGGCGCCGGACGCGGTCTTCGTCAACGGCTACGGGCCGACCGAGGCGAGCATCAACTGCTCGATGCGCTTCATCACCGCGCAGGAGGCGGGCGTCGGCAGCGGCGTCGTGCCGGTGGGGCCGCCGACCGGCCGTTCGCGGGTCGACGTCCTCGACCCCTGGGACGACCCGACCGCGCCGGGCGGCTTCGGCGAGGTCGTCATCGGCGGACCGGGGGTGGCCGCGGGCTACCTCAACCGGCCCGCGGCGGCGGCAGGGGGCTTCACCACCGGGGCGGACGGCTCGCGCCGCTACCGTACCGGCGACCTCGGCAGCCTCCGGCCCGACGGTGACCTGGTCCTGCTCGGCCGCCTGGACGACCAGGTCAAGATCCGCGGGTTCCGGGTGGAGCCGGAAGAGGTGCGGTCCGTTCTGCTGCGGCACCCGGACGTCCTGGACGCCGTCGTGGTGGTCGAGGGGGACGGGAACCGGCGGCGGCTGGCCGCGGCCGTGGTGCCGCAGCCCGGCTCCGGCGTCCACGCCCTGCGCGGCTGGGCGGCCGACCACCTGCCCGCGCACGAGGTACCCGCCCGGATCGTCCCGCTCGAAGCGCTCCCGCGTACCGCGCACGGCAAGCTCGACCGGGCCAGACTCGACGAGAGCCTGGCGGCGGCCGATCCCGAGCCGGTACGCGGAGAGCTGCCCACCGGGGCCGTGGAGCGCCGGGTGGCGGAGGTCTGGCGGGAGGTGCTGGACGTCCCGCGCGTCGGGACCCACGACAACTTCTTCGACCTGGGCGGGCATTCGCTCCTGGTGGCGCCGCTGGTCTCCCGCCTCGAAGGGGAACTGGGCCTCTCGGGGCTGCCGTTGATGCTGATCTTCGAGTTCCCCACGGTCGCCGAACTGGCGGCTCGTCTGGAGAGCCTGCTCACCTCCGGGCCTGTGGACGATACGGACCGCCCGGTGGTCACCGGCCGCACCCGTCGGCGCGGCGCCCAGCACATCCGGATCACCTTCGGCTGATCCCCCCGTCCCTTGCCCGGACCGACTCTGGAGCGCAGTTGAACGGTCAGAAGCAGAACGACGCGATCCCCGCCGACATCGCGGTGATCGGCATGGGCTGCCGGTTCCCCGGTGCGGACAGCCCGGACCAGTACTGGCAGAACATCCGCGAGGGCGTCGAGTCGATCCGGTTCTTCGACGACGACGAGCTGCGGGCCGCCGGCGTGCCCGCCCACATGCTGGCGAGCCCCCGCTACGTGCCGGCGTCCGCGGCCCTCCAGGGGGCCGAGGACTTCGACGCCGACTACTTCGGGTACGTGGCCCGCGAAGCCGAGTTGATGGACCCCCAGCACCGGCTGTTCCTGGAGTGCGCCCACTGGGCCATGGAGGACGCGGGCTACGACCCGGCCCGCTACCCGGGGCTGGTCGGCGTCTACGCGGGCTCCACCATGAACACCTATCTGCTGGTCAACCTGGTCGGCAACCGGCGGATGCTCGACGCGGTCGGGGACCACGCCACCATGATCGGCAACGACAAGGACTACCTGGCGCTCCGGGTCGCCTACAAGCTGAACCTCCAGGGTCCGGCCGTCGCCGTGCAGACCGCCTGCTCGACCTCCCTGACGGCGATCCACCTCGCCGCGCAGGCCATCCTGGCCGGCGAGTGCGACATGGCCATCGCCGGCGGCGCGTCGCTCCGGATGCCGCACAACGCGGGCTATCTACAGAACGCCACGGCCTCGAAGGACGGCCACTGCCGGAGCTTCGACGCCGACTCCACCGGCAGTGTGGTGGGCAACGGCGCCGGCGCCGTGCTCCTCAAGCACCTCGACGACGCCCTGCGCGACGGGGACCACATCCACGCCGTGATCGCCGGCACCTCGATCGGCAACGACGGCCGGTCCAAGGCGAGTTTCACGGCGCCGGGCGTCGACGGCCAGGCCCGCGCCGCCGCCGGCGCCATCGCCTCGGCCGGTCTGACCGCGGACGTCATCGACTACGTCGAAGCGCACGGAACCGGCACGCCGCTGGGCGACCCGATCGAGGTCGCCGGGCTCACCAAGGCGTACCGGCTCACCACCGACCGCTCGAACTACTGCGCCATCGGCTCCGTCAAGCCCAACATCGGCCACCTCGACGCCGCCGCCGGGGTGGCCGGCTTCATCAAGGCCGTCATGTGCCTGAAGAACAAGTCGATCCCGCCGGTGCTGCACTTCCGGACACCCAACCCCGAGATCGACTTCGCGGCCAGTCCGTTCTACGTGCCGACAGAGCTGCTGCCGATGGAGGGCGAGCCGGGCCGGCCGCGCTACGCCTCGGTGCATTCGCTCGGCATGGGCGGGGCCAACGCACACGTGGTGCTGCGGGAGGCCCCGGAGCCGGTGGCCGGTGCGCCGGAGCCCGGCAGCCAGCTGGTGGTGCTCTCCGCGCGCAGCAGGCCGGCCCTCGCCGAGCGGATGGAGCAGACCGCCCGTTGGATGCGCGAGAACCCCGGCGCCGTGCTGGCCGACGTCGCCCACACCCTCCAGGTCGGCCGGACCGAGCACGAGTACCGGGCCAGCGTCGTGGCGCGGGACCTGGCCGACGCCGCGAGTGCCCTGGGCGCCAAGGGCTCCGGACGCATCCGCAGCTCGGAGACCGTGGACGAGGCCGGTCCCCTGGTGTTCCTCTTCCCCGGCCAGGGCAGCCAGAGCGTCGGCATGGGAGCCGAACTGCACCGCCTGGAACCGGTGTTCCGGGACGCGGTCGACGAGTGCCTCGCCCTGATGCCGGTGGAGACCGCCGAACGCCTGCGGCCGCTGCTGCTGACCCGCCGCGATCCCTCGGCCGACGGCCTCACCTCGACCGACCTCGCCCAGCCTGCGCTGTTCACCGTCGAGTACGCGCTCGCCCGGCTGCTGCTGTCCTACGGCCTGGAACCCGCGGCCATGCTCGGGCACAGCATCGGCGAGTACGTGGCCGCGACCCTGGCGGGCGTCTTCAGCCTGCCCGACGCGCTGTCGGTGGTGGCCGCGCGCGGCCGCATGGTGGCAGCCCTGCCCGGCGGGTCGATGCTGGGCGTGGCGCTGCCCGAGGCCCGGGTCCGCGAGCTGATCGGCGACCAGGAGCTGTCGGTCGCCGCGGTCAACGGCTCGGCGTTGGTCTCCGTCGCCGGGGAGCACCAGGCGGTGGACGCCTTCGAGGCCCGGCTGCGGGCCGACGGCGTGGTGAGCCGGCGGCTGCGGGTCTCCCATGCCTTCCACTCCGCGATGCTCGACCCCGTCCTGGCGGACTTCACCGCCACGGTGGCCAAGGCGGCGCTCAACCCGCCCGCGATCCCGGTGATCTCCGGTGTCAGCGGTCGGCCGCTGACCGCCGAGCAGGCCACCGACCCCGGCTACTGGGCCCGGCAGCTGCGCGAGACCGTGCGGTTCGCCGACGGTCTGCGGGAGGTGGTGGCTCCCCCCGGAACCGTTCTGATCGAAGTCGGACCGGGCCGTCAGCTGTCGGCGCTGGCCGACAGCGAACTGGCCGCGCGGAACGCGCCCGTGGCGACCATGATGCCCGGTGCCGACCAGCGCGGCAGTGAGCAGGCGGCCCTGCTCGACGGGCTCGCCGAGCTGTGGCACCAGGGCGTCCGCATCGACTGGCAGCGTACCCACCAGCACCCCCGCCTGCGGGTGCCGCTGCCCACCTATCCGTTCCAGCGCACCCGGCACTGGATCGACGCCGCGCCCGACGACGCGGTCGTCGCGCTGGAGACGGCCCCCCGGGGACCGGAGGAGTGGATACACCGGCCCCGCTGGGTGGAACTGCCGCGCGCGGCGGCCGGGTCCGGGGCCACCGCCGCCGCCCCCGAAGCGACCGCGGTCCTGGTGCTGGCGGACCGGTCCGGGGTCGGCGCGGCCTTGGGCGAGCGGCTGACCGCGCTGGGCAGCCGGGTCACGCTGGTGGACGCCGATGCCGGCGCCGCGGTGAAGGCGGCGCTGGCCACGCCGGGCTCCCGCCCGGACGCCGTGGTGCACCTGCGGGCGCTGGACGCCGCGCCCGGGGCCACCGTGGAGCAGGAACAGGCGGTCGGCCTGCGGTCGCTGCTCGACATCCTGCCGGCCGGCGGGGCGCAGCCGGTCCGGCTGCTCCACGTGACGCGCCACGTGTTCGACGTGACGGGTGAGGACCCGCTGCGGCCCGGCCTGGCCACCGCGGTCGGCCTGTGCCGAGTCGTGCCGCAGGAGACCTCCTGGGACTGCCGGGTGGTCGAACTGGACCCGCGCGACCCGGCCGACCGCCTGCCGGAGACGGTGGCGGACCTGCTGGCCGAGCTGGGCGACACGGCGTCGCAGGCGTCCCCGGTGGCCCTCCGGGGCCGGAAGCGGTTCGTCCGCGCGCATGTCCGGGTGGACGTCGGCAATCAGGTCCCCGCCGGACACGGCACCCACCTCCTGGTCGGCGGGCTCGGCATGATCGGCCGGACCCTGGCCGCGGAGATCCTGCGCGACCCCGCCGCCCGCGTGATGCTCTACGACCGCGTCGAACCCGGCGCGCTCGCCCCGGCGGCGCGGCGGGAGCTGGAGGAGCTGCGGGCGCTCGGCGGCGACCGTCTGACCGTGCGCCGTGGCGACGCCGAGGACGTCGGGGCGCTGACCGCGGCGGTCCAGGAGGCGGCGCGGCGGGACGGCCGTCTTGCCGGGGTGGTCTACACCCCGGGCATGTCCGTCTCCCAGGGCATCCGGGCCGTGCTGGACTCCTCGCCCGAGCTGTTCGCCCACCACATGACCACCAAGATGGCCGGGCTGCACGCACTCGACGCGGCCCTGGACGGTGTGGCGTACGACCGCTGCCTGATCGTCGGGTCGCTCTCCAGCCTGCTGGGCGGAGTGGGCGGAGCCGCCTACACCGCGGCCAACTGGTACGCCGACACCTACGTGACCCGGCGCAACCGGACCGCGGCCACGCCCTGGCTCAACGTCCAGTGGGAGCACTGGCGGGAGACGGACACCCCCGGTCTGCGCGACGCGGCGGACTGCGGACCACAGGAGGCCAAGGAGCTGTACCGCCTGCTGACCGCGGTGGGCGGGGACGGGCCGTTCACCGTGTGCGCGGCCGACCCCGACGTGCGCGAGGCGCTGGCACGGCAGGCCGAGGCCGCCTCCGCCGTCGGCGCCCCGCCGGCCGACGGCGGGCCGGCAGGCCCCTCCGGCGGCACGGCCAAGGGCCGGCCGAAGATGTCCGTGCCCTACGTCGCGCCGCGCGACGAGACGGAGGAGTACGTCGCGGGCATGTGGCGCGACATGCTCGGCATCGACGAGATCGGCGTTCGCGACAGCTTCTTCGAACTGGGCGGGCAGTCCCTGCTCGCCATGCAACTGGTCGGACGGCTGCGGGACGCCCATGGGATCGAACTGCCGCTGGGCGAGATCTTCCAGGAGGCCACGGTGGCCACGATCGCCCAGCTGATCCGATCCGCCGGCGAGGGCCCGTCGGCCGTCGGGCCGCACGACGCGGCGGCCGCGGAGCAGGAGCCGACCGTCGACGTAGAGGTCGGGGAGGTCGCCTCGGAGGAGCTGGAGGCGTTGCTCAGCGAGATCGAAGGGCTGTCGAGCTCGGACATCGAGGCGGCGTTGGGCACCGAGGGCGAGGCGAACGCCTGACCCGCTCCCCGGGGCGGGCCGGACCGGTCGTGGGGTGGAGGGGACGTCCCGCAGCGGGCCTCCACCCCGGGGTAGCCGGCGTGGGCACGACGCCTGCGCCGGCTACCGGTTCCCCGCGCCCCCGGGCAGCCGCCGGCGTACCAGCGCGGTGAGCTCGCTCTGGTCGCCGTGGACCAGGAAGTGGTCGCCCGTCACTTCCAGCTGCTCGAACCCGGCGGAGGTCTCGGCGCGCCAGCCGCTGACCATCGCCTCGGTCAGTGTGTCGTCGTCCCGTCCGCGGATGGCCGTCACCGGAACCGGCAGCGGCGCGCGGTCGGGGCGTACGTAGGTCTCGGTGCAGGCGAAGTCCGCGCGGACGGTGGGAAGGACCAGCCGCATCAGCTCGGCGTTGGCCAGCAGGTGGGGCGGGGTCGCCGCCAGGCGGGTCAGCACCTCGATGAGGGCTGCGTCCGGCAGGCCGTGGACCGGCGTCGTGCCGAACGGCTCGCGGGGCGCGCGGCAGGAGGCGGCGAAGAGCCGGTCCGGTGGGCGCAGTCCGCGGTCGACCAGCCGCGCGGCCGTCTCGAACGCCAGCAGCGCACCCATGCTGATGCCGAACAGAGCGTACGGCCGGTCCAGCAGCGGGGCCACCTCGACTGCGAGCTGATCGGCGAGGAGGTCCATCCGGTCCACCGCGGGCTCGTGGAAGCGCTCCGCCCGGCCGGGCAGCTTCACCGGCACGGCGTGGACGTCCGGCCCGAGCTGCTCCTGCCAGTCCCGGAACAGGGCCCAGCCGCCTCCTGCGTACGGCAGGCAGAACAGCCGGGTCGCGGCATCGCTGTGCTCGGCGGCGTAGGGGAACCAGGGCGAGCCGGACAAGCGCGGTCCGGTCCCGGCGGCGCCGGTCATCGGGCCGGCTCCGACAGCGCCGGCAGGTCGGCGACCCGTGTGGCGGGCGCGGCGGCCAGCGTCTCCACGGTGTGCCGCAGATGCCCGCGGAGGCGTTCCACGGCAGCGTCGGGGAACCGGGCGGCGTACTCGATCCGGCCGGTCAGCCCGTCGCGCCGGCGGTTCCAGGACAGGGCGAGGTCGTGCTTGACCTCCACCGGCGGCAGAGGGTGGTGGCTCAGCCTCAGGCCGCCCAGGGACACGGCGTCCATCGGCGCGTTGTTGTGCACCACCGCCACGTTCCCGAACGGGCTGCGCCCATCACCGCGGCGGGGAAGCGCCGAGACCAGCCGGGAGAACGGCAGGCCGCTGTGGGCCAGTGCGTCGGCCACAACCCCCGCGGCCCGTTCCAGCAGCGCGTCCAGCCGGTCGTCGGGGCCGACGCGCAGGCGCAGGACCACCGTGTTGACGAAGCAGCCGATCAGCGCGCGCCCTTCGTGGCCGCGCCGGTCGACCGGGGTGGTCATGACGAGGTCGTCCTGGCCACTCGCCCGGTGCAAGGTGGCCGCCGACGCCGCCACCAACCCGGTGAACAGGCTGGTGCCGTGGCGCGCGCACAGCTGTTCCAGTGCCGTGGCCGGGCCGTCCGGCACCCGCAGCGTCAGCTCGCGGCCCGCCCACTTCCCGCCGGCCGCCGGGCCCGGCGCCGGTCCGGGTTCACCGCCCCGCGTGGGCGGCTGCGGCGGCTCAGCCGTTGCGGACCGCTCGGTCAGCGGGGACAGGTCGATCCGGTCGGGCGCGCCGTCGAGGGTCCTCAGCCAGTGCTCCAGGGCCTCCGCCGGCACGGCGTCCTTCGCCGCGAGCGCGAAGTACCCCTGGGGCGGCACGGCGAGCATGGGCCGCCGGCCGGCCGCCAACGCCGGGTACAGGGCGGCGAGTTCGGCCAGCAGCACGCCCAGCGAGCCGCCGTCCGAGACGATGTGGTGGAAGGTGGTGACCAGCACCCGCTCCTCGGGTCCGGTGCGCACCAGCAGGCAGCGCCACACGGGCCCCCGGTCGAGCCGGAAGGGCGTGACGGCCTCCTGCGCCACGAGCCGAGCCGCCTGCTGTGCGGGATCGGGCAGGGCGGTGACATCCTCCACCCGCCAGGGCAGGCGCAGCGCGCCCGGCGGCTCCACGAACGCGTGCGGGACGCCGTCCTCGTCGGCCGGGTAGCGCGAGCGCAGCGGTTCGTGCCGGTCCTGGACCCGTTGGAGCGCCTCGCGGAGCAGGTCCTCGTCCACCGGCCCGGACAGGCGTACGGCCGCGGGGTTGTGGTAGGTCGAGGTCCCGGGATTGAGCTGCTCGAAGAGCCAGATGCCGAACTGCGTCGCGGACGGCCGGTACGGTCCGGGCGATGTACGCTTCCTCAACCGGCGTTCCAGAAGGGCCCGTTGGGCCGGAGTGAGCCGTTCCAGGCGTCCGGCCAGGTCGTCGCCCGCTCCCCCCGCGGGCACGGCGCCGGCTCGCGCTTCCCCTGCCACCTCGTCCCGCCCTCCCAAGCCTCGGATGCCAGACGACCATGGCACACACCGGGCGTCCGTGGGGTCGTATCGAGCGGTCTTGACGGAAGAGTGCCGAGCGCAGATCCTTGTGATCGCTGAGGCTCCACCTGACCCGCGCCGTCACTCCCCCGGCTCACTGTTCCGTGCGTCCGCTCGTGGGCCAGGCCCCATGCCCCTGCCGACGCGGGACGGCGTACCGGCCGTCGCATGGAGGCATCATCGCAGTGGTGGAAATCGACGCCCGCATACGCGCCCTGTCCCCGCAGCAGCGTCGGTTGCTCCAGGAACGGCTGGCCGCCCGCAAGCCGCCGCCCGCGCCGCCCCGCGAGGCTCCCGCGCCGGTGCGCGCCCGCCACGGCGGACAGCCGCTGAAGTGGAGCCTGTTCTTCTTCTCGGCCGGCGGTGACCACACCACCGGCGAGCACTACGCCTTCCTGCTGGACTGCGCCCGCTTCGCCGACCGCAACGGCTTCGAGGCGATCTGGCTCCCCGAACGCCACTTCGACTCCTTCGGCGGCCCCTACCCGGCGCCGGCGGTCCTGGCAGGCGCCGTCAGCGCGGTCACCGAACGGTTAGGGGTGCGGGCGGGCAGCGTCGTGCTCCCGTTGCACGACCCGGTGCGGGTGGCCGAGGAGTGGGCCGTCGTCGACAACCTGTCCGGCGGGCGGACCGGGGTCTCCTTCGCCTCCGGCTGGCACCCCAACGACTTTGCGCTGGCCCCCGGCGCCTACGCCGACCGCCGGGACCGGACGGTGCAGGGCATCCGGCAGTTACGCGAGCTGTGGGGCGGCGGCACCGTCGAGCGCCGGGACGGCGCCGGCAGCACCATCGCGATCGGCACCCTCCCGCGCCCGGTCCAGCGGGAGATCCCGTTGTGGATCACCGCGTCGTCCTCGCCGGAGACCTGGCGCACCGGCGCCCGCGAGGGACTGCACGTCCTGACGGCCCTGCTGGAGCAGAGCCCCGCCGAACTCGGCGAGAAGGCCGCGCTCTACCGTGACGAACTGCGCGCCGCCGGACGCGATCCGGACGAGCACGCGGTCACCGCGATGCTCCACACCTTCGTCGGGTCCGACGAGGATGCCGTGCGGCGCACGGTCCACGCCCCCATGATCGGCTACCTGCGCTCGCACATGGAGCTGTTCGCGAAACTGGCCAGCAGCAAGGACGTGGCCATCGACCCCGCCAAGGTGAGCGCCGCGGACCGGGCGGCCCTGGCGGAGCTGGCCTTCGAGCGCTACTTCACCACCAACGGGCTGTTCGGGACACCGCGGTCCGCGCTGCCCAGGGTCCGCGAACTCGCCGCCGCGGGCGTCACCGAGATCGCCTGCCTGGTGGACTTCGGCGTCGCGCCCAAGGAGGTGCTGGCCAACCTGGTGCACCTTCAGGAACTGCGGGAAGCCGCCGAGACGGCCGGCGTCCGGACCCTCGCCGGCGCCGGAGCGCAGGCGTGACCGACACCGGCGAGCGTCTGCGGGACGTGTGGAACGAGCTGCTCGACCGGCCGGAGGGCGCCGAGGACCTGGACTTCTTCAGCCTGGGCGGGCAGTCGCTCATCGCCACCCGGCTGATCGGCCGGATCGAGGAGGAGTTCGGCGTCCGCCTGCGGCTGCGGGACGTCTTCGACCACCCCACCCTGGCCGGCTTGGGCGCCCTGGTCGCCGCCGCCCGGGAGCATGCGCAGGAGACCGGCGAGCGCAGCGTCGCCGACGCACCCGCCGACGGGCCGGTCCGGCTCGTCCACTCCCCGTCACGCCCCTACAGCGCTCCGCTCGCCCCGCTCCAGGAGCAGTTCTGGAAGGTCGAGCGCACCCTGCCGGAGGCCGCGTTCTTCAACCAGGTCATGCGGGTGGACCTGAGCGGGAACCTCGACCCGCGCCTGTTGATGTCCGCCCTGCGCGGCGCCGTCCGCCGGCACGACGTCCTGCACGCCACCCTGGAGGAGACCCCGGACGGCCCCCGGCAGACCGTACGCCCGGACTTCACCGTGCCGGTCCGGCAGCGCGAGTACGGGGACCTGGACGAGGCGTCGCGCGAGGAGGCGATCCGGCGGGCTGCCAGGGCCGAGGCCCGGCTGCCGTTCGACCTGGTCCGCGAGATTCCGCTGCGGCTGAGGGTGCTGCGCTTCACCGCGACCCGCAGCGCGGTGCTGGTGGTCACCCACCACATCGCCTTCGACGGCTGGTCGCGCAACCAGCTGGTGGCCGACGTCGCCGCCCAGTACCGGGCCCGGGTGGAGGGCACCGCGCTGCCCGAGCCGCTCGCCTTCAGGTACACCGACTTCGCCGCCTGGGCGGTGTCCCACCGGGCCGCCGGAGGGATGGACGCGTCCCGCGCCTACTGGCTGGAGCGGCTCGCGGCGCCCTACCCGGATCTGCGGCTGCCCGGGGCGCTGGACGGCGACGACACCTACCGGAGCGCCACCCATCCCGTCACCGTGCCCGCCTCGGCGCTGGCCTCGGTCTCGCGGCTGGCCCGCCGGGAGAGCACCACCGACTTCACGATCCTGCTGGCGGTGTTCCTGCTGGCGGTGGCGTGCCGCAGCGGCGCGCGAGAGACGATGGCCGCCATCCAGGTCGCCAACCGCCGCTGGCCCGGCGCCCAGGAGCTGGTCGGACTCTTCGCCAACACCCTGGTGCTGCGCGTGCCCGTCGACACCGCCGACCCGTTCGAGACATACCTGCGCGCGGTGAGATCGGCCCTGCTGGAGGCGTTCGACCATCAGGACGTCCCCTTGGAGGAGGTGGTCGACGCGCTCCGCGAACGCGACGGCATCGACCCCGCCGACCTGCTCCAGGTGGGCTTCGCCCTCCAGGAGTCCTGGGTGCCCGAGACCCCCGTGCCCGGCGGTTTCCTGCGCCAGGCGTCAGGTCTCGCCGTCGGCGACGACCAGGAACTGGACCCCAGCACCTTCGGACTGACGATGGAGCTGCGCGTGGACGGGCCGATGCTGACCGGGTACGTCACCTACAAGGCCGACCGCTACCCGCCGGAGGTGATCGAGGCGCTGGTCACCACGTTCGACGGCATCCTGCGGACGGTCACCGAGGAGCCGCGGACGGCGGTCGGCACGCTCGTCGCCGAGCAGGCGGCCCGGTGAGCGGGGCCAGCCTGCACGGCCTGTTCGCGGAGCACGCCCGCCGCCGGCCCGCCGCCGTCGCGCTGCACGCGCCCGGCCGCACCGTCGCCTACCGCGAACTCGCCCTGGCCGCCGCACGGGTGGCCGCCCGGCTGCGCGACGTGGGCGTCGGCCCCGGGTCGTTGGTGGCGGTCTTCGGCCCGGCCACCCCCGAACTCATGGCCGGGATGCTGGGCACGCTCGCAGCGGGCGCCGCATGGCTGCCGCTCGGCCTCGCCGACCCGCCGCAGCGCACCCGCGCCCTGCTGGCGCAGGTCCGCCCCGACGCCGCGCTGTGCGGGCAGCAGGAGTCCGCCGAGTGGGCCCTGCGGGCCGGCCCCGGCACGCCCTCGATCGTCCTGGGACCTGAGGTGTGGTCGGGTCCCGCCGAGCCGGCCGATGCCCCCGTGCAGCCGGACGACCTCGCCTACGTCATGTTCACCTCCGGCAGCACCGGCGTGCCCAAGGGTGTCGAGGTCACGCACCGCAGCCTGGTCAACTACTGCCGCTGGGTGGCCCGGGCCAACCGCGTCGACGGTGGCGTCGCCCTGCTGCCCGCCACCACCCGGCTCACCTCCGACGCCTGTCTTCAGCAGGTGATCGCTCCGCTGACCCGCGGCGACGCGGTCTGGCTGGTGGACGAGGACCTGCGGCTCGATCCGGAACGCCTGCTGGCCGAGCTGACCGCCCGCCCGGGCGCCGGGCTGCACTGCGTGCCCGCGCTGTGGGAGGAACTGCTGCTGGTCCTGGAATCCGCGGCCGCCCCCGTGCCCGCCCTCTCCAGTCTGTTCCTGGGGGGCGACCGGGTACGCGAGGACCTGTGGTCGCGCACCCGCAGGCTTCTGCCGCACTGCGCCATGGCCAACGTCTACGGCCCCACCGAGGCGACCGTCCAGGTGACCGGCGGCTTCCAGCCGGCCGGCGCCGAGCTGACCGTCGGCCGGCCGGTCGACAACGTCCGGGTGCTCGTCCTGGACGAGGGCGGACGGCCCGTCCCGGCGGGCGAGGACGGCGAAGTGCACCTGGGAGGGGTGTGCCTGGCCCGCGGGTACCGGGGAGCGCCCGCCGAGACCGCCGAGCGCTTCATCGGTACCGGAGCGGACCGCCTCTACCGCACGGGCGACGTGGGCGCCCTCCTGCCGGACGGGACGCTGCGCCTGCGCGGGCGGCTGGACGACCAGGTGAAGATCCGCGGCAACCGCGTCGAGCCCGGCGAGATCGAGGCGGCTCTCGCGGCGCTGGACGGGGTGGGCCGTGCCGCGATCGCCGTCTCCTCGGACAGCCGCGGCGAGGTCGTGCTCGCCGCGGGCGTCGAGTCCACGCGGGTGGGCCCCGACCTGTCCGCCGCCCTGCTGGCCGAACTGGCCGGCCGGCTGCCCGGGCACTTCGTCCCGGCCGCGCTGCGCGTCTACGACCGGCTTCCGCTGACACCGAACGGCAAGGTGGACCGGGCGGCCATCGCCGCCGGGGCAATCGGGCAGGTCGCGCCGTCGGCCAAGCCGCAGGTGTGGGGCTCCCCGCTGGAAGAGCAGGTCGCCGAGGTGTGGAACGAGCTGATGGACCGGCCCGCGACCTCGCCCGACGACGACTTCTTCGCACTCGGCGGCCACTCACTGCTCGCGGTCCGGGCGGCCGGCCGGCTGACGAGGAAGCTCGGCCGCGCGGTGGACGTCGGCGTGATCTTCGAGCACCGCACGGTCCGCGCGGTGGCGGAGGCCGTCGCCGGCCTCCCGCAGCGCGAGGCGGACGGCCCGCGGCGGGACGCGGACGTCCCCGTCCCGCTCTCGGTGCAGCAGCAAGAGCTCTGGCGGACACAGGAGTTCCTGGCCGGCACCCCCTTCAACACGGCGCTCCTGCCGGTCCTCATCGACGGACCGCTGGACGTGCCGGTGCTGACCGCGGCGCTCGGCGACGTGGTCGCGGCGCACCCGGCGCTACGCGGCCGGGTGGTCCCCGGTACCGACGGCGGCGCGCCGACGCAGACCGTCGCCCCGGTCACGCCGCCGCCCTGCCCGGTGACGGACCTGAGCGCCCTCGCCGCGCGGTCCGCCGAGGAGGCAGCGGTCCGGCAGGCCCGCATCCTGCTCGCCGAGCCCCTCGATCCGGTGCGCGGACCGGTGCTCAGAGCCCGGCTGGTGCGGCTGTCACCGGACCGCTCGTACCTCCTGCTGGCGGTGCACCACCTGTTCTGCGACGGGGTGTCGCTGAACGTCGTGCTGGCCGACCTCGCCGAGGCGTACGGCGTACGGCAGTCCGGCGGCGTCGGCGCCGGGCCCGCGGCCGAACCCGCGCACCTGCGGTACGCCGGGCACCAGCGCAGGCAGCTGGAGCTGGGGCGCTACGCCGACCACCTGGCGTACTGGAGTGCCAAACTGAGCCGTCCGGTGCCGGAACCGCGGCTCGGCCCCGAGCCCGCGGCGGCGGCCGACCCGTTCGACTTCGTCACCGCCGACATCGCACTCGGCCGCGAACTCGCCGGCCGGTTGCGGAACTTCGCCGGCTCGCGGGGCGCCACGCCGTTCATCTGCCTGACCGCCGCGCTCGCCGCAGCGCTGCACGCCCGCGGCGCCCCGTCGCCGGTGCGGCTCGGCACCCTGAGCGCCAACCGCGAGGACCCCGCGTGGGAACACACGGTGGGTCTGTTCAGTACCACCCTGGCGCTGGACGTGCCGGTCGACCCGGCCGCCGCCTTCGACACGCTGGTGGCCGCCGCCCGCGCCGAGGTGCTGGAGAGCTTCACCCACCAGCGCGCCCCGATGGAGCTGGCCTTCGACGCACTGCCGCCGGAACAGCCGCCGTTCCACATCGGTGTGGCCTGGGAACCGCCGCGTCCGCCCCACCAGGCCGGCCCGACCCGCTTCGAGGTCCACCGGCCCCCGGACGGATCGCATGCGGGCGTCCTGCCGTCCTCGACCGCGGCGTCCTTCGTCGTCCGCGAGGAGGACGACGATCTGCGACTCGCGCTGGAGGTCAGCAGGTCGGTACTGGACGAGAAACCGGCCCGGCACCTGCTGGAGGAGGTCCGGTCGCTGCTGGAGCGCCTGCTGGCGTCCCCCGGCGAGCCGGTCGCCCGCAGCACCGGCGCGCCGTGGTGACCGGGGCCGTGCACGGCCTGCCGGGACTGCGGGCCGACGTCACGATCGAGCACGGAGCCGGCGGCGTCCCGACCGTCCGCGCCTCCTGCCTGTCCGACTGCTGGGCGGGCCTCGGCCACGCGGTCGCCACCGACCGCCTCTTCCAGCTCGACCTGCTGCGCCGCAGCGCGGCCGGCCGGCTGGCCGAACTCTTCGGACCCCCGGCCGTCGCCCAGGACACCGCGCAGCGCCGGGCCGGGCTCACCGCCGCCGCCGATCGGGCGCTGGGCGACCTGCCCGACGATCAGCGGGCGGTGCTCACCGCCTACACCAGCGGCGTCAACGCGGTGATCGCCGCCGCGCCGCCGCCGCTGGAGCTGGAGGTGCTCGGCCTGCCCATGGAGGCGTGGCGGCCGCGCGACTCGCTGCTGGTCGCCCTCCTGCTGGCCCGGATGCTCAGCGGCGACGGCGAACACCACCGGATGCGCGGGCTGATGGACCGTTCGCTGCCGCCCGAGGTCGTCGGCTTCCTGCTCGGCGAGGCCGACCCCTACCTCGTGGGGCTGGACGGTCGGCCGACCGACGGCAGGAAGGCCGACCCGCCGGTGCGGGCGCTGCGCGCCCTGCTCGCCGAGGCGCCCGTCCCGTCCGGCGGCGACCGCCAGATCGTGGCGTCCGACGACCGTCCCTGGGGTTCGAACGCCCTGGCCCTGTCCGGTTCGCACACCTCCGACGGGCGAGCACTGCTGGCCAACGACATGCACCTTCCGCTGGGCGCGCCCGCCCTTTTCCACCGGGCCGGCCTGCGCTGGCCGGACGGCCGGGTGGACGGTGTGACGGTCCCCGGGCTTCCGGTCTTCGTGACCGGGGTCAGCGCCACGCTGGCCTGGGGGGCGACCCGGTTGGCGGCGGACGTGGTCGAGCTGGTCGAGGTGCGGCCCTCGCACCTGACCACCCGGCGTGAACGCATCCTGGTGCGCCACGGCGACCCGGTCGAGGTGGAGGTGCGGGACAGCCCGTGGGGACCGGTCGAGGGACCGGGACCCGACGGGCTCCTGCTGGCCCGGCACTGGGTGGGCCGCGACCCGGGCGGCGTCGACCTCGGACTGGGCGCGCTGATGACCGCCGGGGACGTCGAGGCCGGTACCCAGGCCGCCCGACGGGCCGGCGGGCCGCCGCTGAACGTCCTGCTGGCCGACTCCGGCGGCCGGATCGCCTGGACCGTCTCCGGCCGCTTCCCGGTGCGCGACGGCGCCGGACCGGTCACGCCCGACCGCGCCTGGACCGCCCACCGGTCCCCGCACGAGCTGCCGCACGTCACCGACCCGGCCTCGGGGCGGCTGGTCAGCGCCAACAACGGCGTCCGGGAGCACGGTCAGGTCCCGGGCCTGGCCGCCAACCACTTCTCGGCCCGACGGGCCGCACGGATCGGCGAACTGCTCGACACCGGCGGAACCTGGGACGAGCACCGGCTGCTGGCGCTCCAGAGCGACACCGACGCGCAGTTCTACGGTTTCTACCGCGACCTGGCGCTCACGGTCCTCACCGACTCCGTGACCCGGGCCGACGAGCAGCGCGGCCGGCTGCGCGAGGCCGTCCGCGCCTGGGACGGCACCGCCGGTACCGACGCGATCGGGCTGGCCGTGCTGGTCGCCTGGCGCGAGCTGCTGCGCGAGTCGCTGTTCGCCGCGCTGCTGAGCCGCTGTGCGGCCGGGAACGAGGATTTCGTCTACTGCTGGCACTCGCACGAGTCGCCGCTGCGGGCGATGTTGGGCGACGCTTCGCTCTTCCCACCGCCGCACCGCGACCAGCGGAGCTTCCTGCTGTTCGAACTCGACGTGTGCGGGGGCCTGTTGCGCCACATGGCACCGGAGACCGGCCCGGAGGCGCTGCGGTGGGGCGTGCTGAACCCCAGCGGCATCCGCCATCCCATGTCGCCCCTCGCGCCCGAACTCGCCGCGCTCCTCGACCTGCCCCAGGACGAGATGCCGGGCTGCCCGGAGTCGGTCTGCGCGGCGCGCCCCGGCTTCGGCCCGGCCGTGCGGCTCGCCGCGTCCCCCGGCCGGCCCGCGCAGGCCCTCCTCAACCTTCCCGGCGGCCAGTCCGGCGACCCGCGCAGCCCCTTCTACCGCGATCAGTTCGCGGCCTGGCTGATCGCCGCACCCCGGCCGCTGGACCCGCCGCCGACCGGCGGCGCCGCCACGCGGCTGGTACCCGTCCCGCCGAGGCAGGCATGAGTGGCGGGAGTCCGAGAGCAGGTGCCGGACGGTGCCGCCATGCAGATCGGCGGCGTCGTCCGCGCCGCGGAACACAGCCGGCGCGGCGCGGGCGACGCCGGGTACCGCCCACCATGACCGTGCCGGCCGCCGTGAGCGAGGCGTTCGCTCCCGTGGCCGCGGCCCGGTCATGTGCCTGATCGAGAACGGTCGAGAGATCCACGAGGAGAACGAGTGTCGGAACCCTTTCGTCTCGACGGCGCACGCGCCATGGTCACCGGGGCCGGCCGCGGCATCGGCCGTGAGGTGGCGCTGCTGCTGGCCCGCCAGGGCGCCCAGGTCACCGTGGTCGCTCGAACGGCCGCTGACGTCGAGGCCGTGGCCCGGGAGATCCGCGGGGCCGGCGGCGCCGCGCACTGGATCGCCGCCGACTGCGGCGATCCCGCGACCGCCGAACGGGCCGTGGCCGAGGCGGCCGACCGGATGGGCGGGCTGGACATCCTCGTCGGCAACATCGGCGGGTGGGGCGACGTGCCGGGCTCCGCGGGACCGCTGGCCGAAGCCACCGCGGCGTCGATCGACTCCGTGTTCGGGGTGAACGTCAAGGCCCCGCTGCTCACCATCATGGCCGCGGCCCGCGTGATGGCCTCCCAGGGGACCGGCGGCGCCATCGTCTCCACCGCCTCCATCGACGGCCTGTTCCCCGCCCCGGGCGAGGCCCTGTACGGAGCGGCCAAGGCCGCCCTGATCAGCCTGACCGGCGCCCTCGCGTACGAACTGGGAACCGACGGCATCCGGGTCAACGCGGTCGCCCCCGCCCTCATCGAGACCGCGATGACCCAGCCGTGGCTGACCGACGAGGACGACCGGCAGGACCGAGCCTCCCTCTACCCGCTGGGCCGGTTCGGCCGCCCCGAGGACGTCGCGGCCGCGGTGCTCTACCTGTGCAGCGAGCAGGCGGGCTGGGTCTCCGGGGTCACCCTGCCGGTCCACGGCGGCCAGCAGGCCACCAGCGACGCCTTCCGCTGGGTACGCGCCCACAACACCGTGCCGCCGCTCCGCCTCATCTGATGCGCGGCCCCGCCCGGGGCAGCATGCGTCTCCGCCAGGGGACGGGAAGGAGAACGATCGCATGCCCCCGCGGCCGCCCGGCCCCGCAGGTGAACGGCCCGCCCGGCGCGGTTCACCGCTGCTGGCGATGCTCGGGATGCTGCCGTCCGTCAGTCTCCCGCTGGCCGGACTGCTGCTGCTCGCACTGGTCGGCGCCGCCCTAGCGCCGGTGGCCCTGACGATCGCCAACGGCCGGCTGGTCGACGTGGTGTCGGGCGCAGCCTCCCACGGCCACGCCTGGGCACTGCGTCAGGTCACCGTGCTGGGCGTCCTGGTCGCCCTCGGCTTCTTGCTCCAGCAGTTGCTGGTCCCGGTCGCCCAGCAGACGGCCGACGCCCTCGGACGGCGCCTGACCCGGCAGCTGCGGGACCGCGTCATGGCCGCCTCGCTCGGCCCCACCGGCATCGGCCACCTCGAAGACACCGCCACGCTCGACCTGGTGACGGGGGCGCAGGGCGTCGGCACCGCCGGCTTCACCCCGCGCGACGCCCTGATCGCGACCGCCAACATCGGCGTGGCCCGCCTACAGGCGGTGGCCTGCGCGGCGCTGATCGCCGTCTTCCACTGGTGGCTCGCCCTGGCCCTGCTGGCCGGCTTCGCCGTCCTGACCAGCGGGGTCGTCGCCGACTACCGGCGCGGCCAGCAGGCGCTGATGGGCACCCCGGCGAAGCTGCGCCGCTCGACGTACGTACGCGACTTCGCCCGGGACCCGGAAGCGGCAAAGGAGATCCGTATCTTCGGGCTGCGCGACTGGCTCGACCTGCGCTTCCACCAGGAGTGGCGGGCCGCCATGGCGGGCCTGTGGCAGGCCCGCCGGGACGGCCGCCTCCTGATGCCCCTGCTGACCGCCGGGGTGATGGCCGTACAGCTCTGCGGCTTCACCGTGCTGGGCCTCGCCGCATCCCACGGCGACCTGAGCGCGGGACACTTCACCGCCTACGCCGGCGCGATGCTCGGGCTCAGCGCCGTCATGGGCGTCAGCCCCGACAACGTGAAAATCGACCAGGGGGCCGCCGCGGTCCCGCTGGTCCGCGCGCTCGAACACGCCCTCCCGTCGGCCGCCTCCGACCCACCGGCAGCCGTCCCCGGCGCCGCCCCGGCCATCCGGTTCGAGGCAGTCGGCTTCCGCTACCCCGGACGCGCCGAACCGGTCTTCAGCGGCTTCGACCTGGACATCCCGGCCGGCCAGTCCCTGGCCGTCGTGGGCGTCAACGGGGCGGGGAAGAGCACCCTGGTCAAGCTGCTGTCCGGGATGTACCAGCCGCAGGCCGGCCGCATCCTGATCGACGGCATCCCGCTGACGGAGTCCGACACCGGCCGATGGCAGCGGCGGATCGGCGCGGTCTTCCAGGACTTCGTCCACTACGAGCTGAGCGCCGCGGACAACGTGGGACTCGGGTCCGTCGAGCACATCGCCGACATGGACGGAATGCGGATCTGCGCCGAGCAGGCCGGGGCCACCGAGCTGATCGACCGGCTGGACCAGGGCTGGCAGAACATGCTGTCCGCCAAGTTCGCCGGCGGCCGCGACCTGTCCGGCGGCGAATGGCAGCGGCTCGCCCTGGCCCGCGCGCTGTTCGCGGTCCGGCACGGAGCCCGGCTACTGATCCTCGACGAGCCGGCCTCCGCCCTCGACGTACGCGCCGAGGCGGAGCTGAACGACCGGTTCCTCTCGCTCACCGAGGGAGTGACCTCCGTGCTCATCTCGCACCGCTTCTCCACCACCCGCCGGGCCGACCGCATCGTCGTCCTCGAACACGGCACGGTCCTCGAGAACGGCAGCCACGAGGAACTCATGGCCGCGGACGGAGCCTACGCCCGGATGTTCCGCATCCAGGCCGACCGGTTCACCGGCCCCCGCACCGGAGGTGAGGCGCGTGCGTGACTCGCTGCGCGGCCTCGGCGCCGCCTTCGCCCTGTCCTTCCGCGCGGACCGGGCCCGCGCCCTGCCCTTCACCGTCCTGTTCAGCCTGCGACCGCTGACGCTGGTGGCCTCCGCCTACGGGCTGAAGCTGACCGTCCAGGCCATCCAGGCCCACCACCTCGGCTCGACCGTCCGGCTGGCCGCGGTCATCGCCTTGATCAACGCGCTCGGCTTCGCGGCCGGTTCGGTGGCGATCCGGCTGGCGGTGCCCCTCATCGAACAGACCGCCCACCTGGTCGACCGGGAAATCATGCGGTTGTCGACCACCTCGGTCGAGCCCGCCGAACGCTCCGGCTGGCTGGACGAACTCGAACTGCTCGCCGCGGAACGCATGCACCTGGCCGAAGGGTGCGACGTCACCTCGCTGCTCATCGGCGCCGTGCTGCGGGCGGTCGCCACCGGAGTCGCGCTCGCCTTCGTCAACCCCTTCCTGCTGCTCCTGCCGCTGCTCGCCTGGCCGTCGCTGGCGGCCGGCTCGCGGCTGGAGCGGCTCAGGCAGCGGGCCCTGACCGAGACGGCCGCCGACCAGCGACACGCCCGCTTCCTGTTCGAGCAGGCCACCACCGCCGGTCCGGCGAAGGAACTGCGCATCTACGGCCTGCGCTCCGAGTTCCGCGACCGGCACCTACGCCACCTGCTCGCGGCCGACGCACGGCTGGACCGCGCCGGCCTCCTGGGCACGCTGTACGTCGCCGGCGGCTGGCTGGTCTTCGCCATCGGTTACGCCGGCGCCGTGATCCTCGTGGCGCGCCAGGCCGTCACCGGCGGGATCGGCCTCGGCGACGTCGTCCTCACCCTGACCCTGGTGGCCAGCGTCAGCCAGCAGATGGCGCAGACCGTCCGCTTCGGCAACGCCGTCCACAACAGCAAGGAGGCAGGAACCCGGCTGCTCCGGCTGCGTGCCCGGGCGCAGACGGCCGAGGCGCTGTGGACCGGCTCCCTCCCGGCGCCGCGACGGCTCACCCGGGGCATCGAGCTGCGCGGCCTCGGCTACCGGTACGCCGGCGCCGACCACGACGCGCTCGCCGACGCCGACCTGTTCCTGCCGGCCGGCAGCGTAGTCGGTGTGGTGGGCGACAACGGGGCCGGCAAGAGCACCCTGGTCCGGCTGCTGGCGGGCCTGGCCACCCCCACGCACGGCAGCATCCTGGTCGACGGCACCGACCTGCGCGACCTCGACCTCGCCGACTGGCGCTCCCGGATCACGGCGGGCTTCCAGGACTTCGCCAAGCCGCAGTTCCTGCTGCGCGACACCGTCGGCATCGGCGATCTCCCCCGGATCGACGACACCCTCGCCGTCACCGACGCCCTGCGCGCCGCCGACGCCGAAACCCTGCCGGACGCCCTCGGCAGCGGGCTGGACACCCCGCTCGGGCGAAGCTTCGACGACGGGACCGACCTGTCCGGCGGGCAGTGGCAGAAGCTCGCCGTCGCCCGCGCCATGATGCGCACCGACCCCCTGCTGCTCCTGCTCGACGAGCCCACCGCGGCCATCGACCCGGCCGCCGAACAGGCGCTGCTCGACCGGTACGCCGCCGCAGCGCGGGCCATCGGCCGGGCCACAGGCGCGGTCACCCTGCTCGTCTCGCACCGGCTCGGCACCATGCGCGACACCGACCTGATCGTGGTGCTGCGCGGGGGCCGGATCGCCGAGGCCGGCACGCACCGCGAACTCCTCGCACTCGACGGCTCGTACGCACAGCTCCACGCACTGCAACGCCAGGCGTACCGGTGAGCGACGGGCCCGGTGGCCCGGTCCCGCAACCTGACGCCCCGGCCACGCCCGCGGATCACGGGGTACCCGTCCGAAAGGAACGCGTCCGATGCGTAGCGCCCGACTGCACACCCTGCCCTACCACCCGCCGGCCACCGCCCTGCAACGGCGGCTGTGGCTGACCTCGCAGTACGCCCGCGACACCCCCGCCTACATCCTCGCCTACGCCTGGCAGGTCGACGGCCCGTTCGACCCGGCAGCCTTCCACGCCGCGCTGACCGCCGTGACCGGCCGCCATGAGGCGCTGCGCACCACGTTCACCCTCCGGGAGGGCGAGCTGCTGCGCGTCATTCACCCCGAGCTCCCGCCGGGCTTCGACCTCCTCGACAGCGTTGCCGCGTCCGACGTACCGGAGCTGGCGCGGCAGGAGGCGACCACCCGGTTCGACCTGGACCGTGGGCCGCTGCTGCGCTGCCGGGTCCTGCGGCACGCTCCGCAGCGGCACACCGTGTTGCTGACCACGCACCACATCACCGTGGACGGCCGGGCCATGAGCATTGTCCGGGAGGAACTCGCCGCCTGTTACGAGGCGTTCCTCCAGCAGCGACCCGACCCGCTGCCCCCGGTCCACCGCCAGTTCGCCGACTTCGCCGCCTGGCAGCAGGAGGGACTGGACACCGGGCGGTTCGACCCCCAGATGGCGTACTGGAAGCAGCAGCTGGCGGGCATCACCGGCCCCGCCCGGCTCCCCTTCCTCAAGCCGCGGCCCACCGTTCGCACGTCGGAAGGCCGGTGGGAGGACATCTTCTGTGACGCCTCGCTCACCGCGGCCGCCCGCAGGCTCGCCGTCGGTGCGCGGACCAGCGTCTCCACGGTGCTGATCGCCGCGGCCGCCCGCTGGCTGGCCGAGGAGACCGGCCTCGGGGAGGCCGTGATCGGGATGTCGACGGCTGGCCGGTCGCTGCCCGAGTTCGACCGCCTGGTGGGGCTGAGCACCAACACCCTGCCGCTGCGCATCCCGGTGCAGCCGGCGGCCACCGGCCGGCTGCTGGACGTGACCCGATCGGTCATGCTCGCCGCGATCGAGAACCAGGACGTGTCGTTCCCGCTGCTGATGCAGGAGCTCGGGCTGCCCCGCACTCTGCCGGTCAACCCGCTCACCCAGGTCCTGTTCGCCCTGCGCGACGGCCTCGGCCGGCCGTTTCAGCTGGCCGGCGCCGAGGTCACGGCGCTCCCCGCGGCCGGTCTGTCCAGCAGCAACGACGTGACCGTCGAACTCGACCCGCGGCCCGACGGGACGATCCGCGGCGGGCTGCTGTACTCGCCGGCCCTGATCGACCCCCCGCAGGCCGCGCGGTTGGCGGCCGGGCTGGTCGGCGTCCTGGAACGCATGACCGCGCAGCCGCGGCCTGCCGGGGCGGTCCCTCCGGGCCGGACGCCGGAGCCGAGCGGGTTCCCGGACCCCGGGCCGGCCACCGTCCCCGCTCCGTCCTCGGCCCCCGCCGGCATCGCCACCGCGCCGGTATCGGCGGACGCGTCGGCCGTACGTCCTGCGGACGGCGATCCCGCGGTCCGTCAGCAGACCCGCCGCTTGTGGCGACGGCTGCTGGACACCGAGGCGCCGGCCGACGGCGACGACTTCTTCGCCGCGGGGGGCGACTCGCTGCTCGCCGCCGAACTCATGCTGCTGCTCGGCGAGGAGCTGGACTGCTCGCTGCCGCTCAACCTGCCGGTGGGCAGCCCCACCTTCGGGAGGCTGGTCGCCGCGGTGACCGAGCACCGCAGGGGGGAGCAGCGGTGAACGGGGCCGGGCCGGCGCTCGTGGTCAAGTACGGGGGCGCGGCGATGCGGGACGGCCGGCTGTCCGCCGCCGCGGTGCGCGCCCTGACCGTACTGGCCGGCGGCTGCCGGCGGCTGGTCCTGGTGCACGGCGGTGGCCACGAGGTGAGCGAGGAGGCCGCCCGGCGCGGGCTGACCCCGCGCTTCGTCGACGGCCTGCGGGTCACCGACCCCGCCATGATGGACGTCGTCCGCATGGTGCTCGTCGACCGGATCAACAAGGACCTGGTCGGCCAGCTGGAGGGCGCCGGGATACCGGCGGTCGGCCTGTCGGGCGAGGACGCCGGGATGATGACGGCGCGCACGCTGCGCGTCGACGGCGTCGCCAGGTTCGGCCGGGTGGGCGAGGTCGCCGCCGTGGACACGAAGGTGCTGACCACGGCGTGCGAGGCGGGCCTCCTGCCGGTGGTCGCGAGCGTGGCGCCCGACGCCGGCGGACTGCTCCACAATCTCAACGCCGACACCGCCGCGGCCGCCCTGGCCGCCGCCCTGTCGGCCGACCAGCTGGTCTACGTCAGCGACGTGGAGGGGCTGATGGCCGACCCGGCCGACCCGTCGTCGGTCATCGCCCGCATGGGCAGCGACGACCTCGCGGCGCTGCTGCGCGACCGGCCGCCACTGGGCGGCATGCTGCCGAAGCTGTCCGGAGCCCTCAGCGCGTTGCAGTCGGGTGTGCCCGTCGTCCGGCTGGTCGGCGACCAGGCGCTGCTCAGCGCGTGCGCCGCCGAGCCCGGTCACGGGACCACCCTGCACCGGTGACGGGCGCTCCCTCAGGCGAGGTCGCGGACGTAGAGGAGGGAGCCGCGGGACGGGCTGAGCCGGGCCGCCCAGGAGGCCGGGACGTCGACCGGCTCCACCCGCCGGAAGGCGAAGCGCTCGAACCACCCGTCCCGGCGGATCGTCGCCGTGTAGAGCCGCCGCGCCCCGCCCGCCCTGGCGTGCTGGACGCTGCCGGCCAACAACCGCGCGCCTATGCCCCGGCGTTGGAACGCCTCGTCGACGCAGAAGTTGTACAGCACCGCGGCTGTCGACTGGTCCGCCAGCTGCTGCACCCCCGCGCACGCGACCAGCCGCTCGTCGTGCTCGGCCACCAGGAAGTCGGCGACGCGCTCGCCGAAGACGGCCGGGGGCCGGTGCCGCAGCAAGCCGGCCCGCATGAACGGCAGCGCCAGCAGGTGGAGGCGTCCCGCGTCGGCGGGCACCGCCGCACGTATGCGGGCCACGTCCCGGTCGGACGGCGGGGAGGTGTCAGTCATGTGCTTCCAGGACTCAGGCGGTCAGCGAAGATCGCCCGCCGAACGCGGCAACAGTGGTGCGACGTCCCCGCCATCATCTCGCAACGGGCTCGTTCCGGACCGGCGGACGGCGGAATGCGAACGGCATCCGGCCGGAGCGTCCTCAGCCGGTGCCGGCGACGTCGTCGTAGACACATCCGGCGAAGACCTTGTCGATGAGTTCCAGGGTGGGTTCCGACAGCAGCACCCCGGCGGCAGACGCCGTCTCGACCAGTTGCTCGGGGGTCGAGGCACCGACCAGCGCCGAGGTGACGCCGGGCCGGTTGAGCACCCACGCCACCGCGAGCTGGGCCGGCGTCATGCCCCGGCGCCGGGCGAGCCGGGCGAAGAGCTGCACCCGCTCCAGGATCGGCTCCGCCATGAGGTGGTCCATCAGGACCTTCCCTGTGGGGTCCGCGGCCCTGGAGTTCTCCGGGGGCGGTTGGCCGGGGGCGTACTTGCCGGTCAACAGGCCTTGGGCGAGCGGCCAGAAAGCCACCGTGCCGATGCCGAGGTCCTGGCACAGCGGCACGACGGCCTTCTCCGGTACCCGCCACAGGACGCTGTACTGCGGTTGGCTGGCGATCGGGGGCCGGATACCGAGTTCCGCCGCCGCCGCGCAGGCCGCAGTGATCTGTTGCGCCGTCCACTCGCTGAACCCATAGTGCGCGATCTTGCCTTCCGCGAGGAGTTCCCCGAAGGCCGCGACGGTCTCCGCCAGGGGGGTGCGGTCGTCGAACCGGTGGGCGCTGAGCAGGTCGATGCGTTCGGTGCGGAGAGCCTTCAGGCTGCGCTCGACACCTGCTCTGACGGCTGCGCGCGACAGCCCCGCCACCGCGCCTCCGGGCTCGTAGTAGACCTTGGTGGACAGCACGTAGGACTCTCTCGGCGCGCCCCGCAGGGCGGTGCCCAGCACCTCCTCCGCGTCACCGTACGAGCCGGCGGTGTCGAAGAACGTGATACCGAGGTCGCGGGCGGCGCCCACGACGCGGGCGGCACCGTGCCGCCCGTCCCGCAACAGGGGCCGCCAGGTACCTAGGCCGACCTCACTGACGACCGGGCCACCGGCTCCGAGGGTACGATGGCGCATCGACTCACTCCCCCGCGGGCCGCTGTCCGAGGCGCGGCCCCAGCGCTCGATGGTGCAGGCGTGGATGTCACGGTGAGCTTAGCGGAAGTCACGCACCATCACCTTTGAAAGTCCCCCTTTTCGCCGCTCCGGCGGCATGCCGGTGAGCCCGGCAGACGGTGGAGTGATCCCACGGTCCATAACGCTCCGGCACGGCACGCCAGGGAGGACCGCGACGAGTCACAGCACGAGGTCTCGCAAGAGAAGTGGCGTGCTTCCCGGGAGATCCCGATCAGGAAGCACGCCACGCTTTACCCCCGAATTATTTTCGGCCTCATTTCTGCGTGTAACGACACGGTTACACCTAGATACCCGCACGTCAGGGCACCCTTCAGTGCGGCGTGTTCCCAACCGTCCCACGCCGCCCGCAGCTGCCCATCCTGTATCCAAGGGCATATGGGCAGTGCATACGCCGCCCAGCACTGAGGCCCCACCTTCCGCAGAGCAGCGGACGCCGTCTACCACGAGCGTCTGCTGGAAGTTCGAGAACCGGCGGATCCACCACGGGCGAAAGGCTCAGATGCAAGTTCTTGTTGTCAGCCCTCCGAACTCGAACACCGTGATCGACGGTTCCTCGTGCACGGTCACGAACCCCGAGGAGCACACCGATTGGTCAGACTTTCCGAACCTGGGCATCCTGACGCTGGTCTCGGCCCTGCGTGACGTTCCCGGCGTCGAACCGATCTACATCGACGGCACCGTGATTCCCTGGCCGGATGTCCTGAAGTACGTCGAGGACAACGCTTCCGACATCCTGGCGTTATGTATCAGCGCCCTGACCGCGACGTACGAGGCGGGACTTGGTCTCTGCTCGGCAGCGAAGAGCCTGAACAGCCGAATTGTCACGATCTTCGGAAATGACCACGTCACGGCGCTCACCCGCGCGTGCGTGAGCTCACAGAGCGGGGTGATCGACTACGCGTTCGTGGGCAACGAAGTCGTAGGCAGCTTCGTCAACCTGATCACCGCCCTCAGTGCCGGCGCGGACATCAACACGCAGTCCCTGCCCGGACTGAGCTGGTACGGCGGGCCTCACGTGGTGACCACTCCCCAGCAGCCGGAGCCCCTGTACACGCAGGTCGACTACACCCTGATCGACAGGGTCTTCAAGCACTCCACGCTGTACCAGGAGAACTTCAACAGGCGGATCGTGCCCACCTTCGCCCGAGAGACCGGGCGGCAGGTCCACCGCGGGATGCCCGTCGAAATCGGGCGAGGTTGCATCAAGTTCGCCCGAAATGATGCATGCTCCTTCTGCTCCATACAATTCGGCGGCATGTGGCGCAATGCCGTGCCCTCCGCGGAAGCCGCATGGGAGGTGATCCATGCCGCGCACCAGGGCGGCTACGACTACCTGTACTTGACCGCAGACGAACTGCCGTTGACGTTCGGCCGGCTTCTGCGGGACATGGAGGAAGCCCCGCCCGCCTGGTGGCGGTCCCTGCCGGAGGACGACCGCCCGGTCATGGTCGGCTACGCAAGGGCAGACGGCCTGTCCAACGAGCGGCACGCCGCCATGCTGCGCTCCCTTGGAGTGCGGCAGTTGATGGTCGGCCTGGACGCCGGAACGGCCACCTCTCTGCACGCCATGAAGAAGCCGCTCGCCTCCATGCGGGACGTGAAGTCCGCCTTCCGCGCCGACCACATGTTCGAGCACAACGTCCAAGCGATGCGCGCGGCGAAAAACACGGGGCTGCTCCTCAAGGTGGGCTTCGTCATAGGCCACCTGGGCATGGACGAGGCACTGCTGCGTGAGAACGTCGACTCGATGAAGACGCTGCTCGAGTCAGGGGCCGGCAGCATCGCCTCGCTGGATGTCGAGGTGCTGTCGCCCGAACCGGGCTCGCTCGACTTCAACACGCTCCTGGACCCCGGCTTGGCGCGTGCGCGAGCCGAGGAACTGGCTCTCCCCCTTCCCGATCGCCGCGTGCACGAGCAGTGCGCCGCCAAATGGCGGGACAAGGACATCATCGATCGCGAGCAGGCCATGGCCGATTACGTCGAATCAGTCATGCCTGGACTCACCCTCGCAGACCTGGCGCAGGCCCGCGCAGAGGTCCGCGCCCACGGTGCGAGGTTGGGGATCACGATCGGAGGGTGAACCGTGACCACCTCGACGCTCCTGGCCTTCGCGGGCTTGTGCCTGCTCCTTTCGATAACGCCGGGCCCGGACACATTCCTCGTGCTCAGGTACAGCCTGTCCGGCAGCCGATCCGGCATCGCGGTGGCCATCGGCTCCGGCCTGGGCTCGATGCTGTGGGCGCTGACCGTCGCACTGGGTGTCAGCGCCTTGCTGCATGACGCCGGCAAGGCATTCCTGCTGGTCAAGATCGCGGGCGGTCTTTACCTCCTCTACCTGGGACTGCGAGGCTTGCGCCGAACCAGCGACACCACGCTGGACGCCCGGAGCGAAGCTTCCGGAGTGAGGGCAGGAATTTGGGCCGGCCTGGTGTCCTGCCTGCTCAACCCGAAGGTCGGGCTCTTCTTCCTGGCGGTCGTCCCTCAATTCCTCACCGCTGACGGAGCCGGCTTCGGCTCAGTCATGGCTCTTGGCGCGATCGACGCAGCGGTCGCCGTCATCTGGCTCGCGGCCGTCGCCGTCGGTGCCGCCCGCGCCATGGCATGGCTCAAGCGCCCTCGGGTGGCGCGCGCTCTGGAAGTCGCCAGTTCGTCATTCCTCGCGCTCGTCGGGGTCGGCACCCTCGTCACTGCTGCCCGCGAAGCCACATAACCTGGCAGCCGACGACGCTCCTGATCCTGAGTAGCTGTCCGTGACGGTTGTCAGGACAGCGATTCTCAAGGTCGGTGGCGATCGGTTGCTGACGAGCCAGGATGGCGATGGCCCGGTCCTCAAGGTCCCGCTGAAGGTCGTCGACCTGGATGTCGGCCGAGATTACGCTCTCGGTCAGTGGCAGGTCGGCGTCCAGGGGGGCGGTGGTGGCGCGGCCGATCGCGGAGCCGACGAGCCGGGCCATCTCCACCAGGCCAGCACTGACCGACGCCACTTCCTCGTGATACACCTCCCGCAGTCTGTGCACCTCTGTCATGGTCTGCTGCCAGATGCGCACAGCCGCACCAGCGAAGCCCGCTCAGCCCTGCTGCATCACGCCACACGGTGGTGGCCACGGTGTGTGCCCGTCGTGCGGCGCAGTGCGATGACCGCGGCGTCATCGGCGAGACGCCCGCCCGCGTGATCGAGGAGATCGCGCCGGAGGAAGTGCACGAGCTTCTCGGGACTGCTGCCGGCCCACTGGGCGGCCCGTTCGAGGAGCGGATAAAAAGCGCCGGCGGCGTCGCGGGTCTCGATGACGCCGTCGGTGTAGAGCAGGAGCGTGTCGCCAGGTTCGAAGGAGAACACATCGACGGTGTACGTGCTCGGCCCCAGTTCCCCGAGGCCCAGCGGGGGCGCCGGGTGCAGGGGAACCGCGACCGCGCTGTCCGAGCCGAGCAGAATAGGTGGCGGGTGCCCACAGCTGATGATCCGGCTGACGCTGTCCTCCTCAGGAAGCTCGACAAGGAGCGCGGTGGCGAACTGTTCCCCGGTCTCCTCGGCAGGCTCCAGCTGGGCCAGGTTCCGCGTCACGCTCCGTTCCAGAGCGGCGGCCAGCTTCGGCAGGCCGACGTGCTCATGGGCGGCTTCCCGGAAGGCGCCGATCAGCAAGGCGGCCTCGCCGATGGCCGACAGGCCCTTGCCGCGCACGTCCCCGATCATGATCCTTACGCCGGTGTCGGTCGGAGTGGCCGCGTACAGGTCACCGCCGATCTGAGCCTCGTCCTCGGCCGCCAGATACAGCACGGCGACCTGCACACAGCCCAGCTGATCGGGCAGCGGCCACAGCAGCACATGCTGCGTGGCCTCGGCGACCGTCCGGACCTGGGCGAGCTGGCGTCGGTGGCGTTCACGTACCGCGCAGAAGAGCACGGCCAGGGCCGACAGCACGGCCAGGGCGAGGATCTGGACCATCACGTTGCGGCTGAAGAGCACGCCGAAGTGCCAGCCGATGTATGCCTGCGCTCCTACGGCCAGGAACCCGACCAGCATGGTCCTCCAGGGCCCCGCGAATGCGACGGTGATCGCCGGAGCAACGACCAGCAACGGGCCGAGGTGGATGTCCTCCGGGACAAGCTGATCCACCACCGTGATCACCACGATGAGCACGACCGGAATCACCAGCAGCGCATGCTTTGACTGCCATGGCTGCCGCACCCAGCCCCGCCGGACATCCATGTATCCACCCTGCACCGTGGTGAAGTAGCTGACGAGCCGAGACGAAGGGCGTCGGCATCCACCCAGCAGACCTGGGCGTGCTTGCGCGGTTCGCGATCGTCGGGCTCGCCGGTCCACTCGTCAGCGGCGAAGACGACGGTGAGGAAGCCGTTGGGTGCCTCGCCGCCCCAGGCCCCGCGGATGATGTGCGCGACCTTCAGGGACTCCGGCTTCACGGCCAGGCCGGTCTCCTCGTACAGCTCGCGGACCGCGGTCTCGGTGATGGGCTCTCCAGACTCGCTCTTGCCGACGAACACGACCTGCCCTTTTCGACCTGGAGCCTGACCAAGCTGGTGGACTTCCTGGTCGCCGAGGGGGTGGTCGACGACATCAGCCACGAGGGTGTGTTTGCCGGAGCGTTCGGCCCACTGCCGGCCCGGGTAGGTGCCAGCGGGTCGGCACCTGGGCCGCGGCGAACAACGTCGAGATCGCCTACACCCCTCCAGACAGCTCCTGGCTCGACCGCATAGAAGCCCAGTTCACCGCCCTGCGCTACTTCACCTTCGATGGCACCGACCACGCCAGCCACAAGGAGCAGGGCAGCATGATCCGCCGCTACATCATGTGGCGAAATCGCCACGCCGACGACCGGCGCCTACACTCCGTCGTCGACAGGGCCAACGTCGCCTAACGGCACGGCAGTAGCCACACCTTGGACGGGATATGGGCAGCCGCCATCACGGCACGTTCCACCCGAGCACGACTGGCAGCTTGTGCTCGTAACCCAGCGTGTTGATCGTCCCCGGATGCGGGTGCCCGAACTGCCGCGCGGCCGACGCGTCGAGCCCGAGCCAGCGCGCGGTGAGTATGCGTGTCAGGTGGCCGTGCGCAACGACGGCCACATCGCCCTTGTCCAGCAACGGCCGGACCCGGCCGATGAAGGCGTCGACCCGCACCGTCACGTGCCCGAGGTCCTCGCCGGCGTCGACGCCGTCGCGCCACAGCTCCCAGCCGGGCTTGAGTTCCTGGATTTGTTCGGCGGTCAGCCCCTCGTAGCGGCCGTAGTCCCACTCGATCAGGTCGGTGTCGGGCTCCGCGCCGCTCAGCCCCGCCAGTTCGGCGGTCCGTACGGCGCGAGTCAGCGGGCTGCTGTAGACGGCGACGAACTCCCGTTCGGCCAGTCGAGGTGCGAGCGCACGTGCCGCATCCTCCCCCGCCTTGGTCAGCGGTAGGTCAGTGCGGCCAGCATGCTGTCCGGTGCGGCTCCATGCGGTCTCGCCGTGCCTGATCAACACCAATTCGCCCATGGCTGAGGACCATATCTCACATCGAACACAGGGCGAACGTTGCCTGATACGGCACTAGCCGCAGCAGTGGAGTTCGTTGACGACGGCAGACACGCCGACGGCGGCAAGGCCACCGTCGCGTGGGAACCGCGCACGTCGTCGTCGGCCTGTTCGACTGAGCTAACCGAGATCGGGTTCGTTATGGATGGTCAACGCTCCGGCGAGGTCGAGGTCGGCGTTGGTGCCGTGTGCCCCGGCGCGGACGAGCAGCACCGCGCCGAGCGCGGTGCTCCAGAACGTCCTGGTCTCCACGCTGAGCGGTCGACGGGTCCTCCAGCCGCGACTGTCGATGAGCTGGCTCACGAAGCGCTCGGATTGCCGGAACAGCAACTGAAGGTGCTGGTCGACCACCGGGGCGAGTTCGGGCTTGGAGATCCCGGCGGCCAGGGCTCGCGCGACTGACGGGAGCGAGGGCATGGCCAGGACGGCGCGGGCGATGTTGCGCCGAAATGTCGCCGCATCGGGGGCTTGGCGACCGATGCGCTCGATCCGTCGGGCGTCGTGCAGCAAGCCGAGAAAGGCGGCGTGCACGAGCAGCGAGTCCTTGGAGCCGAAGTAGTAGGTGACCTGATTGGGGAAGACGCCCGCCGCGTTCGCGATCTCCGCGACGCTCACCTCAGCGCCGGGCCGCTCCTTGCAGAGCCGGGCAGTTGCCTCAATCAGCCGGCGCCTCGTCGCGCGACCGCGGTCACGCGACCGAGTCGACGTTGATCGAGCTTCGGTTCGCTTCTTCTCCACACCCTAATTGTATGTGATACAACAAGGCATCATCTGTTTGTATCGCATACAAGAAAGGTCCAAGGGCAAGGCATGCACCGGACTGAAGTCGTCGTGACCGGACTCGGCGCGATCACACCCCTCGGGGCAGACATGGCATCCACCTGGAAAGCCCTGCTCGCCGGCGAGTCCGGCATCCGCGGCGGCGTCCTACCCGGCCACGAGGACACTGGCCTTCCCGACACCGTCGCGGGGACGATGACGATCGACCCCGCCGAGTTGCTGCTGCCGGTGCAGGCCAGGCGCCTCGACCGCTCGCAGCAGGCCGCCTTCGCCGCGGCGGCCGAAGCCTGGGCCGATGCCGGTGCCCCGGAGGTGGACCCGGACCGGCTCGCATCGGCGATCGGCACGGGCATCGGGGGCGTACGGACGCTGCTGAAGGAAGACGACGTGCTGGAGGCGGCCGGAACGCGGCGCGTCTCGCCACGCACGGTCCCGATGCTCATGCCCAATGCGGCGGCGGCGCTGATCAGCATCGAATACGGTGCACGAGCCGGGGTCTACACGCCCGTCTCGGCATGCTCCTCCGGTGCCGAGGCGATCGCCCTGGGGGCCAGGCTCATCCGTGCCGGCGAGGCGGACGTGGTGATCGCGGGCGGGACCGAGGCCGCGATCACCCCGATCACCGTTGCCGGCTTCGCCCAGGCACAGGCACTGTCGCGGCATACCGCCGAACCTGCGTCTGCGTCCCGGCCGTTCGCCGCGGACCGCAGCGGATTCGTCCTCAGTGAAGGCGCTGCTGTCCTGGTGCTCGAAAGCGCCGAGCATGCCAGCGTCCGCGGCGCGCGCGTCCACGCGGTGCTCGCGGGTGCCGGCATCGCCGCCGACGCTCACCACATCACGGCGCCCGCTGCCGACGGCTCCGGTCAGATCTCGGCCATGCGGAAGGCCCTCGCACAAGCCGGTTTGGCTCCCGAGCAGATCAGCCACATCAACGCCCATGCCACCGGAACACCGGTCGGCGATGTCGCCGAGGCGCACGCGATCGGGAAGATCTTCGGCCGCGCCACCGTGACGGCCCCCAAGGCGGCGCTCGGTCATCTCTTCGGCGCCGCCGGCGCGATCGAAGCGCTCATCGCCGTCCTGAGTGTGAAGCACGGCGTCATCCCGCCGACCCGCAACATCACCGCGGCCGGCGTCGGTCCCGATATCGATCTCGATGTCGTCGCAGAGCGACGAGACGTCTCCCAGGAGGCCGTGCTCAGCAATTCCTTCGGCTTCGGCGGGCAGAACGTCTCGCTCATCGTCACCAGTGCACGACACCACGCGTCCCGTGCCGCCTCGACGAGACCATGACTCACGCGAACGCACCGTAGTACGCCACCGCCCTGTGCCTGGGCACCGCCGAGGCGGAGCAGGTGCTGCGGCGCTTCACCCACGGCGGCCCCAAGCGCCCGACCTAGCAGGCCCTCGGAGAGTTGGGCCGCGCGGTGCGCACGACCTTCGCGTGTGACTACCTCGCCAGCCCTGGCTGCGCCGCCTGGGGAATGAAGCTGGGTGATGCGCACCGGCGTGGGCTGACCGCACTGTTCTGGTCGAACATCAACCCGCACGGCACGCTCCGCCTCGACAAGGGCCTCGACCTGTCGGGCGTGACCATTCCCGGTCAGCGTGCCGCCGTGAGCGAGCGAGCCGAGGCGGCCCCGCCACCCGCTGAGGATGACGATCACTCATCCAACTGAGTAGACAGTGTCTACGTTGCATGGTAGACACTGTCTATGACTGATGAAAGCTCCCTTCGGGAGCGGTTGATCGATGTCGGGGTCGACCTTGTATTGACCGAGGGCTCCGCGTCCGTGGGCCTGCGGGAAATAGCCCGGCGAGCGGGGGTGTCGCACGGGGCGCCACGCCGGTACTTCCCCACGCACCACGCGCTGCTCTCGGCTATCGGCCGTCGCGGCTTCGAGGACCTCGCAGCCATGATCGAGGCCGCGGTCGCGGGCACGACCACACCGCGCGGCCAGCTGGAGGCCCTCGCACGGGCATACGTCAGGTACGCGCTGGAACACCGCGGCATGTTCGAACTCATGTGGCGGCACGACCTGTTCGACGGCGCGGCACAGGCATCGGACCAACCGAGGCTGCGCGAGTCGACCCTCCCGCTGTTCCGGCACTTCACCGGACTCGTCACCCGATGCCTGTCGGAGAGGGAAGCCGCGCGAAACGCCGACGGGCCGAACGAGGCCGGACCGCCGCCTGCGGTGACCGCCGCCGCCCTGTGGTCGAACCTGCACGGCGTGGCCCAGCTGTGGGCCTGGGGCAGCCTGCAACTCGCCCTCGGCGGCCCACCGCTGGACGGTGACCCCGGCGACAACCAACGCGACCGGCTCATCGCGGCAGTGCTGGACGCCCATCTCGGCCCGGCAACCTCATGACCGCCCCCGCACAGCGGCAGATTGCACTTCTGGTCAGCGTGGTCGGCGCGATGATCGTCGCACTGGACGGAACCATCCTGCTCATGGCGCAGCCCGGCATGCAGCGTGATCTCGGCGCGAGCGTGGCGCAGATCCAGTGGACGAGCACCGGCTATCTGGTCGCCGTGGCCGCGCTACTCGTGATCGCCGGGCGCCTCGGGGATCGGTACGGTCACCCGCGCCTGCTGATCGTCGGCGTCCTCGGTTTCGGGGCTGCCTCGGCCGGGATCGCGCTTGCGCCGGCCGTCGACTGGGTGATCGTCCTGCGCGCGGTGCAGGGCGGGTTCGCCGCGTTCCTCCAACCTGCGACGCTCGCGCTGCTACGGCTGGCGTATCCCGCGGACCAGCTCGACACGCCGATCGCCATCCGCACCAGTGCGATCGCAGTGGCGGCAGGGTCCGGGCCGCTCCTGGGCGGTGTTCTCGTGGCTCATCTGGGATGGCGCGCCGTCTTCTGGGTCAACGTGCCCCTCACTTTCGGCATCGCCGTCCTCGCCCTCGCCGTACGGACGCCGGCACCTCAACGGGCCAACTCGTCACGGCTCAACCTCACCAGCGCGAGCCTGCTGGCGGTCGCGCTCGCAACCCTGGTCCACGCCTTGTCCGATGTACCCGCGCGGGGCTGGACCGCCGCGCCGACGCTGCTCGAACTCCTCGCCGTCATCGGCGTCGCAACGGTGCTCACCTGGCACGAACGCAGCACCACGCACCCGATCGTTCCACCAGCCGTAGCGCGGTCCGTACCGGTGACGGCGTCGATGGCGATCCTGCTGGTCACCACCGCCGGCGTGTTCGGCGCGCTGTTCAGGGCCACGTTCTACCTCCAGGACGTACTTCGCCTCGACCCCCTCGCCAGCGGTCTGCGCGTGCTCCCGCTGACCGTGCTCATGGTCCTCGGCTCACCCGCCGCGGTCGCGGCACTGCGCCGCTACGGTGCGCGCCGCACCGCGATCGCCGGTACGGTCCTCGTCGTGGTCGGCATCGCGGGGCTGTCCCGGCTCGGTCCGGCCAGCACATGGATGGCCATGGCTGCAGTCTTTGCCGCCATCGGTGCCGGGTTCGCCACCGTGATGGTCACCGCCACCGGGACCGTCGTCGGTGACGCGCCGCCCGGGTACGCCGGAGTCGTCAGCGGGCTCAAGCAGACCGCCATGAACATCGGGCCGACCTTCGGCATCGCCGTCGCGGCCAGCGCAACCGGCTCAACTGCTTCAACCATGAGCTCCACTCTGCTGATCCTGGCCGCACTCGCCGCTCTCGGCCTGCTGCCCGCATCGCGGCTGCCCCGGCGCCCGGCCCACCGGGAAGGAGACGACACGACCGCCTCCCTCCCGGCGCAAGCACCAACAACACAGGCGGCACCCGCTCGACACACAACCAGTTGAGCAAGGTGATCCAGCCTCTCCGCTGCCACCAGCCGATCGTCCTGCGCGCGATGGGCAGCTCCCGGTTGACGGTGTCGGCATCCATCTCGTCCGCCCGAGCCGCTGCCGGTTCGGCAAGGATCTCCGGCAATGCCGGATCGTCGATCGCGGCGACGGGGAAGACGGGCGGCTTCGCGCCCCGGCGGGCCGGACCGGTCGGCGCCGAGGCGCCACGGCGCGGGGACGCTGGCCCACGCGGCCGGGGCCGACTGAAGGACATCCAGGAGATGCTCGGCCACTCCTCGATCGCCATCACGGTCGACACGTACACGAGCCTGTTGCCCGAGGCAGACCTGGCGATCGCCGAGGCCACAGCGCGGCTCGTACCGCGCGCCCGCCGGGCGAGTGATGCCGAGAAGCCCGAAGCCGAGCGCGAGGCGGCTGACGGCGGGAAATCCGGCACCGACGAGACGCCGGCGGATGCCGAGGAATCCGCCGCCCAGCCGGGCCGTGGCGGCGCATCCGCTCACGCGCCGCTCACGCAATCGGCCCCGGACGCGGAGTCCGAGGCCGAATAAAGCGCCCCGCCAGAGAGTAACCCCAGGTCAGAGCTGGTTTGCCAGAGCCCCCCTGTCGGATTCGAACCGACGACCTTCGCTTTACAAGGGCTGGCGTCCGGAGATGGCGCCGCCCGGGTCGTCGGCCAGGGCGAGGCGGGCGGTGATGCGTTTGCCGACCGGTTCGCGCTGCGCTTCGAAGCCCTGGGCGACGGCCATGACGATCTCCAGGCCGTGTTGGCCGACCCGGCCGGCGTCTGCAGCGCGGGCGACCGGCAGCACCGGGTCGGAGTCCCACACGACGACCTCGATCATGTCACCGGTGATCTGCAGGTCCAGCAGCACTGGGCCAGGGGCGTACTTGCGGGCGTTGGTGACCAGTTCGCTGACCACGAGCTGGGTGAGGTCCATGGCACGCTGCGAGACGGGCAGGCCGTGCTCGGCCTGAACCCGGGTGAGGAAGCCGGCGGCCAGGTGGCGGGCGTGGGCGATGTCCGTGCCGTCTCCGACCAGGGCCACGCTGGTCTGGATGACCGGCTTGTCTGGTGCCGCGCCGCCTGCCGGCGCCGGGTCTGATTCCATCACAACCGCCATTCGCTCCCCCGTTCACAAAATCTTCCTGCGCGTACCCGCGCAGTCGCGGATCACGCCATGCCCTTTCTGTCGGATGGGCCACACACCGGCACCGCTCCTACCATGCCGGGCGGCACTGTGCGTGAGGGTCTGAGTGTGCCAGGATCACGGCATGGCTGAGGCAGAGATGACGGGCACGGAACACGCTGGGCAGGCCGGCCGGCTGTCGGTCGTGACCACCGCCACCGACGGCATCCGCGTGCTGACCCTGGCCGGAGAGATCGACCACCACACCGGCGACACGCTCCGCCAGGCCCTGGACGCCTCCAGCACTCCCCGCCCGCGCATCGTGGTGGACATGCGCCAGGTCACCTTCCTGGACTCCAGCGGCATCAACATCTTCATCGCCACCCACCGGGCCCTCAGCGAGGCCGGCGGCTGGCTGCGTCTGGCCGCACCCGGCGAGTCCGTGATGCGCACCATCAGCATCGTCGGCGTCGACGCCGTCATCGACTGCCGCGCAACACTCCGCCACGCTCTCACCATCTGACCGACGGCCGGTCCTCGACCGTCGATCAGGCGCAGGCATGGGGGCGCGGACGAGAAGATGTCCATACCCCAGATGCGGCGGGAGCGCCTGTAAGGGATCTGCGTGATAGTCCACTGCGGGAGCCCCACCGCGGCGGACGCGTGATCTGGTGAGCACGGGATACCAGCAGGTCATGAGGTTGCTGGCCGCAGTGCACGAGAGGGACCGCCGTCTGACCAAGCGCATGGCTTCCTGGCGGGAACCGGCGCTTCACCGCACGCTGTCGGCGGTGGAGGAAACGGCGGAGAGCACCAAGTTGTGGTGCGGTGCCGCGGCGGTGATGGTCTGGGCCGGCGGGTGGAAGGGCCGTAAGGCTGCGGTAGCTGGTCTGGCGGCTCTCACCTTGGCGGAGTTGGTGTCCAATGGTGTGTGCAAGCAGGTGAGTGACAGGCCGCGGCCACCCAAGGAATGGATCCCTCACGACGAGGTCGAGGACCGGCCGGATTCCTCGTCGTTCCCCTCCGGGCACACCGCGGCAGCTGTGGCCTTCACCGCAGCGATCGCCCCCTCCTGGCCGCTGGCCGCGACGGTCTGCGCGGTGCCGGCCGCCCTGGTGACCGTGGAGCGGGTGCAGTCCGGTGCTCACTACCCCAGTGACGTCGCCGCCGGCGCCGCCATCGGCCTCGTCAGCGCCTGGCTGGTCAGGCGCCTGCCGCAGCGGGCACTGCGCATGTGGCGGTGACACGAGCGGGACGTTCCGCGTGCGGGCCCGCGGTCAGGCGGCGGGCCGCCGCCAGCTGGTCTGCGGATGCGTCAGAGAGCCTTGCCTGCCGCCCTCGATGAGACGCAAGTGCCGGGTACGGGAGTGGCGGGGTGGCCGCGGGGTGCGTGACAGCCAGTCCTCGACACGGTCCATGCCGTACAGCAGTACCGCCACAACCGGCAGCAGCAGGCAGGCGACGATGACCACGGTCTCGGGCTCCCTCACGGCTACTGACGGCGTGGGCGAAAGATCAGCCCAGCCCATGTGGACGATCGTGAGGATGATCCCGAGACCGGTGAGGTGGATGTCGGTGTCGTGCGCGGCCGGCAGGACCGGCTTGCCGGAGATGACGGTGGCAAGCAGGAACAGGACGGGCAGGGAGGCGTTGCCGCCGAAGATGTCGCTGAGGGCGAGCTGGTGGTCGCCCAGCTTGGTGGAGGTCAGGCCGGTGCTGACCTCGGGCAGCGAGGTGGCCGCCGCCAGCACCGTCGCGCCGAACAGCACACCGCTCAGTCCCTGCCGGGTGCAGAACTCCTCGCCGCTTCGCTCGATCACGACACCGGCCACCAGCGTGGCCAGCGCGGAGACGCCGAACACCAGCCCGGCACGTGGTGCTCACGCCCTTGTCGCTGGCGGCCTTCTCCTTCCTGCCCTTGGACTGGCCGCGTGGCTCGGGCTGGCTGTCGGATGCGTCGCCTCCCTCCCGCCACGGCAGACCCTTCCCGGCCCGGTTCAGCAGGACGAGACCGACCACCCACAGGATCGCGATCGCCACCGAAGCGGGGGCCGGCCGGGCGGCGTGCAGGTTCGCCGAGAGCTGGGTGCCCATCACGACCACGGCCAGGACAACGACCACCATGGCCCCCTCCAGGACCAGCTGCAGGCTGGCCGCAAGGCGCACCGTGATCGCGATCTCGGGCAGGTTCGTCGCGATCGCCAGCAGGATCAGACCACCCAGCGCGCCGCCCAGGTGAAGCCGTTCGGCGAGCAGACGCACCCCCGGGCAGCGAAAGTCGGCTCGCGCGGCCGACAGACACCCGGCCGGGCGGTGTCCTTCCCCCGCAGGCACGGCCCGCGTGCTTCGGGGTACATGCTGGGAGTGCGCGGCGCCCGGCACGGCAGAAGGTGTGCGAGGCGCCGTTGGCACGGTCCGTTGCGGCAACGACCGGAAGGCCGGGTGGGATGGCACATACGCGGGCGGAAGCCAGTGTCCGGCATCCGAGGCATGAGCGCAGGGGAGAGGCACGGCTTCCGGCGGTGGTCGCGACCCTCGCCGCGATCGCCCTGTACCTGGTGCTGCCGCAGCGGCTGCTGATCGCTCCCCGCTACGTCCTGCCCGCCCTGGAATGCCTGCTGCTCATCCCGCTCATCGCCATCAACCCCAAACGGCTGACCCGGCAGACGAAGACGTTCCGCGTGCTGTCGCTGACGCTCGTCGGCGTCATCGCGGTCAGCAACCTCGTGGCGCTGGCCATCCTGATCCACGAACTGGTGTACGCCGGGGTGAAGGACGGCCGGTCCCTGCTGGTGGCCGCGCTACAGGTCTGGCTCACGAACATCATCGTCTTTGGGCTGGCCTACTGGGAGCTGGATCGGGGCGGTCCGGTCAGCCGCACCCAGGCGCCCCGCTCCGCCCTGCCCCTGGCGGACTTCCGTTTCTCCCAGGATGAGAACGACGACGCCGTCCAGGAAGTCGCCGACGGCGCGAGTGCCACCTCGGACTGGGTCCCCACCCTCATGGACTACCTGTACGTGTCCACCACCAACTCCACCGCCTTCAGCCCGACCGACACCATGCCGCTGTCGACCCGCGCCAAGATCCTGATGGCCATCCAGAGCATCTCCGCGCTCCTGACCTCGCTCCTCGTGATCGCGCGGGCCGTCAGCATCCTGCACTGAACAGGCCCCCTTCGCCCCCTTCGCGTCCACCCGGCGTACGTCCACCGCGCATCCGGCGTACCCCGCCCACCCCCACCACCCCCACGGCGCCGCACCGCTTCCGTGTTGCTCCCCGATGCCCGGCGAGGACACTGAAGACAAAGGTGAAGGGTCAGGAGGTGCTGTGTGGCCGACACGCAGGGGCCGGCGGGTGCTCCTGGCGGCGTTCGCCCTCCTGGTGCTGCTCGTAGCTGGCGTCGGCGGGTATGCGCTGCTCGGGTTCTCGCTGCCCGACGCCGTCTACGTGACGGTGATGACGCTGACCACGGAAGGATTCTCCGGCGCCGACCGGCTCACCGAGGCGGGCAAGCTCTTCACCGCCGCGCTGGCGGTGGTGGGGGTCGCGGTCTTCGTCGCGGCCCTGGGGCTGATCGGGACAGCACTGGTGGAGGGGCGGTTCGGGCCCGCGGGAAGGAGGCGGCGCATGCAGCACCGCATCGACACGCTGCGCGACCATTTCATCGTCTGCGCCTACGGGCGGGTCGGCCAGGCCGTGGCCCGCGAGTTCGAGGCCGAGGGTGTCCCCTTCGTCGTCATCGAGAGCAAGGCCGCCCTGGAAGAGCAGCTGCAGCGTGAGCGCGCGCCCTACCTGATCGGCAACGCCGCCTCCGAGGAGGTGCTGCGCCGCGCGGGCATCACGCACGCCCGCGGCCTGGTCTGCGCGGTCGACTCGGACGCCGAGAACGTCTACATCACCCTGATCGCCCACTCCCTCAACCCCTCGCTCGCCATCGTCTCGCGCGCCTCGGAGGCGGCGTCGGCCGAACGCCTCACCCACGCCGGCGCGAGCAGCGTGGTCTCTCCCTACATCACCAGCGGCCGGCGGATGGCTCTGCTGGCGGTCCGCCCGCACGTGGTGGACTTCCTGGAGTTCACCCGGGCCGGCAGCTCCGACGTCCGGATCGAGGAGATCCGCTTCGATGCCGGCTCCCGCCTCGTGGGCCGGCCCCTGCGACAGGCTTGCGGCGGAGCGCTGCCCCTGCTGATCCGCCGCGCCGACGGCGCCCTGGAACCCAACCCCGATCCCGAGACCGCCGTGCAGGCCGGCGACACCATGATCGTGTTCGGCGACCCCGGCGCCCTGCGCCCCATCGAGGACGACTAGCCCCGAAGACGAAGAGACCTACGACCCCTCCTTCCTCACCGGGAAGGGGGGGCGGGCATGCTCGACGCAGCCGTCTTCCGATCGCGCCGGATGGGGAAGATCCTGATGTTCGACCAGGATCGTGTCCGCCGGCGACGGGCCTGTGCCCAGGCCCTGAGCGTGTCCGGGCCGCCCAGGGGGGACGGATTCCGGCTGGCTCGTTTGGCAGGACCGCGGCTTGCAAGAGGAACGACGACCTTCTCCGGGTTACAGGGTCACTTGAATTGCTGGGACGGGGCGGGCGCGCGGGCGACGAGGAGGGCGATGTCGTCGGCGTGGTCGGCGGCCATGCCGGCGAGGAGTTTCGGCCGACCGGATCTTCCGGGACATCGGGCAGCACCCCGGTCAGGCCGCCGACCAGCAGGATGCCGGGATCGCGGTGGACACGCTGACCCGGCGGGGGTGGCCGTCCTCGTCGAGCAGGTCGACCGCGCACCAGTCGGCCAGCTGGGGCGTCAGGATGCGGCACACCCGTCGAACCGCAGCGTAGGAATCGAGCGTGCTGGTCATGGCGGTGGTGGTCTCCGCCCGCAAAGTCAGCCGGTCCAGCGCCCGCTGGACCACCTCGTCCACCTCGAAATCGTCCATACCCGACGCGCTCCGGCGCCAGGTACCGGCCTGTCCGCACTGCCGGCCGGATACCGCGCTCGGCCTCCTCGAGTAGCCCCAGCTCGGTCCAGGCACTGCTCGCCGGGCGGTGTGCGGTCGCGGACCGCACGACCCGGGAGCCCGGCCAGCCGGGCGTGCGGCTGCGCTGCTTCCTGGACCTGCGCCAGGAGCCCGCCGCGTAGCGGCCCGGACCGTGCCCGGCTTTCGGCCCTCTCACGGCCACCGCGGTGTGCGCCGGGATCGCTCGTCGTGGAACCGGCCATCGAACGCAGGTAGAAGGCGTAGCCCACCGAGTCGACTTGTTCAGCACCGGCCCGGGCATCCCGCGCCAGAGCGGTGAGACCGAAACCGGCAACGCGGAGGGCGACGAGTGACGCCGGCCGAGCACATGACCGTCTTCCTCGCCGACCAGACCGCAGCCGAGTCGGCTTCGATCTGCTGGCGCAGGCTGCCGACGCGGGCGACTCCAGCCTGTCCACCTCTCCGCTGCAGCGCCGGATCCTCGCCGGCGCCGCAGAAGAGCTCGCCGGCGAGGGCGTCCTCCGGCTTCCTGCCGTCGGCGGCCGGGGCTGGGACCACGCCTCCGAACCCCCGCTCCCCCTGTGGGTGGAACGGCTCACCGTCCGTCGGGCCCGCACCCAAGGGCCGGGCCCCCGGACCTGGGTCGAACCCCCTCGCCTTCGCCGCACATCTGCCGCTGAGCCGGGCCGACCTCGGCCTCCTCTCCCCCATCAAGGACCACCTCCGCGACCATCCCGACGCCGAACCCGTACCGATCCCCGAACGCTCCTACGCGCTGTACGGCGACGAGAAACGCCTCGCCCGCATCTCCATCCACCGCCTCGTCACCGCGGGCCTGCTGAGCATCACCGACCACCTGCGGGCGTACCCCTCCCTCGCCCCCCTTGCGATGTACGAGCTCGCGCCCGCGCCGATTGGATGCTGATCGCGGAGAACAGCGCCTCGTTCACCCGCCTGCGCCGCATCCTCAGGGGCTGGCCCAGGCGGGCGGAGGTGGGCTGGCTCGCCTACGGCGGAGGCGACCACCGAACGAGCCCGCGAAGCCGGCCTGCCCGCCCCCACTGGTGCCAGCCGCCGGCCTGTACGGCCCGCTACTGACCCGGCCGCCCCGTGCTGTTCAAGTCGCAGACGCAGGCCCCATCCGAGCAGCGACAGCCTGGCTTCCCGAGCCTCGGGCTGCGAAGGCCTTGCGGGGGCAGCACAGCAGTACCGCAGCCTGCCGACAAGCCACAGAAACGGTCCTGAACACGAGGCTCCGACAACTGCGGGACGATGCGCCTGCATTCGGCCGACTTCGAGCAAGTCACCGGGGGACACAACGAGACACCATGAGACTCACCCGGACACTGCCGGACACCCACAGACAACCGCGGACGATGGCCGGCGGTGGCTGAAGCATGCGGGCCCGAGGACGATTGCCGTTTCGCCGAGCCCCGCATGCGTCACACTCCCCCGTATGCCGAGCTTTCAGAGAAGGAAGGCGATCGGTGACGCCCACGAACAGCGCGTCACCCAGGAACTCAACCACCGCGGCTGGCATGTCAGCCCCTGGGGGCAGGGAGTCATGGGCGAGCCCGTACGGCTCGCCCTGCACCACACCACCAGCTCGCTGCGCTGGACACCCGACCTCATCGCCGCACAGGGCCGCCAGGTCGTCCTGATCGACTGTAAGAGCCGCATGACAAGTCGGACCAGCCGGCGTCACGCCGTCGAACGGGCCGCCGTCACCGCCCACCTACAGCTCGTCGCCTGGACCCAGCTCCCCCTCTACTACGTCTTCGACAACCTCGACCTCCTTACCCCACACGACGCCCTCAGCCTCGGGGAGGAAGGCCCCCGTCGAACCACAGCCGGATCCGGGACGCCGTACTTCCTCGTCCCCGCCACGCGCGCCTCGGCGTTCGACGATGTATTCGGCGCCCCAAGTGGGCTCATGGCCGCCTGAACTCGGATGCACGCGCGTGCGGCATCCGATCGATCGGCCGCCGGATCGAGCCAGGCATCGTCTCCATTCCGGTGGGGTTGTCGAGGGCGGATCGCGACTGAGGCGCCGCAGCAGTGTGAGTGGCGGCCTGCCGGTGGGGGTCGTCACTCAGGTTCCGTGCCGGGATCCTGCGGTGCGGGCGATGAAGCCACCCGTGCCGACCCAGCCGAGGTCGGGGCCGGGCGCGGCCCGGCAGGAGGCGTGGTCGGCCTCGTGGTCGGGGCGATCACGCTGCCGCCCGCCGGGCCGGCCCCGGCGCTCCGCCGGATGCTCTGCGGGTGACCTTCGTGACAACCCGCGTCGGGCCGAGATCGCGACACGCGGCGAACGCCTCGAACGCCTGGGCCGATTCCCCGCTCTGCCGTTCCCAGGGATCGGCGACGCCCCGGTCTTCCACCGGACTGCCTTCCTTCTCCCCATGCGCCGCCGAATCCCGGCCGTGTCCAGCACACAAGAGCAGACAGCCACCGTCGACCCGGTCCGAGGGTGAGCTGGCTTCGTTCTCGAGCATGGGCAGCAGATGTTCACCACTTCGGGAGGCGCCACAACACACCAGGAATCCGACCACTGAGTGAGTCGCTTGCCGCCGTCAGAGGTGGCGGCCGGCCCGTGCCCGCCCTGCGTTGATGCTCCGCGCCGATCCCGCAGCGGATGAGAAAACATGCTGGCTGGGTGCCGGTGAGCTGCGAAGATGCGTCTGTTTCCCAGGCGGAGGACATTTGTTCGTTTTCGTGTGTGCGGGTTGCGGTGCCGAGTTGACCACCCCGCTGTCCCAGGTCGCACTGCCAGTCCATGCCCGTCAGGTGTACGGGAACGGGATCCAGCTTCCGGTGCTGATGCAGTCAGGGACGTTTGCCGTGGACCCGGACCCCTGGGGAGGACCGTGGCGGATGTGGGACGAGATCGATCCGGGCGAGGCGGAGGCACGCGGCATCTACGCGCCGGTCTGCTCCCTGTCCGACGGCACGCCCGGGGCGAGTGTCATCGCGCCCGGTGACATCCGTGGAACCCGGCTGATTCCTGAGAAGCGCGGCGGTGCCTGCTGTGGTCTCGACGGAGCCGACGGGCCCAACATGGCATGCGAGGCATGTGACCTCCCCGTGGCGACCAGGGTCGACGACTGCTCGCTCTGGCAGGCGGTGCGACTCAGCTCGGACGCCGTGCACCGTGTCCCCATCGACGGTGCCCACGCTGCGCCCCTCTCCTGGGCGGAGCTGGCAGAGGAGGAGGAGAAAACGCCCCTGCTCGAGCCGATCGCCAGGTGGGGACAGTTGGAGTCGAACCACCGCTGGTCGTGGAGTCCGCGGTGGGAGGCGGCTGCCGGCCATGCCCTCGCCCACCTGCTTGCGGCCTCCCAAGGGCAGCCGCTGAGGGTCCCGGGCGGTCTGACCGCCGACATGTTCCAACGCCCGCTCGGCGCCCTGCTGCCCGCAGGTCCCCCAAAGCGGCGCGCCGTCCTGGCGGGACCGGGACTGCCCTCCCCCGACGCGGGCGTCGACATTCTGCTCGTGCCGGTCCATCCCCAGACGGGTCGGACCTGGGCCCCTGCCGGCCCGGCTGCGTCGGCATACCTGGTGCCTCTGCCGCTGGGGGTGTGGCTGTGGCTGGTCTCGCCCCAGCCGTACTTGCCGGTTCCCGCGTCGGGCCGCATACCCCAAGACGTACTTCGCGACGACCCGCTCCCGCTGCTCCCCAACTCCCTGTTCCAGGCCGACTGGGGAACGTTTCAGCACACCTTGGTCCGGCTACCAGCCGTTCGCAGCCCGTGGCTGCGCACGATTCTCGAGAACCTCACGCAGGGCACCTCGGCCGACCTCTTCTAGCCGCGGGCAATCGAACAGCACCAGACTCTCGCACCTCCCGAAGTGGTCAACATCTGCTGTCCAATCTCGTGAACAAAGCCAGTGAGCCGAGGCCCCCGTTGTGTGGGCGGCCTCGGCTCACTCAAGCCTCGGCGTCGCGTCACGCTGGACAACACGCAGAAGCTCCTCCCCTGTCCTGTCCGCCGCCCAGCGGCTGACGGGGCACACGATCTGTCGCTTCCCGACCGTGACGGCAAGTCACGCCACGGGATACCGGTCCGTACGTCGCACAGAATTCCCTTGATCGCCATGCGGTGGCACTTCCACCGACCGCCCCGACCGACGTCTGTCGCATTATTTACCCTGATCGGGCACCGCGGGTGAGGGTGACGAGGCCAGCTGTGGAGGATACGGGCTGTGGTGACAGCACCGTCTTCGAGGCCCCAGTCGGTGAGAATCCTGCGGTACTCGCCGCTGTTGATCAGGGCGGTGAGGGCGCGCTGGTGAGCGTCGCGTAGTGCGGTGTTGGTTCTGTCCACGGCATGCCGACGGGAGCCTGGTTGACCAGGTCGCCGTCTGGGCGGCGGAAGTCGCCGCGGAGCCCCTGGCCTCGTGGACGGGACACGGAAGGTCGGTGATCACCGCGTCTGTGGAGTCGTCTCGGAGCAGTCGCGGGATCGCGAAGATGTGCTCGGAAGTCTGTTTGATCGGTTTCGGGTCGCACGCCTTGTGTCTCGCACAACGCCCAGGTCTTGAGGGGGCTTCCGGGGACGGCGACCTGCGAGTGCGAACCTCATTCCACGATCAGGTACCGCTGCGCACTCCCCCCGCTGATGCAGGTGCCGACGACGCAGGCGACGTTGTCCGCAGTGTGCACCGTCCAGACGTAGATCCCGGGCGAGGGCGGGGTGTATGTGTATGTCGACGTTTTCTGCCAGGCCATGGTCTGCCACTTCCCGCCGGGCAGCAGCACAGAGACGTACGAATTGCCGCCGCTCGCCATCCATCTCAGGGTGATCGGCCGGCCGGCCTTGACCACGGTCTGGTCCGCCGGGGCCACCGGACGGGGGACGTCCGGAGCGTCGCGCACCGGGTTGGGTGTCGAGGAGCCCTTCGGCCTGACGAACAGGTACCGATCCTCCGACCATGCGCTGCCCGCCTGCCCTTCGGCTGCGTTCGCGCTGCTCACCTCCCAGTGGTAGACGCCGGCAGCGTTGGGCGTGAAAGTGCAGGATGTGGTGGTCAGCCAGGCGGAATACCGGGGGGCGTCGCCGAGCATGGCGGCGACCTGTGACACGGCGCCGGCGTGGTCCCAGCTGAGCGTGACCGACTGGCCGAGCTCGATGGTCGTCCGGTCGGCGGGCCCGACGGGTGCGGGCGGGTGCGGCGTCCCCATCGGAACACTGGTCACCTCGTGCCGAGAGCCGTCCCCGCTGGCGCTGGACGGGAAGCAGTTCGGTGGCCGGGAGCCGTCGCCGTCCAGCACGAACAGGGGGACGCAGATGGCAGCGGCGATGAGCGCGAGGGCGAGCGGCACCAAGAGCCAGTAAAGCCAACGCTTCCGGCCCCCGGGCGCCTGTGAGCCGGAAGTATCCCGGGGCTCGGTGATCGCGGTCAGGGTCCGGTTGCCGGGGCGCCCGGCTGGCGGCGATGCAAGGCTGATCGGATCCGGATCAACCGACCGAACATCCCCCGCAACCCCCGCCGGCACCGTCCGTAGCTGCGCAGGCAGCCACGCCTTGGCGGGTTCGTCATGGGCGGGCGATGCGAACCGCTCCAACAACTGAGCAGGTGTGGGCCGGTCTGCGGGGCTCCGTGCGAGGCAGGCGGCGATCGTCGGCCGCAGGGGCTCCGGGACGGCGCTCAGGTCGGGCTCGGTGTGCATGACCCGGTAGAGCATCACCTGCGCTTCGCCGTGACCGAACGGCGCGCACCCGGCAGCGTGGCAGAGGACGTGGCCGAGGCTGAACACGTCACAGGCCGGGCTGATCGCGCCGCCCGCGATCTGTTCCGGCGCCATATAGCCAGGCGTGCCGATGACGACCTGCGTGCGCGTGATCGCCGTCCCGTCCAGCGCGCGGGCGATACCGAAGTCGATGACGCGCGGCCCGTCGTCGGCGAGCAGTACGTTCGCCGGCTTGAGGTCTCGGTGGACCAGCCCGACGGCATGGATGGCGTCCAGCGCCTCGGCCAGTCCTGCGCCGAGCACCCGTAACGCCGGCTCCGGCAGTGGGCCGTGGGTGGCGACCGCCTCGGCCAGGGACGATCCCGGAATGTAGGCGGTGACCAGCCACGGCGGGTCACCTTCCGGGTCAGCGTCGACGACCTGTGCCGTATGGAACCCGCCGACCTGCCTCACGGCTTCCAGCTCGTGGGCGAAGCGACGGCGGAACTCCGGGTCGGCGGCGAGCTCCCGGTGCACACACTTCACGGCCACCAGCCGCCCGCCCGGCGATCGCCCGAGGTATACGACGCCCATCCCACCGCTGCCCAGTCGCCCGAGCAGCCGATACCGGCCGCCGACCACCGTTGGATCAGTGGCTAACAACTCCTCCATCACACCCCCGTTGAGCCACCATGCACCGGCCCGTCCCATCCAGCGGTAGATCCGTGATGAGCGCCGCACCTCGTCACATCCCAGCCTTCGCGCACCAGGCTGTCAATGTCGGCGACTACCTCACCAACTGGCGCTGAGAGGCAGTGATGTCCTCTGTGCGCCAAAGCCAGCCTCTTCGACAACGCTCCGGCAGGCCGCTGACAACTCCCCTCCCCCGCCGCAGGGTTCACCCCTCCGCCGCGCCCCAGCGCCGCACAAACGCGGCCCGGGCGCGGCGTTGTTCTTCCTCGCGGGCGATCTGCTGCGCAAGGATGCGGGGGTCGACGTACGGGGCGAGGGCATCGAGGACCAGGCGGTGGAGTTCCTCCGGTGGCAGGGCTTCGACCTCCCACTGGACCGGCTCGCGGACGTCGAAGCCGTACTGGCGGGCGAAGCCCTTCCAGCGCGGGTCGTTCCCCTTGCCCTGCGCCGCCATCCTCATCCGGGCACGACGATGAGCAAGGGCAGAGGCGTTCTAGGAATCGGGCGGCTTGGGGAGGGCATCGCGTAGGCGCTCGAGGAGAACCCGGGCTGCGGGGCTCGAAGGATCTTTGGCCTGCCAGGCGAGCGCGATGCGGGCACGCATCTCGGGCTGGACGATCCGCAGGGTGCGAAGCCGTCCGTCAAAGGGGGACTCGTCCTCACCGGCAGGTAGCACGGCAATGCCCAGGCCCCGGGCGGCCAGGCGCGAGAGTACGTGTGGGGCCGCCGCCTCGAAGGCAATCCGTGGCCGGAATCCTGAATGCGCGCAGCCGTGTTCGAGCGCCGCGCGCACCCCGGTGCCGCGCGGCAGGCAGATCAGCGGCCGATCCCGCAGATCGGCAAGCGGGACACTCGTACCGTCGAGGCGATCGAGAACCGGATCATCGGGCGCGACAGCGGCAACCAGCGGGACATCGATCACCGTCTGAAAGGCCAATCCGGGCGGGGGCGCCTCCTCCGCCGTTCCAAGGACGGCGATATCGAGCTCGCCGGCGAGGAGAGCGGCCTGCATCCGATCCGTGGCGTCCTCGGTGAGAGCCACCTCCACCGAGGGATGGGCGTCGTGGAAGTCCGCGAGTAAAGCGGCGATGTCGAAGGCGTGGTTGGTGGCGCCGGAGACCAGCCCCAGCCTGACCCGGCCGCGCAGCAGTCCGGTGTACGCATCGACCGTCTGCCGCACCGACTCCGCTGCCGCCAGTGCGGCGCGGGCGTACGGCAGGACCGCCCGGCCCACCTCGGTCAGCGTCACCGACCGGCCTGAGCGGTCGAGCAGGGGCTGCCCCAGCTCCTTCTCCAGCTGGCGGATCTGGGCGCTCAGGCCGGGCTGAGCCAGATGCAGCCGGGCGGCGGCGCGAGTGAAACCGCCCTCCTCGACCACCGAGACGAAGTAGCGCAGCTGACGAAGTTCCATAACGAGCAATTCTAGTTACCAGCAAAAACATCTATTTGAGATATATCGCGGGCGGCGGCACGCTTGACCGCATGAAGAACCCGACAGCCCGCAAGGGGAAGAACACCGAGGTCAGGGCCGCGATCGCAGCGGAACGCCAGGAACTGGCGGACCTGCTCGACAGCCTCCGAGCCGACCACTGGGACGGGCAGAGCCTCTGTGCGGGATGGCGGGTTCGCGAGGTCGCAGCGCACATGTCGATGGGGTTCCGGCTCTCCTTGCCCGCGACGCTCGGCGAGCTGGCCAAGGCACGCGGCAACCTCCACCGCATGGCCGACAGGGTCGCACGCCGGGATGCGGCCGCCCATTCCACCACCGCACTCGCCGGCTTCCTACGGGACAACGCCCACCACCCCTGGACACCACCGGTCGGCGGGCTCACCGCGGCACTCGGCCACGACGTCGTCCACGGGCTGGACATCACCGTCGCCCTTGCCCTCGACCGGCACGTCCCCGAGAACCGGCTGCGCATCCTGCTCGACGGCATCCGGCCCAGCACCCTGAAGTTCTTCGGCGCCGACCTCGACGGAGTGCAGCTGTGCGCCGAAGACCTCGACTGGTCCTACGGCTCAGGCGCGCCCGTATTCGGCGCCGCCCAGGACCTCCTGCTGCTGGCCTACGGCCGCAGACTTCCAGAGGGCAAGCTCCGAGGAGCACCGAGCAACCGCTTCACCCAACCCGCCAAGAAAGCATGAACCGAATGCGCAGCCGCCTTCTCCTGAGCCTGTCCCTGCTCTCCACCGGTCTGCTCGCCGGAGCCTTCGGTTACGGCGCCGCCAACCTCGTCCCCACCTTCAACGCCGTGCCGCTCGAGATGAGGCTCGACTTCCACACCGAGCTGATGAAGATGAACGGGATCACCATGCAGGGGGCAATGGCGGTCTCGGGGCTCAGCACCCTCGCCCTGGCCGCCCTGACACGCGGGCGGGCCCGGGCTCTCGTGGCCACGGCGGGGCTTCTGACCGTCACGTCCTTCCTGATCACCCGGTTCGGGAATGTCCCGATCAACGGTCGCATCAAGCAGTGGGCCGCCACCGCGCCGTCGGCTGACCATGCGAAGATCCTGAGCCGCTGGTAAATGTTCAACGATGCCCGTACCTGCACCGCCATAGCCGCGTTCGCCATCCTGATCCACGTCGCCGTGCACCAGGCAGGCAAATGAGCGGCCGAGCACCACGGAACCCACCACGGTCATCTCGGAAGCCGATGCGTCGACCTTGGCAGATCGCTGGTGCCGCAGGACGAGGACCCCGCAGAAGCCGTCATACGGGCCGCGCTGGCGAACCGGTACAAGACGCTGCGCCCGTTGCGATCCCTGACCGGGCGAAACCTCGGCACCGGGGGGCGGCGGCGACCGCGCCAGCGCCCGCCCCGATCACCTTCTCTTACCCGGAGCTTTCCGACCGGGTGCCAGAGCCAGACAGACAGGCGTCGCCTGGCGCCGCCGCTTTTTCGTTCAGCGGGACCAAGCGCTGCGGATGCGCGCCCTTGCCCCAGGAGCCCAGGAGGCGGCAGCGCCCTGCGTTGGAGCTGCACGAGCAGACGGTGCGGCTGGGGCTGGCGAACCGCAGGCTTGTAGGGTCGGCGGCGCGGATCTGTGTGTCGCCGGAGTCCACGCTTGAGCTGTTGCGTCAGGCGGCGCGGGCCCTCGCTGTGGTGACGGCGAACTCGGTGCGTCCCGGGGTGCTGACCGGACCGGCGGACAGGGCAGTCCAGACGCTGGGTCTGTGGGGCTTCAACCGGCAGGGGCCGACCGTTGTGGTGGTGTCGCCGAGCGGCGCGGGGACGCTGGCGGAGCTGACCGCCTTGGGCAAACCGGCGATCTTCGTGCCGCTGGCATCGTCGGCGGGGAACGAGCAGACGCACAACGCGCGGCACCTGGAGCAGGCCGGCGCGGCGGTCGCGCTCACAGGTGAAGTGACGGCGGCCCAGCTACAGGAAGCAATGAACCGGTCGGGGGCAGGAACGGAGCCGGCGACGTACTACGGCGACAGTCACGATGCCGTGAAGGGGTGCGTATTGTGTGCCGTTCCGATCTTATCTGTCACCCTCCGGCCTCGACGTACCGGAATTCCGGACCGAAGGTCATCTCGCTGCCATCCGGCAGCGGGATCTGCATCAGCTGCCGCGCCGGATTCTCCAGTTTGCGCATCTCCTTGACGGCTTGGTTCAGCAATTGTGCCGGTGTTGGCGTACTTGACGGATCAGCCTGCCAGGCATTTTCGAGGAACCGAAGCATCGCACTGTAGTGCTGATTGAAGGTGTCAAGGAGTCCACGCACCTCACTGGAGACCGGAACCCCTCCCTGCTCCCAGCCACCGCTGGGGACTGTCCCCATGCGGGAGGTCCGTGGCATGGGAATCTCGTCGCCCTGGAAGTCGAACTGCTGCGGGTCGCTTGACACCAGGACCAGTTTTCGGCCGTGGAAAATCTCCCGGAAGGAGTAGAAGTGGGCCAGTTCCCCCGGCTGCCCCGGGAAGGGATTGTCCGGCGACGCTGCAGTTCCTTCCCCCTGTTCCTTGATGACGGTGATGGCAGCCTCTACGTCATCCAGCGATGTGAGTGCGACGACATCGTTCCCCTGGCCGTGGGACGACATGTCCCTGGTGACCTGCTGGGTTCCCTTGATGAGCTGCGGCTGGTTCCGGAACGCTTCGAGGATTTGCGTATAGAAGGCCCCGATGGACGTGTGGACTTCCGCGTCCTCGACGACAGGGTCGTCGGGCCTCTCGATCTGGGAGTACATGTCGACCGCCTCCCTGGAAAGGCCGGTGAGGGAAACGGACAGCTCAGGCCGTACGCCGCCGGGCAGTGGGCCGGGATATTTCGGCACCAGTGCCGCGTCGGCGATCCGGGGGGTGCCGCCGATGGTGGTGAGCATGTTGCAGACCAGGCCCATGTGGGACATCTCGTCGAAGACGATTTCCTTGATCGTTTCGGCGACGTCGCCGTCACGGTCCGGATCTTCGATCGACCAGAGACCGCACAAGTAAGGGGGAAGCGTCGCCAGCTCCAGCAGGACCGCCTGCTGCAGCGCGTTTTTCAGCCACAGCTCGTCGTGTTCCTCGGCGGGCACCCGCATCAGTTCGACGATCATATTGCTTCGATAGTTGAGCACCGTGGACACAGTGGTCTCCTTCTCGGTCACGGGGGGATTCTGACTCATTGTGAAATACGGCGGGTGTGCGTCACTGGAGGTGCGAGACCACACTGGCAGAGTTCATCCGTACGGTCGGCGCGGGTTGCGATACGTCGAAGCGGCACTCGGCAAGGAATTCCTGTGGCCCGGCAGGATTCCGTGTCGACTGCTGTCATATCCACCTGTTTGGCCGCGGCTCGCGGTGAAGAGGAACGGTGCTCCTGGAGCCCGCCTTCACTCGCGATCCACGCCGTCGTCCTGGTCGGCGACCCGAAGCCGGCCCGGGGGACAGCAAGCGCCAGGAGATTGAGGGGTCTGTTGACGGGCTCGGTCCGTGTGCTCGGCAGGGATACGGGCCACGGCATGCACCATGCGAACGGTGATGGGATCGAGCACTTCGGCTATGCCGACGGCCGCAGCCAGCCGCCGTTCCTCACCAAGGACCTGGAGACGGACTTCGGCAACTACTTCGTGCTGCGCAAACTGGAGCAGAACGTCCTGGCGTTCAGGCAGGCGGAGGAAGCCCTCGCCCATGCGCTGAAGCTCGAGAACAACGACCGCGAGCGAGCCGGTGCCATGCTCATCGGCCGCTTCAAAAACGGCACTCCGCTCACTCTGCAGGCCACGCCCGGGGCACACAGGCCGGTGATGAACAACTTCAACCACGCGCGCGACGGCGCCGCCGACAAGTGTCCGTACCAGGCACACATCCGCACGACCAACCCGCGCGGCTCCGGCGGCTTCGGGCAACCACCGGAAGCCGAACGCCGCCACCGTCGGCCTGCTGTTCATGGCATTCAGCTCCGATCTGAACAAACAGTTCCAGTTCACGTAGCTCACCTGGGCCAACAACCCCGGCTTCCCAGAGCCCGGTGAAGGTGAGTCGGCCCCCGGTCTCGACCAGGTCATCGGGCAAAGCGATCGCTCCCCGGCGACCTGGCCGCGCGTGCGGGGCAAGGCGGAGGGCCAGGAAGCCCCTGCAATGGTGCAGGCCGTGACCATGAAGGGCGCCAAGTACTTCTTCATGCCCTCGCTGTCCACGTAGCCACCGGCGCGGATGCGGCTGCCGCAGATTTCCACGTCCTCAAGGACCGGGCGGGGGATGCCGACGCTGCGAAGGCCGACGCTGTGGCTGCGCGGCTCGGCGACCGACTCGCTCCCGGCCTCAGCGGGCCTGCTTGTTGTCGGCCGGGGCTCGAAGCGCGCGGAGCGCAGCCGGTGCCGGCGCCAGACTCACTTTCATGGATGACGTGCTCGGGTCGTTCGGGGAAATGCCGGACGTACGCCGCCCGTTCGGGGTCGGCGGCCGGCAGCGGCCCGTCCGCGCCGGCGGTCCGGGCGGCGGCGACGTCGGCGGCGGTGAGCCGGACCGTGGCGCCGGCCTGGTCGAGCAGGAGGCGGCGGCGTTCCCCCGGGGGCCCGGGTGTCCACGGGCGGGTAGGCGCCGCCCACCATGAGCACCCCGAGCTGGGCGACGACGAGTTCAGCCGAACTCCGGCATACGACACACCAGCGCGGCGAGTGGCTGCAGAGCCGGAGAAGCCCACGATGACGCAGAGTGCTGTGCCCCTATCAGGGTCGGGACGTCAGCTTCGAACTGCTGACACGGGGCAGTCCGCTCCCGAACGTCTGTCTCTTGGAGGCGCGGTGGGACACGCTGCCGTGGGCGGCACGGGCGGAGCCTCGACTCACACGCACCCGGCCACCTGGGTCGGAGCCCTCAAACTCGCTCTGGGCGCACTCCTTGCCGTCTTCGGTGCTCGTCAGGGGCAGCGCCGCCCCAAGGACGCCACCCAGGCGCAGCTCCCGAAGTGGATGGCGGCGATCGACCGCTTCACGCCCATCAAGATCCTCGGTCTGGCGCTGCTGTTCTCGGCGGGCAATCTCAAGAACGCGCCCCTGACCATCGCTGCGGGCGCCTCGATCAGCTCTTCCGGGCTCCCCGTTCCCCCAGCAGATCGGAACTCTCGCGATCTTCGTGGTCATCGCTTCCCTGGGGGTGCTTGCACCACTCGTCGTCTACCTGGTCATGGGTGAACGCGCCAAGAGCATCCTCGGCAACTGGCGAGACTGGGCTGCGCAGCACAATGTCGCTGGCCTGGCCGTCCTGTTCTTCGTATTCGGCCTCAAGCTCCTGGGCGACGGCATCAGCATCCTCGCCGCCTGAGCGTCCTCGGCTGTCGCGCTATGCGCCGCCTTGCTCGATGTGCAGATGGATCGGACCACGGAGAACGGGACTGCGCCGGTACGGCGGCGGGTCGGCGACCAGCCTGGGCCGGTCGAGGCGGCGTACCAGCTCGGTCAGCGCGATCTGGGTCTCCCGCCGGGCCAGCGGGCCGCCGAAGCACAGGTGGATGCCGCTGCCGAAGCCGAGGTGCTGGTTGTCCCGGCGATCGGGGTCGAAGCGGTCGGGCTCGTGGAAGCGCTGAGGATCACGGCTGCCCGAGGCCAGCATGAGCATGATCTGCGAACCCTTGGGAATGACGGTGTCGTCGACGGTGATATCGCTGTAGGCCGCCCGCCAGGGGATGATGTGCACGGGGGGTTCGTAACGCAGCAGCTCTTCGACCAGTGGTACGACGAGGTCGGGTTCGTCGCGCAGGCGCTGCAGCACCGGCGGGTTGCGCAGCAGCGTCAGCATGCCGTTGGTGATGAGGTTGACGGTGGTCTCATGGCCGGCGACCAGCAGCAGGTTCGCGGTGGCGACGATCTCTTCGTCGGTCATCCGCCCGTCGGGCCCGTCGTCGTTGGCCAGCCGGGACAACAGGTCGTCACCCTGCCCATCGTGGCGTTGCTCCAGCAGCCCGCCGAGGTACTCCCGCAGGTCCTTGCGGGCCTGCACGCCCTTGTCCAGCTTTTCCTTCGGATCGGTCTTGGGGTCGTAGTCGATCGAGTTGATGAGGTCGTTCACCCACAGGTGGAACCTCGGTTCGTCCTCGCGTGGCACGCCGAGCAGGTGGCAGATCACGGCGACGGGGAACGGGTAGGCGAAGTCGTCGACGATGTCGATCTGCTCCTTGCCGGCGAAGTCGTCGATCAGGCCGCTGACGGTGGTGGTCAGGGCCGGTTCCATGCCCGTCACCAGCCCCGGGGTGTGCGGGGGACCGAAATGGCGCATCGCCATGCGCCGCAGGCGGTCGTGCTCGGGCGGGTCGAGGTTGATGAACGCGGGCGTGGTCTGCTCCCCGGCTCCCGCCATCGGGTGCGCGAGATTGCGGGCGTCGGAGCTCAGGTGCGGGTTGTGCAGGAGGTCCGTGATTTCGCGATAGGTGCTGATGACGTAGCTGCCGTCCTCCTGCCGGGCCACCGGCGTCCTGCGCAGTTCGGCGTACAGCGGGTACGGGTCGGCCCGGGAGGAGTAGTCGAGGATCCGGCGCAGCATGCCAGGCGTCTCGGTCGTGGTCATCTCCTTTTCCCTCCTACCGGTGGTGCTGGTGTACGGCCGTGACGCGTCGCTCGCTCGGGTCGTGGCCGGTGACGACCACGGTGGCGCCCTGGGCGAGCAGGGTGGGGCCGGGGAAGTCCACGGGCACCGGCTTCATGTCGACGGGCTGGTCGGGCGCGGGGCAGGGCGGCGGGAAAGGCGCGGCCGTCTCGATCAGCGTGCGGTAGTGGTCAAGCCACTTGGCGTTGTTGAAGCTCACCGCCGCGGTGACGCGGCCCCGGTAGCCGTACGCGGCGACGAAGCGGTGATCGGGCACCGATCCCTGGGTGACGACCACCTCGTCGGCGAAGGTCGGTACGCCGACGGACTTGATGTTGACGCCGAACTGGATCGACCAGAACCGCGGGATGGACAGGTGGGGCCAGCGGTCCGCCTGGCCGCTGACCATGTTGTGCGCCGCGACCTCGGCCTGCTCCACCGCGTTGGCCCAGTGCTCCAGCGAGATGAGCCGGTACTCGTAGACCGGGTTCGGGCAGCGCGCCACGTCCCCGGCGACGAAGATGTCGTCGGTGATCAGGCCGTTAAGGTCCATCGCGCGGCAGCCGGTGTCACAGGCGATACCCCAGACGCCGGCCGCCAGTCCGGAGCCTTGCAGCCACTCGGTGTTGCGGATGCCTCCGAGCGCCACCACCGCCACGTCGGCGTCGAGCGTGCTGCCGTCGTCGAAGTGGGCGCGGCGAAGCCGCCCCTGCGCGTCGCCCTCCAGCCGGGTCACCTTGACGCCGCAGCGCAGGTCCACACCATGGGCGCGCTGTAGGTCCGCCGCGACCTCACCGATCATGGCGCCGAGCGCCCCCACCAGCGGAGCCGGCGCGAGTTCGGCGACGGTCACCGGGATGTCCCGCTCTCGGCAGATGGACGCGATCTCGGAGCCGGTGAATCCCGCGCCGATGACCAGCACCCGGGAGGGTCCGGCGGCGAGGGCTCGCTGCAGGCCCTCGGCATGCTCGCGGGTCCGCACGACGAACACCCCGTCCAGGGCTGCCTCGCTCTCGACGAACCAGGGCCGGGCCCGGACACCGGTGGAGATCAGAACTCGGTCGAAGGGCACCTCACGGCCGTCGGCCAGTCGCACGTGGTTGGTCGCCAGGTCCAGCCCGCTGGCGGGCACGCCCAGCAGCCACTCCGCACCTATCTCACGACGTCGCGGCAGCTTGGTCCCGTCGGCCGGCACCCACCCGGTCAGTACCTGCTTGGACAGGGGAGGCCGGTCGTAGGGCTCGCCCAGCTCGTCACCGATCATGGTCAGCGACCCGGTGAAACCCTCGTCGCGCAACGCCTCCGCGGCCCGCAGTCCCGCCAGTGACGCCCCGACGACCACGATGCGGCCGTCACGCTTGAACGCTTGCAGATTGTCGGCGCTGGTCATGGTGTCGACGCCTCTGCCGGTGCGCCCCGCCCCTCCAACTGGTCGACCAGAATCGCCTGGACCGGGCAGGCCGCCGCGGCGCGCAGTACCTGGTCGCGCCGGGCGTCGTCGGGGTTCGGGTCGTACATCAGTGCTTCCTCACCGTGCATCCGGAACGCTTCCGGAGCCAGGAAGGCGCACTGCGCATACCCCTCGCATCGGGAAAGATCAACGACAATTCGCATCCCGACCTCCACAGGGACTGCAAGCTGCGGGCCCGGAAGCCGGCACCGTTCCGGTGGGCAAGGCGTGATACGGCCGAAGAGAAAACACTGGCTGTTGCCCGCCTCGACGAACTGTGAGGGGGCGCACCGCGCTCGTCGGGTCGCCGCAGAGAGAACTGGTTATCGCATACAAGGCGACCGGCGGGTAAACCGCTCAGAGATCCTGACCTTCCTGCCAGTCAGCCTATGCCGCGCACACATGGCCCGCACCCGGAACGGGTTGCCCTGCCGATTGGTGCGGAGCCCGAGTCGAGGCCCGGCCGTGTTCGGCCGACCGGCGCAATCTGCCCGCGGCCGACGTGTGGCCTTGGCTTTCGGATGGTTCGGTGTCGACAGGAGCCGACCGGACACACATGAGGTCCCGCGGACGGCCAGTCGAGGAGGAGACCAGCGTGAGCGTGACTCAGGGAGCCCCGCAGGGCGTCATTCCCGCGCAGCTGCTGAAAGGCCAGAAGGCACTGGTCACCGGCGCGAACTCGGGCATCGGCAAGGCGACGGCCATCGGCCTGGGACGCGCCGGAGCCGACGTGGTCGTGAACTACGTCGCCGGACGCGAAGAGGCCGAGGAGGTGGTCGAGGAGATCTCCGGGTTCGGCGTACGCGCTGCGGCGTACGAGGCCGATGTGTCGCAGGAGGACCAGGTCGTCGCGATGATCGAGCGGATGGTTCAGGAGTTCGGGACCATCGACATCCTCGTGGCCAACGCCGGGCTGCAGCGCGACGCCGCGTTCACCGAGATGACGACGGCCCAGTGGCAGAAGGTACTGGCCGTCAACCTCACCGGCCAGTTCCTGTGCGCGCGTGAGGCGACGAAGGAGTTCCTGAGACGGGGGGTCGTCCCGGAGGTGTCGCGAGCCGCCGGGAAGATCATCTGTATGAGTTCGGTGCACCAGCTCATCCCTTGGGCCGGTCACGTCAACTACGCGGCCTCCAAGGGCGGTGTACAGATGATGATGGCGACACTCGCGCAGGAGCTCGCGCCCCACAGGATCAGGGTGAACGCGATTGCTCCGGGAGCCATCAGGACGCCCATCAATCGCGATGCCTGGGACACTCCCGAGGCCGAGAAGGGCCTGTTGCAGCTGATCCCTTACGGGCGCGTCGGTGATCCGGAGGACATCGCCCACGCGGCCGTCGGGCTCGCCTCTGACCTCATGGACTACGTGGTGGGCACCACCCTCTACGTGGACGGCGGCATGACCCTCTTCCCCGGCTTCGCCACCGGAGGCTGAACGAACCGCTGTCGCTGGCTCTCAGCCGCGCTGCTGGTCGAGTGCGTCGTCCAGGGGGGCGGCCATGATCAGCGACAGATGGGTGAAAGCCTGCGGGAAGTTGCCCAACTGCTCGCCGCTGGGGGCGATTTCCTCCGCGAACAAGCCGACGGGGTTGGCATACGTCTGCGACTTCCCGAAGGCATAGCGCGCCGAACGAATCCGCCCGGCGCGGGCGAGAGCGTCCGCAGAGAGGAAGGTGCAGAGACTGAACGTGCCTTCGGAGCCCCGCAGGCCGTCCGGGGAGGCAGCGGGGTCATAGCGGTAGACGAGACTGTCCGACACCAGTGTGCGCTACATCGCGTCCAGGGTGGACAGCCAGCTCGCTGTTCTGAGCGCCAGGAACCCGGCGCGCGGAATGAGCAACAGCGACGCGTCGAGGACATCGCTTCCGTAGTGCTGGACGAGGGCCTGCTCCTTCTCGTTCCAGCCCCGCTCCACCACCTGTTCGAGGATCGCGTCGCGCGCCGCGGTCCACCGAGGGGCGTCAGCCGGACGGCCGGCCTCCCTCGCGAGGCGCAGTCCCCGGTCGAAGCGCGCGACACCCGAACGGATCGCTGAGCAAGCCCTGCTGATAGTCGATCAGGAAGGGCCCGCCGCACTCAGCTTCCGCACACTGGCCGCCGCGCTGGACATCTCCGTCGCCTCCCTCCAGCGCCGCTGCACCGACCTGGCGGCCTGCTGGACCTGGTGACCGACCACCTCGCCGCCAGCCTGCCGGAGATCGAACCGGGCACCGACTGGGCGAGCGCCACCGAACAGCGTTCACCGCGCTGTACCAGGTGCTGACAGACCATCCGGGCCTCGTCGCCCTGCGCGGCGACCGCCCCTGGCTCGGCCCGCAGCTGCTGAAACGCCTGGTGGAACCGCAACTCGCCGACTCCCTCGCCGCCGGCATGACACCCCAGCAGGCGATCATCACCTACCGGCGGCTGTATCTGCTCACCCTCGGCAGCGCGAGCTTCGTCAACCACCGCGACCCCAAGGCCGCCCAGGCCGCCACCCGGCGCGCGCTGGCCGCGCTCGACCCAGAGGAGTTCCCGGTACTCACCGGACAGCTCGGCGCCGTCCTGCCCGCCGTCGTCGACCATGAGGTCTACTACGGCGCCCTTCGCCAGCTCATCCACGCCGCCGCGGAACCCGGACAGGCGTCCGAGGGGACGTAGGCAGGCCAGCCCCCGCTTCACCCGGCCGCAGCACAGCAACACAGGCGCGCCGTGCGCACCGCCGGGTCGTAGTACCCCGGTACCACCTGACCGGTGCTGTTCAGCCCCCTGGTACCACCGGAACCGGCAGGTCACGGCCCTAGCGTGAGAAAGGAGGCGTCGGGCGTCCGGGCGCCGAGTCCGAGGGAGAGAACGCGAATGATCGAGGCACAGCAGCTCACCAAGAGGTACGGGGAGAAGACAGCCGTCGACGGGCTGGATTTCACCGTGAAGCCGGGCACGGTGACCGGATTCCTGGGTCCCAACGGTGCGGGCAAGTCCACGACGATGCGCATGATCGTCGGACTGGACGCGCCGACCGGCGGCTCCGTGACGGTGAACGGGCAGCGCTACGCCCGCCACAAGGCGCCGTTGCAGGAGGTGGGCGCGCTGCTGGAGGCGAAGTCGGTCCACCCCGGCCGCTCGGCCCACAACCACCTGCGTGCCCTGGCGCTCACCCACGGCATCCCGCGGCGCCGGGTCGACGAGGTCGTCGAACTCGCCGGTCTCGGCAGCGTCGCGAAGAAGCGGGCCGGTGCCTTCTCGCTCGGCATGGGCCAGCGGCTGGGCATCGCGGCCGCCCTGCTCGGCGACCCGCAGACCGTGATGCTGGACGAGCCCGTCAACGGACTGGATCCCGAAGGCGTCCTGTGGATCCGCAACCTGCTCACCTCCCTCGCGGCCGAGGGACGCACGGTGTTCGTCTCCTCGCATCTGATGAGCGAGGTGGCGCTGGTGGCCGATCACCTCATCGTCGTCGGACGGGGGCGACTGCTGGCCGACACCACCGTGCAGGACCTGGTCCGCGAGGCCGGCGGCGACACCGTGCGCGTCGCGACGAACGATCCCGCGCGACTGCGGGACGTGCTGGCGGGGCCGGGTGTGGAGATCACCGGGCGCATCGGCTCGGAGGAACTGCAGGTGACCGGCGTCCCCGCTCGGGAGATCGGCCTGAAGGCGGCCGAGCACGGCATCCCCCTGTTCGAGCTCACCACCAAGGCGGTGTCGCTCGAGGAGGCGTTCATGGAACTGACCCGGGACGCCGTGGAGTACCACGGCTCCACGACCGGCACTGAGACCTCCGGGAGCGCGGCATGAGCACCCTCACGGCAACTCCGAAGACTTCTAAGACCCCCGAGACCGCCGCGGCCGCGTCACGGCCCGTCCGCCGGGTGACCGGACGACGCGTGCTGGCCTCGGAGTGGTCCAAGCTCTGGTCCCTGCGCTCCACCTGGATCACCCTCGGCCTGGGCCTGGTGTTCCTCGTGGCTTTCGGCGTCATCGCCGCGAGCCACTACAAGTCCAATCTCGGCTCCGGCCGTCACATGGACCGCGACTTCGCCACCGCTACCGCCGCGAGCCTGTCCCTCTTCGGCACGAACTTCGCCCAGCTCGCCCTAGGGGTGCTCGGCGTTCTGGTCACGGCGGGTGAGTACTCCACCGGCATGATCCGCTCGACGCTGGCCGCCGTGCCGCGCCGACTGCCCGTACTGTGGTCCAAGGCGGCGGTGTACGGGCTGGTCGCGCTGGTGATCGCGACCGTGGGCGCGTTCGTCGCCTTCCTCATCGGCAGCCGGATCGTCTCCGGCACACCCGCCGCCATGGGCCTCGGCCACGCCGGCGTCGTCCGCAGTCTGCTGGGGGCCGGGCTGTACCTGGGCTTGGTCGGGGTGATCGGCACCGCCCTGGGCGCGCTGCTGCGGTCGGTGGCCGGTGGCATCTCGGTCCTGGTGGCCGCGCTCATGCTCGTCCCCGGGCTGGTCTCCCTGCTGCCCAGCTCCTGGCAGGGCGACATCAGCCCCTACCTCCCCAGCAACGCGGGCGAGTCGATCTTCGCCCTGACCCATGACTCGACCACCTTGTCACCGGGCACCGGGCTGCTGGTCTTCCTCGGCTGGACGGCGCTGGCGCTGGCCGGTGCGGCGTACCGGCTGCTGCGCAGCGACGTCTGAGCGGCAGCCACCCGCATCATGGTCCGGTGACCTCCATGACCACCGAAGATCTCAGCGGAATGGGACCGCTGGTCGCCCGGCTCGGCCGGGCCGGCCAGCGGTTCCGGCATGCCGACCGGGCGCGACCGTGGGTGCTGGACAGCGCGGTGGTGGCCGGGGTCTTCCTGCTGTTCTGTCTGCCGGACCTCCTGCATGCGATGGGCGTGATCGGCGGGGACGGTGACGGCGAGGGCCCACACCGCCTCCGTGTCGTGTTCACCCGGTTGCCGGTGGCGGGCATGCTCACAGTGCAGGCCGGGCTGGTGCTGCCCCTGCTGTGGCGCCGTCGGGCGCCCGCAGTCGCCTTCGGCGCCGTCGCCGCGGTGTTCGTCCTCCAGTGGTCCCTCGGCGCCGCCCTCCGTGCGGACGTCGCCCTCTTCGTCGCCTTGTACAGTCTCGCCCTGCACGGGCGGCTGCGGCAGCTGCCCTGGGCCTGCGCGATCAGCGCGGGTGCGCTGGGCCTGGTCGCGGCGCGGGTGTCGGCAGCGGTGTCGGTCGGGGACGCACTGTTCTTCCTGCTCAGCACGGCGACCGCGGCGCTCGCGCTCGGCCTGGTGATCCGCATCCGGCGGGCCCAGCTGGCCGGGCTGCGAGACCGCGCGGCTCGGCTGGAGATCGAACGCGACCAGCGCGGCAGACTCGCCGTCGCCGCCGAACGGGCCCGGGTGGCTCGGGAGATGCACGACATCGTCGGGCACAACCTGTCCGTCATCATCACCCTCGCCGACGCCGGGGCCTACGCCGCCGGCGTCGCTCCGGAACGGGGCAAGGAGGCGCTGCACCTCATCGGGGACACCGGCCGCCAGGCCCTGGGCGAACTGCGCCGGGTGCTCGGCGTCCTGCGCGAGGCCGACGGTCCGCCGGCCGAGCCCGAGCTGAGCCCGCAGCCCGGTCTCACAGACATCGACGCGCTGTGCGAGGGAGTGCGCACCGCCGGCCTGGAGGTCGTCTACCGTACGGCCGGAGACATCGACGCCCTGGACAGCGGGGTGCAGCTCACGGTCTACCGCATCGTGCAGGAGGCCCTGACGAACACCCTGAAACACGCCGGGACCGGGGCGCGTGCGAACGTGGCGATCGTCCTGGAGGACACCCGGCTGACCGTCACCGTCCAGGACACCGGCCCGCCCGCCCCGGCCGGCCGCCCCCGTACCGCGAACGAGGAAGGACACGGCCTGGTGGGCATGCGAGAACGAGCGGCGCTCTACGGAGGGCACGTCAGCGCGAACCCCGCGGGCGCCGGCTGGACGGTGCGGGCCGACCTCGACCTCACCCCCCAGGGCGGTGCCCGGTGACCACCGTGCTGATCGTGGACGACCAGCCGCTCCAGCGGTACGGCTTCCGCATGCTGCTGGACTCCGTGCCCGAGACGGAGGTGGTCGGCGAAGCCGGGCATGGAGCGGAGGCGGTGCGCATGGCGGCCGAGCTGCGTCCCGACGTCGTCCTCATGGACGTACGTATGCCCGGCATGGACGGCATCGAGGCCACCCGCCGGATTGTCGCCGCCGGCGATCGCTCCCGCGTCCTCGTCCTGACCACCTTCGACATCGACGAGTACGTGTACGCGGCCCTGCGCGCCGGAGCCAGCGGGTTCCTCCTCAAGGACGCCCGCCCCGAAGAACTCCTCGCTGGCATCCGGGCCGTGGCAGTGGGCGACGCGGTGATCGCACCCGCTCTCACCCGCCGCCTGCTGCACGAGTTCGCCCGTCTCGTACCCTCCGGAGGCAACGGCTCTGCGAAGGATCCACGCTTGGCCTCCCTCACCGACCGCGAACGAGAGATCCTCGTGGCCATCGGCAAGGGCTGGTCCAACGGCGAGATCGCCACGCGCTTCGTCCTGTCGGAGTCCACGGTGAAGACGCATGTCGGCCGCGTCCTGTCCAAGATCGGCGCCCGCGACCGCATCCAAGCGGTGATCTTCGCCTACGACCACGGCCTGGCCCGACCTCAGATGGGCTGATCCCACGACACCAGCGACGGACAAGCCTCCTCAAACAGGCGAGCTCCGCTCGGCTGCGCTCATCGGCGGCCAGGTCCTCGTGCCGGGAAGCCTGCCGCGACAGGTTCGCCCGCACCCTCGTCTTCCAGGAAGCCATCCTGGCCCAGATCTGGAAGCACGGCGGCCGCGCCTTCCCGCGGACTCCGGGGAAGTCCACACAGACGACCCGGACGACCCGATGCGTACCGTCATGCGCCAGATGATGGGCGTCGTTGCCCAGTTGTAGCGGTCGCTGATCGCCGCCCGACTCCGCCACGGGCGACGCGAGAACGCCGAACAGGGCGGATACGCCTACGGCGCCCCGCCGTACGGATGGCGGGCCCACCAGAAGGAGCTGGCCGAGGAGGAAGCAGAGCAGGCCGGCCGCGCCCGCGCCCGCCAGCTCCGGGACGAGGACGAACTGTCCTTCCGCGAGATTGCCGCCGTACTGGAGTTCGAAGGCATTCGGCCCAAGCGCGCAGAACGCTGGCGCCCTGAAACCGTCCGCCGGATGCTCGCCAACCCGCCCGACAAGCCGCCGACCCTGTACCCGCGCCAGCGCACTACATAGAGGGGGCTCCAGGCCTAGATCGGATACCAGGGTCACCGCATCAGGGTGTGGAGGAGGCCGACCACGGCCAGTCCTACGAGGAGCGCGACTCCGACCGCGGGATGCAGGAAGGCGCACGGACTAGCCGCCGACCCTGCGCCGGCCTTGCCTGCGATGACGTCACCCTCCTTGGCGGGGTACCGGAAACCAGCGGCGTGCTCACCGCCAGGCGGTGGTGGTGGCGATGACTGCTTGGGCCAAGGCCACGGGCTGATTGCGGGCGATGAGGTGCCCGGCGCCACGGATGGGCCGGACTGTGGTGTGAGGAGCCAGGTGCAGCAACTGGTCGATGTCCTCGTCGGTGAGCGACGAGCCGTTGTCGCCATGGACGAGCAGGAGGGGCAGGTCGAGTTCCGCGGTGACCTGCCGTAGTCGTGGGACCCGGGCGAGGATGTCCTCGACGAGTTCGGTGTGGGCGCCGAGCGGGCCGACGGAAGCGAGGAAGCGGCGGACCCTGGAGGGGTCGAGGCAGGGTACGACGTCGACCAGCACCAGCCCCGCCACCCTGGCTCGCACTGCCGGATCCGCGAGAGCGGCGATGGCGGCGAGCCCGCCGAGTGAGGCACCGACGACCACGCTTTCCGGTGGCTCGGTGTGCACCATCGCGGCGACGTCGTCCGCGCACGCGGACAGCGTGCGAGCACTGCCCTCGCTGTCGCCGTGGCCTCGCTGGTCGAAGGCCACACACCGGTACCCGGCATCGACGAGGACCTCGCTGACCGGTCCCCACACCTGACGGCGTTCGCCACCGGCGTGAAGGAGCAGGAAGGTCGGTCCGGCACCGACCTCCTCTCCGCGCAGGATCACATCGCGGCGAGTGATCCGCCGTACTCGAGGGGCGATAGGGCCGATCATGAAACTGACACCTCCCCTCCTCCTGCCGCACGGGGCCTTGGCCAGGCCGTCAGGGCCGGCCAGTGCTCCAACGGAACGCGGCACTCCGTACTGCCCGCAGGGCACGTTGGGAACGGTACCGCCACCTGTGCAGGTGTTCACCCAAGAAGGCCCAGTTGTGACTGAGCGCGTCAGTTGGCCAGTTGAGCGCGGCCTACTCCACCGCGCGAGCGACCCTCGCATGGTCCGAGTGCTCTGGGGCAGAGGAGCTGGAGGTCCCATACAAGGGAGGCCATGTTCGAGGGGTTCCAGCTGACTCGAGTTGAAGGGAACGGGGCGCAGCTGCGGGTGCGTTACGGCGGCAGTGGGCCAGCGGTGTTGCTCTTGCATGGCCACCCGCGCACGCACGTGACCTGGCACCGCGTCGCTCCGCTGCTTGTCACATCAGGTCACACCGTGGTCTGCCCCGACCTGCGCGGCTACGGCGAATCCGAAAAGCCGCCGACCGACGAGCGGCACAGCCCGTACTCCAAACGGGCCATGGCCGGGGACTGCCTGGCGGTCATGCGCCAACTGGGGCACGAACGGTTCGCCGTCGTCGGACACGACCGGGGCGCGTACGTGGCCACCCGCCTCGCCCTGGACCATCCGGAGGCCGTGTCCGCCGTCAGCGTGCTGGACGCCGTCCCCATCGGGGAGGCACTGCAGCGCTGCGACGCCACGTTCGCCGAAAGCTGGTGGCACTGGTTCTTCCTCGGACAGACCGACAAGCCCGCCGAACGCATCATCAACGCCGACCCCGACGCCTGGTACAAGGCCACACCCGAGCAGATGGGCACCGAAGCGTACGAGGACTACCGCCGCGCGATCCACGACCCGGCCACCGTGCACGCCATGTGCGAGGACTACCGAGCCGGACTCGGTGTCGACCGTGAGCACGACGACGCCGACCGGCAGACCGGGCGACGCATCGGCTCCCCGCTGCAGGTCCTGTGGGCCACCCGTGACGACATGGCCGACCTGTACGGCGACGTGAGAAGCGTCTGGCGCGACTGGGCGGGCGACCGGCTGGTCGGTGGTCCGATCGTCTCCGGGCACCACATCGCCGAAGAGGCTCCCGAGGCACTCGTCACCGCCCTCCGCGAGTTCTGGCGGAGCATCGGAGCGCACCGTCCTCGCGCGGAAAGCACCGCTGGCCAGTTCGAACGCTAACTTGCCAGGTGAAGCGCTCAGTCGCACCGGGGCTCGCGGGCTGTTCGGGGTGCGGCGGCTACAGGCCGAACTCCAGGTGCTGGACGTCCGTGAACCGGACCTCTTCCAGGCTGCCGGCGCGGCGGCCGCCGTCCTGGAAGTACACCTCCTTGAGCCCTTCGGCCACGATCTGCTGGAGCTGCTGGTCGGTGGCGCCCCGCTCCTGGGCCTCGAAAAGGCGGGCGGCAGGGCGACGATCAGGTGCCGGACGCGGTCCTCGTCCGTCGACCCGATCGGCGCGGTGTAGCCGATGCGCGCACGGGTGTCGATGACGATGCCGCCGGTCGTCGCCGCCTGCTGCCGGGCGTTGGCGCGGATCTGCGGCTGCCACCGCCTCTTCACCTCGCGCTCCAGGCGCGCGGCGAGGTCCGGGCGCGGCTTCTTGATCTGGTCCTTCCCGTACCGCTCGACGGTGCGCTGGGAGACCCGCAGCATCTGGGCGACCGCCTTCGTGCCCTTGAGCTGCTTGACCAGGTACCGCATCTGCGCACCGGCCGACTCCGGCGCCGGGGGGTGAACGCCCTCTGCACCGCCTTCTCCAGGCCGTCCCCGAACAGGCTCACCGTGGCCTACTCCTACTCTCCGTGGTCGACGTCGGTGACGGTGCCGTCCTTGATGTACCGGGCGAGGTTGAGTTCCGGGGCGTTGAACCGCTCCCGGGCGCGACCGGGTACTGGCCGGTGAACGCGGCGTGCTTGACGATCTTGCGGTGGAGGTTGATCCGGGTGCGGGAGATGGCCGCCGCGCGGATGTCCGGCCGCCAGGTCGGGCGGGACAGGGCCCGCCACGGCTCCCCCGCCCGCCAGCCTTCGCCCCGGGGCCGTTCGCGCAGCTTGCCCAGGCCGCCCTTGACCGTCGCCTTGATCGCCGAGACGACGATCGCCAGGTCCGGGTCGCGTTCCTTGTAGCCGTCCATCGTGGCGAGGTAGGCGTCGCGGAGCCGGTTGTACCGGCCGTCCAGGTAGCGGCCGTTCTCGTAGCGGACCCACGCCTCGATCGGCCGCACCTCGTAGCCGAGCTCCTGGGCGTAGGCGACAGTGGGCGTCGCGTACCGGGCCGGCCCTTGCGGGCGCTCGCCCTTCGGCGTGAACGGGCTGGGCAGCAGCGAGCCGTCCAGCTCCACCCACTCCTTGCCGACCTTCACCTTCGACAGGTCGACGTGGGACAGGTCGACCAGCCACGAGCCGGGCAGCTTCGGGTCGAACGCGGGGCCTTGACGTGCGTCGCCTCACCGAGGCCGACGTCGAGCCCGTTCGCGCCGGCGGCGAAGGCCATACTGACGTCGATGCCGACCAGATGCCGCTGGCCGGGGCGCTGACCGCTCGGGGATGATCAGGACCTTGTGGGCCTCGGGGGGAAGCTGACGCGGCCCCGACGCCAGAGCGCGGAATCGAAGGGCCGCGGACCGCACCGGCCCGACGTGGGGCGTCCAGACCAACGCGCGTCACCAGCTCAACACCCAGCCGGGCCGCAAGGTCACGCGCCGTGCGGTGGAAAACAGGCCGGTGTGCACGGGCGGCGAGGGGCGTAGACCGTAGGTATGGCTGTAGGGAGCGGGCCCACCTGCCCGGTGTGCGGCAACCGTCTCTCTCCCCCCCGCTACTTCACCCACTCTGACCAGGTGTTCTGCTCCGGTCGGTGCCGTACGGCCGCGTGGGTGGGAACGCGAAGGGGCGGCGCCGGCCGTGTGACGGCTACGCGATCCGATCGCCCCCAGGCGAACATCTGGTTCCTTGGTCGTGTCGGCGGCCGTATGGAAGTGGCGTTGCGGGGTACAACGGCTGTTGGTTCGTGTGGTTGCGCGAGCCGGAGCATGCCCGGTCGTAGGGCTGTTCCTGGGCATGAGTGAAGGATCAACCGGTATGGCCAGCGGCACCGTGAAGTGGTTCAACGCCGAAAAGGGTTTCGGCTTCATCGAGCAGGACGGCGGGGGTCCGGACGTCTTCGCGCACTACTCCGAGATCAAGGGCAGCGGGTACCGTGAGCTGATCGAGGGTGAGCACGTCACGTTCGACATCGGCCAGGGCCAGAAGGGCCCACAGGCACAGAACATCGTCCGCGGCTGAGCGGGCAGGAGAGCGTAGAGCGAGGCGGCTGTCCGGTCCGGCAGCCGCCTCGCGCATGCAGTCGGCCGTACAGCCCTGGGCGCTGCCTGGCACGATGCTGTTCATGCGGCCGCCGCCCGTTCCGTGCCCCGCCGGCCTGATCCCGGACGCCACCGGCGTCGATGCCTACAACGCCGCATACCGGCGGGCCGAGCAACAGCGCGCGGTGTTCGTCGGGGCGGAGCGCCAGGGCCCTCGGTGGACGGTGAAGGCGGACACGCTCACCGCCCCGGGCCACACAGTCAACGACAGCGTGCACGACGCTGTCCGCAACACGGTGATCCCGCTGATCCGCTCGCGCCAGATCCGCCCCGACTCCTCCGCCGGTCCGGTGTACTTCGTGCTGTACGACACCGACGGGGATCTTGCTCAGGGTGGGCTCGGTGCGCGGTCGGGGCTTGGGCCGGTGTCTCGCTTTGATCATCGGCGGAGTACAGGTGCCGATGCAATGGCTGGAACTGTCGAGAGAGTCGAACCGCTCAAGGGCCGGCAGCGTGATCCAGCGGTTCGCGGTCCGGCGGGAGGGTGCGGGCGGGGCCTCGGCGGGCGGCCCGAAGCCCCGCCGGGGCGGCGTTAAGCCCCTCGGTGATGGTGTGCGGGACGCGGTGCAGGGCCCGCTGCAGGGTGGCCGGCAGACGGGGGCGGTGACAGACCAGCTTCAGGTGCAGCCCGGTCGCCGTCACCGGCACCCAGCTTCAAGCCGCCCAGTTCCTGGGCGCTGAGGGCCGCTCGGATGAGGTGCGCGGGGCGCGGCTCGCCGCGCTCCAGCCGGCGCTTGTGGCGTCGGCCGAGGAAGGGTTTTGCAGGACGCTGGTCTGCCACCGCGTCGTCAACGAGGCCGAAGCCTCGCGGCCGGCCTCCCCCGCGTCGTCGGCCGACTGCACAGTGCGGATCCTGAGCTGTCCCGCGTGTGGTGTGGGCCGACTGGCTGTGCGGCGAGCACAAGCCGCGCCACCAGCGTCGAGTGCTCGGCGAGTTCGCGGCCGGGATCGCCAGGGACGGCGCGGTCATGGAGAAGAGCTTCCTGGGCTCGGTGCGGGTGCTTGGCGAGGGCTTCGACACCAGGAACTGCGACTGCGTCTACTTCGCTGGCGTCTGCGGCTCTATGCCCGACCTCGTCTAGGCCGGGGGCCGGGCACTGCGGATGCAGCCCGGTGAGGGGAAGGCCGCCTCGCTGGTGGTGCCGGACCTGCTCGAGCCCGGGGAGACGGTCGACAGCATGCTGACCTCGCGAGCTGCCCGCCCACCACCCCGATCCGCCTCGTGGGCTGCGCGCCGCGACACGTGGCGTCTGCGCTCGATTGGGCTCAGTGTGCGGCGGCGTTCGGATGGACAGCGTCGCGGACGATGCGCAGAGCGCTGTTCAGCGCGTCGAGTTGTTCGGCGGTCAGCCGACTGGTGAACCAGTGCTCGATCGCCTTGAGATGGCCGGGAAGGATCCGCTCCAGGAGGTCCACGCCCTCGGCGGTCAGCACGGCGTAGGTGCTGCGGCGGTCGTCGACGCGGGCCTCGCGCCGGACCTCGCCGCGGCGCTGGAGGCGGTCGACGACACGGGTCACTCCGCTGGTCGAGAGGGAGGTCTGGGCGGCCAGGTCGCTCAGCCGCAGCCGCCGGCCGGGTGAACGGCTCAGCCGTACCAGGACGTCGAAGTCCAGCGGCGACATACCTCCCAGGCTGGGCGCCAGCCGGGCGAGCAGCCCGTCGTGGGTTTCCAGGAGCAGGCCCATGGCGGTGAAGCGGGCGTCGTCGAAGAGATCGGGTGCGGGCATGGCAGAAGGCTAGCAGGAGTGCTTGCACTGCGGATAGTTGACATGAGGAATATCCTCATGCTTATGATCTCGCATCAACATTTCCGCGCCGCAACTAAATCCGGCGCGCCCATCCTCAGGGGGAGAGACGACCATGGCAACAGTCGCCGCAGGCAACGCCCAGGTCCACTACGACGTGACCGGCACCGGACCGACCCTCGTCCTGGTCCACGGCACCGGCTCCGCGGGCGCCGAGCTGACGTGGGGCCAGATCGTGCCCGCGTTCGCCGATCGGCACACCGTCATCACGCCCGACCTTTCCGGCACCGAGCGGACCACTGACGACGGCGCGCCGCTGACTGTCGACGGCCTGGCCCAGCAGGTCATCGCCGTCATCGAGGACGCCGGGGCGCGCCCGGTCGACCTGCTGGGCTTCTCCATGGGGGCACCCGTGGTCGCCGCCGTCGCGGCCACCCGGCCCGATCTCGTGCGGCGCCTGATCACAGTGGCAGGCTGGGCACACACCGACGCCGACGAATACATGAGGAACCTCTTCACGTTGTGGCGGCGGCTCGGCCAGGTGGACGCCGAGAGCTTCGGCCGCAGCGTCACCATGACCGGCTTCAGCCGCGGCTTCCTCAACGCCATCGGCCGCGACGAGGTCGAGAAGCTCGTGCCCAACATGCCGCCCACCCCCGGCACCCTGCGCCATGTCGACCTGGATCTGCGCGTGGACATCCGTCACCTGCTGCCACGCATCCAGGCACCGACGCTGGTGGTGGGCTGCTCTCAGGACGCCACCGTGCCGGTGGAGCACAGCCGGGCCCTGCACGCGGCGATCGCGGGCAGCGTCTACGCCGAGATCGACGCCGGTCACGTCGCGTTCTTCGAGAAACGGGACGACTTCGCCAAGCTGGTCCGCGAGTTCATCGCCGACTGAGGCCGTTCCCGCACAGATCACTTGGTCAGGCGGCGGCAAGAGTGCCGAGGTGCCCAGACTCCGACGGTTGCCCGAAGGAGCAAGGTGCGCTGCCTCTCCCCCACACGGCCGGGCCTCGCCGCGGTCGGCGATCGTCTGCCGGATGCAGTGCAGGATGCGTTCCGGGTGTCGGTGAGGTTGGTGTAGCCGCCCTTGCGGCAGACAGTCGAAGCCAGGTTCGCCTGCGGCACCGCCGGCGACGTAGCACCCGGGGTGCACTTCAGGTCCTGGAGCGGTAGTGGCAGCTGCCCGCGGGCGGCTGCTGCTGCACCGTGTACGTCTTCTGCGGACCCGCAGCCACCGGGATCTCTCCGACCGACCCGCGGGCACCGCCGAAACCGACGACGGCGCCCCGTTCTTCCCCGCCCCACCCGAGTGAGTGGTCGAGGAAGAGCACCCCGCCACCACCAGAGAGGACAGCACCACCAGCGGAACCACACGACCATCCGCACCCATGACGACCCCTCACCCGTGACCAGCACCTGGGCAGGTACTGCCCCACTCCCCCACCGCCCCACGCGCCGGGGACCCCAGCGCTCAGGAGCACTGTCCTCACAACGGGGCCGCCGCCGCGCACCGCTGTCGTGCGGTGACCGCGCCGGCGGACCGAGGAGGCGGTGAGGACATGCGGGTCCGGTCTGCCTGGTGAGCCTGGCGGTGCGGGGCGGCGAGAGGCACCGCTCCCGGGACGGCGCTGTCGCGCCCGGGGCAGACCAGGCGGGCTCGGTGACCGGGGCAGAGACCGGGCGTCATCGGCCGGCATGGCCGACCGGTCAGCCGCCGGTCGGTTCGAGGCGTTCGCCGCCACAGACGATGCGACCGCCCTCCTGGCGGGCGAGGGCGACGTGATCTCTTTCAGCCGCTCGCCAACCCCGGTGTCCCGCCCTCCTGGCGGGCGAGGGCGACGTACTCCTCGACCTTCTTCAGACGGTCGCCGGCCATCGGCCCGACCACTGTGTCCAAGTCCCGGGGGCGCCGACCGGGACGCCGGGGACAGCCCCCGCGAGGATCCCCAGCACCGTCTCGTACAGCGGCCGGACGACCAGCAGCCGGGCCCGCCCATGCAGAACTGGCCGGTGTTGAAGACGAAGCCCTTGATGACGGCGCCGATCGCCTTGTTCAGGTCGCAGGGTCACGAGACTGCCCAAGATCTGCCGCTGGCCATGCCACGGACCGACATCGCGGGAGATTGCGTCAGTGCACCGGGATCGCGTCCAGGACTCGCTGGGCCTCCGCCCGCGCGGCGGAGGCGCAGCGCCCAGCCAGCGCGCGGAAGAGCTCCTCGGCGCGGATCGCGGGCCAGTCGCCGGGCAGGTGTTCCGCGGGCAGGTGCGGGTCGCGGCGGACCAGCTCGAGCCAGTCGGTGTGCAGCAGCAGCTGCCCGCCCAGCGGGTCCGCACCGCCGGCGTCGGGCTCGCTCCAGCGGTCCAGGAAGGCGTGGTACTCGGCGGCGATCGAGGCGGTGTCGAAGGCCGACTCCACCACCTGCGCCGCCTCCGTCGGCTCCAGGACGGTGCCGCGGAACACCCGGAGGTGGGCGGCGAGGGAGAGGTCCGCCAGGAGCGCTTTGACGTCCACGATGCCCGGCGCGACCCACAGGCCGCTCTGCAGCGGACCGAAGCCGCCCCAGGTCAGGCGGGAGCGAAGATCGTGCCGCTCGCGCCGCCAGGCCTCGGGAAGGGAGAAGCCGACCAGCGTCCACTGGCCGTCCCAGTCGCGGTTGACCGCGCCGGTGCGCCAGACGCGGTCGTGCCCGTCCTGCAGTACGGCGACGGCGCGAGGGGTCAGCGCGAAGTACATCTTCCGGCCCTGGCGGTGCCGCTCGAGCAGGCCGCGGTTGACCATGCGGGTGAGGGTCGAGCGAACGGCCTCCTCGGTGACGCCGATCCTCGCGAACACGTCGATCACGCAGGCGGAGGACAGGGCGATGTCCTGGCCGAGCACATGGATGCCGAAGAAGGTGAGCATCAGCGACTGGGGGCGCGGGGCGAGATCGGGACTGGTCACGGGCACAGCGTAGGGCGCCCGACGACCCGCGTGCGGATGCGCCAATATTCGGCAGCTCCATTGACCGCCGACAGGAACCTGCCTAAGTTGAGCGCACCGACCCCTAGCCAAGGAGCACTCCCATGGATCTGAGCGGCAAGGTCGCCGTCGTCACCGGCAGCGGTCGCGGACTCGGACTCGCCTATGCCAAGGCCCTCGCCGCTGCGGGCGCGGCCGTCGTGGTCAACGATGTGGACGGCGACGCGGCGGCCACCGCCGTCAAGGAGATCGAGTCCGCCGGCGGTCGAGCCGTCGCCGAGGTCGCCGCGGTCGGCACCACCGAGGCCGCCGAGGCCCTGGTCGCCCGCGCGGTCGAGGCCTTCGGGCGGCTGGACGTCATGGTCACCAACGCGGGCGTGCTGCGCGATCGGGTGCTGTGGAAGATGACCGACGAGGACTTCGACACCGTGGTCCAGGTCCATCTGCGCGGCACCTTCACCTGCGTCCGGGCAGCCGTGGGGCGGATGCGCGAGCAGGGAGAGGGCGGGCGGATCATCGTCGCCGGCTCCCCCGCCGGGCAGCGCGGCAACTTCGGCCAGACCAACTACGCGGCTGCCAAGGCCGGCATCGCCGCCATGGTCCGCACCTGGGCGATGGAGCTGGCCAAGGCCGGTATCACCGCCAACGCCGTGATCCCCGTCGCCGCCACGGCGATGACCAAGACCATCCCGGTCTTCGCCCCGCACGTCGAGGCTCTGGAGCAGCACGGCACCCCGCTGCCCGACAGCCTGCGCAAGGGCGAGGGCTTCGGCACCGCGGAGGACGTCGCCCCGCTGATCACCTTCCTCGCCTCCGACGCCTCGGCCGCGATCACCGGGCAGTGCATCGGCATCGGCGGGGACAAACTGGCCCTGTGGTCGCACCCGCAGGAGATCTCCGTCGCCTACGCGGACGGCGGCTGGAGCGCGGACGCCATCGCCGCCGCCTGGCCGGTCTCCGTCGGGCGCGTGCCGGAGACCTACGGCATCCCGGCCCCGAGGGTCTGAAGGCCAGAGGATACGAAGGGAGTCGCCCCATGAACGTGGACGAACTCGTCGCCATCGACGTCCATACGCACGCCGAGGTGTCCTCGCGCGGCCAGGGTTCGCTCTCCGAGGAGCTGGACGCCGCCGCCGGGGCGTACTTCAAGGCGGAGCACCGACGCCCGACCCTCCCGGAGATCGCCGCGTACTACCGCGAGCGGAGGATGGCCTGCGTGGTCTTCACCGTGGACGCCGAGGCCGCCACGGGCACCCCGGCCGTCCCCAACGAGGAGGTCGCCGAGGCCGCGCGGGAGAACCCCGACGTGATCATCCCCTTCGCCAGCGTCGACCCGTACAAGGGGAAGATGGCCGTGCGGCAGATCCGCAGGCTGGTCGAGGAGTTCGGGGTCAAGGGCTTCAAGTTCCACCCCAACGTCCAGGCCTTCCACCCCAATGACCGCATGGCCTACCCGCTGTACGAGGCCGTCGAGGAAGCCGGCGCGATCGCCGTCTTCCACACCGGCCAGACCGGGATCGGCGCCGGCGCCCCCGGCGGTGGCGGCATCCGGCTCAAGTATTCCAACCCGATGCTGGTCGACGACGTCGCCGCCGACTTCCCCGGGATGCCGATCATCCTCGCCCACCCGTCCTTCCCCTGGCAGGACGAGGCGTTGGCGGTGGCCACCCACAAGCCGCAGGTGTACATCGACCTTTCGGGATGGTCGCCGAAGTACTTCCCGCCGCAGCTGGTCCAGTACGCCAACAGCCTGCTCAAGGACAAGGTTCTGTTCGGCTCCGACTACCCGCTGATCAGCCCGGACCGCTGGCTCGCCGACTTCGCCGGGCTCCCGTTCAAGGACGAGGTCCGTCCGAAGATCCTCAAGGAGAACGCCGCCAGGCTGCTCGGCCTCGACAAGCAGCAGTGACGCCAGGCAAGGGAGTCCCGCGTTGCAGAACCAAGGCATCGGGTCCTGGCCCGCCCGCAGGGCCCGCAAGACCCCCCACCGCACCGCTCTGCTCCACGAGGAGCGCGCCACCAGCTACGCCGAGCTGCACGACCGGACCACCCGCCTCGCCCACCTGCTGCGCGCACGCGGCGTGCGGCAGGGCGATCGTGTGGCCTTCCTGGGGCCGAACCACCCCGCCTTCCTGGAGACCCTCTTCGCCGCCGGGCAGCTCGGCGCGGTCTTCGTCCCGCTCAACAACCGACTCGCCGCACCGGAGCTGCGCTACCAACTGCGGGACTCGGGCAGCCGCCTGCTACTGACGGTGCGTCAGCCCGGGTCCGCCGAACTCTCCGCGCACGTGGAAGTGCTGGAGGCTGAGGGTGACGGTTACGAGACGCTCCTGGCCCAGGCTTCGACCGATCCGCTCGACGTGCCGGTCGGTCCGGACGACCTGTGCATGATCATGTACACCTCGGGGACGACCGGCCGCCCCAAGGGCGCCATGCTCACCCACGGCAACATCCTCTGGAACAGCCTCAACGTCCTGGTCGACGTGGACCTGTCGACCGACGAGGTCACCCTGGTCAGCGCACCGCTGTTCCACACCGCCGCACTCAACATGACCTGCCTGCCCACCCTGCTCAAGGGCGGCACGGCCGTGCTGGAGTCCGCCTTCGACCCGGCCCGCACCCTGGAGCTGATCGAACGCCACCGGATCACCTGCCTGTTCGGCGTCCCGGCGATGTACGACGCCATAGCCGCGGAGCCCGGCTGGGCGGAGGCCGACCTCGGCAGCCTGCGCAACCTGCTGTGCGGCGGCGCGCCCGTGCCGACCCGGACCATCCGCCGCTACCTCGACGGGGGCCTGGCCTTCGTCCAGGGCTACGGCATGACCGAGGCCTCCCCCGGCGTCCTGCTCCTGGACCGGCAGGACGCACTCTCCCACGCCGGAACGGCAGGCGTACCGCACTTCTTCACCGACGTACGGCTGGCGGACCCGGCCGGCGATCCGGTCGGGGTGGACGAGCCGGGAGAGGTGCTGATCGCCGGGCCCCATGTCACGCCCGGCTACTGGGAGCGCCCGGAAGAGACCGCTGCCGCCTTCCGGGACGGCCACTGGTTCCGCTCCGGCGACATCGCCGCGGTGGACGCGGAGGGCTACATCCGGCTGGTGGACCGGCTGAAGGACATGTTCATCTCGGGCGGCGAGAACGTCTACCCGGCCGAGGTCGAGAACGCCCTGCTGGAGCACCCGGCCGTCGCCGAGTGCGCGGTCTTCGGCGTACCCGACGAAAAGTGGGGCGAGGTCGGCCGCGCCGTCGTCGTCCTGCGGCCGGGCGCCGAAGCCGGTGTCGAGGAACTGATCGCCCACCTGGACGGGCGGCTCGCCCGCTACAAGATCCCCAAGTCGGTGCTGTTCACCGACGCCCTCCCGCGCAGCGGCGCGGGCAAGCTGCTCAAGGGCCCGCTCCGGGCCACCTACAGGCAGCGCTGACCACCCTTTGCCCCCTCGGAGAGGCCTCCCCATGTCCCGTACCGTCAACGGCATCGCCGAACTGCTCGAGCTCGGCGGCGCCGACCTCGGCCACAGCGAGTGGCTGAAGATCACGCAGGAGCGGGTGAACACCTTCGCCGACGCGACCGGCGACCACCAGTGGATCCACGTCGACGTCGAACGCGCCAGGACCGGCCCCTTCGGCGGCACCATCGCCCACGGCTACCTGAGCCTCTCGCTGCTCATCCCGCTGTGGAGCGAGCTGCTGAAGGTCCAGGGCGTCGGCATGGCCGTCAACTACGGCCTCAACAAGGTCCGTTTCCCCTCACCGGTCCGCGTCGGCGCCGAGATCCGCGCCCAGGGCGCAATCGCATCAGTCGTCGAGGTCAAGGGCGGCGCGGAGGTCACCGTCGATCTGACCGTCGAGATCGACGGACAGCCCAAGCCCGCCGTCGTCGCCCAGGCCGTCTACCGTTTCTACGCATGACCGACCCGGCCCCCCGTTCGGCCGCCGACCGGCTGCTGGCCGTGCTGGCGGCCTTCGGGCATGCCGGCCCGGCGCTGTCGCTGACCGAGATCAGCAGGCGCGCCGGCCTCACCCTGCCGACCACGCACCGCCTCGTCGGCCTGCTGACGGCCTGGGGTGCACTGGAGCGCGACGCTGGGGGCGTCTACCACATCGGCCTGCGGCTGTGGGAGCTCGGCGCCCTCGCCCCTCGCGGCCTCGCCCTGCGCGAGGTCGCGATGCCGTTTCTGGAGGACCTGTACGAGGCCACCCATGAGAACGTCCAACTCGCGGTGCGGGACGGTCTCGAGGTGGTCTACATCGAGCGGATCTCCGGCCGCTCGGCCGTGGGCGTGCGCACCGAGGTCGGCGCGCGATGGCCGCTGCACGCGACAGGAGTCGGTCTCGTGCTGCTCGCCCACAGCGCCGCCGAGGTACAGGAGAAGTATCTGTCAGGGGAGTTGGCCGGCTTCACTCCGTTCACCGTGACCGATCCGGTGCGGCTGCGCAGGATGCTCGCCGAGGTCCGCCGCGCCGGCTTCGCAGTGAGTGACCGTCAGATAACCGCTGACGCGCTGTCGGTGGCGGCGCCGGTGCGCAGCGCGCGGGGAGAGGTGGTGGCTTCGGTGTCCGTCGTGGTGCCGGTCGAGGGTTCGGCGCCGAGCGCGCTGGCTCTCGCCGTCCGGGTCGCCGGGCTGGGCATCTCCCGCGCTCTCGGACAGACTTCCACCTGACGGAAGTCCCGTTGTGGGCGGTGCCGCGGCCCTGCGAACCTCGTCGCACCCACCCCACAGTTGTCAGTGACGGGAGCGCCCCATGGCCACCGCCTTCGCCCGCAACCAGTGGTATGTCGCCGCCTACGGCAGCGAGATCGGCCGCGAGCTGCTCGGACGGACGATCCTCGGCGAGCCGCTCGTCCTCTACCGCACCGAGGAGGACGGGCGCGTCGTCGCTCTCGCCGACCGCTGCGTGCACCGCCGCTACCCGCTCTCGGCGAGCCGCCTGGACGGCGACCGGATCGTCTGCGGCTACCACGGCTTCACCTATGACACCGCCGGCACCTGTGTGTTCGTCCCCGGCCAGCAGCGCATCCCGCGCACCGCCCGGGTCGCCGCCTATCCCGCGGTCGAGCTCGACTCCTTCGTCTGGGTCTGGGTCGGCGATCCGGCGCTGGCCGACGAGAAGCTGATCCCGCGCGCCCCGCACCTGGCGGACCCGGAGATGGTCACCGTCTGCGGCATGGAACCGATCGACGGCGACTACGGGCTGCTGGTCGACAACCTGATGGACCTCTCCCACGAGACCTATCTGCACGCCGGCCACATCGGCACGCCGGAGGTCGCCGAGACGCCCATCACCACCGAGGTCGACGAGGCCGCCGGGATCGTCCGGGTCTCCCGCCACATGCCGAACGCCGAGTGCCCGCCCTTCTACGCCCGTTCGACGGGCATCGAGGGCCGGATCACCCGCCTGCAAGACATCGAGTACTTCGCTCCCTGCCTCTACCTGCTGCACAGCCGGATCATGCCGGTCGGGCAGGACGCGCCGGTGTTCCGCACCGAGATCACCTACGCCATCACCCCTTCCGGACCCGGCAAGGTCTACGACTTCTGGGCCGTCTCCCGCGACTTCGCGACCGACGACGCCGAAGTCACCGCTTTCCTGCGGGACTTCAACCACCAGGTGGTGATGCAGGACGTCGACGCCCTGAATCTGCTGCAGCGCGCACTGGACAGCGAGCCGGCCGGCTACCAGGAGCTCAGCATCAACATCGACACCGGCGGCCTCGCCGCCCGCCGCATCCTCGCCAAGCTGGCCGCCGAATGACCGGCCCCTCCAGCGGCACGGTCAACCGCATCGACTGGCAGCCGGGCACCGACCTGCTGCACGGCACCTGCCACTGCGGCGCGCAGCACACGGCCGACGATCCGGTCGAGCTGTGGAGCTGGCTGCTGGCCCACCCGGAAGGACACCCGGAAGGACACCCGAGCGAGGCTCCGGATGACTGAGAACCTGCACACCCTCGTCGTCACCGACCGCCGCCGGGAGGCCGACGGCGTCATCTCCCTGGCCCTGCGGGGCAGCGGCCTTCCCCCCTGGGAGCCGGGCGCGCACCTCGATCTCACCCTCGCCGACGGATTGGAGCGCCAGTACTCGCTGTGCGGGGACCCGGCGGAACGGGACGTCTGGCGGATCGCCGTGCTGCGCGAACCCGAGGGACGGGGAGGATCCGCCTTCGTGCACGAGCGGCTGCGGGTCGGCGAGACCGTGCGGGTGCGGGGACCGCGCAACAACTTCCCGCTGCGGCCCGCCGATCGGTACCTCTTCATCGCCGGTGGGATCGGCATCACCCCCATCCTGCCGATGCTGCGGGCGGTGGAAGCGGCCGGCGCCGACTGGTCCCTGCTCTACGGCGGACGCACACGAGGTTCCATGGCCTTCCTCGACGAGCTGACCGGCCGCTACGGCCAGCGGGTGGCAGTCCGGCCGCAGGACGAGACCGGTCTGCTGGACCTGTCCGCCTATCTGGGCGCCCCGCAACCGGACACCGCCGTCTACTGCTGCGGTCCGGGCCCGCTGCTTGACGCCGTCGAGCAGTACTGTGCGGCGAACGGCGGGCCGGAGCCACGGATGGAACGCTTCCAGCCGCGGGCTCAGGCTGCCTCTCCCGACGCCCCGTTCCAACTCGTGCTGGCCCGCTCCGGCCTGACCCTGTCCGTCCCGGAGCACACCTCCGTCCTGGAGACCGTTCGAGCCGCGGGTGTCGAGGTGCTCTTCTCCTGCGCCGAGGGCACCTGCGGGACCTGCGAGACGGACGTCCTGGAGGGCGTCCCCGACCACCGCGACTCACTGCTCACGGCGCAGGAGCGGGCGGCCGGGCAGACCATGATGATCTGCGTCTCCCGCTGTCGGGGAGAGCGGCTGATCCTGGACCTCTGAGTCGAGGAAGCTCTCGGCGCGAGCCAAAGCGATGCGTTCTACGACCCCCCGATGCCAGCCAAAGCGTTGTGGGAGTTCTCGACTCAGCGGCGATACGTGGCGTCGTCCCTCGACTTCACGAGCTTCACCTAGGCACCGTCAATCGGGCGCCCCAAGCGCGAGCTGCTCAAGTAATGGGCAGCTTGATTGGCTGGGCTTGGTCCTCGGTGAGGTTATTCAGTGGAAATTCTCTGTTGAACTCCACCGCGCTTTGCTTGGGCGCCTTGCACGTGACCGTGGCCGTCATGGTGAAGGCGGAGTCCAGCGGAACCTCCAAGTTCTTGATGTCATACCTTGCCCTGTGCTGTTGCTGGTCCTTTGGATCTTTGGCGAGCGTACTGTCTGTCGCCTCGTCCATCCCGCTGTCCAGCTTGACTGACGTGGGAACAGCCTTGCTGGGATCCTTGAGCTTGTCCTTGAGCTCCGTCGCTTTCGCACAGGTCACAGTGCCGGCGAAGTTCAGACTCCCGGTATCGACATCGACCGCCGTCGCTGGCGCAGCCGTCACAAGGCCTCCCACCAGCGCGGCGGTGACGAGCGGGATAGTCGTCGCGAGCGCGCGGGAACGGCGGGACATACGTGTGGACATGAGGTCACCTACTCGACGAGCACGGATCAGTGTTCCGAGGGCCAACTGTTCCGATCTCCCCCACACCCCCGGGTCGCCCCCACACCCCCTCCTTTTCCCACGCTCCTACAGCCCCGCATGAGCTGCAACTCAGCAGGCGACGTGTCATCCGCCACCTGCCAGGGAGTACGGCATCGCGCTGGACGAGCCGGCTGGCCCTGCATCCACCACGGTGCCCGGTGGTGCAAGACCCCCTGCGGTGCAAGACAGTGTCACCGCTGACCCGGTCACACTGGCTCTACCAACACCCCCACCCCACCCCCCACCACACAGCCATCCCTGACGAGGCTGAAACGGCAAGTCCGCCCAGCCGCATGCTGCGGCGACCCTCGAGGGGCGTACTGGGCAGCCGTACTGGCAGGCATCGTCACGACACCCGTCCGGACGATGCCGTCATCGAGATCGACGCCAGCGCCGCTTACATTCGGGCCGACCGGGCCAAGCTGGGCAACCAGAATTGGTGGGAAACCTCCTGGGACGCGGCGTCAGGAAACCCCAGCCATGAGCAAGATGCTCCTACCTGGGTAGCCCGCCAGGGAGAAGACTTCATTCACTATTACTCACGGATTTTACCGCCACGGATTACGCGACCGCTTGGGTGACATTCCCCAACTAGCACAAGGGGGACGACTTCCCGCAAGGGGACAGCGACCCTGACCTCAAGGTCGGCATCTCCCATGACCCGCACGGCATGGAGAAGCTTAGCGACTCGGAGCAGGAGCCCTACGGAATGGCCACGCCCTATGTGTGGAACGAACGCGCCGTAGATCAGCTCCTGAAGGCCGCGAAGCGGTAGGTCTGTTTCTCAGGCATCGGCCCGTTCCCCACGACCCGGCCAGCGGCCAACTGACCGATGAGGACACGGTCTAGAGCTCAATGGTCTGGGGCGCCCGCGTTCACCAGGGCGGGGCGATGGCGTTCAGTGAGCAACAGCGCCGCGGTGTGTGGGAGGCGCCGCGGGGCGCACACTCCCCTCGCAGCACTATCTGAAGCCACCGCCGGAGCGGGCTACGGAGTGATAGAGGTGATGAAGACTTCGTAGAAGTCGATGGTCGCGGCGCCGTCGTTGACGTGACCGTTGTTCCTGACGACGATGTCGAGGAAGTGGCTCGTCGTAGGTTCAGGAGAGTCGCTCTGACTCCGCGTGGCCAGCTGTGTCACCTCGGCAAACACGGGCCTTCCCGAGCCTGAGCCTGCCTGGACAGTGGCCGTGATCGCAGCGCCGCCGAGAAGATCATCCGGGCCTACGCTGAAAAAGACCGTTCCGTCGGGCGGGATGGACTGTGGTTCTGGGCGGACCGAAAAGCATGTGACGTTGGCCATGATCGTTCTCCGTCCTGTGGTCGGAATCTGCTCGCTGACCTGGAGCCACGCGGGCGCCACGCCCAGCTCCAGGATCGGGCCACAGCCAGGCAGGTGCCACTCGACGTAGTGGCTGCTGCTCACGCTCACGGTCCGCCGCGCCTCGCTGCCCTGTCGGTCCCCAAAGTCGTAGCTCCACGGGGCGATGGGGCCGTTCTTCTTCTCCGGGGGTGCGGCCAGAACGTAGCGGGTGGCGGCGAGATCGGAAAGGCCGAAGAGCTCCATGAGGCGGACGGGGTCAGCGCTGTGTCGGGCTTCGTCGTAGATCCGGTCCAGGCGCATGGCGCCGGCCCGCAAGCCGGGCCGTTCGAAGGACTTCTGGACCACGCCAGCGCTGACGGGCGGGCCGGAGTCATCGACAGCGGTGTGGCGGGTGACGAAGAAGTGGGGGTTGGAGCTGACGGGCTAGCGCCGGTGGCGTTGCAGTTCCCATGCCGTACCGCGTGCCGTAAGGACGTCGACCTGGCGCGGGTACCCCGTATGGCGAGTGACCCGGACCGGACGACGCCGCGGTCAAGGGGAGGTCGTGCTCAGCAGCGGGCTGGGCCGGTTGCCTCTACCCGGCCCCCTGCTGAGCGCTGCCGTACCATCACCCTATCGAGCCGGCGTCGCGCTGCCGGCGCGGATGCGGTCGATGAGCGCTTCCGTGCCGGTCAGCCCGGCGTCCAGGTCGAGTTGCCGCATCCAGTTGTCGACCTGTTCACGGCGTTCGGATTCCACCCGCAGGTCCAGGGCGGGGTTGGCCATGAAGATGCCGCCGTGTGATCCGCCCGAGTCTTCCGGTACCGGGGCCAGCCCGTCGGGATGCAGGAGAGCGGCTACGGCGTCGCCCGTGACGAGGCGCAACTGCTGGGGCTGGGCAACGAGGACCTCTTCCACGTCGGCGAGGTCGGCCAGCGCTGCAACCACGGAGGGGTCGACGATCCTGCCGAGGGTGCCTTCCAGGAGGCCACACGGGTCCGGCACAGTGTAGTAGTCGAAGCTGTGAGCCCCGAGGGCTGCGGCGTACCATCACCACGGCCTCCACCGGGAATCCCGCCGGTTCCTTGTTGCCGGCGTGCCAAGCAAGTCGGGCCCTGCGGGACCGATTGTGACCGGCTCGGCGGAAGTGGTGGAAGCTGTCGACCGCGCCGTGGCCGACCGGCTGCGGCACGTTCCCCCGTCCAAGGAGGAGGAGAACGAGGAGTGAGTACGACGCCGATGCAGATGAGCGAAGCACGCCGCTCGCAGCAGCTGTGAGCCCATCTGTCCTATCTGAAACTCAACGACGCTGCCGAGGCCCTGCCCGGGTGCTGGACCAGGCCCGCTCGGAACGGCTGTCGCTGACCGCGGCCTGGAACGTCTGCTGGAGCTCGAGGTCGAGGCCACCGAGGGCCGCCGACTGACCTCCCGGCTGCGGTTCGCCTGCCTGCCGGAGCCCTGGACGCTGCCGGACTTCGACTTCGCCGCCCAGACGGGCGTGGATGAGAAACATATCCGCGACCTGGCCACCCTGCGCTTCCTCGACGACGCCTCCAATGTGCTGTTCGTCGGCCCGCCCGGCGTCGCAAGACCATGCTGGCCGTCGCCCTGGGGCGGGCTGCGGTCGACGCGGGCCACCGCGTCTACTTCACCACCGCCGCCGAACTCGCCGCCAAGTGCCACAAGGCCGCTCTGGAGGGCCGCTGGAAGACCTGCACGCGGTTCTTCGCCGGACCGTCGCCGCCATGCTCGACCGCCTCCTGCACCGGGCCGCAGTCGTCGGCATCGACGGCCCTTCCTACCGCCTGCGCGGACACCAGCACCAGACCGAATCCCTCCGCAAGGGAGTGAACGCCCGTGTTTCCTGACACCGCCCCACCCGCCCCCACCGGCCCGAGCCCGTCAACCACCCTTTCGGCCAGGGCGAGTTCATCCCGCAGCCGAGGCAGGTCTACTGCTCGCCCCGCTGCAAATCCGCCTTCCACCGCAGGCCCCCGGCCGAGCCCCACACCTGCCCCGTCTGCCAGGGCACCTTCACCGCCGACCCATGCATCCGCCAGGTCTACTGCTCGCCCGCCTGCCGCCACCGGGCAGCAAAGCAGCGTGACGACCAGCGCAACGAGCACCGGGCCGCCCGGCTCGGCGAGACGCCACCGACCCGGCCCGAACTACCACCACCGCCCAAAGCCGTCACCCGCCCGGGACGCCAGCTCTCCGCGGAGCGAGGCCCGCTGGAGCCCACCGCGACCCGCGAATGTCCGCACTGCCGCCAGCCGGTCACCATCGTCGCCCTGCTGGCCACCCCGGAAGCCGCCCGGCCCGCCATGCCCGCCGGACCCGACGTCATTCCGCTGCGGAGGACTCCACGACCGAATTCCTCAGCCCCGTTCACTGCACGATCAGTGCCTGACCGATCTCGATGCCCAGAGCCCGCCGACTGCCGGTCGGCGTGCCAGCCGGGTCGTTCGGCAGAGCTGGTCACTCGTCCGGCGCAGTGCTCTGCGCAGCAGGGTGCCATTCCTCTTCGAGGATGCTGAAGATCAAAGAGTCTCGCCAGCCGTCGCGAATCAGCTGCGTGTGACGCAGGCGTCCCTCATGCGTCATACCAAGCTTGGCCAGCACCCGGGCAGAGCCGAGATTCCGCGGGTCACAGGTTGCATAGATCCGATGGAGCCCCAACTCGCCGAAGCCAAAAGCAAGAAGCCGCCGCCCGATCTGTGTCCCGATGCCCTGGCCCCAGACTCGCGGATGCACGACATAGGAGATCTCGGCCTGACGCTGAATGTCACTACGAACATGCAGTTCCCCCATGCCCACCACATCCCTCCCGAGGCGGGCCGCATACGCATACCGCCGCTGGGGGCTGTCCGACCAGGCTTTGACCGCGCCTTCCACGAAGTCCCGCGTCTCGTCCTCTGTGTTCGGCCCCCACGTCTGATAGCGACAAGCCTCCGCCAGACATGCCCACGAGTGAATGGCCGGCCAATCCTCCAAAACGATCTCGTCCAGGGTCACCGAGCTCTGATTCATGAGGCGATCATGTCCACTTCAGCGTGTCGCCTGCAAGGACAAGCCATACGCGTGCTCATGCTCGTCACCCTCACCACTCCCTTCAACAACCAACCAAGTGGCAGGGAAGAGCATCACTGGCGACGTTCAAGAAGCCCTATCAGCGGTCGGTGTCGACGGCCGACACCTTCTCCCACGTCGCGGCGAGCTCCTGCCACCAGGAGTCCGGCAGCTGCATGTCGTACCGGAGGACCGGATCGTCGGACAAGACCGGCTGGTTCCACGCGAAGCGACAGCTCCGCCCGGTAGGCGCTGCCGTCGTCGACGGCGTCATGGACAGCCAGGAGCGCAGGTCGGGGCCCGTCGAGTTCACCGAAGGCGCGCTGGGCGTCGAGGGCGCCGTCCAGCCTCAGCGGCCGAGGCGAGCTCGTACATGCTCCCGGCGGCGGACATCGTCACCGCGTCGGCGCCGACGTTCAGCACAGCGCGGGCCGTGGTCAGCAGTACCGCCGGCTGCCTTCGGCCGGGAGGGCGTCGATGTACGGCGGGCTCGGCACCATCCGCCCGACGGCCTGGCTGTTCATCGCCGGCCGGTAGCGGGCGATCAGTCCGGGGTCGTCCAGGAGTTCGGCGAGGCGCTTGCATCTCCTGTCCAGGGCGTCGGCCTGGACCTCCGGTGCGGCGAGCAGCGGCAGGTCGCGCCGCCCGTCCTCGTGTCCGAGCAGTTGCTCGCACACCCACGTCACGCGGGCAGGAGCGCCCGCCACGGCCAGCTGAACCGGCCCGATTCGGCAGGGCGATCGCCGCCCTTGCGGGCGGCGGTCCCACCCACTCAACCGGTCAAAGTGCCCTGGTGGAAGTACATCCGCCAGCCCGTCTCCGTCAGACGCCACAAAGAGCTCCGCCATGCCCGACGCCCCTGATTGTCGGCGAAGTACGTCAGATGAACGACGCCCGGAGCAAGGACGACTCCGGACATTTCGCTGACCTTGACCGGAGACTCCGGGGACACCGAGCCGCCACTCGTCACCGTGAGGATCGACTCCACGTCCCACCGGCGTCCAGAAGCCCCGATCTCGGTGAAGTCCGGATCCAACAGTTCCAGGACACGGGCTGGCGAAGCGCGCACCTCGGGATCGAGAAGCCGCATCTCCCCATCGATGGCTGCCCGCACAGCCCGCTCACTCTCATCCGTCATGCGCAAACCCTACGGACGCTGGTTGCCAAGGCACAGTGAATGGATCACCCGATGCGACGACGGCCCGCTGGTGCCGTCAATACTCGCGAACACCTCTGGGCGGAGTGATCACCAACTGACACCGGAACTCATGCACAAGTGCTGCCGCCACACGTGAACGAAGCCACCCCGGCGACGTTCTCGGAGTTGCGGTCAGCTGGGAGGAGTCGTCGCAGTGGCCAGGAGGCGCGCCGTCTCGATCAGCAGGAACTCCTCGTGTACCGGCAGCCCCAGGCGATTGAGGGTCATGTGGCTGTGCGAGATGCACAGGCTGCCGCGGTGTCCTGCCCGGAAGGGTGGGGCACCGCCGGCCGGGTCCAGCAGGTCCGCCAGCGCGGCGGGCCACGCGGTGACTGGGGAGTGCCGCTCTGTCAGGGCGGCCGCCGTGATTCCGCCGCGCTGGCACAGAGCCGCGGCCGAGGCGGCTGCCCGCTCAGCGATGGCGTCGCTGGAGGCCATGAACACTTGTTCCGAAGCAGCCATGTCCGCCCGGCGCCGTAGCGGTCGGCCTACGGTGTGTAGCGGGCGCCATACACCCCTGGAGGCCGTACACGGGCGGCCAGCCCGGGGTTGACGGACGGGTCGGTCAACAGACTGGCTCGGGCAGCCAAGCGGAGGAGGCCGAGATATGCGGCCGGATCGTGGCGGCATTCCACGGGTAGTCGTCGTGCGTTGGTGAGGGAGCGGCGCGGCACCTGGGGAGGTCGAGCGCCGCTCCCTGCCGGCAGCGTGTCCCCGGCAAGACGCCGGCCGGCGGCCAGGATGGCATCGCCCTTCGGGGGCATCCGGTAGGACATGGCTACCAACTCGGCATCTGCAACGACACGCCAACTGGGTCAGGTTCACCGTGCAGCGGACGGCAGAGCGGTCGCGGCGGCGGCCCGTGCGGGCTTCGTCGGCCGCGGGGTCATCTACGCGCTGATCGGCGTTCTCTCACTGCGGATCGCATTCACCGGCGGGGGCAGACAGGCCGACCGGGGCGGCGCGGTCGCCGAAATCGCTCAGAAGCCTTTCGGGACCGTACTGCTGTGGTTGCTCGGCAT
>NZ_JBSFHC010000026.1:0-93974 GCF_053596835.1 Streptomyces sp. NPDC001606
CTGCAGGGGGGACCCTGTGGGAGAGTAGGACACCGCCGAACAATCATTGGGAAAGGCCCACGCCGTATGGCGTGGGCCTTTCTGCATTTTCAGGGGCGTTTAGGGTGGGGTCATGCGCTATGACCTCGTCATCTTCGACAACGACGGTGTGCTCGTCGACAGTGAGCCGATCTCCAACCGGCTGCTGGCCGCGTATCTGACCGAACTGGGGCACCCGACGTCGTACGAGGACTCCATCCGGGACTACATGGGGTCGGCCATGCACCGGATCCACGACCTGGTGCTCGAGCGGACCGGCCGGCGGCTGCCCGAGGAGTTCGACGATGTCTTCCACGCCCGTGTGTTCGCCGCGTTCGAGCGGGAGTTGAGGCCCGTGCCGGGGGTCGACAGGGTGCTGGAGAAGCTGGCCGGGGTCGGAGTGCCGTACTGCGTGGGTTCGTCCGGGAGCCATGAGCGGATCCGGGTCGGGCACCGGACGACCGGGCTCGACCGGTGGTTCGCGCAGGACAGGATCTTCAGCTCGCAGGATGTGGGACGGGGCAAGCCGGCGCCCGATCTCTTCCTGTACGCGGCCGAGCAGATGGGGGTCGCGCCCGAGCGGTGCGCGGTCGTGGAGGACTCCCCGCTGGGCGTACAGGCGGCGCTGGCGGCCGGGATGGACGTGTACGGGTTCACCGCGATGACGCCGGCGGAGCGGCTGGCCGGGGCGAAGGAACTCTTCGCCGACATGGGGGACTTGGCTGACCTGCTGATATGACCTGAGCCATGGCACGGGGGCTGACAATTGTCATGCCGGGGTCCGGACGTTCGTTTCTACTGGGGGACCCCGCCCGGCGGCGAAGCTGAGGGCATGACGAAGAACACGGGGAACCACAGCCGCAGCCCGCTCGACAACTTCAAGCCGCTGATCCTCGATGTGGCGGTCCCGCTCGGCGCGTACTACGTCCTCAAGGACGCCTTCGGTCTGAGCACCTTCGCGGCGCTCGCCTGGAGCAGCGCGGTGCCGGCGGCACGGACCGTGTGGGGCCTGGTGAAGGAGCGGACCGCCAACGGGCTGGCCCTGCTCATCCTGGCCGTGAACGTCGTCGGCCTGGTGCTCAGCTTCGTCTCCGGCGACCCACGGCTGATGCTCGCCAAGGACGGAGCGGTCAGCAGCACCGTCGCGATCGGCATCCTGGTGTCCGTGGCGCTCGGCAAGCCGATGATGACGACGGCGATGAAGCCCTTCCTGGTCAAGGGCGACGCCGAGAAGGAGGCCGCCTGGGCGCGGCTCGCGTCCGGTGCGGTGGCCGGCTCGGCCGTCTTCCTCCGCAAGGAGCGGGCGTTCTCCCTGGTGTGGGGCGGGGCGCTGCTGCTGGAGTGCGTGCTGCGGGTGGTCGGCGCCTACACCGTGCCGGTGGACACCATGGTGTGGCTCGGTACGGTCGTCATGGTGGTGGCGCTCGCGGCCGCGTTCGTGGTGTGTGGCGGGCTCGCCGCCGAGCCGATGGCGCGGCTGCTCGCCGCCGAGGTCGAGGCCGGCCGGGCCGGTCGGCGGCACGAGGAGCCGCTGGCCGTCGCCCGCTGAAGCTGAGGGAAATTCACCTTTGGCTGGATCTACCCACAGGTAGCCCGGGGCCCTACGCTCGCCGCCATGACTGATGTGCTGCGGCGCGGTAGGGCCTCGTTGGCGTTCAGCTTCTTCGCCCAGGGTGTCGCCTTCGCCCTGCTCGTGACGCGCATCCCGGCCGTCCAGCACCGGTACGGCATCTCGGACGCGCTGCTGCCGGCCTTTCTCGCCGCCGTACCCGTCCTGGCCGGTGCGGGCAGTGTGACCACGGAGCGGCTGGTGCGGCGGATACGGCCCAGCCGGCTGCTGCGCTGGTCCCAGCCGGTGGTGCTGCTGGCGCTGCTCGGCGTCGGTGCGGGCGGGCGGCTGGCGGTGCTCGCGGTGGCGCTGGGGGTGTTCGGGCTGGCCGTGGGGGCGCTGGACGCCTCCATGAACATGCTCGGGGTGAGCCTCCAGCGGTCGTACGGGCGCAGCATCATGCTGAGCTTCCACGCGGCGTACAGCCTGGGCGGGATCCTCGGGGCCTCGCTGGCGTGGGCGGGGGCACACTGGCAGCTGGCGCTGTGGGTGTCGTATCTGCCGGTGGTGCTGGTGCTGTTGCCGGCGACCCTGGTGGGGAGCCGGTGGTATGTCGACGGGGGCCCGGCCGGGGACGCGGAGGGGCCGGCCGGGGCGGGGGGCCGGGCGGTGGCCTTCCGGGTGCTGCTGCCGCTGTGTCTGGTGATGACCTTCGCGTACATCGGGGACTCGACGGTCTCCAACTGGAGCGCGAAGTACCTGAAGGACGTGCTGGGCAGTTCGGAGCAGCTGGCGACCGTGCCGTACAACGTGTACATGGTGACCACGCTGCTCGGTCGGTCCATCGGGGATCTGGGAGTACGGCGGTTCGGAGCGGCGGCGGTGGTACGGCTCGGGGCGCTGGTGGCGGCCGGCGGGTTCGTGGTGGTGGCCTCGGCGCCCGGGGCCTGGGTGGGGATGCTCGGGTTCACGCTGCTGGGGCTGGGCCTGTGTGTGCTGGTGCCGCAGACCTTCGCGGCGGCGGGGCGGCTGGCCGGGCCGGGGGCTTCGGACGCGGCCGTGGCGCGGCTCAACGTCTTCAATTACGTGGGTTTTCTCGTGGGTTCGCCGCTGGTGGGGGCCTTGGGCGATGCGTGGAGCTATCGCGGGGCCATGCTGGTGCCGATGGCGCTGGTGCTGGTCACGGTGGTGTACGCCAGGTCGTTCATGGTTCATCCGGACCGATACGGTGGCGGTCATGAGCGGCCGCGCACAGCTGATGTGGGACGAGGCAGTAACGGGCTATGACTTCGGCCCGGGTCATCCGATGGACCCGGTCCGGCTGGAGCTGACCCGGAAGCTGGTGGGTGCCTTCGGGCTCGACCGGGAGCTGGCGGTCGTCGCGGCGAAGCCGGCCGGTGAGTCGACGCTGCGGCTGGTGCACCGGGAGGACTACATCGACGCGGTGAAGGCCGTGTCGGAATCTCCGGCGCGGGCGGACGGGTCGTACGGGCTGGGGACCGAGGACGATCCCGCCTTCGCCGGGATGCACGAGGTGTCCGCGCTGATCGCCGGGCAGTCGGTCGGGGCGGCCGAAGCGGTGTGGCGGGGGGACGCCGACCACGCGGTGAACTTCGCGGGCGGGCTGCACCACGCGATGCCGGGAGGCGCGTCCGGGTTCTGCGTGTACAACGACGCGGCGCTCGCCATCGCCCGGCTGCTGGAGATGGGCGCCGAGCGGGTCGCGTACGTGGATGTGGACGTGCATCACGGGGACGGGGTGCAGGCCGCGTTCTGGGAGGACCCGCGGGTACTGACGATCTCCCTGCACGAGCATCCACGGACGCTGTTCCCGCAGACCGGGTGGCCGCAGGAGACCGGGGCCGGGGCGGCGGAGGGGGCCGCGGTGAACGTGGCACTGCCCGCCGGCACCGGGGACGCCGGGTGGGTGCGGGCCTTCCACGCGGTGGTGCCGGAGCTGCTGGCGGAGTTCCGGCCGCAGGTGCTCGTCTCGCAGCACGGGGCCGACACGCACTTCGAGGACCCGCTGGCGCATCTCGCGGTGTCGCTGGACGCGCAGCGGGCGGTGCAGCTGGCGTGCCACGAGCTGGCGCACGAGTACGCCGGGGGGAAGTGGGTCGCGCTGGGCGGTGGCGGCTACGCGGTGGTGGACGTCGTACCGCGGTCCTGGACGCATCTGGTGGCGATCGCGGCGGGGCGGCCGGTGGCTCCGGAGACGGTGATCCCGCAGGGATGGCGGCAGGAAGTGTTCGCGCGGACCCGGCAGTTGGGGCCGCAGCGGATGACCGACGGGCGGTGGCCGGTGGAGTTCGCGGAGTGGGAGGCGGGGTACGACCCCGCCGACCGCCTGGACCAGGCGGTGCTGGCGACGCGGCGGGCGGTGTTCCCGCTGCGGGGGCTGCTGCCCTGAGCCGGGTGCCGGTGCCGGTGCCTTGGACCGGTGCCGCTGTAGGCCAACCGTGCGGTTCTTTCGCCGTTCGTGGGGAATCCGGGTGCCCGGTGCGTCAGCATCGCAGGCGTGCTGTCGCCCGCCGAGCTGTGTGCGTATCTGGTGGCCGTGCGGCTGGCCGGGGTCGTGGGGACCTCGCGCGAGGCCAGTCTGCGGAGTTACCGGTTGTTCGCGGCCCGGGATCCGCGGGTGACGATCGGGATCGACCCCGAGGGGGCCTGGGGGCAGCCGGAGTTGCTCGCCCTGATGGCGGACAGGTGCGGGGTCTCGGCGGATCCGCGGCATACCTCGGGTCCCGATGTGATCGATCCGGAGCTGACGCTGGCCGCGCTGGACGCCTTCGCGGAGCGGATCGGGGAGGTGGCCAGGAGAGGTGCGCCGGTGCTGTTCGGGACTGGGCATCCGCAGCGGCTGCTCGGGTTCTACGGCGGTCTCGCGGACGCGCTCTCGGCGGCGGGATGTGAGGTGCTCACCCCGGCGCAGGGTCGCTGTGTCGACATATTGACCCGGTTCGGTCTACGTACGTATCGGCTCGACTACGCCCGGGGAGTCGGCTTGGTGCGGGAAACCGGCCCCGAGCGCCCCGGTTGTGAGCCGGGGGTGCACAGCCACTCGCCGCTCCCGGTTCGGGTCGCGCTCGGCGCCGCCGCGGAGAGCGGAGGACCGTTGCCCGAACTGGTCGTCGGTGACCATGGCTGGGTCTGCGGTGCAGGTCAGCTGGGGTTCGAGGCGATCGGGCTGGCCGATACGGATGATCCCGCGCCGTTCGTGGGGCAGGCCGAGGGGTCCGTGTCCGTCGTCGTTCCGCTTGATGACGGCGTGCGCTCCGCGCACTACCGCCCGCTCACCCGCTACGTGCTCAAACGAGCCTGTCTGTCACAGTAGGCCGCCGATGGGTGCACCTCTTCCCCACTCGCATCACCCGCCCCTAGTCTGGGGAGTGAGCGCGCAACGACGAAGAGTCACCGGAAGGGGAAGCCGGTGGCCGTCGAGTGCGGAAGGTTCAGGTGTGTCATGGCAGCTGGCGAGAGGCCTCTGAACGAGGTTGTGTTCCTGACCGTGGCGGAGGTCGCCGCGGTGATGCGAGTGTCGAAGATGACCGTGTACCGCCTGGTGCACAGTGGTCATCTGCCCGCGATCCGGGTGGGGCGGTCCTTCCGCGTCCCGGAGCAAGCGGTACACGAGTACCTCCGTGACAGCTATGTGGGGGTGGAGACGGCCTGACGGCGACGTCCCGGCGACCCCGGGGCACCCCTCGATTACGACCTCGGCGCTCGGTTGGGTAGGCTAGCCCCTCGTAGGTCGTGTGGGCCCATGGCGCCCAAACAACCGAGTGATGAGAAGTGAGCGAGGGTAGTCGTGGGCTCTGTTATCAAGAAGCGGCGCAAGCGGATGGCCAAGAAGAAGCACCGCAAGCTGCTGAAGCGCACGCGTGTTCAGCGTCGCAACAAGAAGTAGTACGCGCGCCGCGAAGGCGCGTCCCGCTGTGGCCCTCCACCGTTGTCGGTGGGGGGCCACACGCATGTCCGGCGAAATTCCGTCACCTGGTGCGTCGGGCGGTCATCACAGCGCAACACCGAGCCGCTAAGTTGGCCGCACACGGGGAACGCGGGCAGTGCGGGCAATTGCGGACAGTGCGGGAAGGAAGGCGCTGATCTTGGGAAAGGTCGTGCTTGTCACCGGAGTGGCCCGGCAGCTGGGCGGCCGGTTCGTACGGCGGATCCAGCGTGACCCGGAGGTCGAGCGGGTGATCGCGGTGGACGCGGTGCCGCCGGCGCACGATCTGGGCGGAGCCGAGTTCATCCAGGCCGACATCCGGAAGCCGACGATCGCCCGGGTGGTCGCCGAGACCGGCGCGGACACCGTCGTACACCTCGATGTGACGGGCACGGCGCTCGGCGGCGGCAGCCGGGCCACGGTCAAGGAGACCAACGTCATCGGCACCATGCAGCTGCTCGGCGCCTGCCAGAAGTCACCGGCGGTCCAGCGGCTGGTGGTGAAGTCCAGCACCAATGTGTACGGCTCCGCGCCACGGGACCCGGCCGTGTTCACCGAGACGACGCCGCCGAAGTCGCTGCCGAGCGGCGGGTTCGCCAAGGACACCGTCGAGGTCGAGGGATATGTGCGCGGGTTCGCCCGGCGGCGCCCGGACGTCGCGGTGTGCGTACTGCGGTTCGCGAACATCCTCGGACCGGCCGCGGACACCCCCCTCGCCTCGTACTTCGCGCTGCCCGTGCTGCCGACCGTGCTCGGCTACGACCCGCGGTTGCAGTTCGTGCACGAGGACGACGTCATCGAGGTGCTGCGGCTCGCCTCGCACGAGCCGCGCCGGGGCACCCTCAACAGCGGCACGTTCAACATCGCGGGCGACGGGGTGCTGCTGCTCTCGCAGTGCTCGCGGCGGCTGGGCCGGCCGACCGTGCCGCTGCTGCTGCCCGCGGTCACCTGGGCCGGCTCGCTGGTCCGTACGCTGGGTATGACGGACTTCTCACCCGAGCAGATCCGGTTGCTGACCCACGGACGGGTGGTGGACACCGTCCAGATGCGCGACACGCTGGGCTTCACGCCCGGCTACACGACGGCGGAGGCGTTCGCGGACTTCGCGCGCGCCCAGGGCCCGGGGCTGGTGCCGCCGGAGACCCTGGCGGGGGCCGTCGACCGGATCGCCGCGCTGGCCGCCCAGGCCGGCGGTCGGCTCATGACGCACAGCGCCGAATAGCGCCAACCGAGGAGCGCAGGAACGATGGCGGACGCCAAGGTCATTCCGTTCGACGACGACCGGTCCCGCGGCAGCGCGGGGCAGCGCCCGGGGCGGCGCCGGGGCGCGGGGAGCCGGCGGGGGGCCGCCGGCGGGGCCCTCGGCGGGGCTCTCGGCGGGGCCGAGGAGATGGGTGAGGTCCAGCCGCTGCCCGGACGGGCGCGGGCGCAGGAGAACGAGCCTGTGAGCCCTGAGCAGAGCCCGGCGGGGCAGCCGGGGGCCGAGGGGCCCGCGGCCGGCCTGGAGCGGCGAGTGGCGGCCGGGCTGTCCTTCCTGCGGCGCCGACTGACCGGGGAGTACGAGGTCGACGACTTCGGGTACGACGCCGAGCTGACCGACCAGGTCCTGATGTCACTGCTGCGGCCGCTGTACGAGAAGTACTTCCGGGTCGATGTGAAGGGGATCGAGAACATCCCCAAGGAGGGCGGCGCGCTGATCGTCGCCAACCACTCCGGGACGCTGCCGCTGGACGGGCTGATGATGCAGGTCGCCGTGCACGACCATCATCCGGCGGGGCGGCATCTGCGGTTGCTCGCGGCGGACCTGGTGTTCGTGCTGCCGGTGGTGAACGAGCTGGCGCGCAAGCTGGGGCACACGCTGGCCTGCGCGGAGGACGCCGAGCGGCTGCTGGCGCAGGGTGAGCTGGTCGGGGTGATGCCGGAGGGGTTCAAGGGCATCGGGAAGCCGTTCAGCGAGCGGTACAAGTTGCAGCGGTTCGGGCGGGGCGGGTTCGTCTCCACCGCGCTGCGGCAGGGCGTGCCGATCGTGCCGTGCTCGATCGTGGGGGCGGAGGAGATCTACCCGATGGTCGGCAACGCGAAGACGCTCGCGCGGCTGCTGGGATTTCCGTACTTTCCGCTGACGCCGACGTTTCCGTGGCTGGGGCCGCTCGGGGCGATTCCGCTGCCGACCAAGTGGACGATCCAGTTCGGGGAGCCGATTCCCACGGAGGGGTATCCGGCGGAGGCGGCCGAGGATCCGATGCTGATGTTCAACCTGACGGACCAGGTCAGGGAGCAGATCCAGCACACGCTGTACAAGCTGCTGGTGCAGCGGCGCTCGGTGTTCTTCTGAGCCGTGTCTTCCGAGCCCCGGTTACGACGATGGGGGCGGGCCGCTCGGGTGGGCCGCCCCCATCGCCGTAACCGTGTCGCCGTACCGGCGGGTCAGTTCGTCGTGTCCTCGCTGTCGATGCCCAGGCCGGGGAGCAGGCCGGGGAGGAGCGGGGGCACGGTGACGTCCGGTTCGGTGGTCGGGGACTTGCCGGCGGTCGGGGAGCTGCCCTCGGTGCCGGTCCTGGGCGGGTCCAGCAGTCCGCCCGTGTTGCCGCCGAGGAGGCCGTCGCCGCCGGTGCCGGTCGCCGAGCCGCTCGGGGTGCCGGTGCTGGTGTGTCCGCCGGCGGAGGGGGTGCTGCCGGCGGAGCTGGGCGCGGTCGCGCGGTGGCGGCCGGAGGCGCCCGGGGACGCCGGGCCGGAGCGGTGCCGGGCGCCGTCGCCGGTCTGGGCGGGCGGCTGCGGCAGCAGCGACTGGAGCGGGGCGACCTCTTGGTCTATGGCGTCGAAGACCGACGAGACCTGCTGTTTGACGTCCCCCAGCTGGACCGGAAGCCGGTCGCTCAGCGCGGTCCAGGCCTCGCGGTGGGACCGCGAGAAGGCGGAGAGCGCCTGGATCGGGCCGAGCGAGCCGGGGTCGGCCTCATAGGCCGCGTGCAGCAGGCGGTGGCCCTCGGCCACGTCGTGCTGCATGCCGGACAGGGTGCGGCGGATCTCGCCGATGGACTCGTGGTCGAGGTGGCCGCCCCGGCCGCGCTCCATGAGCCGGCGGGCCTCGCCGAGCCGGGTCGAGGCGAGGTCCAGATAGGCCTGGCCCTGCTGGTCCGCGCCGTCGGTCAGGTAGTTGAGCTTGAAGTCCTCGATGCCGCGCTTCAGGCCGTACAGCGAGTCACCGGGCAGGGCCTCGGAGCTGGCCGCGGCCACCCCGCCGAAGGCCCCGGCGGCCACACCGACGCTGAGGCCGCCGGCGGCGAGCCCCTTGGTCAGCCGTGACCGGGGCCGGAGCTTGCCGAGCGGGCTCGCCCGGTGCGCGCCCCGGTTCCTGGAGCGCTGTTCGGGTACCGACGCTTCCGCCGCCGCGGTTCCCTCCTGGAGCATGGCCTCCATCGCGGCCACCAGCTGGGCCCGCTGGACGACCTTGACCTCGGGGTCGAGCTGGGGCTTGGGCAGCGCGCCGAGACCCGTGGCGAGGGCCAGCAGCTGGCCCTGTTCGGTCCGTTCCTCGGGGGTCGGCGGGGATCCCGCCGGTGCTGCGGACTGCTCGGCCGCCGTGTCCCGGTCGGACTGCTCCTCCAGGGCCTGGGCGAAGGCGTTCGCCCGCCGGTGCGCCGATACGTTCGCGATCACTGGCGGCACCTCCTCTCGTCATGACGGTCGACTCCCCCCGGGGGGTCCTGAGGGACGTGACCACAGGGAGCCTGTATCCCGCACAACGACTGGCGCGGCACTTGGGTTACGGACGGCGGATGATCCGCTCAGAAAGGCAACGCTCTTTCACCGACCGTGAGTTGAGCGTCGCCCGGAGTCACCGCTCAGCGCACGTCGTCCGGCAGCAGCCGGGCGAGGGTGCGGACCGCGCGGTACTGGAGGGTCTTGATGGCGCCCTCGTTCTTGCCCATGACACGGGCGGTCTCGGCGACCGAGAGGCCCTGGAGGAAGCGGAGGGTCACACACTCCTGCTGCTGGGGGTTGAGCCGGCGTACGGCGTCCAGCAGGGCGGCGTTGGACAGGGACTCCAGGACGGAGTCCTCCGGGGAGCGCTCGACCTCGTTGGCGTCGAGCATCTCGCCGGTGGTGACCTCCAGCCGGAACCGGCTGGACTTGAAGTGGTCGGCGACGAGGTTGCGGGCGATCGTCACCAGCCAGGCGCCGAAGTCGCGGCCCTGCCAGGTGAAGGTGCCGATCCTGCGCAGGGCGCGCAGAAAGGTCTCGCTGGTGAGGTCCTCGGCGGTGGCGCGGCCGCCGACGCGGTAGTAGATGTACCGGTACACCGTGTCGCTGTACTGGTCGTAGAGCCGGCCGAAGGCCTCGGCCTCGCCGGCCTGGGCCCGTTCGACCAGGTCCATCATGCGTGCGCTGTCGCTGTCGGCGGCCGGGCGGCGGGCGGTGGTGGCGCCGCTGCCGGAGCCGGTGCCGGCACCGGCGGAGCGCCCGCGTCTGCCGACGGCGGCGCTGCTCTCGGCCAGTGCGTAGCACGGACCGAGGGGCGCGGCGGTGGCGAGGGCGGGGACGGCGTACGCGGTGGGGACGAAGCCGCGCAGCGTCTCTTTGAGCGTTGCGACCGTTGCGCGCAGCGTAGCCAGGCCCGAGGCGTCAACCCCGACGTGTGGGTACACGGGACTCCCAGAGGCAGAGCTTCCATCACGTGCAGTGCGGGACCTTTCACCCGTCGTAGCGACGGAGGGGTACCGGTTTGCGTCTGAGGAGAATAACGCTTCGTGCAGGCACTGCTACACCGAGTTGCTCAAATCATCGATTGAGTCGCATCTATAACCGATTGGCGCCCTATCAAGTGCCGTAGCTTGATCGGTTGTTGACCGTAATCTGGCCGGTTTCGGCGAGGTACAGGGCGTGTTGAAATGGCCGCGGCATAATTCGGGCGCGCGCGGCGGCTGGGGGAGACGGCAGGGGGTGGGCTGCGGGAGCGGTCAGCGGCGGCGGCGGCTCAGGGCGATGGCGGCCGCCGTGCCGCCGGCCACCGCGCCCACGCCGGCCGCGGCCGGGATGCCGACCTTGGCCGCCTTGCGGCCGGTGCGGTAGTCGCGCAGCCGCCAGTCCTGCTCGCGGGCGTGCCTGCGGAGCTTGGCGTCGGGGTTGATGGCGTACGGGTGGCCGACCAGCGAGAGCATCGGGATGTCGTTGTGGCTGTCGCTGTAGGCCGCGCAGCGGGACAGGTCCAGGCCCTCCGCGGCGGCCAGGGCGCGGACCGCCTCCGCCTTGGCGGGGCCGTGCAGGGGCTCGCCGACCAGCTTGCCCGTGTAGATGCCGTCGACGGACTCGGCGACCGTGCCCAGCGCGCCGGTCAGGCCCAGGCGGCGGGCGATGACCGTGGCGATCTCCACCGGGGCCGCCGTGACCAGCCAGACCTTCTGGCCCGCGTCCAGGTGGGCCTGGGCGAGGGCGCGGGTGCCGGGCCAGATGCGGTCGGCCATGTACTCGTCGTAGATCTCCTCGCCGATCGTCTGGAGCTCGACGACGCGGTGGCCCTTGACGATGGAGAGGGCGGAGTCCCGGGCGTCCTGCATGTGCTCGGGGTCCTCGACGCCGGCCAGCCGGAACCAGGCCTGCTGCCAGGCGAACCGGGCGAGGTCGCGGGTCTCGAAGAACTTCCGCTTGTACAGGCCCCGGCCGAAGTGGAAGAGCGCGGCGCCCTGCATCACGGTGTTGTCGAGGTCGAAGAAGGCGGCCGCCTTCTCGTCGCCGATCACCGGGAACTCGGGTTCCTCCGGGGCGGCCTGCGCAGCCGCTTGCGCCTCTTCCGCCTCCTGTGCCTCCTGCGAGGACTTGCGGGCGGCCTCCGCCGAGGCCTCGCCTGCCAAAACGCTCCGCGCCGTGGCGGAGCGCCTACGGGGAGTGAGCCATCCAAGAGCGGCCATGCGGTGAGCATAGCCAGTTTGTTCGGTGCTTCCGGAGTCGAGAGGTTGGCGCGCTGTGAACTCTGCGCGACCGCGTCGTAAAAGAGGCCTGGAGGGACGGGGTCACAATGGCTGGTATGAGTCCCCTCTTTCGTCGTAAGACCGGGCCGCGCGAGCGGCGCGTCACGCTCATCCGCAAGCCCGGCTGTCATCTCTGCGACGACGCGCAGACGGTGATCGAGAAGGTCTGCGGTGAGCTGGGCGTCCCGGTCGAGTACCGGGACATCAGCCAGGACCCGGAGCTGTACGACCGGTACTGGGAGCAGATCCCGGTGGTGCTGGTCGACGGGGAGCAGCACACCTTCTGGCGGGTGAACGAGGAGCGGCTGCGCCGGGAACTGACCGACTAGTCCAACTGGCCGGGAAAGTCGCTTAGGATCGACGGCGATGTGAACTCGGGGGCGGGATTCATGAGGAGAGTGTGCAGTTTTGCCCCCAGTAATGAAGGAACGTCGGTGCGTGTGCGCCGGTTCCCGCCGGAGGCGTGAAAGGGGCGTGAGCCCGGTCACTTCTGCGGGGCAAATCGGACACCATCTTTGTGCACGCGTTCACAAAGACATAGCCTGCTGTCGACGGGGCGGTCTGGGGACGTATGACCGCCCACAGCCCCGCTCTACCCGCAGGAGCACCGTGGCAACTGGCCGAACACACCGACCGGCGAGCCGTAGCCGAGGGATTCCCGAGGCTACCGTCGCCCGGCTTCCGCTGTACCTCCGAGCCCTGACCGCGCTGTCGGAGCGCTCGGTACCCACGGTCTCCTCCGAGGAACTGGCCGCGGCGGCGGGGGTCAACTCCGCCAAGCTGCGCAAGGACTTCTCGTACCTGGGCTCGTACGGAACCCGCGGTGTGGGCTACGACGTGGAGTATCTCGTCTACCAGATCTCCCGCGAACTCGGCCTCACCCAGGACTGGCCGGTTGTCATCGTCGGTATCGGTAACCTCGGCGCCGCCCTCGCCGGTTACGGCGGTTTCGCCTCCCGTGGCTTCCGGGTCGCCGCGCTGATCGACGCCGACCCGGCGCTCACCGGCAAGCCGGTCGCGGGCATCCCGGTGCAGCACACCGACGACCTAGAGAAGATCATCAAGGACAACGGGGTCTCCATCGGCGTGATCGCCACTCCGGCCGGCGTCGCCCAGCAGGTCTGCGAGCGCCTCGTGGCCGCCGGGGTCACCTCCATCCTGAACTTCGCGCCGACCGTGCTGTCCGTCCCGGACGGCGTCGACGTGCGCAAGGTCGACCTGTCGATCGAACTCCAGATCCTCGCCTTCCACGAGCAGCGCAAGGCCGGGGAGGACACGGCGGTGGAGACCGCGGCCGGAGACGTGGGCTCGGTGCCCGCCGCCCCCCGACGCGCCGCGTCCGCCGACCAGGGACCGGACGGGGACGTACCCGCCGTGATGCCGGCATGAGCCTCCTCGTCGTAGGCCTGAGTCACCGCAGCGCCCCGGTCAGCGTGCTGGAGCGGGCGGCGCTGAGCGTGGACGCCCAGGTCAAGCTGTTGCACGACACGGTCGCCGCCGAGCCCGCCACCGAGGCCGCGGTGCTCGCCACCTGCAACCGCATCGAGCTGTACGCCGACGTGGACAAGTTCCACGCCGGTGTCGCCGAGCTGTCCACGCTGCTCGCCCGGCACAGCGGGGTCGGCCTGGAAGAGCTGACGCCCTATCTGTACGTGCACTACGAGGACCGGGCCGTCCACCACTTCTTCTCGGTGGCCTGCGGCCTGGACTCGATGGTGGTCGGCGAGGGCCAGATCCTCGGGCAGATCAAGGACTCGCTGGCCCGTGCGCAGGAGCTGCACACCGCCGGCAAGCTGCTGAACGACCTCTTCCAGCAGGCCCTGCGGGTCGGCAAGCGCGCCCACTCCGAGACCGGCATCGACCGGGCCGGGCAGTCGCTGGTCACCTTCGGCCTGGAGCAGCTGGCCGTCGGCACCGCGGTGCCGGCCTGGGCGCGGGGCAAGAAGGCGCTGGTCATCGGCGCCGGATCGATGTCCTCGCTGGCCGCTGCCACGCTGGCGCGGTCCGGGGTCGCCGAGATCGTCGTCGCCAACCGGACCTTCGAGCGCGCCGAGCGGCTCGTCCAGATCCTCGCCGAGGCCGACGACAACGCCGTGACCGCCCGTGCGGTCCCGATGGACGCGGTGCCGGCCGAGCTGACACGTGCCGACGTGGTCGTCTCCTGCACCGGGGCGACGGGCCTGGTGCTCACCGCGGAGGCGGTCGCGCAGGCGGTGGAGGGGCGCACCGGGCAGCCGGCCGTCGCCGACACCAGCGCTGCCACGGCCGTACCGCAGGGCCTTGCGTCGCCCGCCACCGGCGTCGGCGCCGAGGAGAACTGCCCGCTGGACCTGGCCGCCGCGCAGTCCGGTTTCTCCGTGCTGGGCGAGGCCGCCGTGGCCGGGATGGACGCGGCGACCCTGGAGCAGCACGCGGCCTGGGTCGCGGGCGGAGCACTGGACCGGCGGGAGCGTCGTACGCCCGAGGCGGACGCCGAGCTGATCGCCGCGCTCGCCGCGACCGCGGCGACGGTGGGCCGGATCCCGGAGCGGCGCAGGCCGGAGCCGCCGGCCGAGCGCCCGGCGCCCTTCTTCTTCCTGCTCGACCTCGCCATGCCGCGGGACATCGACGCGGCCGTGCACCGGCTGGCCGGGGTGCGGCTGGTGGACATCGAGTCGCTGGCGGAAGCTTCCGCCGACGCTCCGATGGCGGCCGACGTGGACCTGGTCCGGCGTATCGTCTCCGACGAGGTCGCGGCCTTCGGCGCGGCCCAGCGGGCGGCGCACATCACGCCGACCGTGGTCGCGCTGCGCACCATGGCCGCCGATGTCGTCGCCAGTGAGATCGCGCGGCTCGACGGCCGACTGCCCGACCTGGACGAGCGCCAGCGCGGCGAGATCCGGCAGGCCGTGCACCGGGTCGTCGACAAGCTGCTGCACGCGCCGACCGTACGGGTCAAGCAGCTCGCGGCCGAGCCCGGCGGCGCCGGGTACGCGGACGCGCTGCGCACCCTCTTCGACCTCGACCCCGAGACGGTCGCCGCCGTCTCCCGGGCCGGGGACAGCACAGACGACAAGGACCGACCGGTATGAGTGACAGAGCACTGCGGCTGGGCACACGGCGGAGCAAGCTCGCCATGGCCCAGTCCGGGCAGGTGGCGGAGGCCGTCCGCCGGGTGACCGGGCGGCCCGTCGAACTGGTCGAGATCACCACGCACGGCGATGTCTCCCGCGAGCACCTGACGCAGATCGGCGGCACCGGTGTGTTCGTCACCGCGCTGCGGGACGCGCTGCTGCGCGGCGAGGTCGACTTCGCGGTTCATTCGCTGAAGGACCTGCCGACCACGCAGCCCGAGGAGCTGGTCCTGGCCGCCGTACCGGTGCGGGAGGACCCGCGGGACGTGATCGTCGCGCGCGACGACCTGAAGTTCACCGACCTGCCCCGCGGGGCGCGCGTCGGTACCGGCTCCCCGCGCCGCATGGCGCAGCTGAACGCGTACGCCCGCGCCCACGGCCTGGACATCGAGACCGTCCCGATCCGGGGCAACGTCGACACGCGCATCGGCTTCGTCCGCAACGGCGAGCTGGACGCCGTGGTGCTGGCCGCCGCCGGACTGAACCGGATCGGCCGGAGCGACGAGGTGACCGACTTCCTGTCGGTCGACACGGTTCTGCCCGCCCCCGGCCAGGGGGCCCTGGCGATCGAGTGTGCCGCGGACCGCGCGGACCTCATCGCGGCGCTCGGCGAGCTGGACGACCCGTTCACGCGGGTCGCCGTCACCGCCGAGCGGTCACTGCTCGCCGCCCTGGAGGCCGGGTGCAGCGCCCCTGTAGGCGCGCTGGCCGGCCTTCTGGCCGACGGGCAGACTGTCAAGGAAATGCGCCTGCGCGGCGTCGTCGGGACCCCCGACGGCACGCGTACGGTGCAGCTGTCCACCACCGGTCCCGTGCCCCAGACGCATGACGCGGCAGTGGCGCTCGGTCGCGAACTCGCCACCGAGATGCTCGCCCAGGGTGCGGCCGGTCTGATGGGGGAGCGAGCACATTGAGCCCCACCGCCCTTCCTGCCGCCGGTCCTGAACACGGGCACGTCACCTTCCTCGGTGCCGGACCCGGAGATCCGGGACTGCTGACTCTGCGCGCCGTGGAGGCGCTGTCGAGCGCGGACGTCCTCATCGCCGAGAACGAGGTCCTCGACGTCATCCGGACGCACGCCCGACAGGGCGTCTCCGTGGTGCCGACGGACGCGGCCTCTTCACCGGTCCCGCCGCCAGGCACGGGCACGCCCCAGCTGACGGTCGTTGACGGCACGTCAACAACCGCCGCTGTCCCGGGCGCTGCCCGGGATGCCGCTCATCTTGTCATGGAGGCTGCGCGGGGCGGCAGGCGGGTCGTCCGTGCGGTCTCCGGCGACCCGGGGCTCGACACGTACGCGGCCGAGGAGATGCTCGCCTGCGCGGCCGCCGGGGTGCCCTTCGAGGTGGTGCCCGGTGTGGCGGCGGCGGTCGGCGTGCCCGCGTACGCCGGTGTGCCGCTGCGCGACGCGCAGGGCGCGGACGTCCGGTTCGTGGACGCCCGTACCGCGTCGGACCGGTGCTGGACCGAGGTCGGCGCGTCGGACGGCACGGTCGTCGTCTCCACGACGCTGGACTCGGTGGCGGCAGCCGCGGGTGAACTGGTGTCCGCCGGGCGGAAGCCGGACACCCCGATGTCGGTGACGATCGCCGGTACGACGACCCGGCAGCGCACCTGGACGGCCACGCTCGGCACCATCGCGCAGACGCTGAAGCAGGCGAAGGTGCTGCCGTCGCCGGACGGCGGCCGGCCGGTGATAGCCGTGGTCGGCGAGCGTTCCGCCGCGGCCCGGCGCGAGCAGCTGTCCTGGTTCGAGTCCAAGCCGCTGTTCGGCTGGAAGGTGCTCGTGCCGCGGACCAAGGAGCAGGCGGCGTCGCTCTCCGACCAGTTGCGCTCCTACGGCGCGGTGCCGCACGAGGTGCCGACCATCGCGGTGGAGCCGCCGCGCACCCCGCAGCAGATGGAGCGGGCCGTGAAGGGGCTCGTGACCGGCCGCTACGAGTGGATCGCGTTCACGTCCGTCAACGCGGTGAAGGCCGTGCGGGAGAAGTTCGAGGAGTACGGACTTGATGCTCGGGCTTTTGCGGGTATCAAGGTGGCTGCGGTGGGTGAGCAGACGGCCAAGGCGCTGATCGCCTTCGGCGTCAAGCCCGACCTGGTGCCGAGCGGTGAGCAGTCGGCCGCGGGCCTGCTGGAGGACTGGCCGCCGTACGACCCCGTCTTCGACCCGATCGACCGGGTCTTCCTGCCGCGCGCCGACATCGCCACCGAGACCCTGGTCGCCGGGCTGATCGAGCTGGGCTGGGAGGTGGACGACGTGACCGCCTACCGGACGGTGCGCGCCTCGCCGCCGCCGGCGGAGACGCGCGAGGCGATCAAGGGCGGTGGCTTCGACGCGGTCCTCTTCACGTCCTCGTCGACGGTCCGCAACCTGGTCGGCATCGCGGGCAAGCCGCACAACGTGACGGTGATCGCGTGCATCGGCCCGGCCACGGCGAAGACGGCCGAGGAGCACGGTCTGCGCGTCGACGTCATGGCGCCGGAGCCGTCCGTGCACAAGCTGGCCGAGGCGCTGGCGGACTTCGGCATGAAGCGCCGGGCCGCCGCGCTGGAGTCGGGAGACCCGGTGACCCGCCCGAGCGAGCGGAGGCCGGGGGCGCGCAGGCGCCGGACGACCACCTGAGAAACGGCGGAGCGCCCTTAGGGGGGCGCTCCGCCGCGTTAGTTCACGCATCGCGCACCGGAGCCGGGAAAGGCGTGGTGCGGTGGTGCCGCGGCCGGGGTTGCGGGCCGTAAAAGACCAAAGAACCCGGGGAAATTACCGACCAACCAAACCAAACCCCGCGTAGGTCACCCGGGCGGGTGAAAGCGGTCGGTTCGGCTGGCGCGGCGGCGGTTCGGGCGTGCAGGCTCACCCCGAGGCGCATGAGGCATATGCGGCTCAGGAATTCAAAGCCCACACGTGCTTCGGCCCCCGCCGGGACTGCAATCCCAGTGCGAGGGCCTGACCAACGAGGAAGCAGGACCTTCCCCATGGCTGAGAAGAAGCCTAACGCCGCCTTGCGCCAGATTCACGGTGTTCGACGATCCGCCACCCGCTCCGGTGTCATCCACGTACGCACGTACCAGTCCGGTCAGTACGTGGTCGTCGGCAACCACCTCGCCCAGCACCGCGAGCTGTCGCTGACCGCCATCGGACTGGCCACTCACATCCTGTCGGTGCCCGAGGGCACCCCGGTCGACATCCGCAGCCTCGCCGAACGCTTTCCCGAGGGGCGGGACCGGATCGCGTCGGCGCTGCGCGAGCTGGAGGCACACGGTTACCTGCGGCGAGTACGGGAGCACACGGAGTCCGGTCGGCTGGTCACGCGTACGTACGTCCACCACACCCCTGACACGGCCGCAGCGACCGCAGCGCCTCTTCGCCTGGCGGGGAGGCCCCTGGCCAGTACCCGTACCGTCGACCGTCAGCCCGCTGTCCGCACGGACGCACCGGCCGCCCCCGAGGAGGACGACCAAGCCCCTCCCCGGCAGGCGCCCGAGCCGGAAGCGCCCGCGCCTGCGGTGAGCGAAGCCCCGGATCCCCGGCACGACAAGGCCGCAGCCCTTCTCGCAGGTCTCCGTCACGCCGATGACCGCCTCATCCTCTCCCGGCGTGACGTGGACCGGCTCGCGCCGGCCGTCACCGCCTGGTTCGACAGCGGGGCGACGGCTGCCGTCATCCATCAGGCGCTGACCGGCAGCCTTCCCGTCGATCTGAGGAATCCGGCGAAGCTGATCGCCTACCGTCTCGACGAGCTGCTGCCCGTACCGCTCCCCGCCCGTCCGGTGTCCTCAGCGATCGTGGCGACGGGATCCGGGGGCACTCACCGACCCCATCCCCTCCAGACCTGCGACGGCTGCGAGCGCGCCTTCCGCGCCCCATGTCCCGGTCGCTGCCGTGACTGCCGCACAGACCGGGCGGTCATGGACGAGGGTGCGTGCGCTGCATGAGGCTGCTGCACCGGAGTGTGCCATCTGTGCCATCTGCGCAAGCCGCCTGCGTCAGGGGGCGCCGTTCCTATACTGGCGCCATGGACCAGGACCTGGAGCGAGCCGCCCTCGTCGCGCTGCTGCGGCGCGGCGACCGTTCGTGGTCCGAGGTCACCGACCACGTCGAAGCGGTGGGAAGCGCCCGCGAGGTTCTCGAGAACGCCCTCGATCTCTCGGGGCAGGGGAAGCTCTTCGACACCGGACCCTCGGTCGACCTGGACAGCGTCGTGTCGGAGATCGCCGCCTGGGAGCGCGAGGGCATGCGGCTGGTCACCATCCTCGATGACGACTATCCGCTCTATCTCAGACTGGTCCACCAGCGTCCGCCCTTCCTCTTTCTCCGGGGCAGGACAGCCGACGACGACCTTCGGGTCGCTGTCGTGGGCACCCGCACACCCACTCCCGAAGGTGTCGCCCATGCCCGGACCATCGCGGGCGGTCTCGCCGAGCGCGGTGTCACCGTCGTCAGTGGGCTGGCGGCGGGTATCGACACCGCCGCGCACGGCAGCGCCCTGGCCGCCGGTGGCCGAACCGTCGCCGTGATCGGCACCGGTCTGCGCCATGTCTACCCGGCGCAGAACGCAGGTCTCCAGCAGGAGATCGCTCAGAAGGGGCTGCTGATCTCGCAGTTCTGGCCGGACGCCGCTCCCTCGAAGACGTCCTTCCCGATGCGCAACGCGGTGATGAGCGGGTACAGCCTGGCCACCGTCGTGATCGAGGCCGCCTATCGCAGCGGCGCCCGCATGCAGGCCCGACTCGCGCTGGAGCACGGCCGCCGGGTGTTCCTCATGCGCTCTCTGATGACTCACACATGGGCGAGGGAGTACGCCACCCGGCCCAACACGACGGTGATCGACGGCCCGGAGGATGTCTTCAGTCGGCTCGATTCTCTCGTCCCCACCGCGGGCGAGCTGACTTGGGCCTAGCCGGCGGACCGGCGTGGCAACCGTCGTCGGGCTGTCCGCCCGCTACGCCAACTTTCTGGTCCATCCGCTGCTGCCCGGGCCGGGTGTATGCCAGGTCTGCCGCGGTCCAGTCAAAGCCGGATATCCCATGTGCTGGCCCTGCAACGAGGCTGCCAAGCTTCTTGGGACGGGAGCGGCTGATGCGGTCGTTCCCGTCAGCCTGGCTCTCAAAGGCGAGCAGTATGCCAACGAACTCTGGCGTTACAAGAACGCGGCGGGCCCCCAGCAGCAGTACTTCCGGATGGGTCTGGCAGCCGTCCTGTGGCGCTTTCTCACTCTGCACGAGGAGTGCATCACGGCCCACTGCGCAGTGCCCTCCTTCGACACCGTGACCATGGTGCCCAGCACCAGCGGACGTCTGGACCACCCACTGCGCCCCATGGTCGCCGAGATGGTGGTGTCACCCGAGACCGTTATCGGGATCTGCTCGCGCCGACACCGGAGGCGGCCGACCTGGGCCGGACGACCTCTTCCACCCGCTATGCGTCGGTGGCGCTCTGGGGCGAGAACGTCCTGCTCATCGATGACACCTGGACCACGGGCAACCACGCGCAGTCCGCGGCCGCTTCACTCAAAGCGGCCGGTGCCAACAGTGTGGCCATCGTGGTTCTCGGCCGCCGCCTCAACATCGACTACGCCAACACGGCCGATCACATCGAGCAAGCACGATTACGCCGCTTTTCCTGGAACTCCTGCCCGCTCCGCCCCTGGGACCATCCGTGACAGGGCCCTTCGGGACTGGCAGCCGCGTGTCTGGGATGCTGGCCGGCATGCGTGACGGGGTGCGGGGGCGGTGGGTCGGCGGGTGGTTGCGGCGGCGGGCTGTGGCGGTGGTGCTGACGGGGGGCGCGGTGGTCGTCGCCGTCGTGCATGTCGTGGCGCCCGGGCTGAGGATCGACGGGGTCACGGTCGGGCTGCTCGCGGTGGCGGTGGTGCCGTGGCTCGGCGATCTGGTGCGCAGCATCGACATACCGGGGCTCGGGCGGATCGAGTTCCGGGAGATCCAGCAGCGGCTCGACGCGGTGCAGCGGACCGCCAACGCGGCGCTCGTCGGTGACGGTCCGCAGGGCGGGGCCGGGGACGACACCGCCGCCTGGGACGCGGTCCGGGAACTGGCCGCCGAGTACGGCCGGATGCGCGAGGACGTGCCCAAGGGGCCGGCGCGTACGCACCGGATGGATCAGATCTTCGCCCGCCTGGTGCGAGCGACACAGCGGGTGCGGGAGTTCGACACCGGGACGCTGCTGCGCTCGCCGGACGCCGGGCTGCGGCTCGCGGCCTACGCGCGGCTGTACGGCCTGCCCGAGCCGGAGTTGCTGAGCACTCTGGTGGACGTGGTGACCGCCGAACCGATCGGCTTCAACCAGTACTGGGGGCTGCGCGTGGTCGGCCGGGGTGTGGAGGAGGCGGGGGTGGAGGAGGTTCCGATCGGTGTGGTGCGCCGGTTGCGGGAGTTCCGCGCCCGGCTGCCGCGGGACAGCGACCGGGGGCAGCTCGCCGATCGCGTGCTCGGCGAGTTCGGCGGGGGGTGAGCGGCCGGCGGGCCCGGCGAGGAGCGGGGACCGTCGGCCGCTGCCGGGTCAGGCCGCCGTGCCGCCCGCGTAGTCGCTGCTGAAGGTGGTTTCTATGGTGGCCGCCACCGGCTGGGCCACGCCCGTGCCGGTGAGGATGATGCCCAGCTCCCGGTTGTTGCTGAGGGAGTTGCTGCTGATGTTCATGGAGCCGGCCTCGACCTCCTGGGTGGCGAGGCCGTAGTCGGCGACCATCGCCTTGGCGTGGATGTAGAAGCCGTTGGGGTCGGAGTAGCCGACCACCGTGCCGCCGGCGGCCTTGATCTCGGCGACCTGGCTCGCGTAGCTGGAGGGGTTCTCCAGGACGACGCGGACCCTGACGCCGGCCCGGGCGCGGGCGGCGATGGCGTCGACCACAGTGCTGTCGCTGAACTCCAGTTCCTCCACGTCCAGGGTCGTGGTGGCGGAGTTGATGAAGGACACCAGGCGGTTGCGGGAGTCGGTGGGGGACCACAGGAGGTGGTCGCCGTCGGTGGGGGTGACCGAGGTGGCCGTGTAGTCGGCGTTGAAGACCTTCTCGATCGATGCCACGTCGCGGGTGTCGTCGGTGAAGACGCCGTAGTCGCGGCTGGTCGCGTAGTACTGGGAGGTGAGGTTGCCGGTCAGGACCAGGGACTTGGTGCCGTCCACCGTGATGGTCTTCTGGTGGGTGTAGACGAAGGCGGACGGGGACCAGACGACGCCGACGCCCGCGCTCTTCAGGGCGTTGTAGGCGGAGCTGTTGGCGCTCTGGTGCTGGCGGTCGAGGATGACCCGGACCGTCACGCCCTTGTTCTTCAGGGCGATGAGGTCGTTGACGGCCGTGGTGTCCTCCAGCTCGTACATCGTCATGTCGAGCGTGCTGGTGGCCGAGTCGATGAAGTCGTAGATCGTGGGCTGACCGGTGCCGCTCCGGGAGAAGGCGAACGCCGAGTAGCTCGCGGCGTTCGCGGGGACGGCGGTGGCGACGACGGTGGCGCCGGCCGCCAGGGCGATGCCCGCGCGGGTGAGGGCCTTCCACAGCATGCGTGACTCCTGGTGGTGGGGAGAACTCGCCGGGAGGGGGTGGCGCGTGCATGACACCACGCGCGTAGAACGCCGGGGAGTCCTCCGGGCCCAAGGAGTGCCAGGACTGCGCAAAGACTTCGTATGGGAGGGCAGGGGAAGGCTGCTTATGCCCGTGAATGCCGGGGGTGGGGGGCGCCTAGCGGGCCGCCTCCGCACCGACAGGGTGTTGGCAAAGGGGCGGGGCGGGCGGGCGTAGCGTAGAGGACATGACGAAGTACGGATCCTTCCCCGGTACGCGTCCCCGGCGACTGCGGACCTCGCCTGTCATGCGCCGGATGGTGGCCGAGACACGGCTGCATCCCGCCGACTTCATCCTCCCGGCGTTCGTCCGCGAGGGCGTGAGCGAGCCGGTGCCGATCGCCGCCATGCCCGGGGTCGTGCAGCACACCCGGGACAGCCTGAAGAAGGCCGCGCTGGAGGCCGTGGAGGCCGGCGTCTCCGGGATCATGCTGTTCGGCGTGCCGGAGGAGGGGAAGAAGGACGCGCTCGGGACGCCGGGCACGGACCCCGACGGGATCCTCCAGGTCGCGATCCGGGACGTGCGGGCCGAGGTCGGCGACGACCTCCTCGTCATGTCCGACCTGTGCCTCGACGAGACCACCGACCACGGGCACTGCGGGGTGCTGGACGCCGAGGGCCGGGTCGACAACGACGCCACCCTGGAGCGCTACGCCGAGATGGCCCAGGTGCAGGCCGACGCCGGCGCCCATGTCGTCGGGCCCAGCGGGATGATGGACGGCCAGATCGGCGTCATCCGCGACGCGCTCGACCAGATCGGCCGCGAGGACGTCGCCATCCTCGCCTACACCGCCAAGTACTCCTCCGCCTTCTACGGCCCCTTCCGCGAGGCCGTCGCCTCCTCGCTCCAGGGCGACCGCAAGACCTACCAGCAGGACCCGGCCAACTGGCGCGAGTCCCTGCGGGAGCTGGAGCTGGACCTCGGCGAGGGCGCGGACATGGTCATGGTCAAGCCGGCCGGGCCGTACCTCGACATCCTGGCGCGGGTCGCCGACGCCGTGGACGTGCCGGTCGCCGCCTACCAGATCTCCGGCGAGTACTCGATGATCGAGGCCGCCGCCGAGAAGGGCTGGCTGGACCGGGACCGGGCCATCCTCGAGACCCTGACCGGCATCAAGCGGGCCGGCGCGCGCACCATCCTCACCTACTGGGCCACCGAGGCGGCCCGCATGGTGCGCCAGGAGGGCTGAGCCGGCCGGGCGCTCAGTCCCACCAGAAGGTCCAGACGGTGGCGCCGACCAGACCCTCGGCGTACTTCCGTACGCTGCCCGGGCCGCTCTGCACGACCGAGTTCGGGCACAGGGCGAAGTGTTCGGCGGCCACCGCCTCGGCGGCTGCCGGATCCGTGGGCGGCGCGGCGACCGACATGAGGAGGGTCTCCGGGCCGAGGGCCACCACCCGGGCCCCGAACCGGTCCTCCCAGGAGCGCAGCACCGAGGAGATCCGGGCCACGTCACCCTCGTAGTTCAGCGGGCCGGTCCAGCCGATCGCCGCCGGTATGTCGGCGGAGCGGCGGGCCGGGACCAGGGCGAGATGCGGCTCCTCCAGCCACTCGGCCCAGGTGTCGCGGTCGCCGGTGAGCAGGTCGGCGACCTGGGCGGCGCGGGTGCCGGGGTCGGCTGTGGGGGCGGCGGCCGGTGCGAGACCGGGCCAGGCGTGCCCGTACGGCGCCACCTCCTCGATGTCGTCGCCGTCCGTCTCCTCCGCCCAGTACTCCGCCAGGACCTCCGCCGCGTCGTGGTCCCCCGGATACGACGCCTCCTGGGGCAGCAGCACCCAGCCGCCGAGGCCGCCCGCGAAGCCGCCCAGGTCCACCAGGACCGGCAGCAGCCCCGCACGGGCCGCCGGCGCGCCCAGCGCCTTCCACATGCCCGGCGCGGCCGACTTCTCCGCGTACCACAGCAGGGGTTCGTGCCAGGGGCCGTCGTCGGTCTCGTCCGTCAGCCGGCCGGGCGGCAGTTGCAGGCCCAGGGAGCGACCGCTGGGGTCGGTGGCCAGCCGGGGCAGCGGGTTCGGGAGAGTCGCCATACCGGTGACTCTAAAGGCCGCCACTGACAACGCCGTTGGCGTCCGCCGGCGTCCGTCGACGGAGTGATCCGTTCCGCCCCGGAGCAACCCGGAGCCGCTTGTGTCCCTCTCTACAGACGTGCGGTGACCGCCACTGACCACGGCCGGGCCGCGACGGGAAGGACGAGGGGACGTGCGGATCGGGCGCTATCCGGTGCGGTGGCACATCGTGCTGCTCACCCTGTGGACGGCCTTCTGGTTCCTGGTGGCGGAACGTCACGCCGCCATCTCCTGGCACTATCTGCGCACCGGCGAGGAACTGCTCTTCGGCCGGCTGCCCGGCGGGGGCCTGGCCCTCTACGCCAACCACCCGGAACTCCAGATCGGCCCCGTCAGCTTCCTGGTCGCCGGCCTGTTCGAACCCTTCTCGCCGCAGCTGGGCGAGAAGCTCGCGGACGCCTTCATGTCCGCCCTCGGCCTCTACATGCTGGTCCTGATCGGCCGGGCCGCCGCCGACCACTACCGGGGTACGGGGCTGAACCACCGGCGCCTCCAGCAGCGGGTCCTCGTCGCCGGCGCCGCCTTCATCCCGATGTGGGTCGAGGTCTCCGTCCGCTTCGCCCACCTCGACGACGTGCTGGCCCTGTTCTTCACCACCCTCGCCGTCCGCGCGCTGGTCCGGGGCAACCACACGGCGGTGGGCGTGCTGCTGGCCCTCGCCGTCGACTCCAAACCCTGGGCGGTGGGCTTTCTGCCGCTCCTGCTGGCGCTGCCCCGCCCGCACCGGCTGCGCGCCGCCGGCTGGGCCGTCGCGCTGGTGGCGGTGGCGTGGCTGCCCTTCTACCTCACCCACCTGGACACCTTCGCCGCGGCCCGGTTCACCATCCCCAACCAGCCGGCGTCTGCGCTGCGCTGGTTCGGCGTGGACGACCCCGCGACACCGCCGTGGGACCGGCCCGCGCAGATGGCCCTCGGCATCGCGCTGGGCACGCTCGCGGTACGGCGGCGGCGGTGGCCGGCGGTGGTGCTGCTGGCCTCCGACGCGCGGATCGTGCTGGACCCGAGCGTGTACACGTACTACAACGCGTCGGTCCTGCTCGGCACCCTGATCTGGGACTCCGTCGGCCAGCGGAGGCTGGTGCCCTGGGTCAGCTGGATCGCGCTCATCTCCCTGTACGGCAGCGCCCTGCTGATCCCGTCCGACTCCGTCTGCGGCCTGATCCGCCTGGCCTTCGCGGCGGGGTCGGCGGGGTACGTCCTCTTCAGCCCCCAACGGCGGCCTCGCGGCCGCCGCCCCCCGAACACGCCTCGGCCGCGACGGCTCCCCCTCCGCGCCGCCGCGGCCGATTCCCCGTCGGTCTGAAAGTCCTGGTCAGGCCTTCTCGTCCGTGGCGTGAGTGTTGTCCGGGCTGACCACACCGATCTCCTCGGCGATGTTCGCAGCGGCCGGCTTCAGCGGCTCACTGGTGGCGTGCGTGTTCATGGTGGTCACTTCGGTGGCCGAGGTCTCCGCCTCGGTCGTCTTCTTGACGTCGCTCATGACTGCTCCCCTGATGTCTGTGCAGTGGTACGGGACGGCCTGCCCGGTAGCTCCCCCGAGTGCCGCCGGGCAGGCTTCCCCTGGGCCGGTACACCTTACGGCGCGCCCAGTTGGTGTCCCGTCTGTCCCCCGACGCGACGGAACGACACGACAGAGAGTGCCGGGCGGCGATAAACGAACGATGAACGCGCAGGCGTGCGCCCTCAGGCGACGGACAGCGGCTTGAGCAGAGCGCGTACCTCGTCGGCTTCCGGCGCGCTCGACGCCTCGAAGATGGCCAGGGCCTCTTGCAGACAGACCTGTGCGCGGCCGGTCTGGCCGATCCCGCTCAGCGCCCGGCCGAGTGCCGTGAGGACGTTTCCGCGCCGCCACTCGCCGCCGATTCCGCGCAGCACGGACAGCGCCGTCTCCGCACGGGTCGCCGCCTCCGCCAGGCGCTGGGCGGCGAGGTCGACCTCCGCGAGGCGGAAGAGGGTCATGCCCTCCCACAGGCGCTGCCTGCTGTCACGGAAGACGTCGAGGGCTTCCTCGAGGCGCTCGGTGGCGAGCGCGAGCCGACCGCTCTGCACGAGGGCGAGCCCCAGCGCGTAGCGGCCGTTGGCTCCCTTGAGGCCGTGCCCCATGTCGTCGTACATGTCGGTCCCCTGCTGGGCCAGGGACACCGCGCTCGACGTACGGCCCATGGCCAGATGGATCCGGGAGAGATTGCACAACGCGCTGGCCTCACCGGGCCGGTCCCCCGCGGCGCGGAAACTCTCGATGGCCCGGATCAGGTGCCGCTCGCCGGTGTCGCACCTGTCCTGGTACAACGCAAGGACCCCGAGCATGTTGGACGCCCAGCACTGGGGCAGGGGGTCGTTCGCCGTCTCCGCGAGCCGCAGGGCCTCGGTGGCCTCCCGATCCGCCAGCTCGAAACGGCCGGACATGTGATGGCCGTTGGCCAGTGTGACCCGGGCACGGGCCTCCGTACGCTGATCACCGGAGGCCTGAGCGGCGGCCCGCACGGCGGCACCGGTCGCCTCGTACTCCTTGGAGTTGGCCCCCGATTCGGCGAGGTCGATGGCGGCCCACAACAGGTCGACGGCGCGCCTCAGCTGTGCGTCCCCCGTCGACTGCCGTACGCAGGCGAGCAGGCAGACCGACTCCGTGTACAACCAGTCCTGCGCCCTGCGCCGGTCCTCGAAGGTCAGGCCCGGGTACTCCGTCGGCTCCAGGTGGTCCACCAGCCGGTCGCCGGGCCGTTCGATCGCGTAGACCCCGGCCGCCGTCGCCAGATAGAAGTCCAGCAGGCGCGACAGCGCCGACTCCCGTTCGCTCGGGAGTTCGTCGCGTTCGGCGCAGGCGCGGGCGTAGAGGCGGACCAGGTCGTGGAAGCGGTAGCGGCCGGGGGCGGCGGATTCCAGGAGGGAGGTGTCGACCAGGGACTCCAGGAGGTCCTCGGTGTCCTCCGCGGGGAGGTCGAGGACCGCGGCCGCCGCGGCCAGCGAGAGGTCGGGGCCGTCGGCCAGGCCGAGCAGGCGGAAGGCGCGGGCCTGGGCCGGTTCCAGCTGGCCGTAGCCGAGTTCGAAGGTGGCCTTGACCGCGAGGTCGCCGGCCTGGAGTTCGTCCAGGCGGCGGCGTTCGTCGGCGAGCTTGGCCGCGAGGACGGAGACGGTCCAGGTGCGGCGGGCCGCAAGGCGGGAGGCGGCGATGCGGATGGCGAGGGGCAGGAAGCCGCAGGCGGCCACCACGTCGAGGGCGGCTTCGCGTTCCGCCGCCACCCGCTCCGTGCCGACGATCTTCGTGAAGAGGGCCAGTGCCTCCTCGGGGGACATCACGTCCAGGTCGACCAGATGCGCCCCGGCCAGGTCCAGCATGCGCACCCGGGAGGTGATCAGGGCCGCGCAGCCCTCCGTGCCGGGCAGCAGCGGCCGTACCTGGGCGGCGTCCTTCGCGTTGTCCAGCAGGACCAGCACGCGGCGGCCGTCCAGGACCGAGCGGTAGAGGGCGGCCCGCTCCTCCAGGGAGTCCGGGATCGCCGAGTCCGCGGTGCCGAGGGCGCGCAGGAAGGAGCCGAGGACGGTCTCCGGTTCGGCGGGGCGGTGGCCCGCGCCCTGGAGGTCGACGTAGAGCTGGCCGTCCGGGAAGGCGGCCCGCGCACGGTGGGCGACATGGACCGCCAGGGTCGTCTTGCCGACGCCGCCGATGCCGGCCAGGGCGGAGACCGCCATCACCCGGCCCAGGGTGTTCCCGGTGTCGGGGGCCGACGCCGAGGCCAGCACCTCGCTCAGCTCGGTGACGAACGCCTTGCGGCCGGTGAAGTCGGGGACCGAGGCGGGCAGCTGGGCGGGGCGGACCGGGGCGTGCGCGGGCTCCGGGGCCGGTCCGGAGGGCTCGGCCAGGGCCGGGTCCGCCTGGAGGATGCGCTGCTGGAGTTCGCGCAGGCCGGGGCGGGGGTCCACGCCCAGTTCCTCGGAGAGCAGGCGGTGGGTGTCGGCGTAGACCGCGAGGGCCTCGGCCTGCCGGCCGCTGCGGTACAGGGCCAGCATCAGCAGTTCGCGCAGGCGTTCGCGCAGCGGGTGGGCCGCGGTCAGGGCGGTCAGCTCGGAGACCGCCTCCGCGTGGCAGCCCTGCTCCAGGTCCATGTCGAGGCGGGACTCCAGCAGGCCGAGGCGCCACTCCTCCAGGCGGACCCGCTGGGTCTCGGCATACGGGCCGGGCACGCCGGCCAGCGGCTCGCCGTCCCACAGGGCGAGGGCCCGGTTCAGCAGCTCCCGGGCGCGGCACAGGTCGCCGGTGCCCCGCGCCTTCTCCGCGGCCGCCGCCAGGTCCTGGGCGGCCGCGAGGTCCAGGGCGCCCTCGCCGAGGCCGCGCACCGCGTAGCCGCCGGACTCGCTCACCAGGATCCGGGGGGTGAGCATCTTGCGCAGCCGGGAGGCGTAGGTGCGGACCGTCGCCAGCGCCTGGGAGGGCGGCTCGGGGCCCCACAGCGCGTCGATCAGTTCCGCCGCGGTCGCCGTACGGCCCTCCCGCAGCAGCAGGGCGGCCAGCAGCGCGCGCTGCTGGGGCGAGCCCGTGCTGAGCTGCTCGGCGCCCCGCCAGGCCCGCACCGGACCGAGCACGCCGAAGCGCAACGCCTCCTGCTCCGCGGCCGGTTCGGCCGGGTCCGTGGAGCCGGGACGCCGCTGCTCAGGTACTCGCGGCCCACCAGCCATGCATTCGCCCCCCTCGGCGTCGGAACAACCCCGTCAGTTTGCCTTGTTCGGGGCGGTTGCGTCAGCCGCGGGAGACACCGATCACAGACCGGCACGCCCCGGCACACAAAGCCCTCACACCGTCTTCGCGGGCCGCGCGGAAAACCCGGCCCCCTCCCGAGTAGCTGACGGCCCGTCAGATCGGCGCTACGGTGAGGGACATGGAGGCCAAAGAGTTCCCGTGGATCATCTCCGTCGACGATCACACCGTCGAGCCGGCGGCCGTGTGGCAGGACCGGCTGCCGCGGAAGTACCGGGACGTGGGGCCCCGGGTCGTCCGGGCGCCGGTGCGGGAGATGACCTTCCTCGGCGGGCGGTTCCGGCCCGTGATGGGGGAGCCGGGCGCCACCGGCGAGGGGCCCGTGGGCGACTGGTGGGCGTACGAGGATCTGCGGCGCCCGCTCACCCGGCTGGACACCGCCGTCGGCTGCGCCCGGGACGAGGTCCGGCTGGAGGTCATCACCTACGAGCAGATGCGGGCCGGGTCGTACGACGTGCGCGAGCGCATCGCCGACATGGACCTCAACCATGTGCAGTCGGCGGTCTGCTTCCCGACCTTCCCCCGCTTCTGCGGCCAGACCTTCGCCGAGGCCCGGGACAAGGACCTCGCCCTGCTCTGCGTCCGCGCCTACAACGACTGGATGGTGGAGGAGTGGTGCGGGCCCGCGGCGCGCGGACGGCTGGTGCCGCTCACGCTGATACCCCTGTGGGACCCCGCGCTGGCCGCCGCGGAGGTGCGGCGGAACGCGGCCCGCGGGGTCCGGGCGGTCGCCTTCTCGGAGATACCGCCGCACCTCGGGCTGCCGTCCGTGCACACCGACGACTGGGACCCCTTCCTCGCGGCCTGCGACGAGACCGGCACGGTCGTCGCCATGCACATCGGCTCCAGCAGCCGGATGCCCTCCACCTCCGCCGACGCGCCGCCCGCCGTCGGCTCCACCATCACCTTCGCCAACTGCTGCTTCTCGATGGTCGACTGGCTCATGAGCGGCAAGTTCGAACGCTTCCCGAACCTCCGGGTCATGTACGCGGAGGGGCAGATCGGCTGGATCCCGTACATCCTCGAACGCGCGGACGTGGTCTGGGAGGAGAACCGCGGGTGGGGCGGGGTCGCCGACAAGGTGCGCCGGCCGCCGTCCGAGCTGTTCGCCGGGCATGTGTACGGCTGCTTCTTCGACGACGCCTTCGGGCTGCGCAACCTGGACGCCATCGGTGTCGGCAACGTCCTCTACGAGACCGACTACCCGCACTCCGACTCCACCTGGCCGAAGTCCCGCGAGGTCGGCGAGGCGCAGATGGGCCACCTGGCGCCCGAGGTGGTCGAGCGGATCGTCCGCGGGAACGCGATCGAGCTGCTGGGGCTCACCCCCGAGGGGCTCTGGCGGTGACCGGCCTGGCGTACGGCATCCAGCTGCCGGTGCAGTCCCAGAGCACCCTGTACGCGGAGCCGTGGGAGGCCGCCGCGGGCGCGGCGGACCTGGTCGCCGTCGCCCGGGCCGCGGACACCGCCGGCTTCGCCTACCTCGCCGTCTGCGAGCACGTGGCCGTGCCCCGGCGGCTGGCACCGGCCATGGGCACGGTCTGGTACGACCCCGTCGCCACCCTCGCCCATCTCGCCGCCGTCACCGGACGCATCCGGCTGCTCAGCCATGTCGCGGTGGTCGGGCTGCGCCATCCGCTGCTCACCGCCAAGCAGTACGCCACCCTCGACCACCTCTCCGGCGGCCGGCTGATCCTCGGGGTCGGGGCCGGGCACGTACAGGAGGAGTTCGAGGCCGTGGGCGCCGACTTCGAGCGGCGCGGGGCCGTCCTGGACGAGACCGTCGACGCCCTGCGGGCCGCCCTCGGGCCCGAGGAGTACCCCGAGCATCACGGCAAGCGCTATGACTTCGCCGGGCTCGGACAGCGGCCCCGGCCCGAACAGCCCCGGGTGCCGCTGTGGGTCGGCGGCTCCTCGCCCGCCGCCGTACGACGGGCCGCGCTCAAGGGCGACGGCTGGCTGCCGCAGGGCGATCCCCGGGAGCGGCTGGCAGGGCAGATCGAGCGGATCCGGCGGCTGCGGTCGGAGCAGGGTGCCGAGGGGCCGTTCACCGTCGGCGCCATCGCCGAGCCGCTCTACGTCGGACCGGCCGGCTGGGACGTCGGGCGGCGCACCCTCAGCGGGGCGCCGGAGCGGATCGCCGAGTCGCTCAGGGCGTACCGGGCGATGGGCGTGGACCAGATCCAGGTGCGGTTCCGCAGCCGGAGCCGGGCCGAACTCGTCGAGCAGATCGCGCTGTTCGGGGCGGAGGTCGCGCCCCGGCTCAACTAGGAGGGCTCCATGGGCAAGCTGGACGGGCGGGTCGTCCTGGTCACCGGTGCGGCGCGCGGGCAGGGCGAGCAGGAGGCGCGGCTCTTCCGGGCGGAGGGCGCGCGGGTGGCCGTCGCCGATGTGCTGGACGAGCAGGGCCAGGCCCTGGCCAAGGAGATCGGGGCGCTCTACGTCCACCTGGACGTGGGCACCGAGGAGGGCTGGCGGGAGGCGGTGGCCGAGGTCCGGCGGGCGTACGGCCGGATCGACGGGCTGGTCAACAACGCGGGCATCCTGCGCTTCAACGCCCTGGTGGACACCCCGCTGGACGAGTTCATGCAGGTCGTCCAGGTCAATCAGGTCGGCTGCTTCCTGGGCATGAAGACGGTGGTGCCGGAGATGGCCGACGGCGGGACGATCGTCAACACCGCTTCCTACACCGCGCTGACCGGGATGGCCGCCGTGGGCACGTACGCCGCGACCAAGCACGCGGTGCTCGGGCTGACCCGGGTGGCCGCGCTGGAGCTGGCGGGACGGCGGATCCGGGTCAACGCCATCTGCCCCGGCGCCATCGACACCCCCATGTCCAACCCGGCCCGGCTGGACCCCGACGCGGACCCGGAGGAGACGAGCCGGGCCCTGGACGAGCTGTACCGCAGGCTGGTGCCGCTCGGCCGGGTCGGGCGCCCGGAGGAGGTGGCACGGCTCGCCCTCTTCCTGACCTCGGACGACTCGTCGTACATCACCGGGCAGCCGTTCGTGATCGACGGGGGCTGGCTGGCGGGGGTCAGCGTCATCTGACCGGCGCTGCCCGAGGGGCGGTCGTCTCTCTTGAGACCGATCTCTCTTGAGATCTGACGGGCCGTCAGATATGAAGCCGAAGGCAAGGATCCATAGGCACTCGTAGGGACGGTGAACCGCCGTGGAATTCGGGCTCTTTGTACAGGGATACGTGGGCAAGCGCGCCCAGACCGACCCGCTCGCCGAGCACAAGGCGCTGATGGAGGAGACCGAGTACGTCATCCAGGCGGACCGGTCCGGCTTCAAGTACGCCTGGGCCTCCGAGCACCACTTCCTGGAGGAGTACTCCCACCTCTCCGCCAACGACGTCTTCCTCGGCTACCTCGCGCACGCCACCGAGCGGATCCATCTCGGCTCCGGGATCTTCAACCCGCTGGCCCCCGTCAACCACCCGGTCAAGGTCGCCGAGAAGGTCGCCATGCTCGACCACCTCAGCGAGGGCCGCTTCGAGTTCGGCAGCGGGCGGGGCGCCGGCTCGCACGAGATCCTCGGGTTCCTGCCGGGGGTGACCGACATGAACCGCACCAAGGAGATCTGGGAAGAGACCATCGCCGAGTTCCCGAAGATGTGGCTCCAGGACGAGTACCAGGGCTTTCAGGGCAAGCACTGGCAGCTGCCGCCGCGGAAGGTCCTGCCCAAGCCGTACGGCAGGTCCCACCCGGCGATGTGGTACGCGGCCGGGTCCCCGCCGTCGTACGCCATGGCCGCGAAGAAGGGGCTCGGCGTGCTCGGCTTCAGCATCCAGAAGGTGTCCGACATGGAGTGGGTGCTGGAGCAGTACAAGACGGCGATCGTGGACGCGGAGCCGGTGGGGGACTTCGTCAACGACAACGTGATGGTCACGACCACCGCGATCTGCGCGCCCACGCACGCGGAGGCGATCGACATCGCGGTCCGCGGGGGGCTGCACTACCTGCCCTCGCTGGTCTTCCGGTACCACGACACGTTCCCGCGGCCGGAGGGGTTCCCGGAGTGGCCGGAGACGCTGCCCGCGTACACGCCGGAGTTCGTGGAGCTGCTCATCGAGGAGGAGCTGCTGATCTGCGGGGACCCGGACGAGGTGCTGCGGCAGTGCAAGAGGTGGGAGCAGGCGGGGGCGGACCAGTTGAGCTTCGGGTTGCCGGTGGGGGTGCCGAAGGAGGAGACGCTGCAGACGATCCGGTTGATCGGGGAGTGCGTGATTCCGAAGATCGACACGGATCCCGTTCACCGGACGACGCGGTTCCGGGGGGCCGCGTGATGCTTGATCACCTCATCAAGGGTGCCGCCGTCGTGGACGGGACCGGTGCGCCCGCCTTCACCGCCGACGTCGGTATACGGGACGGCCGTATCGCTGTCATCGGTGCTGCCACCGGAGACGCCCGTACCACCGAGGACGCCACCGGGCTCGTTCTCGCTCCCGGCTTCGTCGACCCCCATACCCACTACGACGCCCAGCTCTTCTGGGACCCGTACGCGACGCCCTCCCTCAACCACGGGGTGACCACGGTCGTCGGGGGGAACTGCGGGTTCACGCTCGCGCCGCTCAGCCCCGCCCGTCCGGACGACGCCGACTACACGCGCCGCATGATGTCCAAGGTGGAGGGCATGTCCCTGGTCGCCCTCGAAGAAGGGGCGCCCTGGAGCTGGCACACCTTCGGTGACTATCTGGACGCCCTCGAGGGGCGGATCGCGGTCAACGCCGGGTTCATGGTGGGGCACTGTGCGCTGCGGCGGTATGTGATGGGGGCCGACGCGATCGGCGGGCAGCCGGGGGACGAGCAGCTGGCCGCCATGGTGCAGGCGTTGCACGAGGCCATGGACGCCGGGGCCTGGGGGCTGTCCACCACCCAGTCGGGCACCCACTCCGACGGGGACGGCCGGCCGGTCGCCTCCCGGCACGCCCGGCCACCGGAGCTGCTGGCCCTCGCGCGGGCGGTCGGGGAGCACGAGGGGACGCAGATCGAGGCGATCGTCGCCGGCTGCCTGGACCGGTTCAGCGACGCCGAGATCGAGCTGCTGGCGGAGCTGAGCGCCGCCGCCGGGCGGCCGCTGAACTGGAACGTGCTGACCGTCGACGCGGCCGTGCCGGACCGGGTGCCGCGGCAGCTGAGCGCGAGCGAACGGGCGCGCAAGGCGGGCGGCCGGGTGGTGGCCCTGACCATGCCGATCCTCACCCCGATGAACATGTCGCTGGGCACCTTCTGCGCGCTCAACCTGATCCCCGGCTGGGGGCCGGTGCTCGGGCTGCCGGTGCCCGAGCGGATCGCGAGGCTGCGGGACCCGCACACCAGGGACGAGCTGCTGCGGCGGGCCCGGTCGAAGGAGGCGGGCGTCTTCCGGCGGCTCGCGGACTTCGGGCGGTATGTCATCGGGGACACCTACAGCCCCGCCAACGAGGGGCTCACCGGGCGGGTCGTCCGGGACATCGCCGAGGAGCGGGGGCAGGACCCCTTCGCGTGCCTGGTGGACATCTGCGCCGAGGACGGGCTGCGTACGGTGCTGTGGCCGATGCCGTCCGACAACGACCCGGCGTCCTGGGCGCTGCGCGCGGAGACCTGGCAGCACGAGGACGTGCTGCTCGGCGGCTCCGACGCGGGGGCGCATCTGGACCGGATGTGCGGGGCGCCGTACACCACGCGGTTCCTCGGGGACTGTCTGCGCGGCCGGAAGCTGGTCGGGCTGGAACAGGCGGTGCGGATGCTGACCGACGAACCGGCGCGGCTGTTCGGGCTGCGCGAGCGGGGGCGGGTGCGCGAGGGCTTCCACGCCGACCTGGTGCTCTTCGACCCCGAGCGGATCGACGCCGGCCGTGCACGGCTGGTGCACGACCTGCCCGGCGACAGCCCGCGGCTGGACTCGCGGGCGCTCGGGGTGCGGGCCGTGTGGGTCAACGGGGTCGAGGCGATCCGGGACGACGTGGTGAGCGGGGCCGTACCCGGCAGGGTGCTGCGGTCCGGCCGGGACACGCGGACGGTGAGCACCCGGTGAGCGAGGGGCAGCGGCTGTTCGTCGGCGGGGAGTGGGTCGCACCCGAGCACGGCCACTATCCGGTGATCGACCCGGCCACCGAGGAGGTCGTCGGTCGGGCGCCGGAGGCCTCGCCGGAGCAGGCGCGGGCGGCCTGCGCGGCGGCCCGGGAGGCGTTCGGGGCGTGGTCGCGGACCCGCCCGGAGGAGCGGGCGGCGCTGCTGGGCCGGGCGGCGGAGATCATCCGGGGGCGGGCGGAGCCGTACGCCGGGCTGGCGCGTGCCGAGACCGGGGCGACCACGGCGACGGCGCGGGGCATGCAGGTCGGGGTGGCCGCGGCCCGGTTCCGCCGGTACGCGACCGTGGAGGCGGCCGAGTGGGCCGTGCCGCCGCAGCTCATCGAGGCCGGGCCGATGGGGCGGGCCGGGGTGCTGGGCGCGTTGGCGGTACGCCAGCCGGTGGGCGTCGTCACCTGCGTGACCTCGTACAACAACCCCTGGGCCAACGCGGCCGGGAAGGTCGCCCCGGCGCTGGCCATGGGGAACACGGTGGTGGTGAAGCCGGCCCCGCAGGACCCGCTGTCCGTCTACCGCATGGCGGAGGCGCTCCAGGAGGCCGGGGTGCCGCGCGGGGTGGTGAACGTGGTCTCCGGGCGGGAGGTGGCCGTCGGGGAGGCGGTGGTGGCCTCGGACGACGTCGACATGGTCAGCTTCACCGGGTCCACGGCCGTCGGACGGCGGATCGCCGAGGTGTGCGGCCGGGACATGAAACGCCAGCTGATGGAGCTGGGCGGGAAGGGCGCGGCGCTCGTCTTCGACGACGCGGACCTCGGCTCGGCGGTGGCCGGGATCGGGACGACCTTCTCCTTCTACAGCGGACAGATCTGCACGGCACCGACCCGGGTGCTGGCCCAGCGCGCGGTGTACGCGCGGCTGGTCGACCAACTGGACGCCTACGCACGTAGGTTGACGGTCGGGGACCCGCGGGAGCCGGGCACGGTGGTGGGGCCGGTGATCTCCGGACAGCACCGGGAGCGGGTCGAGTCGTACGTCGAACTCGGGCGCAAGGAGGGCGCGACCGTGGTCACCGGAGGCCGACGGCCGCCGCTGGACCGGGGGTTCTACGTCGCGCCCACCCTCCTCGCCGACTGCGCGAACGGGATGCGGGTGGCCCGGGAGGAGATCTTCGGGCCGGTGGTCGTGGTGATTCCGTTCGACGACGAGGAGGAGGGCATCGCCCTCGCCAACGACTCCGACTACGGCCTCATCGACTACGTCTGGTCCGGCGATGTGGCCCGCGCCTTCCGGGTGGCGCGGCGGCTGCGGGCCGGCGGTGTGGGCGTCAACACCGTCGGCCGCAACATGGAGGCCCCGTTCGGCGGCTTCAAACGCAGCGGGGTCGGCCGGGACGTGGGCTCCTATGCGCTGCACGCCTACAGCGAGGTGCAGTCGATCGTGTGGCCGGGGTGAGGGGCAGCAGGGCGGTCACCAGGCTCACTGTGCTCACTGGGCTCACTGGGAGAAGTACGACGCCGGGTGCCGGGGGTCGGCCGCGCAGACGAACAGACCGGCGTGGCTGCCACGGCCGACGGTCATGCCGACCGGTTCCAGGGCCGCCTGCCACTCCGGGCCGCGCGGCTCCAGATGGCGTTCCTCGAGGGGCTGGAAGCGGTGGGGCGCGCCGTCGGGGCCCCAGGTGCCGATGGCGTACTCGCAGGTGTCGAACTGGAGGAACAGCTCCAGCGGGGCCTGGCACTCACCGCACTCCAGGGCCTCCGGCAGGTCCGTCGTGCACCAGTTCATGAAGCCGCCGAGCTTGTAACCGGGGACGGTGGTGAGGTCGTCGCGCAGGTTCCGCTCCCTCAGCCAGGCCTCGAAGCGCTCCCCGAGACCGTCCGGCAGCTCCTCGCTGTCGGGGTAGTCCAGGAGCCGCTCCGGGTGCAGCACACAGGCGCGCGGGATCATGTCCCAGTCGTGGTCCCAGTGTTCCTCGGGGTCCGGCTGCTCGGTGAGCGGGTCGGTGACCCGGTCGGCGCGGCGCCAGAACAGCCGGCAGGCCTGGCCCCAGCCCGCCGGATGCGGCTGGTCGTGCCACTCCGGGCACCACAGCAGCTGGACCAGGTCCGTGCCGTCCGGGAAGCGGATCTCCGGGAAGTCCGCCGCCGTCAGCTGGGCCACCGCGACCATCGGCATGCTGTAGGCGCGGCCGTTGACGTCCTTGTGGTCGGCGCACTCCGGCCAGGGCTCGGCGGCCGGCCAGAGCAGCGGGCCGCCGATGTGGCTGTCGCGCGGTCCGGGCGTGCCGCGGCGCGGATGCAGCCGTACGGCCGGGCGGGCGTGCGGCAGCAACTCCTGGAAGTCCCGGGCGGGTTCCAGGGCGGACGGGGCGGTGGTGAGCTTCACGGCCGCAGTCTTTCCCGGCTCAGTCGGCCAGGTCCACCCGGATGGTCAGCAGGCCGGTGCCGAAGGCCCGGACCGCCGCGCTGTTGAAGCGGGGCAGGGTGCGCAGGCGGGCGACCGGGTCGTCCTCGGGCAGGAGGTGGGCGGTGCCGTGGTGCCAGCGGCCGGCGAGCCGGACGCGGACCCGGGGGTCGGCCTGGATGTTCCGGACGTACTGCGAGCGGTGCCCGAACTCCGAGACCAGCCAGAAGGACCCGCCCACCCGGCGCCCGCCGACCGGGGTCCGCCGGGGCAGCCCGGAGCTGCGGCCGGTGGTCTCCAGCAGGGTCTGGAAGGGCATGCGCCGGGCCAGCGGGTTGGCCAGGTGCCGCTGGAAGCGGGTCACGAGGCGGTGTCTGAGGTCGCTGCGGGGTGCCATGTCTCTCGCTTCCGTCGCTCTCGGGGATCAGCCGGCCCCGAGGAAGACCGGGTTGGTGAACGCCGCCATCATCCCCGGCACCGGGCCGAGCGCCGACGCGTGCCGTACCTCGGCGCGCACATAGGCCGCGTTCGCGGGCGTGGTACGCCACTCGACGGTGCCCGCTCCCGCCACCGGCAGCGGCCCGCCGGTGCACAGCACGCCCTGGTCGGTGACGAACCGGACGGTGCAGCGCGGCGCCCCGGCGACCGCCAGCCGGACGGTCACCGGCTCGTCGGTCCCGACCGTCAGCCGTTCGCCGACCCCGGCCCGCGCACCGCTCGCGGCGGTCGCGGTGAGGGACAACGCCACCCGCCGGGACTCGGCGACGTACGACCGCCCGGCCCGCAGCCCCTGCTGGATCGCCTCCCGGGTGAGGTCGTCGGCGAGGACCACCGTCTGCGGGTGCCCGACCGTGTCCGGGGGCCGGTGCGCGTCGCTGCCGCCCATCGCCGGAAGCCAGGGCCGCCCCTCGGACGCGGCGGCTCCCAGCAGCCCGTCCCAGGCGGCCAGCGCCACCTCGTCGTCGGGCGTCCAGGGCCCGTTCCACACCTCGAGCGCGTCCGCGTCCGCGAACCCGAACTTCCAGGCGCAGCCGACGCAGGGGGCGTACGGATGGGCCGGTACGACCAGTCCGCCCGCGCCGTGGATCCGGTCGGCGAAGCGGGCCCTGCGGTGGTCTCGGGCCCGGTGGCGCCAGTCGACGAAGGTGCCCGGGTCGGTGCCGAGGGCGAGGACGTGGCCGTTCCTGGTGGTGACCTCCTCGCCCAGCAGCACCAACAGGTCCTCGCCCGCCGCGCCGGCCCAGTGGGCGTGCGAGGCATGGGTGTTGTGGTCGGAGCTGTTGACGAAGTCCAGCCCGGCCGCGCGGGCGAGCGAGGCGATCTGTGCCGGGGTGCGGGCGCCGTCGGAGTGCCGGGAGTGCAGATGGCAGTCGCCCCGGTACCAGTCCCGGCCCCGCCCCCGGGCGCGGGACGGCGGATACCGGGGCGGCGGGGTCGGCGCCGGCTCCCCCTCCGTGAGGGTCACCGTGACGTCGTACGACAGTCCCTGCGGCGCGATCGTGTACGGGCCGAGCGCGATGTGCCAGACGCCGGGGTTCAGCGGGCCGGGGAGATAGCCCGGGGTCGCCGTGTCGCCGCGCACGGAGAACTCGCTCCGCGCCCCGCCCGACCAGCCCCGGAACCCCTCCTCGACCCCCCGCTCGTCGAAGAGCCCGATGTCGAGCGCGTTGCCCGGAACTCCGGCGGGGGTGGCGGGCCGGTCGTAGCGGTAGGAGACATGCAGCCCGGCGGTGCGGGGCGGCACCTCGAAGGGCAGATAGACGTAATCCGGCGAACCGGGCGCGAGTCTGCCACGCAAGCTGGTCACAAGGCCCACGCTAGGCGCCGCGAGGCCGCGTGAGGAACCGCATGCCTACGACAGGTGACCAACCAGTCGGTACGATGGCTCATGCGTATCGCCGTCACGATCTTCCTCACCGACGAGACCGTCACCCCCGTGCGCCTCGCCCCCGAGCTGGAAGCGCGCGGTTTCTCCGGGCTGTATCTGCCCGAGCACACCCATATCCCCGTCGAGCGCACCACTCCGTACCCGGCCGGGGGCGAGCTGCCGCCCGAGTACGGCCGTACCCTCGACCCCTTCGTCGCCCTCGGTCAGGCCGCGGCCGTCACCTCGCGGCTCGGGCTGGGGACCGGGATCACTCTGCTGGCCCAGCACGACCCGATCGTCCTCGCCAAGCAGATCGCCACCCTGGACCACCTCTCCGGCGGCCGCTTCACCCTCGGCCTCGGCTACGGGTGGAACGTGGAGGAGGCCGCCGACCACGGCGTGGACTGGCGTACGCGCCGGGACCTGGTGCGGGACCGGGTGCGGATCATGCAGGCGCTGTGGTCCGCGGAACCCACCGCGTACCAGGGCGAGTTCGGCGGCGTGCGGGCCAGCTTCGCGCACCCCAAGCCGGTGCGGCGGCCGCGCGGCCCGGTGGTCGGCCCGCGCACCCTGGTGGGCGGGGCCGCCGGACCCCGGCTGTTCGCGCACATCGCCGAGTACGCCGACGGCTGGCTGCCGATCGGCGGGCGCGGCCTCACCGAGTCCCTGCCGCGCCTGCGCGCCGCCTGGGCCGATGCCGGCCGCGATCCGGCCGATCTCCAGGTCGTCCCGTACGCGGTCCACCCCAGCCCCGGCAAGCTCGCCCACTACGCCGAGCTGGGCATCGAGGAGGTGGTGGTGCAGCTGCCGCCGGCCGGGGAGGCGGAGGTGCTGCGGGCGCTCGACTCATACGCGACCTTCCTGCCGGGCAACCAGTCTCAGGCGTGATCGCCGCTTCCGTATCCTCGAGAGATGACCACTTCCGCGACCTCCGGAACCGGCCCCACCGAGAACTCCATGCGTCGCGCCCTCAAACGCGCCCGGGACGGCGTCGCCCTCGACGTCACCGAGGCGGCGGTGCTGCTCCAGGCCCGCGGCGAGGCCCTGACCGACCTCGCCGCGTCCGCCGCCCGGGTGCGGGACGCGGGCCTCGCCCAGGCGGGCCGCCCCGGGGTCATCACGTATTCGAAGAGCGTCTTCATCCCGCTCACCCGGCTGTGCCGGGACAAGTGCCACTACTGCACCTTCGTCACCGTCCCCGGCAAGCTGCGCCGGGCCGGGCACGGAATGTTCATGTCCCCCGACGAGGTGCTGGACATCGCCCGCCGCGGCGCCGAACTCGGCTGCAAGGAAGCCCTGATCACCCTCGGCGACAAGCCGGAGGACCGCTGGCCGGAGGCGCGCGAGTGGCTCGACGCGCACGGCTATGACGACACCATCGCCTATGTCCGCGCGATCTCCATCCGCATCCTGGAGGAGACGGGCCTGCTGCCCCACCTCAACCCGGGAGTGCTGACCTGGACGGACTTCCAGCGGCTCAAGCCGGTCGCGCCGTCCATGGGGATGATGCTGGAGACCACCGCGACCCGCCTGTGGTCCGAGCCCGGCGGCCCGCACCACGGCTCCCCGGACAAGGAACCGGCCGTACGGCTGCGGGTGCTGGAGGACGCGGGCCGGTCCTCGGTGCCCTTCACCTCCGGCCTGCTGATCGGCATCGGGGAGACCTACGAGGAGCGCGCGGAGTCCCTGTTCGCGCTGCGCAAGGTCGCCCGCGCCTACCACGGCATCCAGGAACTGATCATCCAGAACTTCCGCGCCAAGCCCGACACGGCGATGCGCGGCATGCCGGACGCCGAACTCGACGACCTCGTCGCCACGGTCGCCGTCGCCCGGCACCTCATGGGCCCCTCGGCCTGCCTCCAGGCCCCGCCGAACCTCGTCGCCGGCGAGTACGAGCGGCTGATCGGCGCGGGCATCGACGACTGGGGCGGGGTCTCCCCGCTCACCATCGACCACGTCAACCCCGAGCGCCCCTGGCCGCAGATCGAGGAGCTGGCCGAGCGCTCGGCGACGGCCGGGTTCTGCTTGCGGGAACGGCTGTGCGTGTACCCGGAGTTCGTGCGCCGCGGCGAGCCCTGGCTGGACCCCCGGCTGCGCCCGCACGTCGCCGCGCTCGCCGACCCGGAGACGGGCCTGGCCCGGCCCGACGCCCGCCCCCGGGGCCTGCCCTGGCAGGAACCGGAGGAGGTGTTCGTCCCCTCCGGCCGCACCGAACTGCACCGCACGATCGACACCGAGGGCCGTACCGCCGACCGGCGCGACGACTTCGACGAGGTGTACGGCGACTGGGCGGCCCTGCGCGAGGCGGCCGCCCCCGGCATGGCGCCGGAACGGATCGACACGGACGTACGGCAGGCCCTGCGCACGGCGGCCGACGACCCGACGAAGCTGACCGACGCGGAGGCCCTCGCCCTGCTGCACGCGGACGGCCCGGCGCTGGACGCGCTGTGCCGGGTGGCCGACGACGTGCGCCGCTCGGCGGTCGGCGACGAGGTGACGTACATCGTCACCCGGAACATCAACTTCACCAACGTCTGCTACACCGGCTGCCGCTTCTGCGCCTTCGCCCAGCGCCGCACCGACGCGGACGCCTACACCCTCTCCCTGGAGCAGGTCGCCGACCGGGCCCGGCAGGCGTGGGACGTCGGCGCGGTCGAGGTGTGCATGCAGGGCGGTATCCACCCCGACCTGCCCGGCAATGCCTACTTCGACATCGCGCGGGCGGTGAAGGCCGCCGTCCCCGGCATGCATGTGCACGCCTTCTCCCCGATGGAGGTGGTGAACGGCGCCACCCGTACCGGTATGCCGGTCCGCGAGTGGCTGACGGCGGCGAAGGAGGCCGGCCTGGACACCATCCCGGGCACGGCCGCGGAGATCCTGGACGACGAGGTCCGCTGGGTGCTGACCAAGGGCAAGCTGCCCACGGCCACCTGGATCGAGGTGATCCGGACCGCCCACGAGCTGGGCATCCGCTCCTCCTCGACGATGATGTACGGCCATGTCGACCAGCCCCGCCACTGGCTCGGCCATCTGCGCACCCTCGCCGGGATCCAGCAGGAGACAGGCGGTTTCACCGAGTTCGTCACCCTCCCGTTCATCCACACCAACGCGCCGGTGTATCTGGCGGGCATCGCCCGTCCGGGCCCGACGACCCGGGACAACCGCGCGGTGACGGCCATGGCCCGGCTGCTGCTGCACCCCTGGATCCCGAACATCCAGACCAGCTGGGTCAAGCTGGGCGTCGAGGGCGCGGCGGAGATGCTCCGCTCCGGTGCCAACGACCTGGGCGGAACCCTGATGGAGGAGACGATCTCCCGGATGGCGGGCTCGTCGTACGGCTCGTACAAGTCGGTCCGCGACCTGGTGGCCGTGGCCGAGGCGGCCGGCCGCCCGGCGAAGCCGCGCACCACGCTCTACGGCGAGGTCCCGCCGGAGCGGCAGCAGGCGGCCGAGGCCTCCGACGGCCACCTGCCCGAGCTGCTGCCCGTACTGGACTGAGTACGATGATCCGACCCCCGAACCGAGCGGGGGCCCCGTAGCGGAGGAGATGCGTACCCGTGGCTGCCCGACTGCCCTCCTGGGCCTGGGTCACCGGTCTGACGGCTGGGGCGACCGCGGCCGTGATCGCCCTCGCCGTCCAGGCGAACCACGGGCCGCATCCCACGGCCGCCGTGGCGAAGCCCAACCCGTCGGCGTCCGCGGGCAGCCACGCGCCCGCCGACCCGAAGCCCTCGGGCCCGCCCGCCCTGCCCGACGCGTCGGGACAGGGCCGCCGGATCGTCTACTCGCTCGCCGGGAAGCGGGTGTGGCTGGTCGACGCGACCGGCCGGGCCTCCCGCAGCTTCACGGTGTGGCCGGGCACGGTCGCCCCGCAGCCCGGCCGCTACTCGGTCACCCTGCGCATCCAGTCCCTGAAGGGCTCGGACGGGGTGGAGATCGAGCACGTCATGTACTTCACCAAGGCGGAGGGCGTGAACATAGCCTTCTCCAACGCCCTGGACGGCTCCTCGCCGCCCCCCGCCGACGGCAGCAAGAAGCTGGGCGGCATCCGGATGCACAAGGAGGACGGCGCCGCCCTGTGGGCCTTCGGCGACGCCGGTACCAAGGTGATGGTCGTCCCGTAGGGGTCAGTCCCGGGTGCGGGACGGCAGCTGGTTGACGATCAGCGCGACCCCGCTGAGCAGGAAGATCCGGGTGGCGGCGTCCAGCCCGTTCCAGCTCTTCGACTGCCACATCGAGAACCACTCGCCGCCGATCGCGATGAACCCGGCACCGAACAGCACCAGCAGCATCAGCAGCCCGTAGGTGGACCAGCGCCGGGCGGCCGCCTCGTCCCTGCCCCGCGCCCACAGCCACGTGCCCCACACCAGCACCAGGGCGGCCGCGGTCTCCCACGCGATGATGAGGACGTACGCGGTGTCCTCCAGCCCCTTGCTGGTCACGGCCCGCCACATCAGGCGGTCGTCCCCGAACGTGGTGTCCATCGCCAGGACATGCCGTACGAACTGCTGGTTGGTGCCGAAGTCGGTGATGTTGCCGAGCGCTACCAGGGCGATGTAGAGCGCGAGTATGCCGGTGAGCACACCGGCGGCAAGCCTGAGGCCCGAGTTACTGGTGGGGGTGGTGGTCATGGCTGGATTCTGCCTGATGAACGCCCGGTCCCGGCACGCGCATTGAGCCACAATGAACCCTGGCCGGGGGAGGTCGGAGTATGGCGCAGGGGCAGGCACGGCGGCCGTCGATGCATGAACTGATCGGGCGGCGCAGACGCGCGGGGTTCATCGGCCGCAGCGACGAACGGGCCGCCTTCCGGGAGAACCTGGACCTGGCCCCGGAGGACGAGCGGCACCGCTTCCTCTTCCACATCCACGGCCAGGCCGGCGTCGGAAAGACCTTCCTGGTCCGGGAACTGGAGCAGATCGCCCGGGAACGCGGCGCGGTCACCGCGTACGTGGACGAGAGCGCCGGCAGCGTGCCCGAGGCGCTGACCGCGATCAGCCGCCGACTCGCCGAGCAGGGCCACCGGTTGAAGAAGCTGGAGGAACGTCTCGCCGCCCACCGGGAGCGCCGGCACGAGGCCGAGGCCGAGGTCGCCACCCTGGAACCCGCCCCGGACCTCCCGGGCGGCCCGTCCCCGCTCACCACCACGGCGGTACGGCTCGGCATGGCGGGCCTGGGCGCCCTGGTCCCCGGTGCCGGCGCCTTCGTGGGCGCGGTGGACGCGGCCCAGCTCGCGGAGGGCGCGACCCGGCTGAAGGCCCGGCTCAGCGCGCGCTTCCGCGACCAGGAGGACGTCCAGCTGGTGCTGTCCCCGGAGCGGGTCCTGACCCCCAGGCTGCTGGAGGACCTCCCGGCGGTCACCTCCGCCGTCCCCTGGCTCGTCCTGTTCTTCGACACCTACGAACGCACCGGCCCGTTCCTCGACGCCTGGCTGCACACCCTGATGACCACCGACCGGTACGGCGCCCTGCCCGCCAATGTCATCGTCGTCACCGCGGGCCAGCGGCCCTTCGACACCGCCCGCTGGGGCGGCTTCGCCGACTTCATGACGGACCTGCCGATCGGGCCGTTCACCGAGGCGGAGGCGCGCGGGCTGCTCGCGGACCGGGGCGTGCTGGACGAACCCGTGGTCGCGGAGGTGCTCCGGCTGACCGGCGGCCTGCCCGTCCTCGTCTCCACCCTCGCCGCGACCCGCCCGGCCGACCCGGACGACGTGGGCGACCCGAGCGCCACCGCCGTGGACCGCTTCCTGAAGTGGGAACCCGACCCGGTACGGCGGTCCGTCGCCCTCGCCTGCGCGCTGCCCCGGCGCCTGGACGCCGACGTGTTCCGGGCCGTCACCGACTGCCCCGAGACGGAGGCCGACGCCCTGTACGACTGGCTGCGCGGGATGCCGTTCGTCAGCGAGCGCGCCGACCGGGTCCAGTACCACGACGTCGTACGGGCACCGATGCTGCGGTTGCAGCGCAGCCGGTCGCCGCGCGGCTGGGCGCGGCGCCAGCAACGGCTGGCGGAGGTGCACGCGGCCTGGCGGGAGGAGCGCGCGGCCGGGCTGGACGACCAGTGGGCCGACGACAGATGGCGCGAACTGCGGCTGGCGGAGGCCTACCACCGGCTGTGCGCGGGCGAGCCGACGGCGCTGCCGTCCGCCCTTCGGGTCGTGGTGCGGGCCTGCCGCCGGGGGGACGAGGAGGCCCGCCGCTGGGCCCGGATGCTCGCGGAGGCCGGGGAGGACGCCCAGGACGCGGCACCGGCCCGCTGGGGCCGCGACCTGCTGACCGCCCTCCAGGCACCGAACACCGCCGACGCGCTCGCCCTGCTCCTGGACCGGGCCCCGCTCGACACCACCTCCCGGATCCGCGCGCACCTCTTCCGCGGCGAGATCTTCCACGCCGGTGAGGACTACGACCATGCGCTGGCCGAGTTCGACAGGGCCGTCGCGCTCGACCCCGGGCAGGCCCGCACCTACACCGTCCGGGCCCTCACCCGGGCGAACGTGGGCGATGTCGAGGCGGCCCTGGCCGACCTGGACCGGGCCGTCGAGCTGGACCCCGACGACGCCGCCTCCCTGGGCTTCCGCGGCGAGCACCGCAGGCGGGCCGGCCGCTACGAGGAGGCGCTCGCGGACCTCGACCGGGCGCTCCGACTCGACCCGGCCCTGACCCTCGCCCGTGCCACGCGGGGCGCCCTGCGGCACGTACTCGGCCAGGACGACCTGGCCCTCACCGACCTGGACCGGGCGCTGGCGGCCGACCCCGGCTATGTGTGGGCCCTGGTCGTCCGGGCCCGGGTCCGCCGCTCCCGCGGCGAACGCGCACAGCAGCTGGCCGACCTCGACCGCGCGGCCGAACTCGACCCCGAGGCGCCGTGGGTGCTGTGCGAGCGGGGCGACGCGCTCGCCGCCGCGGGCCGCGAGACGGAGGCACTCGCCGACTACGCGAAAGCCATCGCCCTCGACCCCCGGTACGCCTCCGCCTACGCCAGCCGGGGCGCCCTGCACGGCCGACACGGCCGGGACGCGGAGGCGCTCGCGGACCTCGACCACGCGCTCGGCCTCGCCCCGGACTACCCCTGGGCCCTGGTGCACCGCTCCCAGGTCCACCGCCGCCGGCGCGCCTACGACCGGGCACTCGCCGACGCCCACCGCGCGGTGGAACTCGACCCGCGGGGCGCCTGGGCCCTCACCAACGCGATCCGGACGAACATCGCGGTGGGCCGCCTGGAGCAGGCCCGCACGGATCTGGAGCGGCTTCCCTCCCTGACCCGCGACCCCGGGTGGGCCCGCTACCAGCTGGCCTGTGTGCATGTGCTGGAAGGCCGGTTCGCCGAGGCGCTCGCAGAGTCCGACCTGGCCCCCACCCGGTGCGCCGTCCATCTGCGGCTGCGCCACTGGGACCTGGCCCGGCAGGCCGCCGAGGAGTGGCGGACCGAGGACGAGCCGATGGGCCTGCTGCACCTCACCCTGGCCGTCGGCGGCAGCCGGGGCATCGCCGCCGCCCGCCCGCTGTGGGCCCGCCTGGCCCACGGGATCCGGCACCGCCCCGACCACCCCGCGCAGGACAGGGCGGTCATCGAGGCCACGACGAGCGCGGCCCTCGACGACTGGCCCCGCCTGGACACCGCCCTCCACCACGGCCCCACCGAGTACGACGCCCTCTGCCTCCTGGCCGACTCCCTCACCCTCCTGCTCCACACCCCGGGCACCGACCGCCCGAGACTCACCCCCCGGCTGTCCCGGGTCATCGGGGCGAGGGACGGGCTGCGGGCGCGCTTTGCGGAGTGGCCGGTGTCGGACCTTGTGTGATGAAGCGACGGAGATTGACGCCATGCGGCGGCCTGTTTGACCGTACGGGGCCGGTTTGCCCCACTGAACGGGGTGTTCCCGGTCGATTACAGTGCCTACGGTCGTACGGGCGCACGGTGCCGTGGGGAGGTTCGGGTGGGTGGGACGTCCGGTGCCGTCTGGGGCCGTGCCGAGCAGCAGGACTACCGCAGCCGGGTGCGCGGTGCGCTGCTCGGGGTCGCCCTGGGGGACGCGCTCGGCGGGCCGGCCGACGCGCTGTCCCTGGAGGAGATCCGGGCCGCGTACGGCCCCGAGGGGCTGCTCGACCTCGCCTTCGGGCACGGGCGGCGCGGCAGCATCACCCACCACACCCAGCTGACCCTGTTCACCGTGGACGGGCTGATCCGGGCCCAGGTGCGCCGGGACACCGGGGCCTGGCACCCGCCGACCGATCTGCACCGGGCCTATCTGCGCTGGGCGGCCACCCAGCGGGACTGGGGCCCGGACGAGCGCCGCAAGGACGACGGGTGGCTGGCGCGGGAGGAGTGGCTGTACGCCCGCCGGGAGCCCAGCCGCGCGCTGCTCATCGGGTTCGGCGACGAGGTCATGGGGACGCTGGAGCGGCCGAAGAACCCCGGCGAGATGGGGCCGGAGGCGGTCGCCCGGTCGGCGCCGTTCGGGCTGCTGGTCGGCTGGGAGCCGCAGCTGGTGGTGCAGTTGGCGGTGGAATGCGCCGCGCAGAGCCACGGACATCCGCTGGCCTGTCTGTCGGCGGGCGCCTACGCGGTGATCGTGCACGCGCTGGCACGCGGGGAGAGCCTGGACGCCGCCGTGCAGCGGGCGCTGGCGCTGCTCGCCGCCCGCCCCGGCCACCAGCCCGTCGCGGACGCGTTGCAGCACGCGCTGGGCGCGGTGCGCCAGGGGATCCCGAGCGCCACCCGGGTGGAGGAGCTGGCCGGGGACGGCACGGCGGACGGGCTGCTGGCCGCGTCGGTGTACTGCGCGCTGGTGGGCGAGGACGTACGGCACGGGCTGTGCCTCGCGGTGAACCAGGGCGGCCCCTCCGCCGCGGCCGGCGCGCTGACCGGCGGCCTCCTCGGGGCCCTGCACGGCGAGACGGCCCTCCCGCCGGCCTGGCTGGCCGAGCTGGAGGGCCGGCAGACGATGCTGGAGCTCGCCGACGACTTCGCCATGGAGATGACCCAGGGCCCCGCCCTGCACGGCCCGGCGGGTTCGTCACCGGGCTGGCTGGCGCGGTATCCGCGGGCCTGACGGCCGGCCGGCCCGGTCGGGTCAGGCGCGGACGGCGTGGTGGACCGTCATGCTGCCGCCGGCGTCGAAGTGCCGGATGCGCAGCCCCGACTGCCGGGTGTACTGCACGTCCAGGCGCTGGCCGGAGGCCGTGCCGGACTCGCCGGGCGGCTGCCAGGGCAGGCTGAGGGAGACGGAGTCCGCGACCCGGGCGGGGACGTTCTCGGCGGCGGCGGTCGGTCCCGCGGTGCCGCCCATGTCCTTGGGGACGCCGATCTGGAGCCGGCCGCCCTGGAGCGTCCAGGTGCCCTTCTCCGAGCCGCCGTGGCCGTTCAGCGCCCAGGTGCCGTCGGCGATGGTCATGGTGTAGCTGAAGGGCGACTCGTGGGGCGCCTGTGTGGTGACCTTCCAGGTGCCGCGCACGAAGGACGCGAAGGCCCTGCCGGTGACGCCGGAGGCGGGGGAGGGCGACGACGTGTGGGTGTGGTGCGAGCCCCATTTGGTCTTCGACGTCTTCTTCCCCTTCCCGCCGCTGTGGGAGGTGCTGCTCTTGCATGCCGCGAGCACCGACCCCCCGACGCCGACGGCGAGAAGACGCAGGGCGGTCCGGCGGCCCACCAGCCGGGAGGCCGCGCGCCATGCTTGGATGCTCATCAATTCCCCGTTCATGCCGATCCGTTGAGCAACCGGCACCCTACAGCGGCTGGTGGGGCGCTCCGATCGTGTCCTCCCCGGTGCTCGCGGGTACGGCCGCACCGGCCGGGCCGGCGTCCACATCTGTGTTGATCCGCTCGATGAGGGCGAGGCGCTCCGGGGTGTCCTCCGGCTTCAGGTAGCCGATGGCGATGTAGAGGACCAGGGAGACGGCGAGCGGCACGGAGACCTGGTACTGGAGCGGCACACCGCCCGATATCTCCCAGCTGATGGGGTAGTTGACCAGCCAGAAGGCGAGCAGACCGAGGGCCCAGCTGGTCAGCGCCGCGGTCGGGCCGGAGCGGCGGAACGGGCGGAGCAGGCCCAGCATCATCGGGATCGCGATCGGGCCCATGAGTCCGGCCACCCACTTGATCACGACCGTGATGATGTCGTGGAAGGTGGGGGAGTTGACCTGGGTCGCCACCGCCATGGACAGGCCGAGGAAGACCACCGTCGTGACCCGGGCCGCGACCAGACCGGAGCGTTCGCCCCAGCCGCGGGCCCGCGCGGAGACCACCGGCGCCACGTCCCGGGTGAACACGGCGGCGATGGCGTTCGCGTCGGAGGAGCACATGGCCATGGTGTGGGAGAAGAAGCCGACGACGACCAGGCCCAGCAGGCCGTGCGGGAGCAGCTGTTCGGTCATCAGGCCGTAGGAGTCGGAGCCGTCCGGCTTGTGGGCGTGGACCAGGAGCGGGGACATCCACATCGGGAAGAACAGCACCACCGGCCAGACCAGCCAGAGCACGGCCGACAGCCGTGCCGAGCGCTCGGCCGCGCGGGCGCTGCCCGTGGCCATGTAGCGCTGGGCCTGGTTGAGCATGCCGCCGTTGTACTCGAAGAGCTTGATGAACAGGAAGGCCAGCAGGAAGACGGTGCCGTAGGGGCCGACCAGGGGCTTGCCGTGGCCGTGCAGTTCGGGCCGGTTCCAGGCGTCGAGGAAGCCGATGTGCCGGTCGGCGAGCTTGGCCACCACGGTGACGAACATGGACAGGCCGGCCAGTAACTGGATGACGAACTGGCCGAGTTCGGTGAGCGCGTCCGCCCACAGGCCGCCGATGGTGCAGTAGACGGCGGTGATCGCGCCGGTGATGAGGATGCCCTGGTTCAGGGAGATCCCGGTGAACACGGACAGCAGGGTGGCGATCGCCGCCCACTTGGCGCCCACGTCCACGATCTTCAGCAGCATGCCGGACCAGGCGAGGGCCTGCTGGGTGGGCAGGTTGTAGCGGTTCTTCAGGTATTCGAGGGGGGAGGCCACATGGAGGCGGGAGCGCAGCCGGTTGATGCGCGGGGCGAACAGCTTCGAGCCGATGGCGATGCCGAGCGCGATGGGGAAGGACCAGGTGACGAAGGAGGTGACGCCGTAGGTGTAGGCGATGCCCGCGTACCCGGTGAACATCACCGCGCTGTAGCCCGACATGTGGTGCGAGATGCCGGACAGCCACCAGGGCATCTTGCCGCCGGCCGTGAAGAAGTCGGAGACGTTGTCGACGCGCTTGTGCGACCAGACGCCGATCGCGACCATCACACCGAAGTAGCCGATGAGCACGGCCCAGTCGAGACTGTTCATATGCCCGATCGTGAGTGCGGTCACATGAACACGACAAGCAACGGTAAGGTCAAGTCGCGGTAAAAATGTTCGGTGTGGTGACTTCCGTTCACGCACATGAACGGCTTATATGAAGCCCGGTTGGTCGCTCACCGCATCAGCTCCCCCGCGTTGACCAGCAGCGACTGCCCCGTGATGGCCCGCGCCCGGTCCGAGGCGAGAAACACCGCCGCGTCCGCCACATCGGCGTCCGTGGCCAGCTCCGGCAACGCCATCCGCTCGGTCAGCCGCCCCAGCACCTCCGCCTCCGGTACGCCCTCCGCGTGGGCCGTGAACCGGACGTACGCCTCCACCGGCGGCCCCCACATCCAGCCCGGCAGCACCGAGTTGACGCGGATGCGGTACGGGCCCAGCTCGCGGGCGAGGGAGTACATCGCGCTCGTCAGCGCCCCCTTCGACGCGGCGTACGCGGCCTGCCGCACCTGCGAGGGCGCGGCGACGGCCGACTGGGTGCCGATGAACACCACCGCACCGCCCCCGCCCGCCTTCAGCGCCGGCAGACAGGCCCGGGTCATCCGCAGGGTGCCGAGCAGATTGACGTCCAGGACCGACTGCCAGGTCGCGAAGTCCGCGTCCTCCAGTCCGCCGAAGCAGGAGTCCCAGGCGGCCACGTGCACCACGGCGTCGATCCCGCCGAACCGCTCGCGCGCCAGCTGTGCCAGCGCCGCGCACCGGCCCTCGTCCGTGATGTCGGTCGCCCGGTACGCCGTGTGCCCGCCCTCCGGATCGATCCCGGCCGCGCTCTTCGCCAGGTTCGCCTCGGTGCGCGCCCCGAGGACCGCGTTCCCGCCGTCCCGTACGACGGCCGCGGCCACCTGGTGGCCGAGACCGGCCCCGACTCCGGAGACGACGACGGTCTTGCCGCTCAGCAGGGACATGGGGTCCTCCTCCGGTACGCACTCCGGTATGGCGCTTTATCTGACGGGGCGTCAGAGTATGGGCGACCGCAGCAGGACGGAAGCAGCAGGACGGAAGCAGCAGGACGGAAGGGGAGCCGCATGAGTGAGGAGACCCGCAGCGAGGTGTACGGCGAACTGGCCGCCGTCGGGCCGTACGGGGTGCGGCCGGGCCACGCCCTGATCACCATGGTCGAACCGCACCCCGGCCACGAGTACGCCTACAACCGCTGGTACGAGGACGACCACTACTACGCCGGCGCGATGGCCATGCCCTGGATGTACGCGGGCCGCCGCTGGGTCGCCACCCGGGAGCTACAGCTCCTGCGTTACCCCGAGAAGTCGGCGGTCGCCCAGCCGGTCACCACCGGCTGCTACCTCTCCACCTACTGGATCACCGAGGGCCGCTACGACGACCACATGCAGTGGACCGTCGCCGTCAACCGGCGCCTCAACCGGGACGCGCGCGTCTACCACGACCGCACCCACGTCTTCACCGCCTTCCAGGACCACGCGGCGACGGTCTACCGGGACGGCGCCGCCGGACCCCGGGACGTCCACGCCCTCGACCACCCCTACGCCGGGCTGGTGCTGGAGGTGGTGGAGAGCGGCACGCCGGAGCAGCGCGCCGAGCTGCTGGAGTGGCTGGCCGGCCGCGGCCTGCCGCGCCGCCTCGCCGGCTCCCCGGCTGCCCTGGTGACGGTCTTCCGGCCCACCCCGCTCCCCGGCGACCGCATGACCTACGTCAAGCAGGTCGAGGGCGTCGACACCCGCCTCACCCTGCTGTGGTTCCTGGAGCGGGACCCGAGGGAGTGCTGGGCGGAGCACTTCACCGGGCTGGACGAGGAGGTCGCCGGGACCGGACTGGGCCGGGTGGAGCTGGTGGCACCGTTCATCCCCACGGTGCCCGGCACGGACCGCTATGTGTCCGAGCTGCGCGACGCTCCCTGACTGCGCGGCGCTACTTCAGCTCGTCCGGGCACGGCGTACCGCGCGGCAGCTGGTACGGCGCGGCCAGCCGGTACGTCCCCGCCCGCGGCGCCAGCAGCATGGTCCACTTGTCCCCGTTGGCGTCCTCCGGGGTCTCCATCAGACACCCGTTGACGTTGTCGTACGTCTTCGGCGTGCCCGGCGCCCGGTGCTTGGACGCCTCCGTCTCCTGCGGCGGCTTCAGGCTCTTGCCGTGCGCGTCCACGACGCTCAGCCACGGCGAGTACGGGATCCGGATCAGGATCCGACCCGGCTTGCGCACCTCCAGTGTCATCTCGCCCTGGTCGACGACGTCCACCACCGCGTGCGGCTCGGCGAGCGGCGTCGGATCGGTCACCGCGAACAGCTGCCAGTTGGCGTCGCCCCAGACCTGCCGCAGATACGGCATCCCCCGCTGGAGCAGCTGCCGCTCGCGCTGACCGCCGTCCCCGTCCGGGTCGTCCTTCGGCAGCACCACGAAGTGCACGGCCCACCGCTGGAGCCACTCGTGGTAGTTCGCCGAGTTCAGCGTGTCGTCGTAGAAGAGCGGATTGCGCTCCATGTCGGCCTGCCGGTTCCAGCCGCGCGCCAGGTTCACGTACGGCGCGAGCGCGGAGGCCTCCCGGTGCGAGCGGGCCGGGACCACCTCGACGCGGCCCTTCTCCGCGCCGGCCTTCTGGAGCTGGTGGACCAGCGGAGCCAGCTCACGGGCCCAGGACGCGGCGGGGGTGGTGTGGATGATGTCGTCCACCGTCTTGAAGCCGACCCAGCCGGTGAAGCCCAGGAAGGCCAGCACGGTCACGTACCACTTGCGCGACTTCGGCACGGTGTACGGCAGCGCGGCGATCAGCGTCGCACCGGCGAACAGCATGGGCAGCCGGGAGATGTTCGAGCCGATCTGCGAGTTGATCAGCCAGACCAGCACGACCCCGACGCTGTACACGGCCGCCGTGAGCCGCACGGTCACCCACTGCTTCGGCACCAGGAACAGGCAGAGCAGGCCGTACAGCAGGGGCAGCACCACCGAGCCGAAGATCATCGGCTGGGTGCCGGAGAACGGGAAGAGGAAGTACGACGCGGCCACCACCAGGGACGGCGCGAGCCCCAGCGCCCAGGCGCCCGGCCGCCGCTTCTGGAGGAACAGCGCGACCGCGACCAGACCCACGAACAGACCCGAGACCGGCGAGGCCATGGTGGACAGCCCGGCCAGCGGCGCGGCCACCGCCGCCTTCGCCCAGCGCTTGTACCGCCACCGGTGCGGCCAGCAGAACACGGCCGCGACCGCGCCGAGCGCGAACATGGTGCCGAGCCCGAAGGTCACCCGGCCCGAGATCGCGTTGCACAGCAGCGCGAAGACCCCGGCCAGGGAGACCCACAGCGGGTTGCGCACCGCCCGGCTGCGGATCAGCAGCAGCGTCAGCAGACCCGCCGACGCCGTCCCGGCGATCATCATCGTCGTACGGACGCCGAGGACCGCCATCAGATACGGCGACACCACGCTGTACGACACCGGGTGCATACCGCCGTACCACGCGAGGTTGTACGCCGAGTCCGGGTGCCGGCCGACGAACTCCGCCCACGCGTCCTGCGCGGCGAGGTCGCCACCGCTGTTCGCAAAGGTGAAGAACCAGACGATGTGCAGGACGCCCGCGAGCGCGGTGACGGACAGCACGGGGTGCGCCAGCATGCGCCGGCGCAGCGGCTCGGCGGCGGCCAGCAGCCGCCCGAGCACGCTCCCGCGTGCGGGCGCGCCGGTCTCGCCGGTCCCGTCGGTTCTGTTGTTCCCGTCGGGCCGGTCGGGCCCGTCGGTCCCGTTCCCGCCGGTGTCCCTGCTGATGGTGTCAGTCGTGGACTGGCGTATTCGCGGGCCGTTTCCCGGGCCCGGATCGGCGTCGTCGGCGCGTGTCGGCTCCGCTGTGGCCACCTGAAGGCACTCCCCGTGATCCCGTCTTCTGTTCTTCTCGTCCAGTTCGCGGCCGCGTCCCTCGACCGACGACTGCCCGATTCGTGACGCTAGCACGCACCCCGCCGACGGGCCCCTCGGGTGGGGCTCCGCAGCGGGGTGCGGGGAGTGGCGGGGGTCAGCCCAGACGGGTGAGCTTGGCGCCGAAGCCGGGCTCGGCCAGATCCTTCTGGAGGGCCACGGGCACCTTCACCGCGGCGGCCGTACCGTCACCCACGGTGAGCGTGCCGACCGTGGTGCCGGCCTTCGCGGTGTGCGGGACGGTGCCGGCGGCGAAGGACAGCCTCACCTTCAGCCCGGACCAGCCGACCGCCGTGACGTCCTTGGTGAGCACGACCGGGGTGTGGCCGCCGAGGCCGTCGTCCACATACCCCACGACATCACCCTTCTTCAGGATCGTCGCGGAGGTCAGCGCGTCCTGGGCGGCGAGCAGCGCGGTCTTGCTGACCTCGTTGGCCGTGCCGATGATCGGCGTCTTGTGCTGGCCGAGGATCGCGCCGACGATCGTGACCGTCTGGCCGCCGACCGTCTTGCGGGACGCGAAGAGCAGGTTGCCGCCCGCCGCGGTGGTGCTGCCGGTCTTGATGCCGATCGCCCCGATGCGGTACGGCAGCTCGTTGACGTTCGGCCAGTTGTAGCCGGAGGGGTCCGTCCAGCTGGCGGCGCTGGTGATGGCGACCAGGGCCGGGTTCTTGACCACCGCGCGACCGAGCTTCACCTGGTCCCGGGCGGTGGAGATGGTGCTCTCCTTCAGGCCCGAGGGGTCGGTGTACGTCGTGTGGGTCATCCCCAGCTGCTTGGCGGTGGCGTTCATCTTCTTGACGAACGCCGCCTCCGAGCCCGCGTCCCAGCGCGCGAGGAGCCGCGCGATGTTGTTGGCGGAGGGGATCATGACGGCCGACAGGGCCTGCTTCTCGGTCAGGTACTGGCCGGCCTTGACGGTGTTGAGCGTGGACTCGCCGCCGCTCTTGTCGTAGCCGCCCTCCTTCTCCGCCGTCGCGTCGATCTTGATCTTCGGGCCCTCCTGGCCGGGCTTCAGCGGGTGGTCCCGGAGGATGATGTACGAGGTCATGGTCTTGGCGACGGAGCCGATGGCCGCGGGGGTCTGCTTGCCGAAGGAGCCCATCGTGCCGATGCCGTCGACGTCGATCACGCCCTGGCCCTCGTTCGGCCAGGGCAGGTTCGTCGAGGCGCCGGCGAAGGTGTAGCTGTCCTTGCCGGTGAGCGCGAGGGTGGGGGACGGCAGCGGGCGTACCGCCTGGACGACCGCGAAGATGATCGCCAGGAGCAGGACCACCGGGGTCCAGATCTTGATCCGGCGAACCACCGTGCGGACCGGGGTCTCCGGGGGCGGCGGCGTGTTCGTCAGCTCCGCCAGCAGGTCCAGCGGGGGCTTCGGGGGCAGCGGCTGCTGGGTGGTGCGCTCCGGGCCGACCTGAGGGAGGGCGGTGTTCGGAGCGGTGAGGTCCGGCTTGGCGGCGGGCTTGGGGGCAGGCTTCGGAGCGGGATTGCGGTCCGGCCTTATGTCGTCCTTGAGCTTGAGCATCGTCGTCGGCTGGTCGACGGGGGCGTCGGCCTTGGGACGTACGGCCTTGAAGACGGCGGTGGGCTGGTCCACGGGCTTGGCCTGCGGCGCCTTGGCCTGCGGCGGCTCGGCGGGGGTCGCCTCGGCTTCGCCGTCGGCGTCCTCGTTCCCACCCGCACGGGGTGCCTGCGGCGCTTCCGCGGGTTTCGCCTCGGCTTCGCCTTCGGCGTCCTCGTTCCCACCCGCACCACCCGTGCGGGTTTCGTCGTCGGCTGCGGGTGGCCCCTGTGGGGCGTCCTCGCCGTCGGCGGCTTCCTCGTCGTCCTCGGCCTTGTCGGCAGCAGCCTTGGTTTCGGGGGCAGTCTCCGTCTCTGCCTCCGTCTCCTCCTCTGCCTCTGCCTCTGCCTCGGGCTCTTCCTCTGTCTTCGCTTCCTCTACTTCCGCCTCGTCCTTGGTCTCTGAGGGGGCCTCAGCGGGGGCAGGCTTCGCGGGTGCAACCGGGTTGGTGTCGCGGACCCAGGAGGAGACGGCCTTGCGGAGGGCGGTGTCGTCGGCGTCCTCGGTGTTCTCGGCGTCGTCGGCGTCGTCGGCGTCGTCGGCGTCCTCGGAGTCCTTGGCGTCCTCGGCGTCCTCGGTCTTCTTCGGGGTGACCTCGCGGACGGAGAGGACCTTCGTCGCGGTGTCCGTCGTACCGTTCGAGGAATCCTTTTCGCGGGACACCGCGAGTCGCGGATCGCGCGCCTCGGGAACCGAGTCCGCGCTCCCCGGCGTCGGTTCCTCCGACGACCCGCGCTGCTTCGACCTGTCGGGGGACTCGCCCGCCACCGATGCCTCCTCATGCGCCGCACGCCCACTCGCGCGCCCTGTCCGAACCATGTACCAGTGTCCTGTGTGAGGGCCTGGCCGCTGCCGAAGACGAGAACGACATACCTACCGGTTCCCTCACGAACCGGTCACGCGCCCTCGACAGACCAATGTGAGAGGGGTCACCCTGTCATTCATCCACGCGGGGAGGCATGGATGGGCAGGAGCCGCAGAACACTTCCGGAGGAGCTTCTGTTGCTCGCACTGGACCCGGCCACGGGTACCACTGCGCAGCCGCAGTCGCTCGACCTCGGTCTGGCCGGAGCACAGCTAGTGGAGCTGGCGCTGGCCGGACGGATAGCCCCAGACGGGGATCGTATCGCCGTGGTGGTGCCACGGCCGACAGGAGATCCAACCCTGGACTGCGCGTTGGAGCTGCTGCGAAGGCGCGGCGCTCCGGTGCGGGCGGTCCACTGGATCGGCGGGCCCCGGCTGGGGCTCCGTCAGACGTACCTCTCGCATCTGGAGCGGTGCGGCATGGTGCATGCCGTGGCCGGTCAGATGTGCGGGGTGCTGCCGACGACGCGCTACCAGGCGACGGACAACGAGATCAGCCGGGAGATCCGAGCCCGGCTGGATTCCGCGATCCGCACCGGCGTGCCGCCGGACCCGCGGACCGCGGCGCTCGCCGCCCTGGCGCACGCCGTCGGGCTCGGCAAGCACCTGTACCCGGGGAACGAGGGACGCTCGTCCCGCTCCCGGCTGCGGGATCTCATCCGGCACGACCCCATGGGCGGGCTCGTCGCGCACGCCGTGATGGACGTGCAGAACGGCGCCGCCGCGGCGCCGCGTCGAGGCGCGGCCGCAGCCCGGCCCGAACCCGCGCGCGGTGTTCCGATGCAGCCGCGCCACGGATCCATGGCACGCGCCGTGGCTCACTGAGCCGCAGCCGTCACCACGGTCCCCCAGACCCGGTTCGGGAGCCGCTGGTCCGAGCGGGGCGGTGAGATCCTTCGTGGATCTCGCCGTCCCGCTCGACTGCGTCCCGGAGCGCCGTCCGGCACACCATCGGGTGGCGTACCGTGGCGAACTGACGCGTACGCGCCGCATATCCACCATTTCCCAGCGGTAGAAAGCACCTTGGTGGCAGTCTGCTCAACAGCAGATACGGAAAGTGTTAAGTCACAGGCAGACAGCCGGAGGTGCACGTCCCGTGGCGTCCAATGTCAATCCCACCGTCAGGCGACGCCGGCTGGGCCAGGAGCTGCGCAGGCTTCGCGAGCTCAAAGGCATGACGGCCGAGGAAGTGGCCGAGCGGCTGCTGGTGTCGCAGTCGAAGATCAGCCGGCTGGAGAACGGCCGGCGCAGCATCAGCCAGCGCGATGTGCGCGATCTGTGCGGGGTCTACGAGGTCGAGGACCAGCGGATCGTCGACTCGCTGATGGAGATGGCCCGCGACTCCCGGCAGCAGGGCTGGTGGCACACGTTCGGGGACATCCCGTACAGCGTGTACATCGGGCTGGAGACCGACGCCGAGTCGCTGCGCGTGTACGAACCCCAGCTGGTGACCGGGCTCTTGCAGACCCGCGCGTACGCCGAGGCGCTGGTGCAGGGCGCGCTCCCGGAGACGTCGACCGCCGAGATCGAGAAGCGGGTCTCGGTGCGGATGCGGCGACAGGAACGTATCACCGCCGAGAAGAACCCGCTCCGGCTGTGGGTGGTGCTGGACGAGGCGGCGCTGCGCCGGGTCGTCGGCAGCAGGCTGGTGATGCGGGAACAGCTGGAGCACCTGATCGAGATGTCCCAGCTGCCGCATGTCACCGTGCAGGTGCTGCCCTTCGATGTGGGCGCCCATCCGGGGCTCAACGGGCAGTACGCGATCCTGGAGTTCAGCGACGCGGCCGACTCCAGCGTGGTGTACCTGGAGGGCGTCACCAGCGACCTGTACCTGGAGAAGGCGCAGGACGTGCAGAGGTACGCCGTGATGTACGAGCATCTGCGGGCACAGTCCCTCAATGTGGAACAGTCCCGGCAATTCATCGACACGGTGGCGAAAGGGTACGCGGAGTGAGCCGCTGACGGCGGGGGTGCCGGATCGTACACCGTCCCTCTGCTTCGGTGGAAGGCTCACCTGGAATATGCCATCCGGTTGAGTGAACGAGTACTCCAGCAGGGGCGGTTGCCCGGTAGCGTCGATCACGCCAATCAGTCGGACAGGTTGGCGTGAACCGCACCACCGCAACTCGCAACAGGAGTGGACATGGCACTGATTCAGGGCGCTTCGGAGACGTGGATGAAGTCCTCCTACTCGGCGGGCAACGGCGCCTGCGTCGAGGTCAAGTCGCCCACCGCCGCCCAGCTCGCCGTTCGTGACTCCAAGGACCTCCAGGGACCGGTCCTGGCCTTCCCCGCCGAGGCGTGGAACGCCTTCGTGGCCTCGGTCAAGGCCTGACCCAGGGGGCCTTTCTGACCCTCGACAACCGCACAGGCACCACCAGAAGAGCCCTCTCGACGAGTCGCCGTCCTTGCCGAGAGGGCTCGGCCATGTCCTCAGCCGAGCTGGGCCTCGATCGCCGAGACGATCTCGTCCGACTCCGGCTCGGTCTGCGGCGAGAAGCGGGCGACGACCGTGCCGTCCCGCCCGATCAGGAACTTCTCGAAGTTCCAGCGGATGTCCCCGGTGTAGCCCTCGGCGTCGGCGAAGCCGGTCAGCCGCTCGTACAGCGGGTGCCGGCCCGCGCCGTTCACCTCGACCTTCTCGGTCAGCGGGAACGTCACGCCGTACGTCGCCGAGCAGAACTCCGCGATCTCCTCGGCGGTGCCGGGCTCCTGGCCGAGGAACTGGTTGCAGGGCACGCCGAGCACGGTGAAGCCCCGGTCCGCGTACCGCTCCTGGAGCTTCTCCAAGCCCGTGTACTGCGGGGTCAGGCCGCACTTGGAGGCGACGTTCACGATGAGGACCGCCTGGCCGGCGTACTGGGATAGGTCGGCGGGGCCGCCGGTGAGGGCGTCGATGTCTACGGTGAGTACGTTGGTCATGCCCGGATGCTATGCGCTCCGCGGGTTCGGCCGGTGAACACCGGGTGCTGTGGGTGCGTTTTTGGCTGCGGGTCCGTTGTGGCCGGTCGCGCAGTTCCCCGCGCCCCTAGGGAGTTGCAGCCACCCGCGCCACCATCGCGCCGCAGCCCCCCGCCAGCGCGTCGCCCACCGGCGTTCGTGTGTACAGCACCGACCGGCCCGAGCGGCGCCCCTCCACCAGGCCCGCTTCCCGCAGCACCCGAAGATGCCGGCCCACCGAGCCGAGACCCTGGCCGGTGATTGCCGTCAGGTGGGTCGTGCTCAGCGGGGTGGACAGCAGGACCAGCACCTCCGCGCGGGCCGGTCCCAGCAGCGCGCCCAGACCCGGTGGCACCGGCCGGGCGCCGGCGTCGGCCAGGACACCTCCGCACGGGTAGATCACCGCGTACCGCTCGCCGTCCTCCCACGCCACCCAGCCCTGGCGCTGCGGGGTGACCGGCACGAAGAGCAGCTCGGCGCCGGAGATGTCCCGGGGCGGGTACTCCTGGAGGTTGATCCGGAGCCGGTTGCCGCCGAGCCAGCGGGTGCGCCCGGGCCGCAGCGAGTCCAGCACGCTCACCCATCCGCCCCGGCTCACCTGCGCGGTCCGCGCGACGACATCGGCCTCGAGGACCCGCCGCTGCCGCCCCCAGTACGGCCGTACGGTCTCCTCCCACACCCACTCCAGCAGCGCGGCCGCCCGCTCGGGCAGGTCGTCCCGGTCCAGCTCGGCGGGGAGCGGGCCGGCGAGGGCGGTGCGCAGATGGGCGCGGGCGGCGGCCGGGGCGGTTCCGCGCACCCGGGCGACCGCGTCCGCGAACCGCTCGCCGTCCCGGGGCGCGGGGGTGAGGAAGTCGGCGATCCAGTGCCGGCCGAGCCCGGCCCGTACCAGCAGGGCCGTCACCGGATCTGCGGCCAGCCGGGCCCGGTAGCCGGGCAGGTGGCGGTCGAGCCACTCCCGCTCACCGGGGTGCGCCGCACGCCCGGCGTGCAGCAGCTTCAGCCGGGCGAAGGTCTCCGCCGACGGGGACACCACGAACCGGCTGCGGGCGAGGGTGTCCGCGTCGAGCTGCCACGACCCCACCCCGGTACCCCCTCACGGCCGTACGACCTTTCGCACCACGGCGAAACATTAACGAGCCGGGTGCGGGGCGCCCGAGACTCCCCGGCATGCCCAGTTACCGGTCCCTTTTCCGCACCCCTGAGTTCACACCGCTCTTCCTCGGCTCGGCGGCGCAGACCGCCGCGCAGACCGTCGGCGGACTCGCTCTCGGCACGCTCGTCTACCGGGCCACCGGTTCCCCGCTGCTGTCGGCGCTGAGCATGTTCGGTCCGTCCCTCGCCCAGGTGCTGGGCGCCACCGTCCTGCTGTCCGGCGCGGACCGGCTGCCCCCGCGGACGGCCCTCACGGCGATCGCGCTGGCCTTCGCGGCCGGTACGGCGGTGCAGGCGCTGCCCGGCCTGCCGGTCGGCGCGGTCCTCGGTGTCGTCCTCCTGCTGGGGCTCGTCGCCTCGCTCGGCGGCGGGGTCCGTTGGGGGCTGCTGAACGAGATCCTCGCCGAGGGCGGCTATCTGCCGGGGCGTTCGCTGTTCAACATGGCGAACGGGCTGATGCAGATCACCGGGTTCGCCACCGGCGGCGCACTGCTCGCCGCGCTGTCCCCGCGGCTCTGCCTGCTGCTGTCGGCGGGGCTGTATCTGGCGGCCGCGCTGGTGCTCCGGCTGGGGCTGGGCGAACGCCCGCCCCGCGCCCAGGGCCGCCCCTCCCCGACGGCGACCTGGCGGACCAACGCGCTGCTGTGGTCGTCCCGTCCGCGCCGTCTGACCTATCTGGGCCTGTGGCTGCCCAACGGACTGGTCGTCGGCTGCGAGTCCCTCTTCGTGCCGTACGCCCCGCACGCGGCCGGGACCCTCTTCGCCTGCGCGGCGCTCGGGATGTTCGCCGGGGATGTAACGGTGGGCCGGCTGCTGCCGGGCGCCGTCCGACGGCGGCTCGCCACGCCGCTGTTGCTGCTGCTGGCGACGCCGTACCTGGTGTTCTGCGCGCATCCTCCGCTGGCCGTGGCGGTGGTGTGCGTGACGCTCGCGTCGGCCGGGTTCGGCGCGAGTCTCGTCCAGCAGGAGCGGCTGATGGAGCTGACCCCGGGTGAACTGGCCGGGCAGGCGCTGGGGCTGCACTCGGCGGGCATGCTCACCGGGCAGGGCCTGAGCGCGGTCCTCGCCGGCGCGCTGGCCCAGTTCACCTCGCCCGCCGTCGGCATGACCGCGCTGGCGGCGGGCTCGGTGGGGGTGACGCTGGCGCTGGCTACTGCTGGGGCTCGGCGTTCTGCGGGTTCTCCTGGGCCGGAGCCGGAGCCGGAGCCGGCGTCGGAGCCTGCGGCGCCCGAGGCGTGCTGAGGTCGGCGTCGATCTTCTGCACGGCCCGGTCGAAGTAGCGCAGCAGCTCCACCGGGAACGGCATCACGAGGGTGGAGTTCTTCTCCGCGGCGACCTCGACGACGGTCTGGAGCAGGCGCAGCTGCATGGCCTCCGGGGTGTCCGCCATGATCCGGGAGGCGTTGGCGAGCTGCTGCGCGGCCTGGAACTCACCGTCGGCGGTGATGACCCGGGCCCGCCGCTCCCGCTCGGCCTCGGCCTGGCGGGACATGGACCGCTTCAGCGACTCCGGCAGCTGTACGTCCTTGATCTCGACGCGGTCGATGTGGATGCCCCAGCCGGCCGCCGGGCTGTCGATCATCAGGGCCAGCCCCTCGTGCAGCCGCTCCCGGTCGCTCAGCAGGTCGTCCAGGTCGCTCTTGCCGATGATGGAGCGCAGCGAGGACTGGGCGACCTGGCCGACGGCGAACATGTAGTCCTGCACCTCGATGGCGGCCCGGACCGGGTCCGTCACCCGGAAGTAGACGACCGCGTCGACCTTCACCGACACGTTGTCCTTGGTGATGCCCTCCTGGGTGGGCACCGGCATGGTGATGACCTGCACGTTCACCTTGCGCATCCGGTCGGCGAACGGGATGAGGAAGGTGACGCCGGGCTGCCGGAAGTGGGGCAGCGCCTTGCCCCACCGGAACACGACCCCGCGCTCCACCTGGTTGACCACGCGCATCCCGCTCTTCAGCACGAGCAGCACGAACACGGCCACGATCACCACTGCGACGACGGTGCCTTCCATGGCACTCCCATCTCCGACACGCTCTTCCGTCCGGTACAGGACAACCGGGAGGACAGCGCGGAGGGGCGTCCTGGATCCCGTTCCGGTGTCAGGGATCCGTAAAGAAAACGGGTGACGCGCAAGGACGTCATTGAGTCCACGGCCGCTGCCGCCCGTAACACGGTCTGACCCGACACGCGGCCGGCATTCAGGATGCGTTCAGGCAGCCTGTGCCACGGTCGAGGGTCACGGCCGTTCGGACAGAGGAGTTGATGTGGAGAAACCGGAGGTCCTCACCGACCTCGACGTGCCGCGCGCGTCGAACAGGACCAGGTCGGTGATGAAGAAACTGCCCGAGGTCACGCTGGCGTTCTGGATCATGAAGATCGCCGCGACGACCCTGGGCGAGACGGCGGGCGACCTCTTCGCGCAGACCCTGAAGCTGGGCTACTTCCTGACCACGGTCGTGCTGTTCCTGGTCTTCGTGGTGACGCTGGTGGTCCAGCTGCGCTCCAGCCACTACAACCCGTTCTTCTACTGGACCGTGATCCTGTCCACCTCCATGGCGGGCACGACCATGTCCGACTTCATGAACCGCGACGCCAGTGCCAAGTACCTCTCGAACGGCGCGACGAAACTGGGCTGGGGACCGCAGGGCCTGGGCCTCGGCTATCCGGAGGGAGCGGCGATCCTGCTCTCGATCCTCCTGGTGATCTTCGTCGCCTGGAAGCTGAGCGGGATGACGTTCCAGATCCGCGACATCGTCACCTTCCGGGGCGAGGCACTGTTCTGGTCGGCGATCCTCGTCTCCAACACCCTCGGCACCTCGATGGGCGACTTCCTCTCCGACAGCTCCGGCCTCGGCTACCTGGGCGGCGCGTTGCTCGTCACCGGGGTGCTGGCCGTGCTGGTGGCGCTGATGAAGGTACCCGTGGTGCCGAACGTGCTGCTGTTCTGGATCGCGTTCGTCCTCACCCGTCCGCTGGGCGCCACCGCCGGCGACTTCCTCACCAAGCCGGTCGCCAAGGGCGGCCTGAACCTGGGGACCATGGGCTCGTCCGCCGTGCTCCTCGCCGTCCTGTTCGGACTGATGGCCTACGCCCAGGTGCAGGAACGCCGGTCGGGGCGGGAGGGGCGGGCACCGGTCACCCGGCGGGCAGACTGACCGTGAACCGGGCCCCCGGCGTGTGCCGGGGGTCGTAGGACACCTCGCCGCCGACGGCGCGGGCCAGGCGGCGCGCGAGCGGCAGCCCCAGGCCCGCGCCGTCGTGCCCGTCGCCGGGATCGGCACGCCGGCCCGGCTGGAACAGCTCGTCCCGGAAGGTCTCCGGCACCCCGGGGCCGTCGTCGACGACGTCGATCCGTACGGCGCCGGGCACCCGCCGGGCGGACACGGTCACCCGGGAGCGGGCGTACCGGGCGGCGTTGGTGAGCAGGGGGCTGAGGATGCGTTCGAGAGGGGCGGGGGCGACACCCGCCTCCAGCACCGGCGCTTCCGTCTCCACCGCGGTCCGCACCCGGTCCGGGGGGCCGAGGTGCCGGAGCAGGCGGTCCAGGACGGGCACCACGTCGGTCGTCCCGGGGACCGTCGCCGGGTGCACCGCGTTCTCGCGGGCGTCGTTCAGCAGCGTGTCGCAGATGGTCCGCATGGACCGGGCGGCCTCGGCGATCACCTCCTGGGCGGCGCGGGTCTCGGCGTCCGTGCGGGGCCGGGCCCGCCACCAGTCGAGTTCCATGACGATCCGGGTGAGCGGGGTGCGCAGTTCGTGGGACAGCTCTCCGGTCAGCTGCTGCTCGTGGCGCAGGACGGTGCGTATGCGGTCCAGGAGCGCGTCCAGGGAGGCGCCGAGGCGGGCGAGTTCGGCCGGGTGGTCCGCCGTACCGAAGCGCTCGTCGGAACCCACCGTGCTCCACTGGGTGGCCTGGTCGGTCATCGTCCGCACCGGGCGCAGCGCCCGGCCGACGGCCAGCCGGGTGAGGACGTAGGTGCAGCCGAGCATCACGCCGTCCAGGACGAGTGATCCCACCAGCAGGGTGTCGGCCGAACTGCGGTACGGGGTCAGGTCCAGGGCGGTGACGACGGCGGCGGTGGCGCGGCGGCCCGGGACGTGCCGGGCGCACAGCCGTACGGGCCGGTGACCGGGTGCCTGAACCGTCGCGCAGGCGTCCCCCGGCCGGGCGGCCAGCCGGTCGGCGGCACGGGCCGTCGGGTCGCCCGCCGTCGCGGACGGTGGCTTCTCCAGCAGCCGGGTGCCGGCGTAGATCCACACGTTGGTGTCGAGGAGGCGGTCGTCGGCGGCTTCCAGGACCCGCACCCGGGGCCCGGTGGTGTCGACGGTCGCGGCCACCGCCGCCGCCCGGGTGCGCAGTTCGTCGTCCGCCTGGTGCTGGAGGTGCCGGGCCATCACGGCGTTGAACACGACGGTCAGGACCGTCATCAGCAGGGTCGCGGCGGTCAGCGCCACCAGGGAGAGCCGGCCGCGCAGGGTGCGCGGGGCGAGGTGCCGCAGGGCACGCGAGGCACGGTTCACGACAGCCGGTGTCCGATCCCGCGCGCCGTACCGATCGTCAGCCCGCTGCCCGCCTCCCGCAGTTTGCGGCGCAGCCGGCTCAGGTACTGGTCCAGGGTGTTGTCGCTGACCTGCGCGCCCTCGGGCCAGCCGGCCCGCACCAGCTCGCGGCGGCGTACGAGGGTCCCGTGCGCGGCGACCAGCGTGGCCAGCAGCCGGAACTCGGTCGGGGACAGGGCGACCCGGGCGCCGCGCACGCTCGCGCTGTGGTCCACCGGGTCCAGGACCAGGTCACCGGCCGAGGTGACCGCCGCGGCGGCCGTCCGCCGCAGGACGGCCCGCAGCCGGGCGGCGAGTTCGGCCAGGTGGAAGGGCTTCGGCAGATAGTCGTCGCCCCCGGCGGAGAAGCCGGACAGGCGGTCGGTGAGCCGGTGCCGGGCGGTCAGGAAGATCACCGGTCCGGGGAAGCCGTTGGCGCGCATCGCCTGGCACACGTCCCGGCCGTCCGCGTCGGGCAGGCCCACGTCCAGGACGGCCGCCGCGACGTCGTCCGTGGCGAGCCGGAGGGCGGTGGCACCGTCGGCGGCCGGCACCGGGGCGAAGTCCTCCTCGTACAGGCCGCGGCGCAGGGCGTCACGCAGGACGTGATCGTCCTCCACCACGAGGATCTTGGGGCGCATGGTCCTCCGTCGGCTCGGCGGCCGGACACTCACCGTCTACAACCCCGTAGACGGTCTACGGAACTGTAGACGATCGCGGGTGGAGACGAACGGTGGTGGAGGCGATGACGCTCGCGCGGAGCACGCCGCGGAGATCGGTCAGGCCGGCCGGGGGACGATGCTCACCGCACGGTAGTCGTACCCGTCCTGCTGGAAGCCCGGAGCCTCCCACTCGAGGTCCACCTGTTGCCCGGGCGACAGGGTGCGGAAGCCGGGCGCCTGGATGTCGGAGTAGTGGCCGAAACAGCCGCCCGGGGTCTCGGGGCAGTCCAGCACGCCCCAGCCCTCCTCGTCGTACCACTCACGGACCGTCGCAGTCACCATGGCCGGCACCCTACGGGCTTCGCCCGGGGGTTTCACCCGCAGGGGGTGAGGCGGCAGGCACGGGCGTGCCGAACGCTTGGGGTGCACAGGTCCGTGACGGCTCCCCGCCGCGTCGTCACGGCGTCCCCGACCGAGCAGGGGGACCACGTGAACCGGTACCCGCCCATCGCGGAACACGGCATGGTCGGCGATCTCCAGACCGCCGCCCTGGTGTCGTCCGACGGAACCGTCGACTGGTGGTGCACCCCCCGCTTCGACTCGCCCAGTGTCTTCGCCTCGATCCTGGACGGTGAACGCGGTGGCCACTGCCGCCTGGCCGCGAAGTTGCCCGACGGCGACCTCATGACCGTCCGCCAGCTGTACCTGTCCGACACGGCCGTGCTGGTCACCCGGTTCATGACAGCGGGCGGGGTCGGCGAGGTGGCCGACTTCATGGTGCCGAACGACTCCCCGGCCCCGACCGACGTCCACCAGCTGGTGAGGATCGCACGGGTCGTCCGGGGCAGTCTCCCCTTCGAGCTGAGCTGCCAGCCCCGCTTCGACTACGGCCGCGCCACACACACGCTCTCGCGGGCCGACGCACACGCCGTCGTCTTCCACGGCCCGGGAGCGGACCTGCATCTCCAGTCCACGGCCGGCGTCGTCTTCCACGAGGACGGCAACGACATCAGCGCCCGCTTCACTCTCTCCGCCGGCCAGGCCGCGGCGGTCGTGCTCACCAGCACCCCCGGCCGGGCCCCCGCCCCGCCCCGCCCGACGCTGGAAGGCGTCGCCGACGCCCTGGAGACCTGCCGTACCTTCTGGCTGTCGTGGCTGCGCTCGTGCACCTACCGGGGCCGCTGGCAGGACATCGTGAACCGGTCCGCGATCACCCTCAAACTGCTCACGTACGCCCCCACCGGGGCGCCCGTCGCCGCCGCGACCATGGGCCTGCCGGAGCAGATCGCCGGTGAACGCAACTGGGACTACCGCTACACCTGGGTACGGGACGCGTCGCTGTCGGTCAGAGCGCTGATAGACCTGGGCTTCCACCAGGAGGCGCACGCCTTCCGCCGCTGGCTGCGCGAGCGCATCGAAGCCGGGAGCCCGCCCGCGGCGGGCCCCCTCCAGATCATGTACCGGGTCGACGGCGACCCCCACCTGACCGAGGAGACCCTCGACCACCTGGAGGGGTACCGGGGATCCCGCCCGGTGCGCACCGGCAACGCGGCGGCCGACCAGCTCCAGCTCGACATCTACGGCGAGGCGTCCGACGCACTGATCGTGGGCGGGGACGTCGGTGCGATCCGTGGGTGGCAGGCACTGACCGACGTACTGGACTGGCTCGCCGACCACTGGGACCAGCCCGACGAAGGGATCTGGGAGACCCGGGGCGGGCGGCAGGACTTCACCTACAGCCGGCTGATGACCTGGGTGGCGTTCGACCGGGGTGTCCGCGCGGCCACCGAGTTCTCCCGCCCGGCCGACATCGCCCGCTGGACCAGCGTACGGAACACGGTATTCCGCCAAATCGTCGAACGCGGCTGGCACGACAAGCGGCAGGCCTTCGTCCAGCACTTCGACACCGACGTCCTGGACGCCTCGCTGCTGCTGATGCCGCGCGTGGGCTTCGTCTCGCCCCACGACCCCGACTGGCTGAGCACGCTGGACGCCATGGACGAGGACCTGGTCAGCGACAGTCTCGTCTACCGCTACGACCCGAAGGCGTCCCCCGACGGCCTGCGCGGCTCCGAAGGCACCTTCAACCTGTGCAGCTTCTTCTACGTCGAGGCACTCGCCCGCAGCGGCCGGCTCCACCAGGCCCGCCACGCCTTCGACAAGATGCTCACCTACGCCAACCATGTCGGCCTGTTCGCGGAGGAGATCGGCCCTTCCGGCGAGCAACTGGGCAACTTCCCGCAGGCGTTCACCCATCTCGCCCTGGTCACCGCGGCCATGGCGCTCGACGAAGAGCTTCAGAAGGCACAGACCGGAGCGCGCCACGGCGACCACGGACACCCGGCAACGCGTGGCCTCACGGCGCCGGACGAGGACACGGGCGGGGGTACCCCCGGTGGCTGAGACGGGCGGGACGAGGCGTTCGTCGGGCCATTCGGCGGGTCATGCGGCGGGTCATTCGTCGGGGCAGAGACGGGTGCTGGCCGCCCTCGCGCTGGCGCAGTTCATCTGTAGCTTCGCGGGCTCCAACATGAACGTGATGATCAACGACATCAGCAAGGACCTGGACACCACGGTCCAGGGCGTGCAGGTGGCCATCACGGTCTTCCTGCTGGTGATGGCCGCGCTGATGATCCCGGGCGGCAAACTCACCGACCGCTACGGCCGCAAACGCTGCTTCCTGACCGGTCTGGTCGTCTACGCCATCGGAGCCCTGCTGAGCGCTGCCGCCCCGGGACTGGGCGTTCTGATCCTGGGCAACTCGATCCTCGAAGGCATCGGCACCGCGCTGCTGATCCCACCCGTCTACATCCTCACGACCCTCCTCTACCCCGATGTCACCTCCCGGGCCCGCGCCTTCGGGGTCGTCATGGCCCTGGGCGGCATCGGAGCGGCGGCAGGACCGCTGATCGGCGGCCTGATCACCACCGCGATCAGCTGGCGTGCGGCCTTCGTGTTCCAGGCCCTGGTGATCGCGGTGATCGTCCTGCTCAGCCGTCGCATCGACGACCCGCTGCCCCCGGACCCGACCCGTTCCTTCGACACCGCGGGCGCGGTCCTCTCCGCCGTCGGCCTCGTCCTCGTGGTCATGGGCATCCTGGCGGCGGACAACAGCGTCTGGCTCATGATCACCCTGCTGGTGCTCGGAGCCCTGGTGCTCGCCTGGTTCTTCCGCTCCTGCCGCACCAAGGAGGCAGCCGGCCAGGAACCGCTCCTGTCCCTGAGCCTCTTCCGCAACCGCACCTCCAACCTCGGGCTCGTCACCCAGAACATCCAATGGCTGCTGCTCATGGGCACGTCCTTCACGGTCGCCGCCTACCTCCAGGTCGTGCGGGGCTACGACGCCATCCAGACCGGCGTCGTCTTCACGGCGGCCACCCTGGGCCTGCTGCTCTCGTCCCTGTCCGCCGAACGCCTGGCCCGCCGGCACCCCCAGCGCACGCTCATCATGTCCGGCTTCGTCGTCTCCCTCGCCGGCGTGGTCGTCCTGATCACCCTGGCCGGCAGCTTCTCCACCGCGTGGGCGTTCGTCCCCGGGCTGCTCCTCATCGGGCTCGGCCTGGGCGTGATGCTGACCCCGTCCGTCAACGTCGTCCAGTCGAGCTTCCCCGAGGCACAGCAGGGAGAGATCTCGGGCCTGTCCCGCAGCGTGTCCAACCTCGGCTCGTCCTTCGGCACGGCCATCGCGGGCACCATCCTCGTGGCCGGCCTCACCAAGGGCGCCTACGCCGTCGCGATGATCACCCTGGCGGCCATCGCCCTCGGCGGCCTCGCCGCGGCGGCGCTCCTGCCCCGAGACCCGCGCGCGCCGACGGCCCGAGCGGTCAGGTCTGCGGCTCCCAGGGCTCACACGTAGTTCTGTTGCAGCAGAAGCCGATGCCTGCCTTGGCGTACTGATCGACCTTCACGATCCGGTCAGTGGTCTCCGAGCCCGGCGACACCACCTCCGCGACCAGCAGCACGTGCTCGGGGCGGGTGGGGGTGACGTCGATCGTGTCAGCGCGGTATATGACGATGTCCGTGAGATACGTCCTCAGGCCGGCTCAGGAGAGTGCGGCGTCCTTGACGGTCTCTCGTATCTCCAGCACGGCGTCGGTTCCGGTGATCACGAACAGGCGCTGAAGCTGCCGTGGAGGCGCGGCCACGCGCAGGGTGCCCGTCTGGTGGGCGCGGATCAACAGGTTGAGGAACGACGAGTCCGCGAAGTCGATGCCGGAGGCGTCCAGGACCACCTTCGCATGCTTCCTGACAGCGGCGTTCAGTGCCGCCTCCAGAGGCGGGACCGAGTGGATGTCGTAGGAGCCGTGAGCGGCGATCACCCAGGCGCCGCCGCATTCGTACTGCTGCAACGCAGCCGCTGGTCCAGGCCCGCCGACCTGGTCCGCCCCCTGCATGGCACCGGCGCTACTGATGAGCTTTGGCATGACGGCCTCCAGGACACCTTCGATGCCCCTTCTCGCTGCACGCAGCGCGGAGCACGTCGTCAGTTACCGGAAAAGTATGTCATGTATCTGGCTTCGTCAATGAGGGTCCCCTAAAATGCTGGGCATGGTTGGAGTGCCCGAACCTCACAGCGGATGGACGTTCATCACCAGCCACGCGCGCGTACTGGCGGCCATCGCCGACAACCCGAACGTCCGGATCCGCGACATCGCCGCCCGCTGCCGGCTCACGGAGCGCGCCGTCCAGCGCATCATCGCCGATCTCGAGCAGGACGGTTACCTCTCCCACACTCGGGACGGGCGCACGAACACCTACCGCATCGAGCCCGACAAGGTGCTGCGCCATCCGGCAGAAGCCGGCCTCTCCGTGGCCTCCCTGCTGTCCCTGCTCGTGCAGGATGAAACCGATCGGGGCACAGCGCCGGGGCCGACCATGGCGCACACCCCCTGAACCCACCACTGCCCGGCGGAGCGGAGCGCAGCCGGTGCTTGACGGCCGGCGCGGCGTCTTGCGGTGCACTGTCGGGCAGCCGGCGGCCGTCCCTGCGTTCAGTGCGGGTGCGAAACCTGGGCCAGGAGGTCTCTGATCTCCCTCAGTGTCGACCCGACGCTTCCGTCCCCGTCCCTGTCGGCGATCTTCTCGAAGTGTTGCGCGGCCGTCTCGAGGTCGCCCCTGCGGCGGGCGAGGATGCCGGCGTAGCGGTTGCCGTGCAGGTGGCCCGGGTACTCCTCCAGGATCTTCGTCACGACGTCTGCGGCCTCCTCGTCCTGCTCCGACTTCATCAGCAGTTCGGCGAGTTCGGGCCGGGGATCGAGCCTGTTGAATCCGTACCGTTCACGCTCGAACTCCGCGTACCGCTCGACGGCGCGCCGCAGCCACTCGACGGCCTCCTCCTCGCGCCCGAGACCGCGCAGCGCGCGCCCCACGTAGTACGACGCCTCGACGATGCCGTCGTCCCAGGCCATCACCAGCCATCGTTCCGCCTCGGCATGGCGCCCGTACCGGACCATGCTCATGCCCGCCAGGTAGGCCGGCCGGGCCAGGCCCGTCTTCGCCGCCCGTACATACCAACGCTCCGCGAACTGCGGGTCGCCGCCGCGTTCCTCGCAGATCCAGCCCACGTGCCAGGCGGCCCGGCCATGCCCGAGCAGCGCCGCCCGGTGGTACCAGACACCGGCCGAGCGTTTGTCCCCGGCCTCGGAGTGGATCTCGGCGATGTCGTACGCCGCCTCCGCGTCCCCTGCCGCCGCCGCGGGCTCGTAGAGCGGGAGCATGTACGTGCCCTTGGCCCCGCCGAGCTGGTGCTGCATGCGGCCGAGGGCGAGGCCGGCTCGAGGAGTGCCGGCCCGGCGATACCACTCGGCGGCCTCGGGCAGCCGGCGCAGCCGGTCGAGCGCGTCGGCGTAGGCGAACATCTCCTCGGGGCCGGCGTCGTCCGCCTCGGCGGCGGTCCGCAGGCCGGGCAGACGGGTACGGAGCTCGGTGTCCGCCAGGCTCTCGGGCTCCGCCCGCAGCTCGGCGATCTCCTTGAGCGTGTCGACGATCAGCTCCTGGACCCCGTTGAACGAGTCGTAGTTCCCTTCGTCCACCCCGGTCCTGCGCAGCCACTCCTCCGCCTCGTCGAGTCGGCGCTGACGCTTGTACAGCACGCCGAGCCGGAGGCAGGCGAGGTCGTGGCCGCCGTTCTCCTCGGCTGCGCGGAACCATTTCTCCGCCTCCCGCAGCTCGCCGCGTTCCTCCCACCAGATCCCCAGCACGAAGGCGGCACCGGCGTATCCCCGTGCGTGGCCGCGCTCGGCCAGGGCGCGGGCCTCCGGCCATCGGCTCGCATCCCGCTCCACGAGGATGGCCTGGTCCACGAGCGCCCGGGCACTGCCGAGCGCGGCGGCCCGGGCGTACAGCGCCTCCGCCGCCCCCACCGTGCTGGGATAGGCGTCGAACATGCCCTGGTACTCGGGGTCGCGCAGATCACTCAACGCGTCGTAGGCGGCCTCGGGGTCCCCGTCCCGCTCGGCCGCCGCGAGCGCGTCCTCCCATCGTTCCAGGTCGTCCAGGATGCGTTCGACGATGTGGCGCGCCTGGAAGGCCTTCCGGTCTCCTCTCTCGCACGCCTCGCCGAGCCGGGCCAGCGCCTCCTCCCACGCACCCTGCCCGGCAAGCATCACGGCCCCGTTGGTCACACACTCCAGGCTGCCCAGCTCGGCGCCCCGCGCGTACCACTCCTGAGCCCCGGACCGATCCCCCGCCTCCTTCAGCAACGTGGCCAGTCCGAACGCACACCCCCCGTCCCGGTCGGCGGCCATGCGATACCACCGCTCGGCCGCCGCGAAATCCCACCGGTCCTTGTGAACGATGGCGAGCGTACGAGCCGCTTCGGCATCCCCTTCCTCAGCCGCCTTCTCCCACCAGGGCAGCGCTTCGTCCACCTGGCCCTTGGCGGTGAGGAGTTCGGCATACGCACGTGCCGCACCGGGCCGACCGGCCTCGGCGGCAGCCAACTCGGCTTCGCCCGTGCCGGCGTTGGCGTTCTGTGACCTGGATGACGCTTGCTCACGCATCCGAAGATCCTGTCAGAAGGCTGCCGACGCTTCCCCAGCAGGACCATTGCCCCGGAAGGTCACCATCCACTGCCGCGGAGGCGCCCCGCTCGTCAGTGACCGCCCGCGGTGATACCAGCCGTCGATGTCAAAGCCGCCCCCCTACGGAAATCCGCAGGTGGGCGGCCGAGTTCGATCACGGTTGCACTAGGAGCAGCCGGGTACGGTGCTGGGGCTACCACAGTTGTTGGGCTGGTTACCGGTGACGGGACTGTCGGTGAGTTGCACCGTGCCGCTGGCCCTGAAGATGCCGCCACCGTCTGCACCCGTTCCCAGCGCTCGGTTCTTGGTTACCGGGCTATGGTCGAGGGTCACCGTGCCGAAGGCCGTATTGAAGATGCCGCCACCGCGGGAGTTCGTGCCGTTGACAGTGTTGCCGGTGACCGGGCTGTCGGTGAGATGCACCGTGCCGGCCACATTGAAGATGCCGCCGCCCTGCGCATTGTTACCGGTGGTGGTGTTGCCGATGACCTTGCTTCTCTTCAGCGTCATGGTTCCGGCTTGCGCGATGCCGCCGCCCTGCGTACTGGTACCGGTGACATCGTTGTCGGTGACCCGGGTGCCGGTCAGCGTCACCTTCGTGCCGACGGCGGCGGCGATCCCGCCGGCCAGTGTGGTGGCGTGGTTGCCGTTGATCCTGCTTCTGTCGACAGTCGCCGTGCCGGAACCTCCGAATGGGCTCACGAACACGGCCCCGCCCGCCCTCGCTGTGTTGTCGGAGAGCGTGCTCCTGTTGACGCTCACCGCGCCATTGTCGTTGTCGATGGCCCCACCAAAGGTGTCGGCGGTGTTGGTGGTGAGGCTGGTGTCGTTCAGCGTCAGCGCGGAACCGCCACCCTGGAGCCAAATGGCACCGCCCCGGCCGTTGCCAAGGCCACTGGACGCGTGACCGTTGCTGAGGGTCAGGTCGTTGAGAGTGAGTTTTCCGTTGGGGCCGTCGATTTCGAAGAAACGGAAATGTGCAGCGGTTGCGGCTCGGGTGATGGTGTCGCCGTATCCGTTGATCGTGACTTTATTCCTGATGGCCGGCAGTCCGTTATCGCCGTTGGGCGGTGCGGCGTCGGTGAGGGTGTAGGTGCAGCCGCGCCTGAGGTTGACCGTGCCGCCCACTGTGGCGACAGCGCCGATCGCGGCTTGCAGGTCGCTCTCGCTGCAACTGGTCAATCTCACGATCAGTGACCGGCTGGCGGCAGGAGTGGTTGCGCTCGCTTCGGCCGAGGGAGTGCCGACCCCTGGGGTGGTAGGCGCCGTAGCCGACTGCGACACGCCGAGTGGGTCCGGATCCGGTGCGGCAGGTTGTGCGGTAGCGGGCGGCGCGACGAAGGCAAGAGCAGCGGGGATGAGTCCCATGAGGATGGGGGCGATACGGGAGATGCTCAGACGCATCGGGGCTCCTTGGGCGGATCGCGAGTGACGTTCGCGTGAGTGGTACCGGAACACCAACAGAAATGATTCATGTCGGATCAATCGACAGGAGGACAACACGCCCGGCTGCGATCACAATTCAACCGAGGGATCGTCGTCTGAATAGCTGCGCGATTGATCACCCGCAACGTCGCCAAGCTCGTTGATCCGCCCCGTACGGACCCGCCCGAGCTGCACCCCTGGACCCTGGACGAGACGCTCGACTTCCTCGCCGCCTCGCGCAAGGACCCGCTCTACTCTGCATCGCGCCCCTGCGCTGGCAGCGCATGCGGCAAGCAGCGGATCGGACCAAGGCGGGGGAGAGCCGGCAGGAGTCGGACTATGTCTTCGCCACCCGGAACGGTCGTCCCGTCGAGCCGCGCAACCTCCTGCACACACGTCGTCCAGGACACCCAGCGCGAGGCCATGAGCCACATGGACCGCCTGCTGCGGAGGCGTCCCGGTCGTCAGTGACCGGCCCCGTTGATGTCAGAAGTGGGTGGTGCCTGGCGCTGCCGCGCGGTGCTGTTTCCCTGGTCAGAACCGCACGGTGGGCCGCTTGATCCGGCTCATGCCGCCCTGTATCGGGCAGTCCGCTCACGCATCGCTCACCCGTCACCGACTGCCAAGCAGTGAGTGGTCAGATCTGGCCGAGGTCGATCTGCACCGGGAAGGGGGCCGCTACCTTGAGGACGCCGGTGAACACGTCTCCGTCCCGGTAGGCCTTCGTCGCGGGGTCGAGGACGTAGGTGTACACGAGAGGAACACCTGTCGCGGCCTGCTCGATCCGCCAGTAGAAGCCGATGCCTGCCTTGGCGTACTGGTCGACCTTCACGATCCGGTCGGTGGTCTCCGATCCTGGTGACACCACCTCCGCGACCAGCAGCACGTGCTCCGGGCGGGTGGGGGTGATGTCGATCGTGTCTGCGCGGTACACGATGACGTCCGGGCGGCGATTGGTGAGCGGGACGTCCTGAAGCCGGACGTCGAAGTCCGTGTCGGCGTTCCACTCCGGGCCCGCGGCGGCATCCAGGGCGTTCGCCAGCATCCGCGCGAGCCGGTTGTGCCGCTTGGACGCACTCGGACTCACGACGACCATCCCGTCCACGATCTCGATACCGGCGCACTGGTCCTCGGACCAGGAGTCGTACTCCTCCGCCGTGATCTGCTCATGCATCCACGCCGGGGCCACCATTTCGGCCGTCATGAAGCACCTCCCGGACACTGGGCCGCGGGCCCGATCCCGCTGGGTTCAGCGTACTGTCTGCCGTCCTTCCGGCACGCTGATCTCGCTCACGCTCACTCCCGTCGGCCGACATCCGACCAGCAAGCCCACGACAAGTCGGAAACCGGCGCGGTGGACTCGTCCCAGAGGATCGGAACACGGCCGGCGGCACCACCGACCTCGCGGCCACACCGGTGAGCGCCGAACCACCCGGCGACGTGACCGTCGCGAAACCCTCGGCCGCAGAGCGGCATGGTTGTGGCGATGCTGCTTCTGGAGGAAGCGGGTCAGGAAGCCGAACCGTCGAGGTTGAGGCGGATCACGGCGAGCGCCTCGGCGATCTCGACCGTTCCTCGCTCACGTCGCTGTGGACGGCCCGCACGACGTTCAGCACGCCCTGGAGCGCGGTCAGCGCGTCGGTGACCTGGCCGAGTTCGGCGCGGCAGCGGGCGGCCTCGGCGCGGCAGGCGCGGGCCTGCTCGCCGGTGGGTCCGGCGATACGGGCGTAGGCGTCGGCGAGGGCGTCGGACTCGGGCAGGGCGGCCCGGTAGTCGCCGCCGAGGAGGCGGATGGCCGCTCGCTGGCGGCGCAGCGCCAGGACCTGCTTGTTCTCGGGGCCGAGGGCGAGGGCGGCAGGTTCGATGACCTCGCCGAGTACCTCGGCGGCCTGCGCGAACCGCTCCTCCTCCAGCAGGGCGTCGGAATGCGCGTATGCCTCCTTGATGTCCTCGCGCAGCCGGGCGGGGACGGGCACCGGCGGGGCCCCCGGGAGGACGGCCGTCGGCGCCGGACCGCCGGGCGCCGGGGCCTGGGCGCGGGACGCGGCGGCGGACGCCTACATCCTGGCGTACCAACTCCCGGCCACGTGATCAGGTGGGCGACAGCCCGGCTCTAAGCGGTCGGCTCGTCCTCGCCCTCGGTGGCCCGCGCGAACATGGGGCCGATGTTGGTCCACATGAAGCCCTCTCGCCCATCGGGCTTGTCGAGCATCCAGCCGAGGAGAGCCTGCAACACCTTCTCCTGCGACAGCGTTCGGGTCTGGTAGTGCTCCGCAGGGACACCGTCGCGGTATTCCAGCTGATAGGTGTTGTTGTCGCGGAGCCAGACCTGGATGTACCAGTCGCCCTCCCGCTCCTCGTCCCGGCGCTCAAGGATCAGGTACTCGTTGCCGCGTCTCAGGTTGGCGAGCATGGTTCCTACTGCCGGCTTCGTGGGGCGCTTCCGCTCGGATCCACGGCCGTTGGTCGCTATCAGCATGGGTGGATTCTGGCGGGCGGGTCTGACACCGGGCGTCGGGCGCTCCTCCGAACTCGCTGCGACGGACGTGTCTTCGTCGGCAGCTCACGGGCCGCGGGCACGTAGTGGCACGTCCGTGGCACGACCCTCAACAAGGCGAAGGGCCAGCCTGGGAGGACACCCCTCCTGAGCTGGCCCTTCTGTTGGTGCCCCCGGCAGGATTCGAACCTGCGACACCCGCTTTAGGAGTTTTCCCTGGGCGGGGCTGTGACCTGCGGAGATGTCGGTCGGAGTGCGTCTGGCCTGGGAAAACACCACTCCGTAGTTCTCCAGTGTTCATGGGGCTTCCCGACTTCATGTGTGCTGGATCGGTTTCGTCGGGGGCGGGGCGGGAGGGCGGGCGATCTGCGGACGTCGGTGAGTGTGGCGCCAGGAGTAGCGTGGGAGGTGCGGGGCGGGGTCCCGTCGTCGCACCGGCCCTACCGACGGGTGGTCCTCATGACCAGCTCGGACACACCACCTGTTCCCCGGCGTCTGCCCAGTGGCGTCCACGAGGCCGTGCGACCGGGATCTGCGCTTCTGCGGCTGGAGACGACCGCATCACGCAGAGGCGTCCTCGACGGCGCGTGGTGGCCGCGCTCGCGCGACATCGGTGCCGAGCTGCCCGCCCTGTTGGGTGCCCTCGTCGCCCACGTCGGCCCCGTGTCGCGTGTGGGGCTGGATGCCGCCGATTGGGAGGGTCTGCCGACGCGTATCGTCGTGGACGACCGCGTGGTGCACATCGACTCCTTCCCGGTCGGTGACGACACGGTCCTGATCACCCGGGGTGACCGGGACATCTTCTCGCTGCTGGTCGTCCCGCCCGACACGGCACCGGATGCCGCCCGTGCCGCGATGGCCCAGGCGGTCCAGGCGGACAACGTCAGCGACGCGGAACAGATCCTCATCGACACGGGGAGCGGGCGTGGTCCTGTGGGCTGACGGGGCGGCGCGGGGCGCGACCGGCGTACGGCTCGGCCGGCGCACCGGCGCCCTCCGTCCGGCGGGCCGTTCCCTGGGGCGCTTCTGCCGACGTCAAGCCCGCTGAGGGCGCGCCCCTCCCGGCCTCATCGGATAGAGCAGACCATCGCAGCCCGTGTCCATGAGCTGTCGTTCGGTCTGCGGGGAGGGGTGGTGCAGCAGGAGGAACGCCTGGGACTCGGCGGCATGCTCGGACACGTCGAGGAAGACGCGCAGGCCGCTGTCGTCACAGCGGTCGACAGTGGTCAGATCGACGTCGATGAGGGTGATGCCGTCCCGCAGACACTGCTCGAGAGCGGCGCGCACCCGGGGCGCGGTGACGGGGTCGATCACACCGGCCAGGGTGACCAGGGCCCGCGCCCCCCGGTCGTGGCGGTAGATGTTCAGCCGCGGAAGAGTCATGACGCCTCGGTTCAGTCGCTCGGATCCTCGGGTGCTCCGGAGCCTGCGTCCACGCCCCGGGATCGCGTCGCCGCGGGCCGGGTGGGTGCCGGGGCGGGGCTGCCGGGTCGCCTGTCGGACGTCCGGACGCCGGCCCAGGGCGCGGGGTGCGGCTGGGGCGCGACACGACCACGGCGACCGGGCCGGGGGGTGCTGTACCGGTACGCCGCGATCCTGTCGGCGTGCTGGAGCCCGAGCCGGTGGATCACGTACGCCGCCACCGCGACGAGGACCAGGAAGGCGACGATCGTCAGGAAGGCGGTCATGGCGGCCACCTCACATACCGACGATCAGCCGGCTGGCCGCCCCCGGCGGACCGGCCTGCCCGGGAACGGCCGCGGGTACCGCCGAGGCGCCGCCCTCGTACTCCCACATGTCGTCCGGGCGCCCTGGCCGGTCGTTGCCCGGGACGTCGTCGAGGGCATCGTCCGCGGCGATGAGCGCGCTCGCGGTCAGCGGCGGCCCGTCGTGCCCGGACGCGGCCGCCATCAGCCGGGCCGCCGACGCCGCCCCGGTCTCGGGCGGAATGACGAGGAGGTCCCAGCGGCCGGTGCCGTACGAGAGCAGCAGCAGCTTGTGGGGGTCGAGTTCCGGGGTGAACCAGCCGGCCTTGACGATGTGCCCGGCCACGGGGATCTTGCGCGGGATGGCAGGCCAGTGCTCGGGGTTGACGGCGATACGGGTGATGCGGCCCCAGAGGGGATCCAGTACGTCCATGAGCGCCGGGAGTTCGTGCAGCAGGTCTCGGGACCTGGGCCACCACGCTCCGTCCAGGAGTCCCCGGGGGCCGTCGGTCTTCAGGGCGAGGCGCGCGGCCGGGGCTGCGGCGGGCTCGGCGTGCGCCAGGGTGGGAAGCAAGGTCGCCGACATGATGCGGACCCGTCTCCGGGCCGCTTCTGCGGCGGCCCGGGTTTCTTCGTTCGCCGGGAACGACCCGGCGTGGAAGCCGGTGTGCGAAATGCCCTCGGTACGGACCACACTACTCCGCGTTCCGTCGCGGTGCGGAGGGGCCGTGTGGCGAGAAGCGCTCACGAGGGGGCGGCCGTTCCCCGATCACGCGTCGCGCGGCTTCTACGGCGCCGTCGTCGAGCCGGACGGTGGCGGACCGGCGTGACCGCTCGCCGGGCGTGACACCGGCCTGTACTCCTCCCGCCCGTCCGGGTGGCCGCCCTGCTGGGGGACGGATCCGAGCCCTGTTCCCCGCTCCGGCGACGGCCCGTCGCATCGACGCGTACCGCGCCGCAGGAGGTGGGGCAAAAACGCGTAGAAGCGGTCGGGAAGGAACACCGCGTCGGCGACGATCATCGTGCCCGAGAAGAGCGGCAGTCCGAGCACCACGGCGATGGCGACGTGCATGCCCAGGAGCACGGTCAGGACCGGGTACTTGAGCCGGCCGAAGAGCACGAACGGAAAGGCGACCTGGGTGAGGACGGTCAGGTAGCCGGCGACCGCCATCGCGAGCGGATACCGGTCCATGGCGTGGGAGAGCGCGGGCCACGGCTGGAAGAGCTCCAGGTTCAGCACGTAGTGCAGGGCGGTGCCGTCGTCCCAGAACGAGCCCTGGACCTTGTACAGACCGGCCGATCCGTACAGGAAGCAGACCTGTGCCGCGATCACGAGGACGCCGCAGTTGTGCACCACGGTGACCAGCGTCCGCCGGGCCGCACGCAGGTCCTGGGCGACGACGTGGCGCGTGCGGGCGACGTCCGTACGCGCCGCTTTGATCCGCGCGCGGCGTGCGTCCAGTGACCAGCACCGACCGCACGCGGTGAGCGTGAGGTAGAGGGCCATCAGCAGCAGGAGATTGTCGCCGCCGTCCGTCATGAAGATCGCCCGGGCGTGGAAGGAGACCACCACGCCCGCGAACAGCACGGACGTGGCCCGGGTCCGCCAGCCCAGCAGGAAGAGCACGGACGTCAGGAGAGCCAGCGCATAGCAGAGTTCGAAGTAGGCGCGGCTGTCCGACAGGAGCAGGAAGCTCCACCAGCCCGTCTGGTCGAAGAGCTGCGCCGCCAGTGAGGGTGTCCACGGGGAGCCGGGACCCCAGATCTCGTCCCGGTGGGGGAACTCCCGGAGGAGGAAGGCCAGGTAGAGCAGCCCGTACCCGATCCGCAGGACCGATGTGGCGTACAGGGACACGGGACGGCCGGTGAGGAGGTCGCAGATGCCGTCGGCCCGGGCGAGGAGCAGACGGTGGACGCGGGCCCACGCGCCGTCCTCGGACCCGCCCGGTACGGCCGTGTCGGCCGGGAGGTCGCGGACCTTCTCACTTCCCACGGGGGGTCACCTTCCACCAGGGCAGGAGCCGGTTCTCCACCGGCTCGGGGGGCCGCCGGCCGGCCGCCGTGCCAGGCGCGACGACGGGCGAGGTGACGACCCGGAGCTGGATGAACTCGAACGTGCCCGCGCGCCGACCGGCGACGCGGTCCGCGGCGATGTTGCTCAGGTACGTCTGCATCATCACGGCCCGGGGAGAGCGTGCCCTGTCGTCCGCGCCGTGTGTGTCGACGTAGGAGGTCCAGGCACGGCGCAGGAGGTTCTGCGCCGTGTGGCTGGGAAACGGGTCGTGTGCGACGGCGGCACGGTCCAGGGCGGTCAGGTCGATCCAGGGGCTGACCCGCGCTGAGCCGTCGGGCCCACTGTGCGCGGTCCTGGCCCACACCCTGCGGTTGACGGAGTCGGGGTTGGGGGCGAACAACTGCCAGTTCTGCTCGAAAAGGGGATACACCCACGCGACGACCTGCCGGCTGTACCGCTGTGAGACGGGGTTGGGAGGTGCCACGTGGAGGAAGACGGCACCGAGATGCACCAGGGTCGTCACCAGGCACACGAGGACGGCACCGCGCAGGCCCGCTCTCAGGGCCCTGGCACCCCGGACCCGCTCGCCGGGCGGACCGGCGTCCGTTCTCCGTTCCCCCGGCGGCGAGCCGCCATCGGTCCGTCGGTGTTCCTTCACGCGTGCCGCGTCAGTTCCGCTCGACACCGCCCACCTTGCTTTCTCGTGTTCCGCCGCCCGGCGTCACAGGCTGTTCGTCCACCGGCAGCGGCAGCGGCGGCGTGCGGCGGGTTCGAGAGGTCCCGCCGCACGCCGTCATCCGCGGTACGGACCCGCGATCCGCCGACTAGCTCTCGTGGTCTTCCTGACCGTCGGACTTGGGCGCGTTGCCGTAGCCGTAGTTGCCGTAGTCGTTGCCGTAGTCGTGGCCGTTGTCGTCGCCAGGCCGATCACCCTGGCCGTGGTCCGGCTTGCCCGGCGCGCCCTGGTGGTCCTCGCCTGGTTTGCGGTGGTGTTCGTACCCACCACCGACGTCCGGTCCGCCGTGTTCGCCGGGCCTGCCGTGGTGTTCGCCGGGCCGGCCGCCGCCGTGCTGGCCGGCGGTGTTCCCGGCCGTGTTGCCCGCGGTGTTCCCCGAGGTGTTCCCCTTGGTGACGTTGTTGCCGGCGGTGTTGCCCGCGGTGTTCCCGGAGGTGCCGCCGCCCGTCACGTTGACGATCGGCCCGCCCAGGAGACCACCGCTGACCAGGCCGCCGCTGACCAGGCCCCCGCCGATCGCACCGGCGGTGGTGCCGGTCGTCGATCCGGTCGTGGTGCCCGTCGTCGTGCCGGTCGTGGTACCGGTCGTCGTTCCTGTCGTCGTACCGCTGGTGGTGCCGGTGGTCGTGCCGCCGGTCGTTCCGGTCGAGCAGGAGTTGAGGAAGATCCGGTTGGTGTCGAGCGTCACGGCGCCGTTGCGGGCCAGCGCCCGGCCCTCGATGTTGGTCCCTGTGGTCACGTGGATGTCCGTCAGGGCCATGATGGTGCCCACGAAGGTGGAGTTCGTCCCGAGGGTGGCCGAACTCCCGATCTGCCAGTAGACGTTGCACGCCGAGGCGCCGTTGGTCAGAAGCACGCGGCTGGAGGAGGCCGTCGTCAGGGCCTCCGGAATCTGGAACACCCACACGGAGTTCGGGTTTCCTCCGGCGTCCAGGATCAGATCGCCGGTGATGCCGACACCCGAGGTGGCGGTGTAGACGCCCGGAAGCAGCGTCGTGCCGTTCCCGATGCCCGCTGCGAGTGCGAAGTCCGTGGCCTGACCTGCCGCGTTGTTGTACGCGGTGACCAGGTCGGACTTGGCCTGAGCCGCCACGGCGTCGGCGGCGTGCACGGCGCCGAGCACCTCGCCGGGCGGGAAGCCGGTGATGGCCGGGTTCGGGTACGTCCCGAGGTCGTGACTGATCACCGTGGGGCCGGTGTTGGTGACTCCCGCGCCCGCCAGGACGGAGAAACTCGCCGCCGTGGCCAGCGGTACCGGCGTGGCGATGGCGACTGCCTGGGCGGGCGACAGGACGACCATCGCGGCGGCGACCGTGGCGGCGAGAGCTGAGGCCAGCAAGCCCGGCAGGGAGCGCCGGCGAGCCGTCTCAGGGATTTTCAGCTTCATCAAGAGGCCATTTCCTGTGGGGGCCGTGGCGTGCCGGGCTGCAACCGAACGCCCGGAGAGCCGTGATCTGGTGGTGCATATTACGGAGGAATCTTTCTGAGCCCGCGACAATAGAAGTGCGTTTCTGGTTTTCGAGCGTTCAGCTCTGGCGTGCGGCGCAATATTGCGGAATACGTACTTATTGATTATTTGGTGGTAGCGATTGGTTGCGCGGACGAACTCCCGGGACCGCGCGAGGTGATCCCGCACATGCGGACGCACGTGAAAACGGCACATGACGACGTCACGATCCGGTTTGGCCGGTGCCCGGGCGCGATGGTATGGCGGGTGATCAACATCGCTTTCCGCGTGGCAGTCTGCGGAACAGAACGATGACGTGAACCCGGAGGTACCCCGCCCGTGGCGGCGCACATCAATCCCACCGTCAGGAGACGTCGCCTGGGGGCCGAACTGCGTCGGCTTCGCCAGGCCAGTGGACTGAAGAGCACGGAAGTGGCCGAGCGGCTGATGATCTCCCAGCCCAAGATCAGTCACCTGGAGAACGGCCGCCGCGCAATCAGTCCCCGTGACGTGCGCGACCTGTGCGCGCTGTACGGGGTGTCGGACCAGAAGGCCGTCGACGCGTTGATGGAGATGGCGAGGGAATCCGGCACACGGGGGTGGTGGCATGCCTACGGCGACATTCCCCAGAGCGTCTACATCGGCCTGGAGACGGACGCCGCCTCGGTCCACGCCTTCGAGCCCCTGGTGATCCCGGATCTTTTGCAGACCCCCGCTTACGCCCATGCGGTCATCGAGGAATCGATTCCCCGGCTCACGGCCCGGCAGGCAGCCGCACGGCTGAAGGTGCGGCTGCGCCGGCAGCACCGGATCTACGACCCGGCGGGCCCGTTGCGCTTCCGGGCTGTCCTGGACGAATCGGTCCTGCGCCGTGCCGTCGGCTCTCCCGACATCATGCGGGAGCAACTCGAACACCTGAACGCGCTCGGCGCGGAGCCCAACGTCACCGTGCAGGTCCTCCCCTTCACGGGCGGCGCTCATCCGGGCCTGTCGGGGCGGTTCTCCCTTGTGAGGTTCACCGACGGTCCCGAGGGGGCGGTGGTCTACCTGGAACGGTTCACCAGCGACCTCTACCTGGAGAAGCCGTCCGACGTGCGGCCCTATGACGTGATGTACGCCCATCTCCAGGCCCGGGCCCTGGACCCGGTCAGCAGCCGCCGTTTCATCACCGACGCCGTCAAGTGGCACGTCGGAGCGGCGAACCGTCCCTGACCACCCCTCGGACCAGGACTCGTACGCCTCCGCCGTGACCTGCTGGATCGGTTTCGTCGGGGGCGGGGCGGGAGGGCGGGCGATCTGCGGACGTCGGTGAGTGTGGCGCCAGGAGTAGCGTGGGAGGTGCGGGGCGGGGTCCCGTCGTCGCACCGGCCCTACCGACGGGTGGTCCTCATGACCAGCTCGGACACACCACCTGTTCCCCGGCGTCTGCCCAGTGGCGTCCACGAGGCCGTGCGACCGGGATCTGCGCTTCTGCGGCTGGAGACGACCGCATCACGCAGAGGCGTCCTCGACGGCGCGTGGTGGCCGCGCTCGCGCGACATCGGTGCCGAGCTGCCCGCCCTGTTGGGTGCCCTCGTCGCCCACGTCGGCCCCGTGTCGCGTGTGGGGCTGGATGCCGCCGATTGGGAGGGTCTGCCGACGCGTATCGTCGTGGACGACCGCGTGGTGCACATCGACTCCTTCCCGGTCGGTGACGACACGGTCCTGATCACCCGGGGTGACCGGGACATCTTCTCGTTGCTGGTCGTCCCGCCCGACGCGGCACGGGATGCCGCCCGTGCCGCGATGGCCCGGGCGGTCCGGGTGGACAACGTCAGCGACGCGGAACAGATCCTCATCGACACCGGGAGCGGGCGTGGTCCTGTCGGCTGACAGGGCGGCGGAGCCCGTCCCTCGGGATGCTCCGGTCGACTCACCCCGCTGAGGCGGCCCCCTGCCGGCCTCACCGGGTGGAACGGACCACGAAGCCCGTGTCCTTGAGCAGCCGCTCGGTCTGCGGTCAGCCGCGCCACTCCACCATGAGCAGCGTCGCGTCGTCGCTGGTCCGTCCGCCCCGTGCCCGCTTGAGCGTGTGGGACAGCGAGCGCGTCACCGCCCGGATGCCGCGGCCGGTCCTCTCCAGCCGGTTCACACAGTCGATCAGCTGGTCCTCCCCGAACTCCTCCCCGCCGCTCTTGTGTTCCTCGACCACTCCGTCGGTGAAGCAGAGGACTCGGTCCCCGGGCACCAGCCCCAGTTCCCCGGTACTTCCACTGGTAGAGGGTCTTCACCGGCACCCCGAGATAGGCAGCGACTTCCGCCGGAGTGGCCAACGGGCCGCGCCGGGCAGCGTCGGCGGAGGAAGGGGCGTTCGCGCTGCGGAGAGAGGTATTCGGCACAGGGCTCCTTTTCGGTCTTGGACAACGTGCCTGGACAACACAGCCACACCATCCGGAGAAAAGTCCAGAGTTGTTTCTGAAACTCTGTACTGCTTCTCTCGGTGTGGCCGGTGAGACGAGAACAGTAAGGCTGGATCCCCGGTTGCCGAAATCGCTCCCGCAGAACATGAAATGTTTTGCGGCGAAGCGGTCGGTAGAGGTGCCGGAATCCGATACCCTCGCAGCTCAGAGGTAGCTCGGAGCGGCCAGATGCCACTCGCAGGGCTCGCTGGATAGTTCGGCTGATACCTGCTTAAATCACCCATCTTTGCGACGCGATGGGAAGGTAGCACGGCGTCCTCGATGAAACGGCTCGTGATGTGCCGGAATTCGATGAGAGGAACGCCACTCGGTCCCGGGATGACTTTTGTAGAGTTTAAGAACCAACTCTTGCCATAGCATCCGGTCGCAAGTTACAGCTAACTGTCATGGCAACCCGACCTGTAGAAATAGGCCCCGCCGGCCTTCACACCGTCCGCGCCATCGAGCGCCTACGCCTCGTACGCGGGCTGACTCAGCACCAACTCGCAGCCCGTTGCACCGCACTGGGCCGCCCGATGACCAATACCGCGCTCAGCCGCACCGAACGCGGCCGTCGCCGGTGCGACATCGACGACCTCGTCGCCATAGCCACCGCGCTCGGTACCCCTCCCACGACCCTGCTCCTGCCGCTCCCCTCGGCGTCCAGCGACGACCGGAGGGGGTGCTAGTTGGCACGAGTCTGGATTGAGGACCGCATAGGGCACGTGGCGTATGCAGGGGCCGTGGCGAAGGCCAAGCGGGCGGGTCGTACGCCACCGGGGCGCTACCGCGTGCGCTGGTACGGCCCCGACGGCAAGCCGAAGATGAAGACCTTCGCCCGCAAGGTCGACGCCGAGATCGAGCGGACGAGGATGGAGTCCCGACTCAACGACGGCTCCTACCGTGATCCTGCCGCCGCGCGCGTGAAATTTGCCGAGGTGGCGGAGTCCTGGCTGGCCGCGCAGATCCACCTCAAGCGCTCCACCCGGGCTCGATACCGAGGCGTCCTCGACGTCCATGTGATCCCCAAATGGGGCACCACTCCGCTGGACCGCATCCACTTCGAGGACATCGCCGAGTGGCTCGCGGACCTGTTGTCCGGCGAGGCGACCGGCGGCAGGAATCAGCCCCCGCTCGGTCCGCAAGGCGTACGTCGTCCTCAGCCGCGTTCTCGGCTACGCGGTCAAGGCTCGTCGTCTGGCGGTCAACCCGGCTGTCGGCGTGCCCTTGCCGAAGGCGGCGCCGGCCGACCACGTGTACCTCGATGACATGCAGGTCGACGCGCTGGCCAACGCGTCAGGTGCCTACCGGGTGTTCATCCTGCTGCTGGCCTACACCGGCCTGCGCTGGGGCGAGGCGTCCGCCCTGAAGGTGGGCCGCGTCGACCTCGACGCCTGCAGGGCCCACATCATCGAGGCGTACGCCGAGGACAACGGCAAGCTCTACCTCGACACCCCCAAGAACCACGAGCGCCGGTCCGTACCGATCCCGCGGTTCCTGGCCGAGGAGCTGAAGCCCCACGTCCAGGGGCGGGCAGACGAGGAGTTGCTCTTCACCGCCCCGCAGAGCGGACCGCTGCGGGCCCGTAACTTCCGTCAGCGGTTCTTCGCGCCGGCGGTCGTGAAGGCCGGGCTGGGGCACCTTAATGTCACCCCGCACAAGCTGCGGCACACGGCGGCTTCGCTGGCCATCGCAAGCGGCGCGGACGTCAACGTCGTACAGACGATGCTGGGCCATAAGTCCGCGACCCTGACGTTGGACACGTATGGCCATCTCTTCCCCGACCGCCTGGACGAGGTCTCGAAGAAGATGCACAAGCGCCGTTCCAAGCAACTGGCCAAGGCGAAGGCCAAGCTGGAGAAGGCGGAGAAGAAGGCCCGCAAGGCCGCCGAGGAGGTGGCCGCCCTGGAGGACGATGCAGCGTGATGTGGGTCTGATCCGGGCCGGGGAGCCGCAACACAAGGGGCCGCCCCACCGCGCTGAGCGGTGGGGCGGCCCCTTGCGTCACCCTCGACTCAGGTCATTCGCGCGGTCGCCGGCTCTCCCGCCGGGCTCGGTCGATCGCAGCAGCGGTCTCGTCGCCGGCCAGCCGCTCGATCTCCTCAGGTACCTTCCGCTCGTCCAGCACGAAGAGCCGGTCACCGACAAGACGGGTGGTGGTCTTCCAGCCGAGACGACGTCCCGCTTCCCGAGCGGCATGCCGGACGTCCTTGAGGTCGCCCAACTCCGCAAGATCGTCGCCACTCAGGATCAGCTGACCGTGGTAGCCCGGGAACTGCGGCTTAAGAGCTGCCCGCATCATGGATTCGAGCCGGTCGATCAGCTTCTCGTACCGGCGCCGGGCCAGCTCATCCCTGACGGCCATCCTGCACAGCTCCCCACCATCCGCGCGCACGGCATGTGTGCCATATGTGTGCTGCAAGCGCAGAAGCCCTCCCGTCCGCTGGACGGAAGGGCGCCTGACCTGGTGTTTCTCTGTGCCCCCGGCAGGATTCGAACCTGCGACACCCGCTTTAGGAGAGCGGTGCTCTATCCCCTGAGCTACGAAGGCGGCTGCGGTCGGCGGTCCGTGGGGACCGCTGTTCCGCCGTCAGTGTAGCGGGTGGGCCGTGGGGGAGGGTGGAGGGGCGGGTAACGAACAAGTCTGTCTGGTTTCAACTAGAGCGCCTCTCGCGCCGTAGACGAGTTCCGGTAGATTTCCGGCCTCTTCGACATCAAGTTGCCAACGGGCTGTCACAAAAAACAGGCTGGGTTGTATGATTCCACTGTGTCGCTGGTCTCGGGCCTGCGGTGCCCACGTGTTGGTCACATCTTTGGTGGGAAGGCAGGTGCAGCCTGATGCAGACTCGGTCGGAACAGACCCGTCAGGCTCTCGTCCGGGCCACGGCCGAGCTGATCGCGGACGGCCCGCTCGCCGAGGCCGGGCTGGTGAACATCTGTCGCCGGGCCGGGGTGACCAGGGGGGCGCTGTATCACCACTTCCCCTCCATAGCGGCGCTCGCGGCCACCGTGTACGAGGCGGCCCGTGACCGGGTTCTCGCGTTGACGGAGAAGGCCTTCGACGGGCCGGCGGAGGACGCCCCCGAGCGCTATCTCGTGGCGCTGGGCGCGGCGTTGCGGGCGGAGACGATCGTCCGCGCGGGCATGCAGCTCGCCGTGGACGGGTCCGCCGGGCCGCCCCGGCTGCGCGACGACATGCTGGCCCTGGTCCATCAGCGGGTCGAGGAAGGGTGTCAGGACGCCGCGTTCGCGGCGGCGGACCTCGCCGATCTCGCCGTGGTCGTCGCCGCGGGGCTGGAATCGCTCGGGCACAGCGACGTCGGCTGGTGGGACGCCAAGACCTCGCAGCGCCTCTGGGAGCTCCTGCGCCCCCTCTTCCGTCAGGTGAAGTAGGAAGAGAGGGAAGAAAAGGGGAGGGTGGGGGAGGGGCCGCAAGGCCCCGGATGGCTTCCCCGGGCCCCCGATGGGTCCCGGCCCACGAGAGGACTGTCCCGGGCAGTCGTGTGAGTGTCCCCGGGCAGCCGTGGGAGGCCCCGGCAGTCGTGTGAGTGTCCCCGGGCAGCCGTGGGATGCCCCGGCAGTCGTACGAATGCCCCGGCAGCCCTAGGCGCCGGCCGCGCGTAGGCGCCCGCCCGGGTTCACGCCTCCAGGGCGACTTCCGGCACCGGTGCCGGGAGCGGCGTCGTGCGCAGGCGGCCGATCAGGCCGGGGATGACCAGGCCCGGCAGCAGGAAGCGCCAGAAGACGCCGATGCGCTCGGGCAGGTCCTGTCGCTTGCTGTATGCCTGGGACATGATCTGGAGTCCGGTGAAGCAGCCGACGATCGTCGCTGCGGCCTCCCGGACGTCGACGCCCGGGAGCAGTTCCCCGCGCTCCGCGGCCTGGCTCAGCAGCTCGGTGATGGCCGTCTTGGACTGCTCGTAGGCCGTTTCCGGCGGGCAGGAGAGGGAGGTCTGCTCCACCGTCAGGCGGACGGCGGCGCGCAGGACCGGATCGTGCTGGAGGCCCTGGGCGAACTGGAGGGTCAGGTCGATGACGCTCTGGATCCGGATCGGCTGGTCCGGCGCGCCCAGGGCCTCGGCGTGCGCGTCGATCAGAGCCAGGGCGATCGCTTCCTTGGAGGGGAAGTGGTGGTAGAGCGAGCCGCGGGTGAGCCTGGTCCGGGCCAGGATCTCGTTGGTGCTCGCCGCGTCGTAGCCGCGCTCGTCGAACACCTGGGCGGCGGCCTCCAGGATCGAGCGCCGGGATCGCTTGCCGCGTTCCTGTTGTGCCATGGTGCCGCATCCTTACCCGTGATCTAACAGACTTGTCTGTATAGTATCGGCAAAGGTCGGCTGTGTAATACACCTTTGCCCGAGGGGTGGGGCGACCAGGGGTTATGGGTGGCCGAGGCGGAAGCCGACGCCGCGTACGGTCGTGATCCACTCGCTGGAGCCGAGCTTGCCGCGCAGTGTGCTGACGTGGGTGTCCACGGTTCGGCCCTGCGGCGACCACGCGTCGTCCCAGACCTGGGCCATGATCTGCCGCCGCGGTACGACCTTGCCGGGCTGCGAGGCGAGCAGGTGCAGCAGGTCGAACTCCTTGCGGGTGAGGTCCACCCGCCGGCCGTCCAGCGTGGCGACCCGTGCGCTCGCGTCGATCCGCAGGGCGCCGTGGTGGATGATCCGCGGCGCCGCCGGACGCGGCCGGGCGCGGCGCATCACCGCTTCCATCCGGGCCAGCAGTTCCCGGAAGCCGTACGGCTTGACCATGTAGTCGTCGGCGCCGGCCTGGAGGCCGAGGACCCGGTCGAGTTCCGAGTCCCGTGCGGTGACGGCGATGACCGGCAGGTCGCTGATCGCGCGGATGCTGCGGCAGACCTCGAGGCCGTCCAGGTCGGGCAGGTCGAGGTCGAGCAGCACCAGGTCGGCGTCCTGGTGGGCGCGCAGGGCCTCGGCGCCGGTGGCCGCGCGCTGGGTGCTGTGCCCCTGCCGGACCAGGCCCTTGAGCAGGGTCTCGGCGGCTCGGGCGTCGTTCTCCACCACGAGCACGCGCAGTGCCCCCTCGTTGGCCGCGGGCTGGGGGCTGACGGCAGCCTGCGCGGGGAACGGGCGGCGCGGCGGCTGGACGGCGGCCTGCGGGCGGTGGGGCTGGCGGCGCTCCGTCGTCGGCTCGAGTAGATCCACGGTCTGCCGATCCATGTGCTCCTCCTGGGACATCACAGTCACGTCATGACCGGATGGTCAACGCTCACAAGCACCACGGTACCAAACAGACTTGTCTGATTGTCAACGGTTCTTGTGGGTAACGCTGCAAGGTTTGACCTTGTGCCGTCTGGCCTGCGGTGATGCGCAATTGGTCGGTCGTGCAGGGCAGTTGGCGCGTTCTTGGTGGTCCGGGGCCGTGTCCGGTGGAGGGGGATTTGGGGCCCCGGGTAGACCGGCAACCGTACATGCCTGCCTGTTTCGGTTGAGGGCAGGGGCAGACCGGGCCAATACATGGCAAACCCGGGAAGCGGAAGTGTGCCGTCCATGTGCGAATCAAAAATTTACTTGAAAAAACGAACTGACCTGTCTGTATCTTTGGGATCGCAGAAAGTCGGCTGCGGGGGGAATCCGGCGTACGGCCTGCTGCCCCCTGCCCCGGTCACTGACAGGAGCGCTGCACATGTCGTACACCGACCAGAGATCCAGCACATCCACCCTGCCCGCCCCGGATCCGCATCCTGGCAGGCCCGCCCGCGGGCTGACCAGCACGGTCCCCCGTGAGTACGTCCACCGCGCCGCCGTGTCGGAAGTCTTCCTGACGGGCTGGGAAGTGGACGGGACCCCGGCCACCGACCCGGCCGAGGCCTTCACGGTGCGCGCCCAGTGGCCCCGCAGCCACGCCCTCTTCGCCCGCGAGGACGGCTACCAGGACCCCATGCTCCTGGTGGAGTCGGTCCGGCAGATCGGCTCGCTCCTCGCCCACGCCGAGTTCGGCGTCCCCTTCGGGCACCAGTTCCTGCTGGCGGACATCTCCTGCACCACCGCGCCCGACCTGCTCGTCGCCGGGGCCGTGCCCACGGAGGTCGAACTGCGCACCGTCTGCCGGGACATCGTCCGCAGAAACGGTTCGCTGTGCGGGATGCGCTACGACGTCACCGTGCTGCGCGACGGCCGGGAACTGGCCACCGCCGGCGCGTCCTTCCGCTGCATGAGCCCCGGCGTGTACCGGCGGGTGCGCGGTGACCGGGCGGCGGCGTACACCCCGGCCCCGCGGCCCGCCCCGCCGACGCTCGCCCCGTCCGCCGTGGGCCATGTCAGCGCCCGGCACGTCGTCCTCGCCGAGCCCGCGCCCGGCGAGCGGAACCGCTGGGAGCTGTCGGTGGACACCGCCCACCCCACCTACTTCGACCACCCCGTGGACCACGTCCCCGGCATGGTGCTGCTGGAGGCCGCCCGGCAGGCCGCGCACGCCGCCTCGGGCCGGCCCGACGCCCTGGTGCTCGGCCTGCGCGGCGAGTTCGCGCGGTACGCCGAGCTGGACGCGCCCTGCTGGATCGAGGCCCAGCCCGAGCCGTGCGGCGACACCGACGACGTACGGGTCACCGTGCGCGGCACCCAGCACGACCGGACCCTCTTCACCGCGGAGCTGACCGTCGGCTCCCGTACCTCCCGCACCCCGGCCACCGCCGCCCGCACCGCCCTGACACACTGAGCCGATCGCATTCGGGGGAATTGCGCATGCTCACCATCCTGATCACCGGCGCGTCCGGCTTCGTCGGCCGGCATGTCGCCCGCGCCGCAAGACGCCAGCGGGCCGCCCTACGGCTCATGTCGTACCGCCGTCCCGTCTCCTGTCCCGGCCCCGCGTCCGGCTCCCACTCCGGGGTCCGGGTCGTCCAGGCCGATCTCGCCGACCCCGCCAGCCTGCGCGGCGTGTGCGACGGCGTGGACGTGCTCATCCACTGCGCCGCCCAGATCGGCGGCAGCGTCGAGGCCAACGAGGCCGTCAACGCCCGCGGCAGCACCGCCCTGGTGGCGGAGGCGCGCCGGGCGGGCGTCTCCCGCATCGTGCAGCTCAGCACCGCCTCCGTGTACGGCCGCGGCACCTATGTCGGCAGCCGGCCCGAGCAGCTCACCCGCAATCCCGGCTCGCCCACCTCCCGCACCCGTGCCATCGCCGAGGACGCCGTCCTCTCGGCGGGCGGCATCGTGCTGCGGCCCCATCTCGTCTACGGCGAGGGCGACAGCTGGGTGGGCCCGGGCCTGACCCGCCTCCTGCGCACGCTGCCCGGCACCGTGGCCGGCTGGCCCGCCCTCATGTCGGTGATCGCCGTGTCGGAGCTGGCCGAGCTGATGCTGGCCACCGCCCTCGCACCCGCCTCCGCCCTGACCGCGTCCGTCTACCACGCCGGGCACCCGGTTCCCGTCACCGCCCACCGCGTCCTGCGCGCCGTCGCCGAGTGCACCGGGACCCCCTGGCCGGACCGTGACCTCACGCCGGACGAGGCCCGTGCGATGCTCGCCGGGGACGCCCGGTCGACCGCAGTGCTCGACATGCTGACGACCGACCACTTCTTCGACTGCGCGCCGCTCTGGTGCGCCCTGGGCCGGGTGCCCCGCGACGGTTTCGAGACCGCTTTCCAGCATGCCGCGCCCTGGTACCGCGCGTCCCTCCAGGCAGCCTGAAGCCTCGGTACGTCATGAACGCAGTCAACACACGAGTCAGGAGTAGGAACATCGTGCGCAAGGTGCTCATCGCCAACCGTGGCGAAATCGCTGTCCGCGTGGCCCGGGCCTGCCGGGACGCCGGGATCGCGAGCGTGGCCGTCTACGCGGACCCGGACCGGGATGCTGTGCATGTCCGCGCGGCGGATGAGGCGTTCGCCCTGGGCGGTGACACCCCGGCCACCAGTTACCTGGTCATCGACAAGATCCTGAACGCGGCCCGGGAGTCCGGCGCGGACGCCGTCCACCCCGGCTACGGGTTCTTGTCGGAGAACGCCGAGTTCGCCCAGGCGGTCCTGGACGCGGGCCTGATCTGGATCGGGCCGCCCCCGCAGGCCATCCGCGACCTCGGTGACAAGGTCGCAGCCCGGCACATCGCGCAGCGGGCGGGTGCGCCGCTGGTGGCCGGCACCCCGGACCCGGTCTCGGGTGCAGACGAGGTCGTCGCCTTCGCGAAGGAGCACGGCCTGCCGATCGCGATCAAGGCCGCGTTCGGTGGTGGCGGGCGTGGTCTGAAGGTGGCCCGCACGCTGGACGAGGTGCCGGAGCTGTACGAGTCGGCGGTGCGGGAGGCGGTGGCCGCGTTCGGCCGCGGCGAGTGTTTCGTCGAGCGCTACCTGGACCGGCCGCGGCATGTGGAGACGCAGTGCCTGGCCGACAAGCACGGCAACGTGGTCGTGGTCTCCACCCGGGACTGCTCCCTGCAGCGCCGTCACCAGAAGCTGGTGGAGGAGGCGCCCGCGCCGTTCCTGTCCGAGGCCCAGGTCGCCGAGCTGTACCGGGCGTCGAAGGCGATCTTGAAGGAGGC
>NZ_JBSFHC010000027.1:0-83518 GCF_053596835.1 Streptomyces sp. NPDC001606
GAGGACTCCACCGCGGTGGTGAGCTGCGAGACGGCCGTTCCGCTCGCGGGCACCTCCAGCCGGATGGTCATCGAGTAGGAGACGCTGGGCGCCGTTGCCATGGCCGACTTCCTCTGCTTTCACCGTGTCGCGAGATCGTGCCGTCCGATCGTCGCACCTACCGCTCAGTACGCGGTAGCCGTCCAGGATTGCGGACGTTGTGTTCACGGCTGCCGCTCGGCGGGTGCGCGATTCCCTTGCGGTTTCCCGGTGGTTTCGGAAAACCACTTCCACCATACGAGAGACGATCAGACAAAGAAAGAGACCCACGTCACAACCGAAGGTTGAGAACGTGGGCCTCTCTCCACGTAGGTGGCACCGACCCGCCATGCTCGCCTCGCGGCAAGTGGTCCCTCGCAGGGACGAAGGTTGGGCCCGGGGGCTTGGATCGAGCCGGTGCCGCATCCAGGCTAACAAACGGATGCCGGAAGCCCATTCCCCTCCGCGGAGTTCAGTCCCGCAGCAGGTCGGGCACCCCGTCCGCGTCCGGCTCGTCCCGCTCGCCGGAGACGACCGTCAGCTGCTGGGTCGCCCGGGTCAGCGCCACGTACAGCACGCGCAGCCCGGCCGGCGACTCGTCGGCGATCTCCGCGGGCGACACGACGACCGTCGCGTCGTACTCCAGCCCCTTGGCCTCCAGGCTGCCGAGCGCCACCACCCGGTCGCCGAGCCCGGCCAGCCAGCGCCGGGCCTCCTCGCGCCGGTTCATCGCGACGACGACGCCGACCGTGCCGTCCACCAGCTCCAGCAGCCGCTCCGCCTCGGCCCGCACGGTCCGGGCGAGGGACTCCCCCACGACCGCGAACCGCGGCTGCACGCCGGTGGACCGTACGGCGCTGGGCGACTCGGAGCCCGGCATGGCGAGCGCGAGCACCTTGGCGGCCAGCTCGGCGATCTCGGCCGGGTTGCGGTAGTTCACGGTGAGCTGGAAGCGGCGCCGGGGCCGGCTGCCGAGGGCCTCGTCGCGCGCCTCGGCCGCCTCGTCCGGGTCGGACCAGGAGGACTGGGCGGGGTCGCCGACCACGGTCCAGGTGGCGTGCCGGCCGCGGCGGCCGACCATGCGCCACTGCATCGGGGTCAGGTCCTGCGCCTCGTCCACGATGACGTGCGCGTACTCGGTGCGCTCCTGCGCCAGCCGCTCGGCCCGCTCCCGCTGCGACTCCTCGCGCACCGGCATCAGCTCCTCCAGGCCGGTGAGCTGGTCCAGCGGGTCCAGCTCGCGCCGCTTCCTCGGGCGGGCCGGGGCGCCGAGGATCGCCTGGAGCTCGTCCAGCATGGCGATGTCGTGCACGGAGTAGCCGTCCCGCTTCAGCGAGCGGGCGACCTTGCGCACCTCCCCCGGGTTCAGGATCCGCCGGGCCCAGCGGCCGAGCCGCTTCTCGTCGGCCATGGCGGCGAGCACCGCCTTCGGGGTCAGCTCGGGCCACCAGGCGTCGAGGAAGGCGAGGAAGGAGTCCTCGGTGGTGACGTCCTCGTCGAAGGAGGAGCGCAGCTCGGCGGCCAGCTCCGGGTCGGTGTGCCGGGTGGCGGCGCCCGACGCGGCCCACAGGGCGTCCAGCAGCAGCTTGCGGGCGCGCGGCCGGAGCAGGTTGACCGGCGCGGTGCCGCCGAGGGCCGTACGGCGGATACGTTCCAGCTCCGCCGCCTCCAGTTCGAGGCGGCGTCCGAAGGCGACGACCCGCAGCCGGGTGGGCGGCCCGGCGGCCGGCTCCCCGCTCGCCGGCCCCAGCTCCAGGGCGCCCCGGGCGGCCTTGCGCAGCACCTTCAGCATCCGGTACGAGCCCTTGGCGCGGGCCACGGACGGGGAGTCGTACAGCGTCGCCTCGGCCCCGTCGACCAGCGAGCCGATGGCGCGGATGGCGACCTGGCCCTCCTCGCCGAGCGAGGGCAGCACGCCCTCGGTGTAGGCGACGAGCAGCGGGGTCGGGGAGACGATCAGGATGCCGCCGGCGTACCGCCGTCTGTCCTGGTAGAGCAGATAGGCGGCCCGGTGCAGGGCGACGGCCGTCTTGCCGGTGCCCGGCCCGCCCTCGACCTGGGTGATGGACGCGGCGGGCGCGCGGATGACGAGGTCCTGCTCGGCCTGGATGGAGGAGACGATGTCCCGCATGGTGTGGCTGCGGGCCTGCCCGAGGGCGGCCATCAGGGCGCCGTCGCCGATGACGGGCAGCGTGCTGCCGTCGAGGTAGGCGGTCAGCTCGGGGCGCATCAGGTCGTCCTCGACGCCGAGCACCCGGCGCCCCTTGGACCGGATGACCCGGCGCCGTACGACCCGTCCCGGCGCCACGGGCGTGGACCGGTAGAACGGCGCGGCGGCGGGCGCGCGCCAGTCGATGACCAGCGGCGAGTAGTCCTCGTCGAGGACGCCGATCCGGCCGATGTGCAGGGTCTCGGCGATGTCCGCGGTGTTGTCCTCGCGGACGGCCCCCTCGGCGGGCTCGACCGCCGTGTAGGCCCCGTCGGGACCCTTCTTCCCGTCCTTGCCGAGCAGCAGGTCGATCCGGCCGAACAGGAAGTCCTCGAACTCGTTGTTGAGCCGGTTCAGATGGATGCCGGCCCGGAAGACCTGTGCGTCCCGCTCGGCGAGCGCGCCCGGGGTGCCGACCTGGCCGCGCTTGGCCGCGTCGTTCATCAGGAACTCGGCCTCGTGGATCTTCTCCTCGAGCCGCCGGTACACCCGGTCCAGGTGTTCCTGTTCGACGCTGATCTCTCGGTCACGGACGGAGTCGTGTGCGTCGTGTACCGAGCCGACCGCGGACTGCTGAACCTGAGCGGCCACCGGGCCCCCTTCTGACGTGCTGGGCAGCCGTCAACCGTACGCGAAGAGGGACTGTGAAGGCTACGGGAGCGCAGTTCCCCGGGCCGCCCCGGGGAACTGCCTGCCGCGAATGCGCTAGGCGCCGACCTGCACCAGCTTCTTCCCCTGGAAGGTCACCACCTCGAAGTGGTCGATCTCGTTGGGCTTGAAGGCCGCGGCCCCGCCGATGTACAGCGGCTTCCTCGCCTGCTCCGCCTTGGCGTCGGGGATGCCGTACCCCCAGTCCGGGACGGACCAGGAGGACATGGTGACGCGCTGGCCGTTCTTGGCGACGAGCACCAGGCTGCACTTGAGCGGGCCCTTGGCGTTCTTCAGCTCCAGGACCGCCTGGGTGCCCCAGTCCTTGCCCTGCATCCCGACGGTCGCGCTGATGCCGGACGACGGGTCGGTGGCCGACTTCTTCTCGGGCATGGCCTCGAAGGTGGTCTGCGGCGAGGAGGCCGCGACCTGTCCGCCCCCGTCGGAGCCGCTGTTCACGGCGACCGCGGCCAGCGGTCCGGCGATGATCAGCGCCGCCGCGGCCGCGACCATGTAGAAGCTGCGCCGCCGCTTTCGCGCACGGTGCTCGGCGACCTCGTCGACCAGCCGCTCCACCAGCCGTGGACTGGGCCTGGCGGACAGCGACTCGCCGATCGCCGGGGTGCTGCCGGAGCCGGGCAGGTCGGCCAGCGCGGCCAGCATCGGCTCCATGCCGGCCAGCTCGTCCAGCTGCTGGGCGCACCACTCGCAGCCGGCGAGATGCGCCTCGAAAGCGGTTGCCTCGGCGTCGTCGAGAATCCCGAGGGCGTAGGCGCCGACGGTCTCGTGCTCGTTCGGCACCGAAGATCCCGAACTGGGGTTCATAGGCCCAGGCATACCCGGACCACCTGCACCGAATCCCTGCATTCCCCCGTATCCGCTGCTGCTCATCACGCCGTCACCCCCCGCTCTTCCAGTGCCAGCTTCATCGACCGCAGGGCGTAGAACACCCGGGAGCGCACCGTGCCGCTGGGGATACCCAGCGTCTCGGCCGCCTCATTGACCGTACGCCCTTTGAAGTACGTCTCGACGAGAACCTCCCGGTGGGCAGGGGTCAGGTCGTCGAGTGCGTCCGACAGCGTCATCAGCCACAGCGCCTTGTCGATCTCGTCCTCCGCGGGGATGACCTCCAGCGGCGACGGATCGACCTCCTGCGGCCGGGCCTGCCGGCTGCGGTGGCCGTCGATGACGATGCGACGCGCGACCGTCACCAGCCAGGGGCGTACCGAACCGGTCGCCCGATTGAGCTGACCGGCGTTCTTCCAGGCACGGATGAGCGTTTCCTGTACGACGTCCTCGGCCCGCTGCCGGTCACCGGCGACCAGCCGCAGGACATACGCGAGCAAGGGGCCGGCGTGCTCCCGGTACAGCGCGCGCATCAGCTCCTCGTCAGGTTCCGAGGGCTGTGAGGGCTGTGAGGACATGCGATGTCGGGCCCTCGATCCACGTTCATTGGCCACGGCCGCATCCTTGCGCACGCCCACCTCCGGTGTCCGGGGGTTCCCCCAGTCATTCGCTCGCCCACCCGTACGGACGGGGGTGGCGCGATGTTCAAAGGGAGGCGGGTGTTTCCTCGAAAACGGCGCGCCGACCGGGACATGCCACCACATTCCCACCACGCCGCCTTCACTTTTCCGACACGCGACCGGAGGGAGGCCCTCCGGCGGATGTCGCGAAGATCACGCGACCGCCGGGCCGGAGGTGCCGGCGGCCCTGCGCCGGTGCCGGGCGACCCGCTCCCGGTTCCCGCACACCTCACTGGAGCACCAGCGCCGCCGACGCCCGCGCGAGGTGTCCAGATAGACCAGCGGACACGCGTCCCCCGCACACTGCCGTACGGCCGCCCGTGCGACGGGGTCGGTGAGCAGCTCGACGGCGTCCCGGGCGAGGAGGGCGAGCAGGGCGGCGCAGCCGGGCGGGGCGGCCAGCTCCCGGCCGAGCGAACCGTCGCACCGGCGCACCGCGCACGGCACGGGGGTCGCGGCACGGGCGGCCGCGTTGACGTACCCGAGGGCGCTTTCGTACGACGCCTCCTCCTCCGGCACCGGCCGCACCAGCCGCCCCACCTGCTCCCGCAACGCCCGGAACTCGCCGACCCAGCCCGGTCCCGCGTGCTCCAGCGAGGTCCCGGCCGGCACCAGCCCGGCCCCGGCGATCCATGCGCGCAGCGCGCCGACACCGTCGAGCCGCTCGACGGGATGATCGGTGGCGAGCAGATCGAGACAGATCCGCCCGGCATCGAACCGCACTGCCATGTGCCTGTCACCACCTCGGCCGAAGCGTGCCGCTCCTCCCCACAGTGCCGCTACGAAGCGACGGCCGGAACCCCTCGGCGCTTCCCGGGCCTCTCAGCCCTCGGGTGAGCCGTATGTCAAGATCCCCGTATGGCAGAGAACGTATTCTTCGACATCACCATCGACGACCAGCCCGCCGGCCGGATCGTCTTCAAGCTGTACGACGAGGACGTCCCGAAGACGGCCCGGAACTTCCGCGAGCTGGCCACGGGCGAGCACGGCTTCGGCTACGAGGGCTCCTCCTTCCACCGCGTCATCCCCCAGTTCATGCTCCAGGGCGGTGACTTCACGCGCGGTGACGGCACCGGCGGCAAGAGCATCTACGGCGAGAAGTTCGCGGACGAGAACTTCACCCACAAGCACACCCGGCCCGGCCTGCTGTCCATGGCCAACGCGGGCAAGAACACCAACGGCTCGCAGTTCTTCATCACCACCGTCGTCACCCCGTGGCTGGACGGCAAGCACGTCGTCTTCGGCGAGGTCGTCGAGGGCATGGACCTGGTGACGCAGATCGAGTCGCTGGGCTCGCAGAGCGGCCGGCTGAGCAAGAAGGTCACCATCGCCAAGTCGGGCACGGTCTGATCCGCGCCCGGTGCCGGTGATCGCCCCGGGCCCGGCTCACACGTCCGCGTACTTCGCGTCCGTCGCCGGGTCCAGGGCGAGCCGGTAGCCCCGCTTCACCACGGTCTGGATCAGCTTCGGCGCGCCCAGGGCCGTACGGAGGCGGGCCATCGCCGTCTCCACGGCGTGTTCGTCGCGGCCCGCGCCGGGCAGGGCACGCAGCAGCTCCGCCCGGGCCACCACCCAGCCCGGCCGCCGGGACAGCGCCCGCAGCAGGGACATCCCCGCCGGGGGCACCGGCTTCAACGCCCCGTCCACCAGGACCGCGTGGCCGCGGATCTCCACCCGGTGCCCGGCGACCGGCAGCGCCCTGGCCCGGGACGGGAGTTCCTGGCACAACAGCTGCACCAGGGGGCCGAGGCGGAAGCGTTCCGGCTGGACCGTGTCCACGCCCGCCGCCTGGAGCGGAACGGCCGTGACCGGACCCACGCAGGCCGGCAGGACATCGTGGCCGAGGGCGGCCAGCAGCTCCTCCAGCAGCCCCCGCTTCTCCGCCCGGGAGAGCAGGGAGGCTGCCGCGGGGGCGCTCGTGAAGGTGAGCGCGTCCACCGCGCGGGAGACCGCCGCGTCCAGCAGGCGGTCCAGGGGGGCCAGGTCCTCCGGCGGCATCCAGCGGTACACCGGGACCGGGACCACCTCGGCCCCGCCGGCCCGCAGGGACTCCACGAAGCCGGGCAGCGGCTCCCCGTGCAGCTGTACGGCGATACGGCGGCCGTCCACGCCCTCCTCCAGCAGGCGGTCCAGGACCTCCGCCAGCGACTCCGAGGACGGGGACCACTCCTCGGTGAGGCCGACGGCCCGTATGGCGCCCTTGACCTTGGGGCCGCGGGCCAGCAGCTCGACGCCGCGCAGCCGGCCCAGGAGCTGCTCGCCGAGCCCCCAGCCGTCCGCCGCCTCGATCCAGCCGCGGAAGCCGATCGCGGTCGTGGCCACCGCCACGTCAGGCGCGTTACCGATGATCTCCTGGGTGGCGGCGAGGAGTTCACCGTCGTCGGCGAGCGGCACGATGCGCAGGGCGGGCGCGTGCAGGACGGCCGCGCCGCGCCGCTGGAGCAGGGCACCCAGCTCGTCGGCCCGGCGCGCGGCGGTGACGCCCACGGTGAATCCCGCGAGCGGCCCGTGCTCCGAGGCGCCGGGGACTCCGGGCGCTCCGGGAGCCGCGGGGTGCTGCTCTTCGTCGTACATGGGGCCTCTCCTAGCTGACCGGCACGGCCGAAATCGAGCCTGTCAACGGCGCGTGACAGGCTCGGTTCGGCTCGATGTCACCGGTGTTACGTCACACGTCGGCGTAGCTGAGCTGCGCCTTCGTCTCCGAGGATGCCTCCGGGGCGGCCGCCGCGGACGCCGTACGGCCGACCGGCCGGCGAAGGTATACGGCCCAGGTCACGGCGAAGCAGACGCCGTAGTAGGCGAGGAAGGCGACGAACGCGCCGGTGCCGGAGCCGTAGGTCAGGAAGGACTGGCGGAAGGCGAGGTTGATGCCGACGCCGCCGAGCGCGCCGACCGCGCCGATCAGCCCCATCGAGGCGCCGGACAGCCGGCGGCCGTACGCCACGGCCTCCTCCCCGGTCAGCCCCTTGGCCAGGGCCTTGTTCTGGAAGATGCCCGGGATCATCTTGAACGTCGAGCCGTTGCCGGTCCCGGTGAGCACGAAGAGCACGACGAACGCGACGACGAACAGCGGCAGCGACTTCTGCACGCTCGCGAGGACCAGGACGGCGGTGGCGGCGGCCATGGCGACATAGTTCCAGAGCGTGATCCTCGCGCCGCCGAACCGGTCCGCGAGCCGGCCGCCGAGGGGCCGGACCAGCGAGCCGAGCAGCGGGCCCATGAAGGTCAGATAGGTCGCCTGGAGCGGGGTGCGGCCGAACTGGTTCGTCAGGACCTGGCCGAAGGCGAAGCTGTAGCCGATGAAGGAGCCGAAGGTGCCGATGTAGAGCAGGGACATGATCCAGGTGTGGGCGTCCCTCGCCGCGTCCTTGGCCGCGCCGGTGTCGTTCTTCACCGTCGCCAGGTTGTCCATGAACAGCGCGGCGCAGCAGGCGGCCACGACGATCAGCGGGATGTAGATGCCGAGCAGCACGCGCGGACCGCCGCCCGCCCCGATCACGGCCAGCGCCACCAGCTGGATCGCGGCCACGCCGACGTTGCCGCCGCCCGCGTTCAGACCGAGCGCCCATCCCTTCCTGCGCAGCGGGAAGAAGGCGTTGATGTTGGTCATGGAGGAGGCGAAGTTGCCGCCGCCGATCCCGGCCAGCAGGCCGACCAGCAGGAACGTGCCGAAGGACGTGCCCGGCGTCATGACGGCGAAGGCGGCGACGGTCGGTACGAGCAGCAGGCCGGCCGAGATGATCGTCCAGTTCCGGCCGCCGAAGACGGCGACGGCGAAGGTGTAGGGCACCCGGACGACCGCGCCGACGAGCGTGACCATCGAGGTCAGCAGGAACTTGTCGGCCGGGGTCAGGCCGTACTCGGGGCCCATGAAGAGGACGAGGACGGACCACAGGGTCCAGACCGAGAAGCCGATGTGCTCGGAGAGGACGGAGAACCAGAGGTTCCGGTTCGCGATCCGCGCGCCGGTCGCCCTCCAGAATGCCTCGTCCTCCGGATCCCACCGCTCGATCCAGCGGCCGCTGCGTCGGGTAGGAGATGGGTCTGTCATCACGCCTCCACGGTGCTGCTCCGGCTGCTGCCACATAGTGACTGAGCCGACGGTAGGGAGGGCTCGTTTCCGCGCTGTGGCTGTGGGTGACCGGAAGGGAACGTTGCTCTCACTCGTCGAGGACACGTCCGGTGAGGGCGCCTCCGGTGGGGGCGCCGGCCATCACCGCGCGGTCCGCCTCCGGGGTCCAGCCGTCCGCCGGCCGGCGCAGCCACCCCTTGGCCCGGGCGATCTCCGCCGCCGCGCCGCGCAGCGCGTCCAGCCCGGGGTGAACCAGTCCCCTGCGCCACACCAGCGACACCGGGGACAGCGGGACGGGGTCGACGAGCGGTCTGCGGACCGTGCGGGGAAGTGGCGGAAAGTCGACCACCGCCAGCACCGGATGCCCGGTCTTGGCCGTGAGCCGCTCGAACTCCTCCTCCCCGACGGCCAGCGGCTGCGGCGGCGCGAGCCGGATGCCGTGCCCGGCGAAGAGCCGGCGGGCCAGATCGGTCCACTCCGGGGTGCGCGGGTTGCCCGCACCGGCGTACACCGTCTCCCCGGCCAGCGCCGCCACCGGCAGCGGCTCCCCCGGCGACCCGGCGAGGGGATGGCTCTCGGGCAGGATCACGGCCATCGGCTCGTAGCGCACCGGCTGTTGCTCCAGCCCCGACCGCAGTGCCGGGTCCAGGCCGGCGAAACGGCCGAAGGAGACGTCCAGACGGCCGGCGAGGAGTTCGGTCGCGGCGCCGGTCAGTCCGCTCTCGTAGCGGGCCATCAGCTCGCAGTCCGGGGCGAGTTCACGGGCCCGGTGCAGCACCCGGCGGCCGGTGGCCAGGCCCGGCGAGTTGAGGTCGACCAGCAGCGGGCGGGGCCGGCGGAACGCGGCGAGCAGCTCCTCCTGCGCGGCGAGCACCCCGCGCGCGAGGGGCAGCAGGCGCTCGCCGTCCGCCGTGAGCGTCACCTGCCGGGTGGTGCGCACGAACAGCTCGGCCCCCAGCTCCCGTTCCAGCCGCCGTACATCCCGGCTGAGCGCCTGCTGGGCGACGTACAGCCGGGCCGCCGCCCGGGTGAAGTGCAGCTCCTCGGCGACCGTGACGAAGGCGCGCAGGCGTCGGGGATCGATGTGGTCGGGCATGACGGAGAACGTACAAGCACGGTGATTGACAACACCAGTGCGTGAATCGGCGCCGAGCAGGTGTTGGACCCCTTGATCCATTCCCGGCCAGGGTGGACGCATGCCCCCGCTCATATCCCACGCCCACGGCTACCGTCGGCTCTTCTCCCGCCCCGGCACCCGCGCCTTCACCGCCGGCAACCTCCTCGCCCGCCTGCCCATGGGCATGTTCGGCGTCAGCGCGGTGGTGATGATCGCCGGGTCGCGCGGCTCGTACGCCCTCGCCGGTGCCGTCACCGCGACCGGCCTCGCGGCGACCGCGCTGGCCGGGCCCTGGATCGCCCGGCTCGTCGACCGTCACGGGCAGGCCCGGGTCGCCGTACCGGCCACCGCCGTCGCCGTGCTCGGCAGCCTCGCCCTGCTGCTGTGCGTCCGGTACGGCGCCCCCGACTGGACCCTGTTCGCCGCATACACCCTCACCGCCACCACCCCCAACATCGGCGGCCTGTCCCGCGCCCGCTGGGCCCATCTGCTGGAGCGGGAGCCGGACGCCCTGCACACCGCCAACTCCTTCGAACAGGCCGCCGACGAGCTGTGCTTCATGCTCGGCCCGGTGCTCGCGTCCTTTCTGACCGGCACGTTCTTCCCGGAGGCGGGCACCCTCACCGGCGCGGTGCTGCTGCTCGCCGGGATGCTGCTGTTCACCGCGCAGCGGGCGACCGAACCGCCGCCCCGGGCGCGCGCGAAGACGCCGTCACCGCTGCGCGCCCCCGGCATCCGGCCGCTGCTGGCCTGCTGCACGGCCACCGGGGCGGTGTTCGGTTCGATGGAGGTCGTCACCATCGCGTACGCCGACGCACAGGGGCACCGCGCGGCGGCCGGGGTCGTCCTCGCCCTCCAGGCGGCGGGCTCCTGTGCGGCGGGCCTGCTGTACGGGGCGCTGAAACCGGCCGGGCTGCGGCTGGGGCACTGCCTGGCGGCGATGGCCCTGCTGATGACGCTGCCCTGGGCGGCCGCCGGCCTCACCGGCGCCCTGCCGGTGCTCGCGCTGGCGCTGCTGGTGGCGGGCATGGCGACCGCGCCGACCATGGTGACGACGATGACCCTGGTGCAGACGCGCACCCCGGCCGGCCGGCTCAACGAGGGCATGAGCCTGATGGTGACCGGCCTGCTCACCGGCATCGCCTGCGGCTCGGCGCTGGGTGGCTGGGCGGCCCAGCACACCTCGCCGGGCACCGGCTTCCTCGTCCCGGTCGCGGCGGCGGCCACGGCACTGCTGGTCGGGGCTGCGGTGAAGGCGTAGAGCGGCGCACGCGGGACCCCTGCGTCGAACCGCTTCCGCCATTCCTCACAGACCGGTTGACGCTTCCGCCACCACCCTCTTACCGTCCTTTGTCGAAGCGCTTCGACGCGCACGGTGCCCCGACACACCGCCGGATCGAACGGCATCGACAGACATCGACCAGCACTGACAGGCACCGACCGGCACGAACTGCATGGAACGAGTCCGGCCCACGTAAGGGGTGCGCGCGTGAAGTTCACCGACGGCTACTGGCTGCTGCGCGAGGGCGTCACCGCCGCCCATCCGGCGCAGGTGCTCGACGTCACCGCGCGGGACGGCACGCTGACGGTGCACGCGCCGGCCCGGCCCGTACGGCACCGCGGCGACCTGCTGAAGGGGCCGGTCCTGACGATCACCGCGCACGCCCCCCTGCCCGGCGTCATCGGCATCACCCTCACCCACTTCGCGGGCGAGCAGCAGCGCGGCCCCGCGTTCGAGGTGCACACCGAGAAGCACACGCCCCAGCTGTCGTACGACGACGAGCACGCCGCCCTCACCTCCGGCGAGCTGTCCGTGCGCTTCGCCCGGACCGGGCCGTGGCGGATGGAGTTCCGGGCCCGCGGCCGCACCCTCACCGCCAGCGGGCCCAAGGGCATGGGCGTCATGCGGGACGCGACCGGCGCCCACTACCTGCGCGAGCAGCTGGGGCTCGGGGTGGGCACCTCGGTGTACGGGCTGGGCGAGCGGTTCGGGCCGCTGGTGAAGAACGGGCAGACCGTCGACATCTGGAACGCCGACGGCGGCACGGCCACCGAACAGGCCTACAAGAACGTGCCGTTCTACCTCACCGACGCGGGCTACGGCGTGTTCGTGGACCACCCCGGCAGGGTCTCCTTCGAGGTCGGCTCGGAGACGGTCTCCCAGGTCCAGTTCAGCGCGGAGACCCAGCAGCTCACGTACTACGTCATCGACGGCCCGAGCCCCCGGGAGATCCTGCGCCGGTACACCGCCCTCACCGGCCGCCCGGCGCTGCCGCCCGCCTGGTCCTTCGGCGTGTGGCTGTCCACGTCCTTCACCACCGCCTACGACGAGGAGACGGTCACCTCCTTCATCGAGGGCATGCGGGAACGCGAACTGCCGCTGTCCGTCTTCCACTTCGACTGCTTCTGGATGCGCGAGCACCAGTGGTGCGACTTCACCTGGGACGACCGGGTCTTCCCGGACCCGGAGGGCATGCTGGAGCGGCTGCACGAGCGGGGCCTGCGGGTGTCCGTGTGGATCAACCCGTACATCGCCCAGCGCTCCCCGCTGTTCGCCGAGGGCAGGGCGCTCGGGCATCTGCTGCGCCGGCCCGACGGCAGCGTGTGGCAGTGGGACCTGTGGCAGCCCGGCATGGCACTGGTCGACTTCACCTCCCCGGCCGCCCGCGACTGGTACGCGGCCAAGCTGGAGGCACTGCTCGACCAGGGCGTCGACTGCTTCAAGACCGACTTCGGCGAGCGGGTGCCGCTGGACGTGGCCTGGGCGGACGGCTCGGACCCGGAGCGGATGCACAACTACTACCCCCAGCTGTACAACCGCACGGTCTTCGAGGTGCTGCACAAACACCGCGGGGAGCGGGAGGCGGTGGTCTTCGCCCGCTCGGCGACCGCCGGCGGCCAGCGCTTCCCGGTGCACTGGGGCGGGGACTGCGAGTCGACCTACGAGTCGATGGCCGAGTCGCTGCGCGGCGGACTCTCCCTCGGGCTGTCCGGGTTCGGCTTCTGGTCGCACGACATCGGCGGCTTCGAGGGCACCCCGAGCCCGGAGCTGTTCAAACGGTGGCTCGCCTTCGGCCTGCTCTCCTCGCACAGCCGGCTGCACGGCTCCTCCTCCTACCGGGTGCCCTGGCTGTTCGACGAGGAGTCCGTGGCGGTGCTGCGCCACTTCACCCGGCTCAAGCTGCGGCTGATGCCCTATCTGTACGAGGCCGCCCGCACCGCCCACACCGAGGGGCTGCCGATGATGCGCGCCATGGTGCTGGAGTTCCCGGACGACCCCGGCTGCGCGCATCTGGAGCGCCAGTACATGCTCGGGCCCGACCTGCTGGTCGCCCCGGTCTTCAGCGACGAGGGAGACGTCTCCTACTACGTGCCCGACGGCACCTGGACCCACTTCGCGGACGGCCGTACGGTCACCGGTCCGCGCTGGGTGCGCGAGCGGCACGGCTTCCTGAGCGCACCGCTGCTGGTCCGGCCGGGCGCGGTGCTCCCGGTGGGCGCGGTGGCCGACCGGCCCGACTACGACCATGCCGACGGGGTCACCCTGCGGGCGTACGGGCTCGCCCGGGGCGCCCGGGTGACGGTGCCGGTCGGGGACGTGACCTTCACCGTCGTACGCGAGGGCGACACCCTGCGGGCGGCGTGCGGCGATCCGGTGCGGCCGTGGGCGCTGGCGGCCGGGGACCGGTGCGCCGAGGCCCCCGCCGGGACCGGGTTCCTCACGCTGGAGCTGGGCTGATGGTCAGCATCATCGATGTGGCCCGGTACGCCGGGGTCTCGCCGAGCACCGTCTCCTACGCGCTCAGCGGCAAGCGGCCGATCTCCGCCGAGACCCGGCAGCGCGTGCAGCAGGCGGTGCGCGCGCTGGGCTACCGCCCGCACGGCGGCGCCCGCGCCCCGGCCGACCACCGCTCGAAGGTGCTGGCCCTGATGGTGCCGTTACGCCCCGGCGTCCCTGTCCCGGCGGCGATGGGCTGCGCGGGGTCCGTCGTCACCACCGCCCGCCGGTACGGCCACGACGTGCTGCTCCTCACCCGGGACCAGGGCGAGGCCGGGCTGCTCCGGTTCGCGAAGAACGCGCTGGTGGACGCCCTGATCGTGATGGACGTGCAGCTGAGCGGCCCCCGGTTGCCGCGGCTGCGCGCCCTGGACCTGCCCACGGTGCTGCTCGGGGTGCCCGCCGAGCCGGCCGGGCTTCCCTGCGTCGACCTGGACTTCGCGGCGGCCGGGGAGCTGTGCGTGGAGCGGCTGGCGGCGCTGGGGCACCGGGTGGTGGCCCTGGTCGGCCCGCCGCCGGAGGTGTGCGTACGGCGGGCCGCGTTCGCCCAGCGGGTGGTGCGCGGCTTCACCGCCGCCGCCGACCGCCATGGGCTCGCCTCGCTGGTCCGCCCGTGCGCGGCGAGCCCGGAGGCGGCCCGCGCGGTGGCGGAGCGGCTGCTGCGCGAACAGCCCGCGCTGACCGCCGTCGTGGTCCACAACGAGGCGGTGCTGGGGCTCCTGATCGACGCCTTCGAACGGCTCGGCCTGCGGGTCCCGGCCGACCTGTCGGTCATCGCGATCGGCCCCGCCGACACCGCCACGGCCCCGCATATCCCGGTCACCTCGGTCGGCCTGCCCGCGGCCGAACTGGGCGAGCGGGCGGTGGAGTTGCTGATCGCCGAGCCGGCGGGCGCCGCCGTACCGGCGGAGACGCTGCTGGTACCCCGGCTCACGGACCGGGCGAGCACGGCGCCGCGGCCGGTGTGAGCGGCACATGCCGTGGCGGGGACAAGACGAAGGCCCCGTCGCTGTCGAGCGACGGGGCCTTGCCCACATGGGGTACCCCTCGGGAGGGGTTGGTGGAGATGGCGGGAATCGAACCCGCGTCCAACGGTGCGGAACCAGGGCTTCTCCGTGTGCAGTTCGCTGTGCTTTTCTCGGCCCCGGCGATCACGCGAACAAGTCGCCGACGGGCTCAGTCACTGTTTGGTTTCCCTCTTCACCCCGTGACCGGGATCAAGGTTTAGTTCCCTAGCTGATGCCAGGATCCGGGTCGGGAACAGCCCCGGGCTGACACTTCGCAAGTCGCTACTTAGGCAGCGAGGGCGAAGGAATCGCGCTTGGTGTTGGCGATTATTTTTTTCGGCCTGTGGTTTACGAGATCATGGCCGCTTCCTCGACACGCTTCCCCTGCTTCGACAGCCGCTGTCGAAACCGATCATCCCCATGTTGATTTCTCAAGGTGCACACCGGGCGCTGGCGTCCGGTGCTGTAACCATCGTACGGGAACAACGCGGACCCGTGCCAGCGTATTCCCCCCGGTCGCGCCGGGTCGCGCCGCTAGGCCCGCTGCTTGCGCCGCACCGCCGACATCGCGCGCTCGGCCTCGCGCCGGTCCTGCTTCTCACGCAGCGTCTGCCGCTTGTCGTACTCCTTCTTGCCCCTGGCCAGCGCGATCTCGACCTTGGCCCGGCCGTCCTTGAAGTACATGGCGAGGGGCACGATCGTGTGGCCCGTCTCCTGCGACTTCGCCTCCAGCTTGTCGATCTCCACGCGGTGCAGCAGCAGCTTGCGCTTGCGCCGGGCACTGTGGTTGGTCCAGGTGCCCTGGCTGTACTCCGGCACGTGCACGTTGTGCAGCCACGCCTCGTGACCGTCCAGCTGCACGAAGCCGTCGACCAGCGAGGCCCGCCCCTGGCGCAGCGACTTCACCTCGGTGCCCGTGAGGACCAGACCGGCCTCGTAGGTGTCGAGGATGTGGTAGTCGTGCCGCGCCTTCTTGTTCTGCGCGATCAGCTTGCGCCCTTTTTCCTTAGCCATAGTGCCGACCATTTTGGCACCAGGGAGGGGGTGCGAGTACAGCCGATTACGCACGGCACGTCGCCGCTACGACGGGTCGCCGAGCCCGGTGAGGACCGTCTCGGCGCGCCGCACGGCCCCGTCGGCCGCCTCCAGGTCGGGGGTGATGCCCCGGCCGTCCACCGCGCGCCCGGACGGGGTGCGGTAGTGGCCGACGGTCAGCTCGGCCACCGCGCCGTCGGGCAGCCGGGTCGGCATCTGGACGGAGCCCTTGCCGAAGGTGCGGGAGCCGATCACCACCGCGCGGCCCCGGTCCTGGAGGGCGCCGGTGAGCATCTCGGCCGCGCTCATGGTGCCGCCGTCGACCAGGGTGACCAGCGGCCGGGCGGTGTCGCCGCCGGAATCGGCGTGCAGGGCGCGCTGGGCGCCGTCGACGTCGTAGGTGGCGACCAGGCCGCCGTCGAGGAACGCGGAGGCGGTCTCCACCGCCTCGGTGACCAGGCCGCCGGAGTTGCCGCGCAGGTCGAGGATGATCCCGGCGCCGGCCGGGGCGGACCGGACGGCGGCCCGGACGGCGCTGCCGACGCCCTTGGTGAACGCGGCGATCCGGATGACGGTGACCCCGCCGGGCAGCCGGCGCACGGTCACCGAGTCGGTGGAGAGCCTGGCCCGGTGCAGCGTCTCGGTCCACGCGCGCGTGCCGCGTTGCAGGCCCAGGGTGACGGTCGTACCGGCGGGGGCGTCGTCGGTGTCGCCGCGCAGTAAGGAGACCACCTCGGTGACCGGCCGACCGTCGACCGTGCTGCCGTCGACGCTGCGCAGCCGGTCGCCCCTGCGGATCCCGGCGGCGGCCGCGGGCGAGCCGGGCTGCACCCGGGTCACCTCGATCCGGCCGTCCCGCTCACGCCGCGCCCACAGGCCGACGCCGGTGTAGCGGCCGTCGAGGGCCTCCTGGAACTCCTGGTACTCGTCCTGCGAGTAGACGGCGCCCCAGCGGTCCCCGCTGCGGCTGACGGCCCGCTCGGCGGCCTCCATCGGGGAGGTGCCCGCCGCCTTCGCCGCGGCGGCCGCCTTGCGTACGTCCTCGCCCCCCGCCGCCCCCACGGCGTGGGCGGTGGTGCGCCGGGCGGTGGGCCGGTCGGACTCCGGGAAGGAGCCGGTCGCGGCGCCGGCGACCAGGACGCCGGCGAAGACCAAGGTCAGGGCGGCCCCGCGGCGGGTGCGGCGGGGCGGGCAGAACAGGTCGCGGCCTGACATGGCGGTGAGTCTAGGACAACACGCGGGGCCGCACGGGCCGATACCCGTACGGCCCCGGGGAGTTCCGAGGGGTGTGCGTCACACCTTCAGATACTTGCGCAGCGCGAAGAACGCCGCCAGGGACGGCATCAGGACGCTGGTGGCGAGGATCAGCGGCAGCTTGGTCAACACCGCGTCCCAGCCGACGAAGTTGATGAGCGTGAGCTTGTGGGACAGGGCCATGCCGTGGTCGATGGTGAAGTACCGGCCGACGACCAGGAACACACAGGCGAGGCTGCCGCCGATGAGACCGGCGACGGCCGCCTCCGCGATGAACGGCGCCTGGATGTAGAAGCCCGAGGCACCGACCAGGCGCATGATCCCGGTCTCGCGCCGTCGGCTGAACGCCGAGACCCGCACGGTGTTGACGATCAGCAACAGCGCGACCAGCAGCATCATCGCCATCACGCCGAGCGCGCCCCGGTTCATCAGGTTCAGCAGCTGGAAGAGGTTGTCCAGGATGCCCTTCTGGTCCTGCACGGACTGCACACCGGGGCGCCCGTTGAACGCGGTCGCGATCACCGCGTACTTCTGCGGGTCCTTGAGCTTGATCCGGTACGACTCCTGCATCTGGTCCGGCGTCAGCGAGCCGGCCAGCGGGGAGTTGCCGAACTGCTCCTTGTAGTGCTTGTACGCCTCGTCCTGCGACTCGTACGCGACCTTCTCGACGATGGTCATCTTGTGCAGGTCGGCGAGGATCTGCTTCTTCTGGTCCTCGGTGACCGCGCCCTTGGCGCAGTTGACGTCCGTCTCGGCGTCGTGCTTGTTGCACAGGAAGATCGAGACGTTGACCTTGTCGTACCAGTACCCCTTCATGGTGCTGACCTGGTCGCTCATCAGCAGTGACCCGCCGAACAGGGCCAGGGACAGGGCGACGGAGACGATGACGGCGAACGTCATCGTCAGATTGCGGCGGAGACCGACTCCGATCTCCGACAGGACGAACTGGGCGCGCATGGCTGCTTCTTCAGGCCTTTCGGGAACAGGGTGCTGCGTGCGGTCAGTGCTGGTAGCCGTAGACGCCGCGGGCCTGGTCGCGGACGAGGCGGCCCTTTTCCAGCTCGATGACGCGCTTGCGCATCTGGTCCACGATGTTCTGGTCGTGCGTCGCCATGATGACGGTGGTGCCCGTCCGGTTGATCCGGTCGAGCAGCTTCATGATGCCGACGGAGGTCTGCGGGTCGAGGTTGCCGGTGGGCTCGTCGGCGATCAGCAGCTTGGGCCGGTTGACGAAGGCCCGCGCGATCGCGACGCGCTGCTGCTCACCACCGGACAGCTCGCCGGGCATCCGGTCCTCCTTGCCGCCGAGGCCGACGAGGTCGAGCACCTGCGGCACGGACTTGCGGATCTCGCCGCGCGACTTGCCGATCACCTCCTGCGCGAAGGCCACGTTCTCCGCGACCGTCTTGTTCGGCAGCAGCCGGAAGTCCTGGAACACGGTCCCCAGCTGGCGGCGCATCTGCGGCACCTTCCAGTTGGAGAGGCGCGCGAGGTCCTTGCCCAGCACGTGCACCTGGCCGTGGCTGCACCGCTCCTCGCGGAGGACGAGCCGCAGGAAGGTGGACTTTCCGGAGCCGGAGGACCCCACGAGGAAGACGAATTCACCCTTCTCCACCTCCAGGGAGACATCCCTGAGTGCGGGGCGGGTCTGCTTGGGGTAGACCTTGGAGACGTTGTCGAATCGGATCACGGATGCACCACGGGTCGCCGGGGGTAGATGAGCGTGACCATACGCGAACCGGGTGTGCAAGTGCAGTCGCGGGTTGAGGTTGGACAAGACTTGTGCGTTTTTGTACCGGGGGGCGGGCGGGCGCACGCTCGGCGGGAACCTGGCACAGTGGTAGGGGGAACGTTCTCGTCCCCGTGAGCGTTGTACGTGTGATGGCCGGTGCAAGGAGGGCGAGCGCATGACGTACGACCGGTTGGTGTGCGCGAACTGCGCGGCGCCCGTGAGCGAGGGCCGGTGCCCGGTGTGCCGTGCCAACCGCGAGCGGCTCCAGCAGGAGGGTTTTCTCGCGGGTCTGAACCCGATGGCGCTGATCGCGCTGCTCGCGGTGCTGATCGCCGCGGTGGCGCTGCTGGCGCACCAGACCGCGTAGAACATCTCCCGCAGACACGGGAAGGGCCCGGAGCGCCGAGCTCCGGGCCCTTCTTCTCAGGCGTCGTACGCGCTGCGTGACCGGGTGGCCACGGTCAGGCGGCCGCGCCGCCCCGGCCGCCCGCGAGGCGCGGGAGCACCCGGAAGCCGATACCGCCGGCGATCATCGTCGCGGCGCCGACCAGCAGGAACGTGGTCTCGCCCGCACCGGTCTCGGCGAGCTGCTTGCCCTTGCCCTTGTTGCCCGAGTCCGAGCCGGTGTCGGTGAGGGCCGAGGAGCCCTCCTGCTGCGGCACGTTGTTGTTGCCGCCGCTGCCGCCCTGGGGGCTGTCGTTGTTGCCGCCGGTGCTGGAGCCGCCACCGACGGAGCCGTCCGTGCTGCCGCCGCCGGAGGTGCTGGTGCCGCCGCTGCCGCTGTCGCCGCCGGAGGTGGTGGAGCCGCCGCTGTTGCCGGAGCCGCCGCTGTTGCCGGAGCCGCCGCTGTTGCCGGAGCCACCGCTGTTGCCGGAGCCGCCGCTGTTGCCGTTGCCACCGCTGTTGCCGTTGCCGCCGTCGGAGGAGCCGCCGGAGGCGCTGGAACCGCCGTCGCCGCCGGAGCCGCCGTTGCCGTTGCCACCGCTGTTGCCGTTGCCGCCGTCGGAGGAGCCGCCGTCGGTGCCACCGGTGATCAGACCGCCGATGGTGGAGTCCGAACCGCCGTTGGAGGAGCCGCCGTCGCTGCTGCCGCCGTCGGAGGAGCCGCCGTCGGTGCCACCGGTGATCAGACCGCCGATGGTGGAGTCCGAACCGCCGTCGGTGGAGCCGCCGTCGGTGCTGCCACCGTCCGTGCTGCCCCCGTTGGTCGACCCGCCGTCCGTGGAACCACCATCGGTGGAGCCACCGTCGGTCGAACCGCCATCGGTGGAACCGCCGTCGGTCGAACCGCCGTCGGTGCCGCCGTTCGTGGTGCCGCCGTCGGTGCAGACCGCGATCGGGCAGCCGCCGTCGGTGCCGCCGTTGTCGTTGCCGTTGCCGTCGGCCGAGGCCACTCCGGCGACCATCAGCGAGGCGCCGGCCGCGATCACCGCGCCCGCGGCTATCCGCGCGACCCGGACCCGCGTCTTGTTCGTCATGTGGTTGCTACCCCCAGTAGCTGTTCGTCAATGAGGCGGCGTGCGGGGCTTGCCGTGATCGACGGAGGCAGCTGACGAAGCTCGAGACTGGGTCGAGCGGTTCGTATCCCCCGGTTCACATGCGCCCCGGAAGACACGCATGCCAGCCTCACCCTTCCCATTTTTCAAAGCAACGTCAAGGGCATTGCGGGCGGAATGCCCGATGGGAGGGCTCTTGGGGGGAGTTGAAGCCTGTGAGTGTGATGTAAAACCCAGACAAATGACAACTGCCGCCCGAACAGGCGGCAGTTGTCATGTCGACAAAGTTACTTCTCCTGCTGCTTGCGCCAGCGAATACCGGCCTCCAGGAACCCGTCGATCTCGCCGTTGAAGACGGCCTCCGGGTTGCCGACCTCGTAGTCGGTGCGCAGGTCCTTGACCATCTGGTAGGGGTGCAGCACGTACGAACGCATCTGGTTGCCCCAGGAGTTGCCGCCGTCGCCCTTGAGGGCGTCCATCTTGGCCTGCTCCTCCTGCCGGCGGCGCTCCAGCAGCTTGGCCTGGAGGACGTTCATCGCGGTCGCCTTGTTCTGGATCTGCGAGCGCTCGTTCTGGCAGGAGACCACGATGCCGGTGGGCAGGTGGGTGATGCGGACGGCCGAGTCGGTCGTGTTGACGCCCTGGCCGCCGGGGCCGGAGGAGCGGTACACGTCGATCCGCAGCTCGCTCTCGTCGATCTCGACGTGGTCGGACTGCTCGACGACCGGGAGCACCTCGACACCGGCGAAGGAGGTCTGCCGGCGGCCCTGGTTGTCGTACGGCGAGATGCGCACGAGGCGGTGGGTGCCCTGCTCGACGGAGAGGGTGCCGTAGGCGTAGGGCGCCTGGACGGAGAAGGTGGTCGACTTGATGCCGGCCTCTTCGGCGTACGACGTCTCGATCAGCTCGGTCTTGTAGCCGCGCTGCTCGGCCCAGCGCAGGTACATGCGCTGGAGCTTCTCGGCGAAGTCGGCGGCGTCGACGCCACCGGCCTCGGCGCGGATGTTGACGAGCGCCTCGCGGGAGTCGTACTCGCCGGACAGGAGGGTACGGACCTCCATCTCGTCCAGCGCCTTCTTCACGGAGGCCAGCTCGGACTCGGCCTCGGCGCGGGTGTCCGGGTCGTCCTCCTCCTCGGCCATCTCGAAGAGCACGGCGAGATCGTCGATCCGCCCGCGCAGCGCCTCCGCCTTCCTGACCTCGGCCTGGAGGTGGGAGAGCTTGCTGGTGATCTTCTGCGCCTCGTCCGGGTTGTCCCACAGGGACGGCGCGGCCGCCTGCTCCTCGAGCACGGCGATGTCTGCCCTCATCTTGTCGAGGTCCAGGACGGCCTCGATCGACTCCATGGTCGAGGAGAGGGACTTCAGCTCTTCGGATACATCGACGACTGCCACGCAACCAGCGTAACGGCTCCGCCGGGCGCAAAGGGCAGAGTGTCCCCCCTCACCCCGGGCTCCGCCGCCCGGACACGCGTTCCCCGGGAGCGCGCGGGGCCTACGGGGCCGAGGTGCTGTGCGGGGAGGGGGCCGGGTGGTCGCTGTCGCCGGAGGAGGCCCACCAGGCGCCCACGCCGACCACGGCCGCCACGGCGACGCCGGCCACGCTCACGGTGATGCGGCGGCGGCGCACCGTGGCCCGGTGCTTGGCCGAGCCCGGGCGGGGTGCGCCGGACGCGCGGGGCGCGCGGGCCGTGCCGTGGGCGCCGCCGGCCAGCTCGTCCGGCCCCGGCACCCGCATCGACGTGTGGGTGTCCCGGTTGGAGTCCGGCCTGGCCCCGGGCACCAGGGAGACCGCGCCCCGGCGCCGTACCGGCTCACCGCCCGGCGGCGCGGCGGGCGGCTGCTCCTCGGCGGCGTCCTCGGACGGCTCCGGCTCGTCCACGTCCAGCGGCGGCAGCCCGGCCAGGGTGGGCAGCTGCTCCCGCAGCCGCGCCGCCAGCTCGGAGGCGCGCAGCCGGGAGGCGGGCGCCTTGGCCAGGCACTGCACGAGCAGCTGCCACAGCTCCTCGGGGATCCCGGGCAGCGGTACGACGGTCTCGGTGACGTGCCGGCGCAGCACCGCGCCGGGGTGGCCGCCGCCGAAGGGCGTGAAGCCGGCCAGCAGCTCGTACAGGACGGTGGCGAGGGCGTAGATGTCGACGGACGCGCGCGGGGGCAGGCCCTCCACGATCTCCGGGGCGAGATAGTCCGGGGTGCCGATGATCTTCGTGGCCCTGGTCCGCTTCGGCGAGTCGATCAGCTTGGCGACGCCGAAGTCCGTGAGCAGGGCGGGGTGGGCGCCGCCGGGCCCCAGCGGGCCCTGCATGTCCAGCAGGACGTTCTCGGGCTTCACGTCCCGGTGCACGATCCCGGCCTTGTGGGCGACGGCCAGCGCGTCGGCGACGTCGGCGACGATCGCCACGGCCGCCTCGGGGGCGAGCCGCCGCTCGCGCTCCAGCCGGGTGCGCAGATCGGTGCCGCGGACCAGGTCCATGACGAGTGCGAGGTCGTTGCCGTCGACCACCAGGTCGCGCACGGAGACGATGTGCGGGTGCTCCAGACCGAGCAGCGCGGTGCGCTCCTGGACGAAGCGGCTCACCAGCTCCTGGTCGGAGGCGAGGTCCTCGCGCAGCAGCTTGATGGCGACGGGCCCCTCGGGCCCCTCGCCCAGCCACACCGTGCCGGCGCTGCCCCGCCCCAGGATCTGGTTGGCGGTGTACCGGCTGCCGATCTTCCGTGCCAAGACTGCTCCTACCGACGCGTGTTGTCGCTAAAACTACGCGTCCGGGGAGCCAACCTTCACCGCGGAGACGGAAATCACCCGCCAGATGTCGACAAATCCGCAAACCCGCGGCCGGGCGCGGTGCTCAGTTGCCGCTGCCGCCCGAGGCGCTGCCCAGGTCCTTGACCCAGCTGCTGATCCGGCCGATCCAGTGGGTCAGCTCGTGCCAGTAGCCGCGGCCCTGGCCGACCCAGGTGTGCAGCGGGGTCAGCTCCCAGATGAGCCAGCTCGCCACGACCAGGATGACGATCGTGAAGAGGCAGCCCTTCAGGCAGCCGAGCCCGGGGATCTTCATCGGGTTGGCGCTGCGCTGCCGCGGCGGCCTCGGCTCCCGCGCGGGCCGCGCTTGCGGCTGCTGGGGCGGCGCGTACGGCTGCGGCTGGTACCCCTGCTGCGGCTGCTGGGGCTGCGGCGCATAGCCGTACCCCTGCTGGTAGCCCTGCTGACGGCCGCGCTGCTGCGGCTGCTGCGGGCGCGGCTGGGGGGCCGGGCGGGGCTGCTGCTGGGGCCGGGCGACCTGCCGCTGCGGCCGGCGGCGCAGTGGGTCCTCCTCCGGCTCCAGGTACTGGATCTGCGTCTGCTCGTTGCGGTCGCGGGCCGCGCGCAGCTGGGTCTGCCAGGGATGCGGCTGCTCGGGCTGCGGGCCGTCGGGCTGCCCCGGCTGCCCCTGCGGCATCGGGGGCAGCACCGCCGTCGGGTCCGCCGCGCCGGTGTTCGGCAGAACGGCGGTGGGGTCGGCGGCGCCGGCCGGACCGCCGGTGTGCGGCAGGAAGCTGGTCGCCGCGTTCGGGTCGTACGACGCCTGCGGGGCGTTGGTCGGCAGCACCTGGGTCGGGTCGGCGGCACCGGGCACCCCGTCCGGTACGGCGGCCGGGGCCGGGTCCGGGGCGAGCAGCGCGCCCACGCCCTCGGCGGCGGTGATCTGCACGGCGTTCGCGTGCACACCGATGCCCTCGGCGACCACGCGCAGCCCGCGCGCGAGGTTCTCGGCGCTCGGCCGTTCGTCCGGGTTCTTGCGCAGACAGCGCTCTATGACCGTCCACAGCGGGTCCGGGACGGTGGAGGGGCGGCGGGGCTCCGCGCTCAGGTGCTGGTGCAGCACCTCCAGGGCGGTGGAGCCGGCGAACGGCGGACGGCCCGTGACCAGCTCGTACAGCAGGATGCCGGCGCCGTAGATGTCGACGGCGGAGGTCTGCGGGCGGCCCTCGGCGGACTCCGGCGCGACATACGCGGGCGTGCCGACGAACTCGTGGGTGCGGGTCAGGCCCGGGGAGTCGGCGAGGCGGGCGATGCCGAAGTCGGTCAGCATCGGGTGCATCCGGCCGTCGTGCTCCCGGAGCAGCACGTTGGCGGGCTTCAGGTCGCGGTGGACCACGCCATCGGCGTGGCTGGCGGCGAGCGCGTCGGCGATCTGGGCGGTGAGCAGGGCCGCGGCGACCGGGGTCAGCGGGCCGTTCTCGCGCAGATAGCGGTGCAGGTCGGGGCCGTCGACGAGGTCCATGACCAGCGCCAGCAGATCACCCTCCACGACCAGGTCGCGGACCCGCACGATGTTCGGGTGGGTGAGCCGCAGCAGGACCGAGCGTTCCCGCAGGAAGCGCATCACGATGTCCGGGTCGCTCGCCAGCTCCTCCTTGAGGACCTTGATCGCGACCGTCTCGCCGGGCTGACCGGCCACGGCCGCCTCGGCGCCCGCGGTCTCTCGCTGGCGGGCACGCCAGACGGTGCCTGTGGCGCCGCGTCCGAGCGGCTCCTCAAGCAGGTACTTGCTGCCGACTGGCCGCACGTCACGCGCTCCCTGCTGCTTGCTGCCTGGTTGACTGCATCCCGGTCTGCGTCCGGTGTTCCGACCCACTGTAGTGCCGCTCTTCGAGCCACTACGTATGCGTTCCCGGGCGCGTTCGAAGTGTTCGACGGGAAGACGCCCGTGCCGGTCCGGTGGTTGCCGGAGGCGGACGTGACCGATCTCAACTGATCGCCCGCGCGTCCATGGTCAGGCACTTTTGGGGGCAGAGCCGACCAATCAAGATCACTTGTCACCGGGAACCGGGCGCGTTGTCGGTGGCAGGTGCAAGGATGCCTTCCAGTACTGGCCGACGTGCTCGTGTGGGGTGGGGGGAAGTCCGCGCCCGCGCAGACCCGCGCAGAAGGGACCGCTGACGCCGATGCAGATCCGGCTGACCGTCGTAGACCCGCTGGGCCCCGCCCCGCAGCGGGGTCGCGCCGCGAGCCGCGACGTGCTGGTCACGGCGCCCGTGGGCACGGAGCTGGCCGCGGTCGCCTCGGCACTGGCCGGCGCGGTCGCCGGGGACGGCGGCAGCGGGCGGGAGGCCGGCGGCGCGAGCGTGGTGCTGTACGCCGGCACCGAGCGGCTCGACCCGCGCCGCAGCGTCCTCGGCGAACCGCCGCTGATCGACGGCGCGGTGCTGTCGCTGGGCGCCCCCGCGGCCCCCGAGCCGCATCCCGAGCTGGACGAGGCACCGACCCAGCTGCATGTGGTCGCGGGTCCGGACGCGGGCGGGGTGCATCTGCTGCACGGCGGCCGGATCACCGTCGGCCGCTCGGCCGAGGCGGACGTCCCGCTGGACGACCCCGATGTCTCCCGGCTGCACTGCGCCGTCACCGTCGCCGCCGACGGCCGCGTCTCGGTCGCCGACCTGGGCTCCACGAACGGTACGACGCTGGACGCGGCGCGGGTGACGGAGCGTGCGGTGCGGTTCCCTCCGGGGGGTCTGCTGAGGATCGGGGAGTCGGCGCTGCGGGTTGCTCCGTGCGGGGGGCCGGGGGCGCGGATGCGGACGGTGGCCGACGGGGAGGGGTGCGTGCGGGTCGTGGGGGCGGGGTCCGTTTTCCCACCCGCACCACCCGTACAGCTTTCGTCGCCGACTGCGGGTGGCCCTGGCGGGTCGGACTCGCCGTCGGCGGGTGCGGGGGGTTCTGGCGGGGTTGGCTCGGCATCGTCGGGTGCGAGTGGCTCTGGTGGGGCGGGCTCGACGTCGGCGGGTGCGGGTCGCCCTGGCGGGGTTGGCTCGGCGTCGGCCGGGGCGGGAGGAACCGGCTGGGCCGACTCGGCGTCGGCGGGTGCGGGGTATTCCCGGGGGGCGGATGGCTCGGCGGCGAGTGCGGGTCGCCCTGGTGGGACGGGCTCGGCGTCGGCGACTGCGGGTGGCCCTGCCGGGGCGGGCTCGACGTCGGCGGGTGCGCGCGGAACCGGCTGGGCCGACTCCTCCTCAGCGGGTGCAGGGTATTCCCGGGGGGCGGATGCCTCGGCGGCGAGTGCGGGTCGCCCTGGTGGGGCAGACCCCACGTCGGCGGGAGTGGGGAGTTCTGGCGGAGCGGGCTCGGCGTCGGCCGGCGCGGGTCGCCCTGGCGGGGCGGACTCGGCGTCGGCGGGTGCGCGGGGAACCGGCTGGGCCGACTCGTCCACGGCGGGTGCAGGGTATTCCCGGGGGGCGGATGACTCGGCGCCGACTGCGGGTCGCCCTGGTGGGGCGGGCCCGTCCTCGGCGGGCGGGCAGCATCCCCGAGGGGCGGGTGCCGGTGGCTTCGACGCGGCCGCGGAGGCCGTCGGTGGGGCGCAGCACGGGTATGACTCCGGCGGCTGGGGGGCCTCCGGGGCCGGTGCGGGGGCTCAGGAGCACCGGCGGGCCGCGCCGGTCGTACCCGGGCAGGGCGGCGCACCCGGAATCGAGCACCGCACCGGCATCGACACCGGCACGGGATACGACTCCGGCTCCGGCGCAGGATCCGGCTCCGGCACGGGATACGGACCCAATGCCAGCCTCAACCCCAACTCCACCCCCAGCACCAGCTCCAGCTCCAACTCGACCCACGCCGGGCGCTTCGGCGTGGCCGGGGGCGGAGCCGGCGGCGTCCGCGCCGGCGCCGCACGTACCGAACTCGGCCCGGCCGCCCGGCGGCGCGGGCTCGGGGCGTGGGCGCGGCGGTTGGCCGGGGGGCGCGGTGAGCCGGCGCGCGAGCAGGTGGGCGACGGCGTATCCGGCGCCACCGCGGGCGACGCCCCCGCGGCCGGTGCCCCGCAGTACCCGGAGACCTGGCCCGACCCGGCCGCACTGCTGCTGACGGCGCTCGGCCCCGGGCCCCGGCTGTGGGAGCGGGGGCCCGGCCACCCCGAGGCGCTGACCGTGCGGCTCGGCACCGCCGACCGGAGCGCGCCCGACGGCTCGGGCCTGCTGCCCTCCGTACCGGTGACCGCCGCGCTGCGGGAGGCCGGCGCGCTGGGCCTCGCCGGGCCCCGGCCCCGTCTTTCCGGGCTCGCCCGCGCGGTACTGGCCCAGCTCGCCGGGCTGCACTCCCCCGACCTGCTGGAGATCGTGCTGATCAGCGCGGACCGCACGCGCCCGGTGCAGGAACGCACCGCCGAGTGGTCCTGGCTGGGCTGGCTCCCGCATGTCCGGCCGGGCCACGGCCAGGACTGCCGGCTGCTGCTGGCCTACGACCGGGAACAGGCGGCCGCCCGCACCGAGGAGCTGCTGCGCCGGGTCGAGGAGCACGCCGCCACCGGCAGGACCACGGCCCACCCCCACACCGGTGTCGCCACCGCGCCCGGCACCTCGTCGCACAGTCCCAACCCCACCATCCCCGCCCAGGCAGGCGCCTCCCGGCGTCCCTCCTGGGCCAGGGAGGGCACCGGGGCCGGGGTCGGCGGCTTTCCCGGTCCCTACACCGTCGTCGTCGTGGACGGGGATCCCGGCGGTGCCGCCCTTCAGGAGGCCGTCGCGCGGCTGGCCGTCGCCGGGCCGCGGGCCGGGATCCATGTGGTGTGTCTCGCCGAGACCGAGCCCGCCTCCCCCGCCTCCCCGGTCACCCGGACGTACGAGGCCGCGTGTGCGGCGGCGCCGACGTTCCGGCACTGCGGTGCCGTCGCCCTCCTCGGCGGGGACGTCGCCACCGCGGTGCATGTGCTGCGGGTGGCGCCCACCGGCCCGGTCGGCCCCGGCACGGTCGCCGCCGTGGACGCCGTGTCGGCCGCCTGGGCGGAGCGGTTCGCGCGGGCGCTGGCCCCGCTGCGGGCGGACGGTCCGGCCGGTGAGCGGCACGCGCGCGTGGCGGCGCCGCTGCCCCGGTCGGCGCGGCTGCTGGACGAGCTGGGGCTGGCCCGGGCCACCCCGGCGTCGCTGATGGCCCGCTGGGCGGACGCGGCGGACGACCCGGAGTCGCTGGGCGGACGCGCCCGGGCGGTGCTCGGCGCCGGTCCGCGCGGGCCGCTCACCGCGGACCTGGTGGCCGACGGACCGCATCTGCTGATCGAGGGGCCACCCGGCAGCGGCCGTACCGAGCTGCTGCGGACCGTGGTCGCCTCGCTCGCCGCCGCCGAGCGGCCGGACCGGCTGAGCGTGGTCCTCGTCGACGGCCGGGACGGCGTCGGCACCGGCGCCGGCCGCGGGGAGGGCCTGCGCGTGTGCACCGACATACCGCATGTCACCACCCATCTCATCGCCAACGACCCCGTCCGCATGCGGGAGTTCGCGCAGTCGCTGGCCGCCGAGCTGAAGCGGCGGGCGGAGCTGCTGGGCCGGACGGACTTCGCCCAGTGGCATGCGGGGCAGGCGGTCTCGGGCCGGATCGTCCCGCAGCGCACGGCGGGCACCGGGGACATAGAGACGCCGCCCAGCTCCACGCTGCGGCTGCGGCCGGGCACGGCGGCGCGGCAGCGGGCCGTGGCGGCACCCCCGCTGCCCCGGCTGGTGGTCGTCGTGGACGACCTGGACGCGCTGGTCTCGCCCGCGCTCGGCTCGCCGGGCCGGCCCGCCGCCGGTTCGGTGCTGCGGGCGCTGGAGGCGGTGGCCCGGGAGGGCGAGCGGCTCGGCATGCACCTGGTGGCGGCGGCCGGGACCGGCGGTCGTACGGCGGAGACGGAACCGGCGCGCCGGGCCACGCTGCGGATCGCGCTGGACGCGCCCGGGTCGGGCCCCGACGAACCGGCGCCGGGCCGCGGACGGCTGACGTACCGGGACGGGCAGCCGACCGGGTTCCAGGGCGGCCGGGTCACGGGCCGTATCCCGCGGACCGCGACCCAGCGGCCCACGGTCGTCCCGCTGGACTGGGAGCGCATGGGCGACCCGCCGGCCCGCCGGCCGGTGCGGGAGCTGGGCAACGGCCCCACCGACCTCGCCCTGCTGGCGAGCGCGGTGGAGCGCGCCGCCCGCCAGGTCTCGGCGGCGGAGGTGCCGTCCCTCCTCTCCTAGGGAAGGCTGGTCACGAGTCTCCTGGGGAACGCTGGTCACGAGCCGGTCACGATGCGGCCCGGCACGCCGCAGGCGCTCTTGCCGCCCGCGAGCGGCCCGGCGTACACCGGACCGACGGGACACTCCCGACGCTCGACAACGCTCGACGACGTTCAACGGAGAACGACGAACGGGGAAGTGATGCGCAGCACGAGCAGCAGCACCATCCGGACACACAGGGCCGTCACCACACTCGCCGCCCTGCTCGCGGGAGCCCTCGCGCTCACCGCCTGCTCCGGCGGCGGCAAGGACAAGAAGGGCGGCGGGGGCGAGAGCACGGGCAGCGGCACCGCCCCCACCGTCAGCCTGCCGAAGCTGGACGGCGCGACGCTGGAGATCGCCGCCGTCTGGACCGGCCAGGAGCAGAAGAACTTCAAGCAGGTGCTGGCCGAGTTCGAGAGGCGCACCGGCGCGAAGGTCACCTTCGTGCCCGCCCAGGACCCGATCATCAACTTCCTCGGCTCCAAGATCGCGGGCGGTCAGCCGCCGGACGTGGCGCTGCTGCCGCAGCCCGGCGCCATCAGGCAGGCCGCGCAGAAGGGCTGGGCCAAGCCGCTCGGACCCGAGGCCGTGAAGGAGCTTCAGCAGAACTACTCGCAGGGCTGGCAGGACATCGGCAAGGTCGACGGCAAGCAGTACGGCGTCTACTACAAGGCCGCCAACAAGTCGCTGATCTGGTACAACGCCAAGGTCTTCGAGAACGCGAACGCCAAGGAGCCGAAGACCTGGAAGGACCTGCTGACCACCGCGCAGGCGGTGGACGACTCCGGGGTGACGCCGTTCTCGGTGGCGGGCGCGGACGGCTGGCCGCTGACCGACTGGTTCGAGAACGTGTATCTGTCGCAGGCCGGGCCGAAGAAGTACGACCAGCTCGCCCAGCACAAGATCAAGTGGACCGATCCTTCGGTGAAGCAGGCGCTGACGACGCTCGCGCAGATCTGGGGGAAGAAGGAGTATCTGGCGGGCGGTCAGGACGGCGCGCTCCAGACGGAGTTCCCGGCCTCGGTCACCCAGACCTTCACCGGCGGCGACCAGCCGAAGGCGGCGATGGTCTACGAGGGCGACTTCGTGCAGGTCAACATCGGGGAGACCAAGGCGAAGGTGGGCACGGACGCGAAGGTGTTCCCGTTCCCGGCCGTCGGCTCCACCGCGCCGGTGGTCTCCGGTGGCGACGCGGCGGTGATCCTCAAGGACTCCAAGGCGGCGCAGGCCCTGGTGACCTTCCTGGCCTCCCCGGACGCGGCGACGATCCAGGCGAAGCTCGGCGGCTATCTCTCGCCGAACAAGAACGTGCCGGTCTCGGCCTACCCGAACGAGGTGCAGCAGAAGATCGCCAAGGCGCTGATCGCGTCCGGTGACGACTTCCGCTTCGACATGTCCGACCAGGCCCCGCAGGCGTTCGGCGGCACCCCCGGCAAGGGCGAGTGGAAGGACCTCCAGGACTTCCTGAAGAACCCCGGCGATGTCGCGGGGGCGCAGGCGAAGCTGGAGAAGGACGCGGCGGCCGCGTACGGGAACGGGAGCTGATCCGGCGATGGCGTCGGCAGCGGCGGCCGGGGCTCCACCGGGTCCCGCCGCCCCCCGCAGTCGCCGAAGCGTGACGGGCACCCGCAAGGCGGTGGCGGCGCTGTTCCTGCTGCCCGCCCTGGTGCTGCTCGGCGCGCTCGTGGTCTACCCGATCGGGTACTCACTCGTCCGCAGCTTCTACAACGCGAACGGCGACGGTTTCACCGGCGCCGACAACTACAAGGCGCTCTTCACGGACGACGGGATCCGTACGGCGCTGAAGAACAACGTCATCTGGGTGGTGTTCGCGCCGACCGTCTCCACCGCGCTCGGTCTGGTCTTCGCGGTGCTGACCGAGCGGGTGCGCTGGGGCACGGCGTTCAAGCTGGTCGTCTTCATGCCGATGGCGATCTCGATGCTGGCGGCCGGGATCATCTTCCGGCTGGTGTACGACCAGGACCCGAGCAAGGGCGTGGCGAACGCGGTGTGGGTGGGTGTGCACGACACCTTCGCACAGTCGTCGGCGTTCCCGAGGGCGCACCCGGGGCGTGACTCGCCGCTCCGGCCGGACCAGGGCGGCTTCGTCACCGAGGCGCCCGTGCACACCGGGCAGGTGGTGGCGCTGCCGCTCGTGGGGGTGGCGCCGGACCAGCTGCCCGACGGGGTGCGGCGGGCCGTGGCCGCGCGCCCGGAACCCGGCAAGGTCACCGGCACCACCTGGCAGGACTTCACCCGGGGCAAGGGCGTCGGACGGCTCGGGGTGCCGGACCCGTCCGAGGTGGGCTATGCCGGGATGCGGATCGAGGCGGTGAAGGACGGCCGGGTCGTCGCCTCCGCCACCGCAGCCGGGGACGGCACCTTCATGCTGCCCGCGGCCGCCGACGGGGCCCGCTTGAGGCTTCCCGCGAGCAACTTCCGGGAGCCGTACAACGGCGTGGAGTGGCTCGGCCCGACGCTGGTCACCCCGGCGATCATCGGGGCGTACGTGTGGATGTGGGCGGGGTTCGCGATGGTGCTGATCGCGGCCGGGCTCGCGGGGGTGCCCCGGGAGCTGCTGGAGGCCGCCCGGGTGGACGGTGCCTCCGAGTGGCAGGTGTTCCGCAAGATCACCGTGCCGCTGCTGGCGCCGGTGCTCGCGGTTGTCCTGGTCACCCTGATGATCAACGTGCTGAAGGTGTTCGACCTCGTCTACATCATCGCGCCGGGCTCCTCCCAGGACGACGCGAACGTGCTCGCCCTGGAGCTGTACCGCAAGGGCTTCGCGGAGAGCCAGCCGGGCATCGCCAGCGCGATCGCGGTGTTCCTGCTGCTGCTGGTGATCCCGGTGATGCTGTTCAACGTCCGGCGGCTGAGGCGGGAGGTGCGGCGGTGAGCGCGAAGATCGTCGAGCGGCTGGGCGGCGGGCTGGTCCGGGTGTTCCTGATCCTGGTGGGCCTGTTCTGGCTGGTGCCGACCATCGGTCTGCTGATCTCCTCGCTGCGCGCACCGGAGGACATGAGCGCGAGCGGCTGGTGGACGGTGTTCTCCAAGCCGTCCCAGCTGACCTTCGACAGCTACCGGAAGCTGCTGGAGAACGGCGACATCACGCACTCCCTGCTGAACACGGTGCTGATCACGGTCCCGGCGACGCTGCTGGTCGTGGTGATCGGGTCGCTGGCCGGGTATGCGTTCGCGTGGATGGAGTTCCCGGGCCGCGACTGGTGGTTCCTCGGTGTGGTGAGCCTGCTGGTGGTGCCGGTGCAGGTGGCGCTGATCCCGATCGCCGAACTCTTCGGGAAGATCGGCCTGTTCGGCACGATCCTCGGCGTGGTGCTGTTCCACACCGGCTTCGGTCTGCCGTTCGCGGTGTTCCTGCTGCGGAACTTCTTCGCGGAGATCCCGCGCGAGCTGCTGGAGGCGGCCCGTCTCGACGGCGCCGGTGAACTGCGGCTGTTCGCCCGGGTGGTGATGCCGCTCGGCGGGCCGGCGATCGCGAGCCTCGCCATCTTCCAGTTCCTGTGGGTGTGGAACGACATGCTGGTGGCGCTGGTGTTCACCAAGTCGGGCACCCAGCCGATCACGGTGGCCCTCCAGACGCAGGTACGGCAGTTCGGCAACAACATCGACGTGCTGGCACCCGGCGCGTTCATCTCCATGGTGATCCCGCTGGCCGTGTTCTTCGCGTTCCAGCGGCAGTTCGTGTCGGGGGTGATGGCGGGCGCCGTCAAGTAGGCGGGGCGGCGTGGGTAGCTCGTGCGCGGTACGGCCCGTAGCCCGTATGCCCTACGGGCCGTAACCGATTCACTCCATCGGCCGTTGCCGGTCAGAACCCCGCGCCGACCGACGACCCATGGATGTCCCTTGCCCAGGTTCAGTGTCATTGTGCCCGCGTACCAGGTCCAGGCGTATCTGGCCGAGTGTCTGGACTCGGTGCTGTCGCAGTCGTATCCCGATCTGGAGCTGATCGCGGTGGACGACTGCTCGCCGGACGCCTGTGGCGCGATCATCGACGAGTACGCGGCCCGGGACGCGCGGGTGAAGCCCGTGCATCTGGCCGAGAACCAGGGGCTCGGCGGGGCGCGGAACGCGGGGATGGCCGAGGCGAGCGGCGACTACCTGCTCTTCCTGGACAGTGACGACACGCTGGCCCCGGGCGCGCTGCGGGCGGTCGCGGACCGGATCAAGGAGACCGGCGACCCGGAGGTGCTGGTCTTCGACTACGCGCGCACGTACTGGGACGGCCGCGAGGTGCGCAACCAGCTGTCCGGGCAGCTCACCGAGCAGGGCCCGGCGCCGTTCCGGCTGGAGGACCGGCCGGGGCTGCTGCGGGTGCTGATGGTGGCCTGGAACAAGGCCTGCCGGCGGGACTTCGTCGAGCGGCACGGCTTCGCGTTCCCGCCGGGCTACTACGAGGACACCCCGTGGACCTTCCCGGTGCTGATGACGGCCGGGTCGATCGCCACCCTGGACCGGGTGTGCGTGCACTACCGGCAGCGCCGGCAGGGCAACATCCTGTCCACCACCAGCGACCGGCACTTCGATCTGTTCGAGCAGTACGACCGGGTGTTCGCTTATGTCGCCGGCCATCCCGAACTGGCCTGCTGGCGCCCGGAGTTGTTCCGCCGGATGGTCGACCACTTCGCGGTGGTGTTCAGCCGGCGGGGCCGGCTGCCGCGGGGCAGCCACGCCGAGTTCCTGCGCCGGGCCCGGGACCGCTGCCGCCGTCACCACGCCCCCGGCGCCCGGCTCCGGCTGCGGCACACCCTGGTCCGCTTCGGGCTGCACCGCACGTTCCGGGCGCTGCGGCTGGCCTCGGCCGTGCTCCGGCGCGGGGGGAAGGCGGCGGTGAAGCTCGCCCGCGCCGTGCGCGCCGGTGTGCTGCGGCTGCACTACCGGGTCCAGCTGCGGCTGCCGCTCCGCGCCGACCGGGCGGTCTTCGCCGACCCCTCCGGACAGGGCGACCCCGGCGCGCTGGAGGAGGCCTTCCACACGCACGCCCCGCACATCCGCACCGCATGGCTTCCCGCGCACCGCGGCACCGCCGCCTACTGGACGGCGCTGGCCCGCTCCAAGTACCTGGTGGCCGGCGGGGTCCTGGAGCGGGACCTGCGCAAGCGGCGCGGGCAGGTCGTCGTACGGACCCCGCACGGCACCCCGCTGGGGCGGCTCGGCCTGGACCTCCAGGACCGCCCGGCGGCGGCCCGGGACACCGACTTCGCGGAGCTGCTGCGGGAGGTCGACCACTGGGACCACGTGCTGTCCGGCAACCGGCACTCCACGCTGATCGGCGAGCGGGTCTTCCCCGGCCGGTACACCACGCTGGAGTACGGCTCGCCGCGCTCCGACGTCTTCCAGCGGGCGACGTCGGCGGACGTGCGCCGGCTGCGCGAGTCGCTGGGCGTCCCGGAGGGCTCGGTGGCGATCCTGTACGTGCCGGCGCACCGCGACCATCTGCGCGTGCAGCGCCCGCTGCTGGACCTGGAGCGGATCGCGCGCCGGCTCGGTCCGCGCTTCGTGATCCTGGCCCGGACCCCGCCCGAGTGCCCGCCGGAGGGCAGCCGGGTGATCGACGTCCGGGACCGTTCGAGCCTGCCGGAGCTGTGCCTCGCCTCGGACGCGCTGCTCACCGACTACTCCTCCCTGATGTTCGACTACGCGGGCCTGGACCGGCCGATCGTCGTGCACACCGCGGACTGGGAGGCGTTCGCGGCGGCCCGCGGCGTCTACTTCGACCTGCGGCTGCTGCCGCCGGGCGCGGTCGCGCGCAGCGAGGACGAGCTGATCGACATCTTCGCCACCGGGCACTGGTGCGGCTCGCGCTCGGCGCAGCTGCGCTCGGTGTTCCGGGAGCGGTTCTGCCCGTACGACGACGGTCGTGCCGCCGAGCGGGTGGTGCGGCATGTGGTGCTGGGCGAGACGGAGCTGCCGCCGGTGCGGCCGCCCGCGGACCGCACGCCGGTTCCGGCGGCGTGCGCGCGTTCCCCGCTGGCCACCGTCCCGCAACCTTCCGGTGTTCGTACCGTCACCGAGAGCCACTGAACACCGTTGGTCCTACCGGGAGTTCCCATGCCCCTCGGCTCGACGCGGCCCACCCCGAGCCGGCCGTCCACCTGGCGCCCGGCGGGACGGCCCGGCCGCGTCCGCATGACAACAGAAAGAACAGAATGCCCCGCTTCAGCATTATCGTCCCGTCCCACGGGGTCGCCGGCAGACTGTCCCAGGCGCTGGACTCGGTCCTCGGCCAGTCCTTCGGCGACCTCCAGCTGATCCCGGTCTGCGACGCTCCCGACTCCCCCGCGGCCGAGGTCGCCGCCGGGTACGCCGAGCGGGACTCCCGGGTGACCCCGGTCCACTCACCGCCGTCCGCCGGTCTGAGCGGGGCCCGCAACACCGGCCTCACCGCGGCGAACGGCGCCTATGTGCTGTTCCTCGACGGCGACGACCTGCTGCTGCCGGGTGCGCTCGGCGCGCTGGACGCCCGGCTGACCGAGACCGCCGGGGTGGATGTGCTGTACGCCGAGCACGAGCGCGCCCCCTGGTGGGAGGGCGAGCCGACGAACCCGGCGGCCCCGCTGCTCGCCAAGGCCCCGGGCGGCGCCTTCGCCCCGGCCGAGCTGCCCGCGCTGACCGGCGTCCAGCTGCCGGCCTGGAGCGCCGCCTACCGCCGCGGCTTCCTCACCGAGCACGAACTCGCCTTCCCCGACAGCCACTTCACCGACCTCGGCTGGGGCGGACTGACCACGCTCGCCGCCGAGCGGATCGCGGTGCTGCGCCGGGTCGTCGTACGGCACCGGCTGCGCCGCCAGGGCAGCCGGCTGCATCTGCCCGGGGACCACCAGCAGTCCCTGCTGGACCAGGTGGACCTGGTGCTCACCCGGGCGGCCGAGCGCGCCCTGCCCGTCGAGCGCACCGGCCCGCTGTTCGAGCAGCTCTTCTCATATGTGCTGAAGACGGCGTCCCGGCCGGAGCGGCTGCCCGCCGGGCGGCGGGCGTTCTTCCGCCGCGCGGGCCATCTCTACCGGCGCCACCGGCCGGCCGGATACCGGGCGCCGGGCGGCAGCCTGGGGGTGCAGCACCGGCTGCTGGCGACGGGCGCGTACAGCGCGTTCCGGGCGCTGCGCGGAGTCAACCGGACGGCGTCGAGGGCGGCCGAGCGGCTGCCGCGCCCGCCCATGCTGCGCACCCGGCTGCGCTACGCCCGCGATCTGCACCGCCCCCTCGATCCCGGCCTCGCGGTGTTCTGCGCCTACTGGGGCCGCGGCTACGCCTGCAACCCGGCGGCGATCCACGCCAAGGCCCGGGAACTCGCCCCGCACATCCGCTCGGTGTTCCTGGTCGAGGCGGACCAGGCGCACGCGATGCCGAAGGACGTCGAGTACGCGGTGATCGGCTCGCGCCGCTACTGGGAGGTGCTGGCCCGCGCCACCTACCTGGTCAACAACGCCAACTTCGCCGAGGGGATCGTCAAGCGGCCGGGCAGTGTGCACCTCCAGACCCAGCACGGCACCCCGCTGAAGACGATGGGCGTGGACCAGTCGACGTACCCGGTGGTGGCCGCGCAGTCCGGCAGCTTCACCCGGCTGCTGGGCCGGGTGGACCGCTGGGACTTCAACCTGTCCTCCAACCGGCACTCCACCCAGATGTGGGAGCGGGCCTTCCCGGGCTCCTGGGAGGCGCTGGAGTACGGCTATCCGCGCAACGACGTCTACTACACGGCGACCGCCGAGGACGTGGCCCGTATCCGCCGGGAGCTGGGCGTGCCGGAAGGCAGCACGGCCGTGCTGTACGCGCCGACCCACCGCGACCACCACTCCGGCTTTTCACCGGGCCTGGACCTGGAGGCCTTCTGCGCGGCGGCCGGCGAGGACGTCGTCGTGCTGCTGCGCGCCCACTACTTCTACGACCGGGGCCCCGCGCAGAGTTCCGGCCGGATCATCGACGTCACCGCGCACCGCTCCGCCGAGGACGTCTGCCTGGCCGCGGACGCGCTGGTCACCGACTACTCGTCGATCATGTTCGACTACGCCAACCTGGACCGGCCGATCGTCGTGTACGCCGACGACTGGGACGTCTACCGGGAGACCCGGGGCGTCTACTTCGACCTGATGGCCGAGCCGCCGGGCCCGGTCGCGCACACCCCCGAGGAGCTGGCGGCGATCTTCCGCGACGGCTCCTACGCGGGCCCGGAGGCCAGGGCGCTGCGGGCCGCGTTCCGGCAGCGGTTCTGCGAGTTCGACGACGGCCGCGCCGCCGAGCGGGTGGTGCGGCGGGTGCTGCTCGGCGAGCCGCCCGAGGCGATCCCGGCCGTGGTCCCGCTCGCGGAACGCATCCCCGCCCCCGCCGCCGCCCTCGCAAGGAGCTGATCCGCCGTGCCCCGCTTCAGTCTCATCGTGCCCTGTTTCAAGGTGCAGGGCTTTCTGCGCGAGTGTCTGGACTCGGTGCTGACGCAGTCCTTCGGCGACTTCGAGCTGATCGCCGTGGACGACTGCTCCCCGGACGGCTGCGGCGCGATCCTGGACGAGTACGCCGAGCGCGATCCGCGGGTGCGGGTGCTGCACCTGCCGGAGAACGTGGGCCTCGGCCGCGCCCGCAACGCCGGGATGCCGCACGCCACCGGGGACTACCTGTTCTTCCTCGACAGCGACGACACCCTCACCCCGGGCGCGCTGCGGGCGATGGCGGACCGGCTGGCGGAGACCGGCGACCCGGACGTGCTGGTCTTCGACTACGCCCGCACCTACTGGTGGGGCGGGACACGCCGCAACGTACTCGCCGAGGTCCTGACGGAGGCCGGTCCCGGCACCTTCACGGCCGCCGAGCACCCGCGGATCCTGGATCTGCTGATGGTGGTGTGGAACAAGGTCTACCGGCGGGAGTTCGTCGCGTCGGAGGGGTTCGAGTTCCCGCCCGGCTACTACGAGGACACCCCCTGGACCTTCCCGGTGATGCTCAGCGCCGGGCGGATCGCCGCGCTGGACCGGATCTGCCTGTACTACCGGCAGCGCCGGCAGGGCAACATCCTGTCCACCACCAGCCGCAAGCACTTCGACATCCACGACCAGTACGAGCGGGTCTTCGCCTTCGTCGACCAGCGCCCGCAGCTGGCGGTGTGGCGGCCGTATCTGCACCGCAAGATGGGCGAGCACTGCCTGGACATCCTCGCCAAGCCGGACCGGCTGCCGCCCGGCGACAGGGCCGAGTTCTTCCGGCGGACGCGGGAGCTGTTCCGGCGGCACCGGCCGGAGGGCGCCCTGCCGGGCGGGGAGGTCGCGGTCCTGGACGGCTCCTGGCCGGCGTACCGGATCAGGCGGCAGGCGGCGCGGGCCGGGCGGGAGGCGGCCCGGCGGGCGGAATCGGCCCGCCGGGCGGTGGCCGGGCGGGCGCGCGGCGGCTGGGCGTGGCTGCACGCCCGCCGTCCGCTGGACCCGAACCTGGTGGTCTATTCGGCGTCCTCGCACCGGGGCATGCTCGGCGACCCGGCCGCCGTCTACGCCAAGGCCCGGGAGATCGCCCCGCGGCTGCGCGGGGTGTGGGTGGTCAGGGACGCGGAGACCGCGGCGGGGCTGCCGGCGGACGTCGAGCGGGTGGTCGTCGGTTCCCGGCGCTATCTGGAGGTCACCGCGCGCGCGAAGTTCTTCGTCAACGACGTCAACTGGCCCGGCAGCCTGGCCAAGCGCCCCGGCAGCGTGCACATCCACACCCACCAGGGCACCCCGCTGAAGTACATGGGCGCAGATCTGCTGGACAAGCCCGGCGCCCGGCTCGGCTTCGACGTGCCGCAGATGCTGCGCCGGGCCGACCGCTGGGACCACAGCCTGGTCGCCAACCGCCACTCCGAGCTGGTGTGGGAGCGGGCCTACCCGTGCCACTTCGCCTCGGCGCGCACCGGCAGCCCGCGCAACGACGTGCTGGTGGCGGGCGGTGACAGCGGCTTCCGGCGGCGGCACGGCATCCCGGAGTCGGACACGGTGGTGCTGTACGCGCCGACCCGCCGGGACTACCGGCGCGGCGGGCATGTGGACCGGATCGACCTGGCCCGGTTCGCGGCCGACCTGGGCGAGGGGCACACGCTGGTCGTCCGGCTGCATCCCTCGCTGGCGACCGGTCCGGCGCGCGGGCTGGGCCTGACGGAGCTGGCCCGGCGCGGTGTGGTGGTCGACGCGACCGACGAGCCGCGGGTGGAGGAGGTGCTGCTCGCGGCGGACGTGCTGGTCACCGACTACTCGTCGATCATGTTCGACTACGCCAACCTGGACCGGCCGATCGTGGTGCACGCCGACGACTGGGCCGCGTACTCGGCGAGCCGGGGCACCTATCTCGACATCACCGCCGAGCCCCCGGGCCATGTCTCCCGCTCCTACCGGGAGCTGGCGTGGCTGTTCGCCTCGGGCTCCTGGCGGGACGAGGAGTCGGCGCGGCTGCGGGCGGAGTTCCGGGCGCGCTACTGCGAGTACGACGACGGGCGGGCCGCCGAACGGGTCGTGCGCACCCTGCTGCTGGGCGAGCCGATGCCGGACGCGGAGCCGGTGCGGATCCCGGGGCAGGCGATGGCCCGGTCCGCGCTGACGTCGGCATAGCACCGACGGGGGTGCCGGCCGCCGCTCAGGGCCGGCACCCCCGTCGGTGGTCTCGGTGGTGGTCCGTGCCGATTACTCGATTACTCGATTACTCGATGACGAGGTCGACGTCGATGTTGCCGCGGGTGGCGTTGGAGTAGGGGCAGACCTGGTGGGCGGTCTCGACCAGCCTGCGGCCGGTGGCCTCGTCCACGGTGTCGGGCAGCTCCACGCGGAGGGTGACCTTCAGGCCGAAGCCCTCGCCCTGCTTGCCTATGCCCACCTCGGCGGTCACCGCGGCGTCGCTGACGTCCACCTTCGCCTGGCGGCCGACGAGACCGAGGGCGCTGCCGAAGCAGGCGGCGTACCCGGCGGCGAAGAGCTGCTCGGGGTTGGTGCCCTGCCCGTTGCCGCCCAGCTCCACCGGCATGGCCAGGGCCAGGTCGATCGTGCCGTCGGAGGAGACGGCGCGGCCCTCGCGGCCGTGGGTGGCGGTGGCGACGGCGGTGTAGAGCGCGTCCATGGAAGACCATCCCTCTCTCGATGTGCGACGCGGTGTGCGCCTCTGCCCTAAGTAGAGCACACAACTAAGTTGTGCACAACTAAATGGACCGCTAGAGCTACCCTGGAGGCATGACCGACACCGAGTGGCTCCACCTGGACCGCCAGATCTGCTTCTCGCTGCACGCGGCGTCCCGCGCCTTCAACGGCGTCTACCGCGTGCTCCTCAAGGACCTCGGCCTGACCTACCCGCAGTACCTGGTGATGCTCGTGCTGTGGGAGCAGGGCGACCTGCCCGTCAAGAAGCTCGGCGAACAGCTGCGACTCGACTCCGGCACGCTGTCCCCGCTGGTCAAGCGACTGGAGGGGGCGGGGCTGGTGCGACGTGAGCGCAGCACCGAGGACGAGCGGTCGGTATGGGTGCGGCTCACCCCCGAGGGCACGGCCCTGCGCGAGCGCGCCGCGGAGGTACCGCGCCGCATCGTCACGGCAACCGGCTTCGACCCCTCCGAAATCTCCACCCTCCGCACCCGCCTCGACCAACTCACCACGGCCCTGGACGCGGCGGCGGAGTCGGAGGCACGGGCGGCGGCGGCCGGTTAGCGGGGCGCAGACGCGGCGGCGGTACGTCAGTGCGGCCGGGGCGGGTGGGGTCGGCGGGTGTAGAGGCGGACTACCGCTCCGTTGTGGGTGGTGTTCTGGCGGGCGGTGAACTCGGCGTCCAGGATGGCGAGTTTGGTGCGTTCCGTACCGCTGGTCGGGGTCCAGTCGCCCGCCAGCAGTTCCTGGTCGGCCACGACCCAGACCCGGTCCAGCCGGGCGAGTCGGCGCCGTAGCTCACCGGGGCGGACCTCACGGCCGTACAGCGTCCCGGAGCGGGCCGCGCTCCGGAGGAGTGCCACGTCCCGTGTGCCCCGGAAGGCACCCGGATAGGTGAGGGCCGTGTTCCGTGTGGACGCCGGGAGGAACAGCACGGGGTCTCCCGCCCTGAGCTCCCGCCCGGCCACCCGGGCGACGGCGCCGAGGTCGTCGGGCCGCGTCTCGGGGTCCCGGTCCGCGCGGAGGAGGGGGAGCTGGTGGAGGAGGGCGAGGGTGATGGCGAAGACCCCGAGGGCGGTGACGAGGGGGCCGGCAGGGCGAAGGCGGCCGGCCGCGTGCGCCACCCGGTCCGCCCCCGCGGCCACCAGCAACGGCGCCCCGCCGAGGGCGTACAGCACGTACCGGTCGACATACAGCGGCGAGAACTGAGATACCGCCATAAGAGTGAACGGCGGCATCACCGTCAACGGCAGAGCCACACCCGCAAGGGTGACTCCGCGGGCCCGGCCGAGGACCCCGCCCGCCCCCACCAGGGCCAGCGCGAGACACACCGCGCACACCGCCCCCGTCGGCCCGAGAAACGCCCGCAGCAGCCCCTCCGCCGTCGCCGCCGTAGGCCTGCGCAGCCATGCCACCTGCGCCGCCTGCCCGTGCGACACCAGCACCATCGGCAGCAGCAGGAGGACCACCGCGCCCGCGGCGCACCCCCACCTCCGCCACACCCGCGCCCCCGCCCGCCCGAGCGCCAGCGACACCGCGTGGGCGGGCAGCAGCAGCACCGCGAACTCGTGCAGCCAGCAGGTCAGTCCGAGCAGCGCGCCGTACGCCCACCAGGAGCCCGTGGAGCCGCCGCGCACCGCGCGGACGAACAGCAGCGTCGCCCCCGTGGCACCGGCCGCGACCAGGGCGTACGAGCGGCCCTCCTGCGCGTAGTGCCCGGCCATCGGCGTGACGGCGTACAGCAGCCCCGCCCACAGCCCCACGCGCGGCCGGGCGAGCCGGGCGCCGAGGGCGGCCACCAGCCCGGCCGTCGCCGCCGCCGCGCACACCGACGGCAGCCGCAGCACGACCTCGCCGGGGTGGACGGTGAGGACGGCGTGCATGAGCAGGTAGTACAGGCCGTGCACCGCGTCGACGCCGTGCAGCAACCGCCAGATCTGCGGCACCGTACGGCGCCCGACCTGGAAGGTGACGGCCTCGTCGCGCCACATCCCGCCCCGGTCCAGGCCCCACAGCCCGAGCGCGAGCATCACCAGGACGGGCACGCCCACGGCGACGGCCCGGCGGCCGCGCGCCGGTAGCCGAGGCGGCCGTTCCGTCGTTGTACCGGACGCACCGGTCATGCGGCTCGCACCGGTCGGGTGGCTGGTACCGGCCGACCGCGGTTGCACAGGAAGCACGTCGTTGAGCCCGATGTTCACCACTGCCCGATCTCTTACGATGAGACACTTTTCGAGTCATTGACGGCGTATCGCGAGGGATAACACCATCCGCGAGGCTTAGGCTCCCATGCGATGAACCGTCTCCGTGTCACTTCCGGCCCGGTCCTCGCCCTCATCGCCCTGTGGCTCGCCACCCGCGCCCTGATGCTCTGGCTGCTCGCGCACGAGAGCCCGGCGGTGCTCGGCGGCGGCGCGGTGGCCCGCGAGGTGTGGCAGCTCTACGCGCACTGGGACGGCGTCCTCGCGCACGGCACCTTCCCGGCGCACGACACGCTGTGGCAGTACCCGCCCGGCGCGGGCCCGGTGCTGCTGGCGCCCGGCGCGCTGCCGGGACTGACGTACTTCCAGGCGTTCGTGGCGCTGACCCTGGCCGTGGACGCGCTGATCGCGGCGGTGCTGGTCCGCGCGGGCGGCCGGACCGGGCGGAGTCTGCTCGGCGCGGCGCTGTGGACCGGCGGTCTGCCGCTGCTGCTGCATCTGCCGCTCGCCCGGTACGACGTGGTGGCCACCGCCCTGGCCGTGCTCTCCCTGCTGGTCCTGGCCCGCTCCCCGCGCCGCTGCGGGGTGTGGGCGGCGCTGGGTGCGCTGGTGAAGGTGTGGCCGGCGCTGGTGCTGCTGGGCACGCCCCGCGGCCGGGCGACCCGCACGGCGTGGGGCTGGGCGACGGCCACCGCGGTCGCGGGCCTCGGCCTGCTGGCGGCCTGCTTCGCCCACCCGCTGTCCTTCCTGCGCCAGCAGAGCGGCCGCGGCGTGCAGATCGAGTCGCTGGGCGGGACGGCGCTCGGCCTCGCCCGGCACGCCGGCTGGTCCGGCCGCGCCCACTACCAGTACGGCGCGGTGGAACTGGTCGGTCCGCATGTACGCGCCGTCGCCACCGCCTCGCTCGCCCTCACGGCCGTCGCCTTCGGGCTGCTGGTGCTGTGGCGGCTGCGGGCGCGGCGCTGGAGCGAGGCCACGCCGTACGACGCGGCGCTGTGCGCAGTGCTGCTGTTCACGGTCACCAGCCGGGTCATCAGCCCGCAGTACCTGATCTGGCTGCTCGGGCTGGCCGCGGTGTGCCTGACCTCGCGCCACACGGGCCAGCGCCCGGTGGCCGTGCTGGTGCTGGCGGCGTCCGCGCTGAGCACGGTGGTGTTCCCGATGTGCTACCACGACGTGGTCGCCGGGACCTGGACCGGCTGCCTGCTGCTGCTGGCGCGCAACGGGGTGCTGACCGCCGCCGCGCTGCTCTCCGTCGCCCGCCTCTGGCGCGATTCCCGCCCCCTTCCCGCAAAGGCCGGTAAAAAGAGGGAACCCGGACCCGGTTCCGATCGTCTTCCGGAACGGGCACTGAGCCCCTCTTAACGGGGTATTACCGAAAAAACCTAAGCTCCGGCCCGTGGACTCCATGCACCCAGATCCGCCAGTCACCACAGACCGACCGGCCGCACCGCAGGTCGGTGTCGTCGTCATCGGCTACAACGACGTCGCCCACATGGGTACGGCCGTGCGCTCGGCGCTCGCCCAGGGGCCGAGCGTCGCCGAGGTGGTCGCCGTGGACGACTGCTCCACCGACGGCACCGCGGAGCTGCTGGAGCGGCTGGCCGCCGACGAGCCCCGGCTGCGGGTGGTGCGCCGGGAGGTGAACAGCGGCGGCTGCGGCAGTCCGCGCAACACCGGCATCGACGCGGTGACGGCGCCGTACGTGATGTTCCTGGACAGCGACGACGTGCTGCCGCCCGGTGCGGTGGACGCGCTGCTGGCGGCGGCCACGGAGGCGCACGCCGAGGTGGCGAGCGGACTGTGCGTGCGCCGGGAGCTGCCTTCGGAGCGTGAGCAGGCCTGGCAGGAGTCCCTCTACACGGCGCGCACCACCCTCACCCGCCCCGCCGAGCACCCCCGGCTGGTCCACGACACGCTGTGCGTCAACAAGCTGTACCGCACCGACTTCCTGCGCGAGCACGGCATCCGCTTCCCGGAGGGCCGGTTCCGCTACGAGGACATCGTCTTCACCGCGCGCGTCCTGGCCGCCGGGCCGCGTCTCGCGCTGATCCCGGACCGGGTGTACGTCTGGCATGTGCGCCGGTCGGCCGAACGGCTGTCGATCTCGCTGGACCGGGCGCACGTCGACAACTGGAAGGCGCGCACCGAGGCGTGCGCGCTGGCGTACGACATTCTGCTGAGCGCCGGGCAGAAGGAACTGGCGCGGGCCGCGCGGGCCAAGTTCCTCGACCACGAGCTGCGGATGTACCTGCGCGAGCTGGGGTTGCGCGACGCGGACTACCGGCGCGCATGGTGGACGCACACCCGTGAGTACCTCACGCGCTACGACGCGGCCGACTGGGAGACGGACCCGGCCGCGCCCGGCCCGCTGCTCGCCCGGGTCGTGCTGGAGTCCCCCGAGCCGCGTGACCTGCCCCGGATGCGCGAGCTGGCCGGCCGCCCGGCGCGGCTGCTGCCGCCGTACGCCCGTACCGACGACGGCGTGCCGGTCTGGTCCGCCGACCTCCCCCAGGTCACCCTCGCCCCCTTCCTGACCCGCCCGGTGCACTCCCTGCCCCTCTCGGTCGGCGCCGAACTGCGCCCGCGCGCGCGTGCGGCGCGGCTGCGTCTGCGGCTGGACGAGATGTACGGCAGGATCGCCGAGGCCGGCGGCCCGGCCGGGGCGGACCTGGAATGGCGCTCCCGGGACGACGACCGCGTCCGCGGCCGCGCCCGGCTCGACTTCCGGCCCGCGGGCACGGTCGGCTGGTCGGCCGAGGCGTCCGTCGACCTGTCGGGGCTCGGCGCGGGCACCTGGGACCTGCACCTCACCCTGCACTTCGCGGACGGCACCCGGCGCGAGGTGACGGCGCACGCCCTGACGGGCGCGGGCCGGCTGCGCCGACGCGCCGTGCCGAGCGTCCGGCACGGCGTGCTACTGGTACAGCCGTACGCCACGCACTCCGGCGCGCTGGCCGTGCGCGTGGCGACCGGCGCGGGCGGAGCACTGCGGATACTGCGCGGCCGCCTGCGCCGACTGTTTCACTGAGTGATGCCCGTGCCCCGCGGAGGGGGCCGGGCCGACTGACGAGGAGACGCCGCACATGACCTGGCTGATCACCGGCGGCGCCGGATACATCGGGGCCCATGTCGTCCGCGCCATGACGGAAGCGGGCGAGCGCGCGGTCGTCTACGACGACCTCTCCACGGGCATCGCCGAGCGGGTACCGGCGGAGGTGCCGCTGGTGCACGGCTCCACCCTGGACGGCGCCCTGGTCGCCCGCACGCTCGCCGAGCACCGGATCACCGGTGTCGTACACCTGGCGGCGAAGAAGCAGGTGGGCGAGTCGGTGGAGCGCCCGCTGCACTACTACCACGAGAACGTGGAGGGCCTGCGGGTCCTGCTCCAGGCGGTCACGGACGCGGGCGTCCCGTCCTTCCTCTTCTCCTCCTCCGCGGCGGTCTACGGCATGCCGGACGTGGACCTGGTGACCGAGGAGACCCCCTGTCGGCCGATGTCCCCCTACGGCGAGACGAAGCTCGCCGGTGAGTGGCTGGTCCGCGCCGCGGGGAAGGCCACCGGCCTCGCCACCGCCTGCCTCCGCTACTTCAACGTGGCCGGCGCGGCGGCTCCGGAGCTGGCCGACACGGGGGTCTTCAACCTCGTCCCGATGGTCTTCGAGAAGCTGACGGAGGGCGCCGCGCCGCGGATCTTCGGCGACGACTACCCCACCCCCGACGGCACCTGCATCCGCGACTACATCCACGTCGTCGACCTGGCCGAGGCGCATGTGGCCGCCGCCCGCGCCCTCGCCGCCGCCCCCGGCACCGACCTCACCCTCAACATCGGCCGGGGCGAAGGGGTCTCCGTGCGCGAGATGATCGACCTCATCAACGCGGTCACCGGCTACGACCGCGCCCCCACCGTCACCCCGCGCCGCCCCGGCGACCCCGCCCGGGTGGTCGCCTCGGCCGACCGCATCAGCACGGAACTGTCCTGGAAGGCCAGGCACGACATCCAGGACATGATCACCTCCGCCTGGCAGGGCTGGCTCCGCCTCCACCCCGAGGCCTCCCGAGGCTGACGGAAGGCCCTACGCCGTCGTCACCACCCCTGGGACACACCGCGGCCGAGCCGGCCCGTCTCACCGAGGGCCGCCTGCTCGGTCCGCGCCCGGGGGCCGGCGGGTCACAAGGCCTTGAGCGCTCCCGCCGTGGCCCGGGCCAGCTGGGCCAGGTACCCCTTCGGCGGCTTCGGGGAGCGGATGACCACCGCGCGCCAGTACAGCGGGCCGGAGATCAGGTCCAGGGTGAGGTCCGCGTCGAGGTCCGCCCGCAGCTCGCCCCGCGCCTGCGCCGCCGCCACGATCTTGCTGGCCACCCCCTCCTGGCCGTCCCGCAGCGCCCTCTGGAAGGCCTCCGCGATGTCGGGGTTGCGGGCCGCCTCGGCCTGGAGGTCGGGGATGATCTGGGAGGCGACCGGATGGCGCAGCGCACGGGACGTGACCTCGTAGAGCAGCCGCAGGTCGGCCTCCAGCGAGCCGGTGTCGGGGACCGGCAGGCCGAGCACCGCCATGGCCGAGACCACGTCCAGCACCAGGTGCAGCTTCGACCGCCAGCGCCGGTACACCGCCGTCTTGCCGACGCCCGCCCGCCGCGCGATCCCCTCGATGCTCATGCGCGCGTACCCGACCGCGGCCAGCTCCTCGAAGACCGCCCCCCGGATGGCCTCGGTCACGTCCTCGCGGAGCACCGCCGCACCGGCCGGGGCCCGGCGGCGCGGACGGGGTGTCGGCGGGGTGGCGGACTCGCCGGCGTTCGTCGTCATACGAACAGCATAGGGCGTGACGACGAAACGGTTGCGTTCCGACGTCAAATGGTTCTACTCTCGCGTTACGACGATACGGTCCCGTCCCGACGTAAGAGAACGTGAAGAGAAGCGTAAGGAAACGCCGGACGCCGGACCGGCCGGCTGCGGCCCCGCCAGAGTCGGACGCAGCTCCCCCCTCCCCCGAGCGAAAGCAGCGGATGTGAGCCAGGTCCTCCACACACCGCCCCCCACCCAGGCCCCGGAAGACGACGATCTGGCGGCGCTGGCCGCCCGCCACGGCCTGACGGTCAGCGGCGCCCGCCCCACCCTGCGCGAGTACATCGGCCAGCTGTGGGCCCGGCGCCACTTCATCACCGCGTTCGCCACCGCCAAGCTCACCGCCCAGTACAGCGAGGCCAAGCTCGGCCAGGTCTGGCAGGTCATGACCCCGCTGCTGAACGCGGCGGTCTACTACTTCATCTTCGGCGTGCTGCTCGGCACCAAGAAGGGCGTCCCGGACTACGTCCCGTTCCTGGTCACCGGCGTGTTCGTGTGGACGTTCACGCAGAGTTCGATCCAGGTCGGCACCCGCGCGATCTCCGGCAACCTCGGCCTGGTGCGCGCCCTGCACTTCCCGCGCGCCGCCCTGCCGATCTCCTTCTGCATCCAGCAGCTCCAGCAGCTGCTGTTCTCGATGGCCGCGCTGGTGGTCATCCTGCTCGGCTTCGGCCTGCCGGTCACCCCCGGCTGGCTGCTGGTGATCCCCGCACTGTTCCTCCAGTTCCTGTTCAACGCGGGCATGGCGATGATCATGGCGCGGATGGGCGCCAAGACCCCGGACATCGCCCAGCTGATGCCGTTCGTGCTGCGCACCTGGATGTACGTCTCCGGCGTGATGTGGAGCATCAGCAAGCTCACCAAGAAGGACCACCTGCCGCACATCGTCACGATCCTGCTGGAGAACAACCCGGCCGCGGTCTACATCGACCTCATGCGCTACGCGCTGATCAAGAGCTTCCACGCCAAGCAGCTGCCGCCGCACGTGTGGGCGACGGCGACCGGCTGGGCCCTGCTCGCCGGCGTCGGCGGATTCATCTACTTCTGGAAGGCTGAGGAGAAGTACGGCCGTGGCTGAGCACACCGAAGCAAGGGTCCCCACCGTCGTCGCCGACGGCGTCGACATCGTCTACCGGGTCAACGGCACCGGCTCCGGCCGCGGCTCCGCCACCGCCGCCCTCAACCGCATCCTGCGCCGCAAGCAGGCCGAGAAGGCGGCCGGCGTACGCCGGGTGCACGCGGTGAAGAACGTCTCGTTCGTCGCCTACAAGGGCGAGGCGATCGGGCTCATCGGCACCAACGGCTCCGGCAAGTCGACGCTGCTCAAGGCGGTCGCCGGGCTGCTCCCCGTGGAGAACGGCCATATCTACACCAACGGCCAGCCCTCCCTCCTCGGCGTCAACGCCGCCCTGATGAACGACCTCACCGGCGAGCGCAACGTCCACCTGGGCGGCCTCGCCATGGGCATGTCCCGGGAGCAGGTCAGGGAGCGCTACGACGACATCGTCGAGTTCTCCGGCATCAACGAGAAGGGCGACTTCATCACCCTTCCGATGCGCACCTACTCCTCCGGCATGGCCGCCCGGCTGCGCTTCTCCATCGCCGCCGCCAAGGACCACGACGTGCTCCTCATCGACGAGGCCCTGGCCACCGGCGACCGCAAGTTCCAGATGCGTTCGGAGGAACGCATCCGCGAGCTGCGCGAGAAGGCGGGCACGGTCTTCCTTGTCAGCCACAACAACAAGTCCATCCGCGACACGTGCGAGCGGGTGCTGTGGCTGGAGCGCGGCGAGCTGCGCATGGACGGGCCGACCGAGGACGTCATGAAGGAGTACGAGGCCTTCACCGGCGACAAGAAGGCCGCGTGAGGGTGAAAAAGGCGGCATCCGGGGGCGCGGAGCGTATGAACGGCGTATGAATGCCGCCCGGAGGGCAACCCAGGGCCCGGGAAACACGTCTTCCCTTCCGGGCCCCGCCCCACTCTCTTACCCAGAGCGCCGTTATCCCTTTCATCCTCCTAGTGACAGTATGTTATGAAAGGTGCGCACTGAGACGCCCGGAGACGACAAGCCCAAGGAGTCCTTCACGATGCCCCACCTCAGCGTCATCGTCCACGGACCGAACGCACAGGGGCATCTGACCGAGCTGCTCGGTTCACTCGAGGCACGGCCCCTGCCCGACGTCGAGGTGATCGTCGCCGCCGTCGGCGCCTGGGCGCGCGAGACGGCCGAGGCGCACGCCCCCGAGACCATCGCCGTACCCCTCCCGGAGGGCACCGGCGACGCGGCGGCCCGCGCGGCCGGTGCCGCCCGCGCCTCCGGCCGCTGGCTGCACTTCGTGCACGCCAAGGACGGGCTGCCGGCCGGCGCCACCCGAATGGTCGCCGAGCGCGTCGCCGAACTGGACGACACCGTCGACGTCCTCCTCTTCGACCACGTCACCACCACCTGGCAGTCCGCCGCCCGGCCCTCCCGCGACGGCCGCTTCCTCGCCGCCGTCGGCCGCGAGCCGCTCCCCCTGGACGAGGCCGCCGACCTGCTGCGCCTCACCCCGCTGCTCGGCAACCGCGCCGTGCGCGCCGACTTCTGGCGGGCGCACGAGCAGCGGCTCAGCACCGACGACGAGGCGCACGCGGCGTACGAGACCCTGCTGCGGGCCCGCCGGATCGCCTGCCTGAACCAGGCGGCGTACGAGAACCGCGAACTGCGCCCCGAGAGCCTGCCGCCGCTCGCCCCCGAGGACCGCCTCGCGCTCATCGACCGCTACGAGTCGCTGCTCCCGCTCACCCAGGACCGGCGCGCCGCCCGCACCACGCTCTACGACCTGATGGTGCGCGACCTGGTGCGCACTTTCGCCGGCGAGAACCTGCCCGACCCGGTGGCCCGCGAGTTCTTCCGCCGCGCCTCCCTCGCCGCCGTCCGCTGGCGCCCCGAGCGCCACGAGCGCCCCGCGGGCCTGGAAGGCGTACGGCACGCGCTGCTGGAGGAGGGCGCCTACACCAAGTACCGCGCCTTCCAGGCCGCCAACCGGGCCCGCCGCACCGCCAAGAAGGCCGTACGGACCCGTAAGCGCGAGCTGGGCACCAAGGTCCGCGACCTCCAGTACCGGCGCGCTCTGAGCCGTCCGGTCGACCCGAACCTGGCCGTGTTCGCGGCCTACTGGGAGCGCGGGGTGGCCTGCAACCCGGCCGCCATCGCCGCCAAGCTGCGCGAACTCGCCCCGCACATCCACCCGGTGTGGGTCGTGTCCAAGGACAACGAGGCCCTGCTGCCGCCCGGCACCGACCACATCGTGCCCGGCACCCGCCGCTACTGGGAGACCCTGGCCACCGCCAAGTACCTCGTCAACAACGTCAACTTCCCCAACGCGGTGGTCAAACGCCCCGACGCGATCCACCTCCAGACCCACCACGGCACCCCGCTCAAGCGGATGGGCCTGGACCAGATGGAGCACCCGGCCGCCGCCAAGGGCCTGGACTTCAACGCCCTGCTGGCCCGCATCGACAAGTGGGACTACAGCGTCAGCGCCAACAGCCACTCCACCCGGATGTGGGAACGCGCCTACCCGGCCCGCTTCACCTCCCTCGACCACGGCTATCCGCGCAACGACGTCTTCTACACGGCCGACGCCGGCGCGGTCCGCGCGGCCCGTGAACGCCTCGGCATCCCGCCCGGCAAGACGGCCGTCCTGTACGCCCCCACCCACCGCGACTACGAGGCCGGCTTCACCCCGCGCCTGGACCTGGCCGCCCTCGCCGACCGGCTCGGCGAGAACACCGTCCTGCTGGTCCGCGCCCACTACTTCTACGGCGGCGCCGCCTCCCCGCTCACCGGTCTGCGCCGCACCGGCCGGCTCATCGACGTCTCCTCCTACGACCCCGTCGAGGAGCTGTGCCTGGCCGCCGACGCCCTGGTCACGGACTACTCCTCGATCATGTTCGACTACGCCAACCTGGACCGGCCGATCGTCGTCTACGCCGACGACTGGGAGACCTACCGCACCACCCGGGGCGTCTACTTCGACCTGATGACGGACCACCCCGGCCAGGTCGCCACCACCCAGGAGGAACTCACCGAGATCTTCCTCTCCGGCGCCTGGCGCGACGAGAGCGCGGCCAAGGCGCGGGCCGCGTTCCGCCGCCGGTTCTGCGAGTACGACGACGGCCGCGCCGCCGAGCGGGTCGTCCGCCGGGTGTTCCTCGGCGAGCCGGAAGAGGCACTGCCGCCGGTGCTCCCCCTCGAAGAACGCACCCCCGCCCCGACCCCCGAGGAGGCCACCGCATGACCACCCCCGACGTCACGGTCACGGTCATCGTCTTCAACGACGCGGCCCGCCTCCCCCGCGCGGTCGCCTCGCTGCGCGCGCAGACGCACGCCAACATCGAGATCATCATCAGCGACGACCACTCGACCGACGACACCCCCGAGGTGGCCCGGCGGCTGGCGGCCCAGGACGAGCGCATCCGCTATCTGCGGCTGCCGGAGAACAGCGGCGGATGCAGCGCGCCGCGCAACCGGGCCGTCGAGATCGCCCGCGCGCCGTATCTGATGTTCCTCGACAGCGACGACGAACTGACGCCGCGCGCGGTCGAGTTGCTGCTCGCCGCGCACCGCGAGCGCGAGGTCGACTTCACCATGGGCGCGGTACGGCGGGTACGGGTGGACAACGGCCGCCGCTCCACCTGGATGCCGCACCTGGTCGCCGAGCACCGCACGCTGGAGGGCATCGAGGCGGACCCGCGACTGCTGTTCGAGCACCTCTCCACCAGCAAGATGTACGCCCGTTCCTTCCTGGACCGGCACGAACTCCGCTTCCCCGAGGGCATCCACTACGAGGACCAGCTGTTCTCGGCCCAGGCGTACTGCCTGGCCAAGGCGTTCACGATCATCCCGGACCCGGTGTACGTCTGGTACATCGACCCGTACGCGGCGGCGGCCTCGGCGTCCATCTCCAACCAGCGGCACAAGGTCAGCAACGTCCGCGACCGGGTCCATGTCCAGCGGCTGATCGACGACTTCCTCGTGGAGAGCGGGCACGCGGGGCTGCGCGAGGACAAGGACTACAAGTTCCTCAAGCACGACTTCCGCATGTACGCCGGCGACCTGCCCTACCGCGACGAGGAGTGGCTGCGGGCGTTCGCCGACATCATGAACCCCTATCTGGAGACCCTCTCCCCCGGCGCGTACGCCCGCCTTCCCCGCCCCGAGCGGGTGATCCTCCAGCTGGTCCGCGACGGCCGTCTCGGCGACGCGCAAGCGGCGGCGCGCGGCCTCGGCCACGGAGTCGCTCCGCGCCGGATCACCACCGACGCGGCCGGCACCCCCTACTGGGGCGACAGCGTCCCCGCCTCCGAGCAGTCCCGCCGCGAACTGGACCTGTCCGACCTGGAGCTGGACACCCGGCCCTTCACCACCGCGCAGTTCCGGCACGAGATCACCGAGCTGACGGCCGGTTCCGGGGCCTCACTGAACCTGCGGATCCGTACGTACGACCCGGGTCTGCGGCTTCCCGTGGGCCCCCAGCGGGCCGGCCTCGTCCTCGCCCCCGGGCGCCGGATGACGGTCCCGTTCCGCCTGGACCCGGTCCGCCCGGGCATCTTCGAGGGCACGGTCCACCTCGACCTGGCCGCCGCGCCGCTCCCTCTCCAGGGCTTCGACGGCGTACGGCACCCGGTGGTCCGGCTGTCCCAGCAGGGCCTCTCCCACTCGGGCGTGCTGCTGGCCCCCCTGGACTTCCCGGTCCGCACGGCCCGCGTCGACTACCGCTCCGGCGCGACCCCGCACGAGGTCACCGTCGAACCGGAGGGGCGCAACCCCGGCCGCCTCCAGCTCCGCTGGCGCCCCACGGGCATCACGGCCCAGGTCATCCGCCCCGCCTTCCACACCCTGGCCCGCCCCAAGGTCCGCAAGGCGGCCCGCCTGCTGGCCAGCGTCCTGAGGTAGTGGTTCCGAGTAGGGGGCGTTTTCAGGTTCGGTTGCGGGTGCGGGGTGGCTGGTCGCGCAGTTCCCCGCGCCCCTTCGGGGCGCTCACCCCCCAGCTCACCCGGGCCTCACCCCACCACCCGATACAACACCTGACCCCCCGGCCCCCCAGCAACCCGCTCCAGCCCCGCACCCGCGATCCCCCGCGGCCCCACAACCCACCGCACCCCGTACTCCCGCAGAATCCCCCTCCGCACCTCACCGGAGGTCCCCGCGTCGAAGTACCGCCGCACCGCGGCCTCCCTGCGCCCCGCATCCGGCAGAAACACATCCGGATACCCCGGCGCCACGGTGTACGGACCGTACGCGGGGATCTGCCGGGCCGGCATCGTCCGAGCCATCACCACATCCCCGTACCGCACCCACGGCGTGATCCACCGGTACCCCGCCCACGGCGTCCGGTACTTCTCCGCGACCACCGCGGGCAGCGCACTCCTGCCCGTCACATAGCCGAGCGTCCCCGCCTGCCCCCACGCTCCCACCAGCAGCGCCGCACCCAGCGCGCACGCCCACCAGGCCCGCACCGCCCGCCGGCAGCACGACACGACCTCCAGCGCGGCCGCGAGCTGCGCCGGGATCAGCGCGGCGGGCAGTGCACGGCCCCAGGAGTAGTGCCCGGTCAGCCCGCCCGCCGCGAACACCAGCGCGCCGAGGGCGAAGAACAGCACCAGCGGGTCCCAGCGGTCCCGGCGCAGGCGCAGGGCCAGCGCCGCCACCCCCAGCAGCACCAGCCCGAACCGCTCGGCCAGGTGCGTGTACAGCGGCTTGTGGATGGCCTCCAGGTCCGCTCCCGCGGAGAACAGCGCGAAGAAGTCGTAGTACGGCCAGAGCCACAGCAGCAGCACCCCGAGGGCCAGCCCGGCGCCGAGGCGCAGCCAGACCTCGCGGCCCGGGCGCGCGGCGATCACCGTGGCCAGCGCGCCGATCGTCGCCACCACCCCGGTGAACTGGTGGCAGAGCAGGATCAGCGCCCAGAACAGACCGAGCCCCGACCACCTGCCCCAGCCCCACACCGGCTCCGCCCGCACCGCGCGGGTCAGCCATGCCCAGAAGTGGAAGGCGAGGCCGAGCGCGAGGACACTCGGGTACGACACGGTCAGCGCGAGCGAGTTCAGCCCGACGAAGCCGCTCCAGTTGAGAACGGCCGGGCCCCAGAGGAAGACCAGGCTGAGCAGGGCCAGGGCCGGGGCCGCGCGATGGGGGGTGTACGTGCGGACGTACCGCCACACGCCCGTGACCAGCAGCCCGAGCCCGGTGAGCGCGCCGAGCCGGAGCACCACGAACACCGACAGCCCGGACACCTTGGCGACCGCGCCCAGCACCAGCATCCACGGCGAGTAGTACGGGCTCGGCGTGTCCGCGTCGACCAGCGGGTTGCCGGGATGCAGCAGGTCGTGCCGGAGGCGCTGGATGGTGGCCGCGTGCATGCCGAGGTCGCCCATCCACGGCAGGCGGACGATCACCAGCAGCATCAGCAGCAGCACGAGCGCCGCGGCCGTCTGCGGCAGCACGCGGCCCGCCCGCGCGGTGCCGTCGGACGGCACGCGGCGGCTCACCTGTTCTTCGAGCTCAGACGGCGCGGCGCGCATCCTGCTGGAACACCCACGTGCGATAGACGACGAAACGGAATGCGGAGGCGAGCACGATCGACAGCGCCTTCGCCAGGTTCGACCCGGCCACGCTGTGCAGACCGAAGCCGTGGTAGCCGACCCAGAACAGGCCGATCTCCATCAGCACGCCCAGCCCGCTGAAGACGAAGAACAAGACGATCTGGCTGCGGCTGCGCGAGGACCGGTCGCGATAGGTGAAATAGCGGAAGCCCAGGTAATTCGTCGCCATCGCGATAACGCTGGCCAGGACCGTGGCGGTCATCGCCTGCCAACCCAGGCCGTGCAGCAGCAGGTTGAAGATCAGGAAATTGACGAGGACACCGCTGCCGCCGACGATCCCGAATTTCACGACCTCCAGCACGACACGCGTGACGGGCCGGGCCGGTGCCGGCGCGGGGGGCGCGACCGGGCGGATCTCGGTGAGGTTCACAGTCACACGGCAGACCCTATCCGAAAGGCACCGATGAGCAGGAAACGGTAAATTCACCGATCATTTTTGGCTAAGGCTTCGCAAGAAACGGAACGCCCCGGGCCGATGTCCCGTCAGCCCGGGGCGTTCTCCGTCTCGTACGACGACGAGGTCGACGACGAGATCTCGTACGACTACGAGTGCGTGCGCAGCAGCGTCCGCATCGTACGCATCGCCACCGACAGGTTGGCGAGGTCGAAGGAGTCCGAGCCGCGGATCTCCTCCAGGGTGGTGCGCGCCCGGCTCAGGATGGGCGCGTTCTTCTGCTCCCACGCCTTGAACCGCTGCTCCGGCGTCGAGGTGCCGTTGCCCACCGCGAGGACGTCCGCAGTGAGCGCCGCGTGCGCCGCGTACAGGTCCTCGCGGATGGAGGCGCGGGCCATGGACTGCCAGCGGTCGTTGCGCGGCAGCTCGATGATGCGGTCCATCAGCTGGGTGATGCTGAGCCGGTCGGCGAGGTCGTAGTACACCTCGGCGACGTCCAGCGGCTCCTTGCCCATGCGGTCGGCGACGGACACGATGTCGAGCGTCGGGAAGGCGGAGGAGAACCCGGCCACGCGGGTGGCCAGCTCGTCCGGGACCCCGGCCGAGGACAGCTCGTCGTACACGTGCTGGTACCACTCCAGGTCCGCGCCGCGCAGCAGCTTCGGCAGCTCCTGCCAGACCCGCTCGACCCGCTCCGCGAAGAACTCGACGGTCTCGGCGAGCTGGAGCGGCTGCGGCCGGTTGTTGAGCAGCCAGCGCGTGCCGCGCTCGACCAGGCGGCGCGAGTGCAGCCGGATGCGGGTCTGCACGGCCGCGTCGACCCGGTTGTCCAGCGCCTCGACCGCGTCCCACACCGGCGCCGAGGAGAAGATCGCACGGGCCGCGGTCTGGGCGCGGACGATCTCCTCCAGCGAGGCTCCGGTCTCCTCGCGCATCCGGTGCAGATACGTCGTACCGCCCGTGTTGACCGTGTCGTTGACCAGCACGGTCGTGGTGATCTCACGGCGCAGCGGGTGGTTGTCGACCGCCTCGGCGAAGCGCTCGCGCAGCGCCGTCGGGAAGTACGCGTGCAGCAGGCTGCGCAGGTAGGGGTCGTCCGGCAGCGAGGTGTGCAGCAGCTCCTCGGCGACCGTGATCTTCGTGTACGCCAGGACGACGGCCGTCTCCGGCCCGGTCAGGCCGTGCCCCTGGGCGAGCCGCTCGCGGATCTGCCGGTCGGCCGGCAGGAACTCCAGCGCCCGGTCCAGATGGCCCTCGCGCACCAGGTGGCGCAGGAAGCGCTGCTGGGCGTGGAGCATGTCCTTGGCCTGGAAGAGCGCGTTGGCGAGCGCGGTGTTCTGCGCGTAGTTGTTGCGCAGGACCAGCGCGCCGACCTCGTCGGTCATCTCGGCGAGCAGCTTGTTGCGCTGCTTGACGGTCATGTCGCCGTCCGCGACCAGGCCGTTCAGCAGGATCTTGATGTTCACCTCGTGGTCGGAGGTGTCCACGCCGGCGCTGTTGTCGATGGCGTCGGTGTTGATCTTGCCGCCGCTCATGGCGAACTCGATCCGGCCGAGCTGGGTCAGGCCCAGGTTGCCGCCCTCGCCGACGACCTTGACGCGCAGGTCCTTGCCGTCGACGCGGATGGCGTCGTTGGCCTTGTCGCCGACGTCGGCGTGGGTCTCGGCGGACGACTTCACGTACGTGCCGATGCCGCCGTTCCACAGCAGGTCCACCGGGGCCTGGAGGATGGCCTTCATCAGGTCGGCCGGGGTCATCTTGGTGACCTTGTCGGCGATCCCGAGGGCCTCGCGGATGTGGGCGTTGAGCTGGATCGACTTGGCGCTGCGCGGGAAGATCCCGCCGCCCGCCGACAGCAGCTCGGTGTTGTAGTCGGCCCAGCTGGAGCGGGGCAGCTCGAACAGGCGGCGGCGCTCGGCGTAGGAGGTGGCCGCGTCCGGGTTCGGGTCGATGAAGATGTGCCGGTGGTCGAAGGCGGCGACCAGGCGGATGTGCTCGGAGAGCAGCATGCCGTTGCCGAACACGTCACCGGACATGTCACCGATGCCGACGACCGTGAAGTCCTCGCTCTGCGTGTCCACGCCCAGCTCGCGGAAGTGCCGCTTGACGGACTCCCAGGCGCCGCGCGCGGTGATGCCCATGCCCTTGTGGTCGTAGCCCGCGCTGCCGCCGGAGGCGAAGGCGTCACCGAGCCAGAAGTTGTACTTCTCGGCGACGCCGTTGGCGATGTCCGAGAAGGTCGCGGTGCCCTTGTCGGCCGCGACGACCAGGTAGGTGTCGTCGCCGTCGTGCCGGACGACGTCCTGCGGGGGCACGACCTCGCCGGCCACCATGTTGTCGGTGATGTCGAGCAGCGCCGAGATGAACGTCTTGTAGCTGGCGATGCCCTCGGCCAGCCACGCGTCCCGGTCCACGCCCGGGTCCGGCAGCTGCTTGGCGACGAAGCCGCCCTTGGCGCCCACCGGCACGATGACGGTGTTCTTCACCATCTGCGCCTTGACCAGGCCGAGGATCTCGGTGCGGAAGTCCTCGCGCCGGTCGGACCAGCGCAGGCCACCGCGCGCGACCTTGCCGAAGCGCAGGTGCACACCCTCGACGCGCGGCGAGTACACCCAGATCTCGTACGCCGGGCGCGGTGCGGGCAGGTCCGGGATGGCCTGCGGGTCGAACTTCATGGAGACGTACGCGTGCGGCTTGCCGCCCTCCGCCTCCTGGAAGAAGTTGGTGCGCAGGGTCGCCTTGATGACGGTCAGGAAGGACCGCAGGATCCGGTCCTCGTCCAGCGAGGCCACCTGGTCGAGGGCCGCGTCGACCTCTTCGAGCAGCGCGTCGATCAGCTCGAGCCCGGCCTTCTGCCGGTCCGGGGACATCCGCGCCTCGAACAGCGACACCAGCAGCCGGGTGGTGTGCACGTTGTTGCGGAGGGTGTCCTCCATGTAGTCCTGCGAGAAGGTCGAACCGGCCTGCCGCAGGTACTTCGCGTAGGCGCGCAGCACCATCGCCTGCCGCCAGCTCAGCCCGGCGCTCAGCACCAGCGCGTTGAAGCCGTCGTTCTCCGCCTGGCCGGTCCAGGTCGCGGCGAACGCCTCCTGGAAGCGCTCACGGGCGTCGTCGCCGAGGTACTCGCCGCCGTGGCCCGCCGCCTTGGGCATGCGCAGACCGAAGTCGTAGATCCAGGCGGTCGTCCGGTCCGCGCAGCGCAGTTCGTACGGCCGCTCGTCGGTGACCTCGACGCCGAGCCGGCTGAGCACCGGCAGCACCTTCGAGAGGGAGACCGAGCCGCCCTTCTGGTAGATCTTGAAGCGGCGCTCCTCGGGCGCCGCCCCGACCGGCTCGTACAGGCTCAGCGAGAAGATCTTGTCCTCGCTCAGCTGCTCCAGGTGGACGAGGTCGGCGACCGCCGCGCGCGGGGTGTGGTCGGCCTTGTAGCCCTCGGGGAAGGCGTTGTTGTAGCGGCGCAGCACCTCGGCCGCGCGCTCCTCGCCCAGCTCCGCGGTGAGCGCCTCGGCGAACGCGTCGGCCCAGGACCGGGCGGCCTCGACCAGCCGGGCCTCGATCCGCTCCTTGTCGGCGTCCGACAGCTCGGGCAGCTCGGTGCCCGGCGGGACGCGGACGACGAAGTGCAGCCGGGACAGGATCGACTCGGTGTTCCAGGCGGTGAAGTCGACGCTGACACCGCCCAGTTCCTCCTTCAGGATGTCGATGATCCTGAGCCGGACGCCGGTGGTGTAGCGGTCGCGCGGGAGGTAGACGAGCGCCGAGTAGTAGCGGCCGTACTCGTCCTGGCGCAGGTAGAGGCGCAGCCGGCGCCGCTCCTGGAGGTAGAGCACGCTGGTCACGATGGCCTGGAGCTCGCCGGCCGGGGTCTGGAACAGCTCGTCGCGCGGGTAGGTCTCCAGGATCTGGAGCAGGTCGCGGCCGTCGTGGCTGTTGGGCGAGAACCCGGCCAGCTCCAGCACCTCGTCCACCTTGCGGCGGATCACCGGGACCCGGCGCACCGACTCGGTGTAGGCGGCGGAGGAGAACAGACCGAGGAAGCGCCGCTCGCCGACGACGTTCCCGTCCGCGTCGAACTTCTTGACGCCGATGTAGTCCAGGTACGACGGCCGGTGCACGGTGGCCCGGCTGTTCGCCTTGGTCAGCACGAGCAGCTTGTGCTCGCGGGCCTTGGCGCGGGCGTCGGCCGGCAGCCGCTCGAAGGAGGGGCTGACCGGGTGCTGGTCGTCCTCGGCGTGGTGCGGGTCGGAGCGCAGGATGCCGAGGCCGGTGCCGGGCACGGCGGCGAGCGTGTCGTCGTCCCGCAGCTGGTACTCGCGGTAGCCGAGGAAGGTGAAGTGGTCGGCGGCGAGCCAGCGCAGCAGCTCGCGGGCCTCCTCGGCCTCCGGCGCGGGCAGGTCGGCGGGGAGCGGCTCGCTCTCCAGGCCGTCGGCGAGCCGGGCCGCCGCGTCCCGCATCTTCTCCCAGTCCTCGACGGCCTCGCGCACGTCGGACAGGACGCGCAGCAGGTCGGCGGAGATCTGCTTCAGATCGGCGCGGTCGGTCTCCCGGTCGATCTCGACGTGGATCCAGGACTCGACGTGCGCGTCGTGCGGCAGCTCGCCGGTGGGCGGCGTCGGCAGCACCTCGAGGAGCTTGCCGGTCAGATCGCGCCGGACGACGAACTGCGGGTGGATGACGACATGGATGCCGCGCCCCTGCCGGGTCAGCTCATTGGTGACGGAGTCGACCAGGAACGGCATGTCGTCGGTGACGACCTCCACCACCGTGTGGCTGCACGTCCAGCCGTTCTCCTCCACGGTCGGGGTGTGCACGCGCACGTTCGCGGTGCCCTGCGGGCGGTTCTCCGCGAGACGGTAGTGCGACACCGCGGCGCCGAACACGTCGACCGGGTCGCGGCCGGCCAGGTCTTCCGGCGCGGTGTGCAGGTAGTAGCGCTGGAGGAACGCGAGGACTGATTCGCTGTCGGTGACGGCGGAGACGCCCGGGGTGTCCGGGGTGCCCTCGTCCGTCGTCCCGGTCGGTAGGTGCCCCCCGACCGGGCTGTTCTCAGCTACCCGGGCAGCCCTCTCGAGCAGCTCGGCCTTGGCTTCGTCCAGCTTGGTCTGCATTGTCCTCTGGCTCCTGTCGCGCGCCGTTGCGTGACGTAGAAGGAAAAACGGTCTCTTCCCCTCCGGTACAACGCCACGACCCGGGATCTCCGGTCCGTTCAGACGCTATGCCGCGAGGTGAGATGAGCGGGGGGTATTCGGCCATTCTCGGCGCACCCGTGGTGGCTGACGCTGCCCTCGGCACCGTCGTGTCCGGGGTCGTCCTCGGCGTCCGGGGAGCGTCCGCGCTCCCGTCCCGCCCGCGAAGACCAGCGACCGCCGCCCGGTCACGGAGGTGCTCCGTGCAACCCGGGCGCAGGGCAGGGACGGCGTCGTCCCCGCGAACTATCGCGCTGATCACGCCACAAGGCTATCGCCACTTACCCCGGGCCCGTCATGAGCCGTATGTGTACAAAACCGGGGGGTGAACTTTGACGTTCTGCACAGCGCCCCGGTGGGCACAGGTGACGTAACCGGCGGTCTTGGCAACCGGGCCCGGGCGAGGCACCGTGCCCGGTACGGCACCCCCGCCACCGGCCCTGCCCAGACCGGTCCTGCCCAGAGGAGCTGACATCCGACATGGCCCCGAAGATCCTCATCGCCACCGGCGACGCAGCGGAGTCCCTCGAAGTCCTCTACCCCTACCAGCGCCTGCGCGAGGAAGGATACGAGGTCCACATCGCGGCCCCCACCCGCAAGACCCTCCGTTTCGTCGTCCATGACTTCGAGCCCGGCTACGACACCTACACCGAGAAGCCCGGCTACACCTGGCCCGCCGACCTCGCCTTCGGGGAGGTCGACCCGGACGCCTATGTCGCCCTGGTCATCCCCGGCGGCCGCGCCCCGGAGTATCTGCGCAACGACCCCGGACTGCGCAAGATCGTCAAGGCCTTCCTCGACTCCGACCGGCCCGTCGCCCAGATCTGCCACGGTCCGCTGCTCACCGCCGCGATCGACGGCCTGCGCGGCCGCCGGGTCACGGCGTACCCCGCGCTGGAATGCGACATGCAGGCGGCCGGAGCGCGCTTCCAGGACACCGAGACGGTGGTCGACGGCCCCCTGGTCTCGGCGCGGGCCTGGCCGGACCATCCGGCGTGGATGCGGGAGTTCCTGAAGGTCCTCAGGAAGACCGCGCCGGCCGACTGAGACCGCCGCTGGTCGCGGATGCGCCGGGGGGCTGCACCGCCGGCGGAGACGGCTAGGCCGCTATGCGCAGCGCCACCTCGACCGCCTCCGCCAAGGTGTCCACCACCGGCGCCCCGGCCTCCTCCAGGCTGTCCCGGCTGTGCGAGCCCCCGCTGTAGAGCACCGCACCGGCCCCCACCCGCCGAGCCGCGAGCGCGTCGTCCGCCGCATCGCCGATCACGACGGTCCGCGCCGGCTCCACCACCTCGCCCAGCGCCTCGAGGTGGCGCACCATGTGCTCGGCCTTGCTGCCCCCGGACGGCCCGGTCCGCCCGTCGACGCGTATGAAGTGCGCCTCGATCCCGAACCCCCGCACCAGTGGCACCAGTTCCTCGTGCCCGTACATGCTCAGCAGCGACTGGCTGTGCCCCGCCGACCGCCACTCCGCCAGCAGCTCCGCCGCCCCCTCGGTCAGCCCGCACCGTGTGCGCTGCTCGGCGTAGTGCCGGTGGAAGACCCCGTCCATCAGCTCCCACTCGGCCTCGGTCGGCAGCCGGCCGAGCAGCCGCTCGTAGAACCTCGGCACCGGCACGCAGTACAGCGACCGGTACTGCTCCAGCGTGATCGGCGCGAGCCCCAGCTCCGCGAAGGCCGCGTTCGTCGCCCCGACGATCGCGTCGTTGTCGTGGAACAGCGTGCCGTTCCAGTCCCAGACGATGTGCGCCCTTGCGTTCCCCATGCGAAAACCGTACCGGCCGCCACTGACAACGCCCCCGGCCGGCCGCATGACCGCAGGTCAGCCGGGACGCAGGGGGCGGGTCAGGCGCGCCCGACCAGGTGGGGGATCTCCTGCGTGGCGTACCACAGCAGCTCGTGGTCGTCGGCGCCGTCCACGACGAACTGGGCGTCGTCGTCCCCGCCGTCCGCCGCCTGGAGCGCCTCCGCCGCCGCGGCCACATCCGCCCGGGCGTCGTCGGCGTCGACATGCACCGCCGCCGCCTTGGCCAGCGGCACCGTCACCCGCACGGTCACCTCGCCCAGCGCGGACGGGTCCAGCCCCCGGTCGGGGTCGACGCTCACCGCGCCCTCGGGCACATCCACGGCGACCACGACCCGGCGCCGCTCGGCGTCCGGGTCGGCGGCGAGCTGCCGCAGGGAGGCCAGCGCGGCGCGGCTGAGCGCCGCGTACTCCAGCTCCTCGATGTCGTCGGAGACGTACCACTCGCGCAGCGCGGGGGTGACGGCGTACGCGACGAAGGGGCCGCTCCCCAGCTCCCCCGTCTGGTGCGCCGTGGCGAGACCGGGGAGGGTCAGGGGGACGTAGACGCGCATGCTGGCCGCTCTTTCCTGGTCAAAGGCTCCGCTGGAGGTCTCGGGGAGAGCGGCGGGCGCAGCTCCCGGAGGGCCTTCAGGATACGTGCGGCTGTCCCCTTTCGAGCCCCTGCCCGGGCCCGGCCGGCGTCCACCCGGTCACGCACAACTCACCCTCCCTGCCCGCTTCCCGATGGGCTCCGCACCGCCCTCCGCCACCCGGATGAGTGAATCCCTCCGCCCCTTCCGCTGTGCCCCCACCGCCCTTGTCATCCGGTTTCCCCGGCCCGTACAAGATCCCCACCAGCGAGTTACCGCCCGGTAGATCCGGGCCCGGCGGACGGGGATCCCCATGAACAAGGTCATGAGCCGCACGATCAAGGGCACGAGCCGCGTCGGCAACGACATGAGCCGGCCCGGCCAGCCCCGCCCGCGCCACCGCCCGCCGACCCGCCACGACACCCGCCGCCCCGGCGGCGCCCCACCCCGGACGCCGAGCAGGAGCACCCGCCCCCAGCCACCGCGCACGGCGCCCGAGGCCGCCGAACGGACCCGTACGGCGCCTCCGACAGCCGAACCGGCCAGCGGGACGCCTCGGCCCGGGACGCCCCGTACGGCGCCCCAGACGGCCGTCACGCCCCCGCAGCCGGCCGTACCGCGGCCGCGTCCCCGCCCTCGCCCCACCGACCTCTTCGCCGACCGGCTGCTGGCCGTGCTGAGCGGCCAGCGGCCCGTGCACTGGATGCTCCGCCACACCGCGGGCCGCGCCTACGACGACCTGGCCCGGCTCGCCGCACGCGGCCCGCTGCGCGCCCGCGGCACCCGCCCCGTCGTCCACGACATCGGCTACTACGTCGCCGCCGAGGGCGCCATCGAGGCCTTCGCCCGGATCTCCGCCGGCGACCAGCTGCGCGCCCTGGCCTTCCGCCTCGAACTGGGCGCCGACCTCCGCTGGCGCTGTACGGCGGTGGAGACGGCCGGCCCCGGGGCGCGCCCGCGCTCGGACGACTGACCCCGGCCCCGGCGCACCCCGGGCGTGAGACCGACTGACCCCGGCGCGCCCGGCGCGGAACGCAAGCGGGCCGGGTTCCCGAAGGAACCCGGCCCTGCCCGACTCTCAGCCCTCGAGGGGCCGCACGATGCCGCTACTTCTTACGGCGCCGCCCGCCCTTGGCCTGCTTGCGCCGCTCGGCGCGGGTGAGGCCGTCGGCCTCGGAGCGCACCGGCTCGTCCTCCTCCAGGTCCCGCTCGACGATGCCGCCCTCGCCGTCCACCGTCGGCGCCGAGAAGTGCAGATCACGCCGCTGGGGCACATCGAGGCCCTTGGCGCGGATCTCCGGGCGGGCACCGGCCTGCGCCGGCACCGTGTCCTGGACGCCCTCGCCGACCGGCTCGGCCTCCTCGACCGGCACCTCCTCGACCTGCTGCTCGACCTGGACCTCCAGGTTGAACAGGTAGCCGACGGACTCCTCCTTGATGCCGTCCATCATCGCGGTGAACATGTCGAAGCCCTCGCGCTGGTACTCGATCAGCGGGTCCTTCTGGGCCATCGCGCGCAGGCCGATGCCCTCCTGGAGGTAGTCCATCTCGTAGAGGTGCTCACGCCACTTGCGGTCGAGGACCGACAGCACGACCCGCCGCTCCAGCTCACGCATGATCTCGGAGCCGAGCTGCGCCTCGCGCGCCTCGTACTGCTCGTGGATGTCGTCCTTGATGGACTCGGAGATGAACTCGGCGGTCAGGCCGGCGCGGTCACCGGCGGCCTCCTCCAGCTCCTCGATGGTGACCTTCACCGGGTACAGCTGCTTGAAGGCGCCCCACAGCCGGTCGAGGTCCCAGTCCTCCGGGAAGCCCTCGGCGGTCTCGGCCTGGACGTAGGCGTCGATCGTGTCGTCCATGAAGTGCTGCACCTGCTCGTGCAGGTCCTCGCCCTCCAGGACGCGGCGCCGCTCGCCGTAGATGACCTCGCGCTGCCGGTTGAGGACCTCGTCGTACTTCAGGACGTTCTTACGCGTCTCGAAGTTCTGCTGCTCGACCTGCGACTGCGCGGACGCGATCGCGCGGGTGACCATCTTGTTCTCGATCGGCACGTCGTCCGGCACGTTCGCCATGGACATCACGCGCTCGACCATCTGGGCCTTGAACAGGCGCATCAGGTCGTCGCCGAGGGACAGGTAGAAGCGGGACTCGCCCGGGTCGCCCTGACGGCCGGAGCGGCCGCGCAGCTGGTTGTCGATGCGCCGCGACTCGTGCCGCTCGGTGCCGAGGACGTAGAGGCCGCCGAGGCTCTCGACCTCTTCCTTCTCGGCCTTGACGGCCGCCTCGGCCCGCTCCAGCGCGGCCGGCAGCGCCGCGGCCCACTCCTCGATGTGCTCCTCGGGGTCGAGGCCGCGCTGGCGCAGCTCCGCCTCGGCGAGGTCCTCGGGGTTGCCGCCGAGCTTGATGTCCGTACCACGGCCGGCCATGTTGGTGGCCACGGTGACCGCGCCCTTGCGACCGGCCTGGGCGACGATCGACGCCTCACGTTCGTGGTGCTTGGCGTTCAGCACCTCGTGCTGGATGCCGCGCTTGCTGAGCTGCTGCGAGAGGTACTCCGACTTCTCGACGGAGGTGGTGCCGACGAGGATCGGCTGGCCCTTCTCGTGCTTCTCGGCGATGTCGTCGACGACCGCCTCGAACTTGGCGACCTCGGTGCGGTAGATCAGGTCCGACTGGTCCAGGCGGACCATCGGCCGGTTGGTCGGGATGGGGACCACGCCGAGCTTGTAGATCTGGTGGAACTCGGCGGCCTCGGTCATCGCCGTACCGGTCATGCCGGAGAGCTTGGAGTAGAGGCGGAAGAAGTTCTGGAGGGTGATCGTGGCGAGGGTCTGGTTCTCGTCCTTGATGTCCACCCCTTCCTTCGCCTCGATCGCCTGGTGCATGCCCTCGTTGTAGCGGCGGCCGGCGAGGATACGGCCGGTGTGCTCGTCGACGATCATGACCTCGCCGTCGATGACGACGTAGTCCTTGTCCTTCTTGAAGAGTTCCTTGGCCTTGATGGCGTTGTTCAGGTAACCCACCAGCGGCGTGTTCACCGACTCGTAGAGGTTGTCGATGCCCAGCCAGTCCTCGACCTTGCTGACACCGGACTCGTGGATGGCGACCGTGCGCTTCTTCTCGTCGACGTCGTAGTCGCCGGTCTCCTCGATGCCCTTGAGCGGGTTGCCCGCCTCGCCCTTCTTCAGCCGCGTGACCAGCTTGGCGAAGTCGCCGTACCACTTGGTGGCCTGGTCGGCCGGGCCGGAGATGATCAGCGGCGTACGGGCCTCGTCGATGAGGATGGAGTCGACCTCGTCGACGATGGCGAAGTTGTGGCCGCGCTGCACCAGCTCGTCCTTCGACCACGCCATGTTGTCGCGCAGGTAGTCGAAGCCGAACTCGTTGTTCGTGCCGTAGGTGATGTCGCACGCGTACTGCTCGCGGCGCTGGGCCGGCGTCATGTTGGCGAGAATGCAGCCGACGCTCAGGCCCAGGAACTTATGGACGCGGCCCATCATCTCGGAGTCGCGCTCGGCCAGGTAGTCGTTGACCGTGATGAGGTGGACGCCGTCGCCGGACAGGGCGTTCAGATACGCGGGCAGCGTGCCGACGAGGGTCTTGCCCTCACCGGTCTTCATCTCGGCCACGTACCCCAGGTGGAGCGCGGCGCCGCCCATCAGCTGCACGTCGTAATGGCGCTGGCCGAGGACGCGCTTGGCCGCCTCACGGACCGTGGCGAACGCCTCGGGGAGCAGGTCGTCAAGGCTCTCACCGTCGGCGTAGCGCTGCTTGTACTCCTCGGTGAGGGCCCGCAGCTCGGCGTCGGAGAGGTTCACGAAGTCCTCTTCGATGGAGTTGACCTGGTCCGCGATGCGGTGCAGCTTGCGCAGGATCTTGCCTTCGCCTGCACGCATGATCTTCGAGAGGACGGACACGGGGGCTGGTCTCCTTGCCGGTCGGGCCTGGGACGGTCGGTTTTCCATGTGACGTACTGAGCAACGGCCATCGTATGCGAGGACCGCGCCGTGCCGGGAGGCCTGGCGCCCGACGGCTGCTTCACCCAGGACAACGGACGGCGCATCCGGATAGTGCCGCATCGGCGCGAGGAATTGTGCGAAATGTGATCACGTGCTCACGGATCGCTGAATCGAATGGCCCGCGCGCGGGTGGGTCGCGCAGAATCGGCCGATGGAACCCGTCACGCTCACCACGGACCGACTGCTGCTGCGCTCGGTCGGCCCGGCCGACACCGACGCCGTCTTCGCGGCCGTACAGGACCCGGACATCCAGCGCTGGACCACGGTCCCGTCGCCCTACCTGCCGGAACACGCCCTGAGCTTCACCGAGCAGCTGGTGCCCGACGGCTGGTCGCAGGGCTCGATGTTCACCTTTGGCGTCTTCCTGCCCGGCGGCGACCTGACCGGCATGCTCGCCCTCACCATGCGTACCCTGGGCACGGCCGAGATCGGTTTCTGGGCCGCCAAGGAGCACCGCGGCCGCGGCTACACCACCGAGGCCGCGCTGACCGCCTGCCGGTGGATCTTCACCGAGGTGGGTGTCGACCGTGTGGAGTGGCGCGCCGAGGTCGGCAACACCGCCTCCCGCGCGGTGGCCGAACGGGCCGGTTTCACCATCGAGGGCATCCTGCGCTCGGCCGTCAACAACAAGGGCGTGCGCCGGGACTGCTGGGTCGGTTCCCTGCTCCCCTCGGACCTGGGCCTGCCCTCCACCGCGCCGTACCTGCCCGCGCGCGAGCGGTGAAACAGCAGCTCACCGGGGACTGTCAGTGGCTCCCTCTATCGTCCGGCACATGACGACCCTTCCGCGCCCGACCATCACGCTCACCGCGGACGACGCCCGCCGTATCGCCCTGCGGGCCCAGGGCTTCCTCGGCGCGCCCGACCGACGGGCCGGTGTCCGCGGGGTGCTGCGCCATCTCGGCGCGGTGCAGCTCGACACCATCTCCGTCCTCGCCCGCTCCCATGAACTCGTGCCGTACGCCCGCCTGGGAGCGGTCGGCCGCAAGACGGTCGAGGCCGCGTACTGGAAGGACACGCACGCCTTCGAGTACTGGTCGCACGCGGCCTGCCTGCTGCCCATCGAGGAGTGGCCGTACTTCGCTTTCCGCCGCCGCGCGTACCGCTCCCGCCCGCACTGGCACCACGCGCTGCCCGACGGCGCCTACGACCAGGTCATCGAGCAGCTGCGCGCCGAGGGCCCGCTCACCGCGACGGAGCTGGGCGGCGCCAAGAGGACCAGCGAGTGGTGGGACTGGTCCGGCACCAAGGTCGCCGTGGAGCGCGCGCTGATGTACGGCGAGGTGGTGTGCGTGGAGCGGCGCGGCTGGAAGCGGGTGTACGACCTCGCCGAGCGCGCGGTCCCGCAGTCGCTGCTGCACGACGACCTGGACGACGCCGAGTGCCTGCGCCGTCTGGTCCGGCTGGCCGGTGAGTCCCTCGGCGTCGGCACCCGCGCGGACATCGCCGACTATCACCGGCTCAAGGGCGAGCAGGTGGACGCGGTGATCGCCGACTCGGGTCTGGTCCCGGTGGAGGTGGAGGGCTGGGGGCGTCCGGCGTGGGCGGATCCCGCGGCGCTGGCGACCCCGCCGCGCGGCCGCCACCGCACCACCCTGCTGTCGCCGTTCGACTCACTGATCTGGGAGCGGGCGCGGACGGAGCGGATCTTCGGCTTCACCCATCGCCTGGAGGCGTACGTCCCCCGGCAGAAGCGGGTGCACGGCTACTTCGCGATGCCGGTGCTGGCGGGCGGCCGGCTGGTCGGGCGTGTCGACCCGGCCCGCGAGGGCAGCACGCTGGTGGCGAAGCAGGTCACCCTGGAGAACGCGAAGGCGGTCCCGGCGGTCGCCCAGGCCCTGGTCGAGGCGGCCTGCTGGGTGAACTGCACGGACGTCCGGGTCGAACTGGTCGGCGACCCCGCGCTGCGCGCCCCGCTGACCCGGGAACTGGCCCGCGCCCTCGGCTGAGAAACCGGACTACCGGATCTCCAGGATCTTCTCCCGCATCGCGTAGACCACCGCCTCCATCCTGGAGTGCAGCTGAAGCTTCTCCAGGATGTTGCGGACGTGGTTCTTCACGGTGTTCTCGGAGATGAACAGCTCCTTGGCGATGTCCCGGTTGTTCATCCCGGTGGCGACGAGCTTGAGCACCTCCAGCTCACGGTCCGTCAGCCGGGGCGCCGGGACCAGCCGACGCTCGTCGGTGCGCTGGATCATCGACTTGAACTCGGTGAGCAGTTTCGACGCCATCGACGGGCTGATCTGCGACTGTCCGTCGGCCACCGCACGAATCGCGGTCGCCACCTCGTCGGTCGAGATCTCCTTGAGGAGATATCCGGTCGCTCCCGCCTTGATCGCGTCGTAGAGGTCGGCCTCCTCGTCGCTGATCGTCAGCATGATGATCTTCGCGCTGGGGGCGACCTCCTTGATGGAGGTGCAGGCCTCGATCCCGCCGCGCTTGGGCATGCGGACGTCCATCAGCACGATGTCGGGCAGCAGATCGGCGGCCTTGTCGACGGCCTCGGCGCCGTCGCCCGCCTCGCCGACGACCTGGATGTCCTCCTCTGCGGCGAGCACGATCTCCAGGCCGCGCCGGAAGAGGGCGTGGTCGTCCACGACCAGGACTCTGATCGGCTCCTTGCGTACGGAGCCCGCATCGGAGCCCATGCCGATGACATTGTCGTCGGCGTCCTCGTCCCGCATCGGTCCGAAGGTGTCCGCCATCGTTCCTCCCCCTGAAGGCTGTGGCCTGTGGTTCTGTGCCATCGCCAATCCAAGGCAGTGGCCCACCCGTTGGGCCGTGCGGCCATGATTCCATGCCCGGGCGACACGGAGGTGACATGCCGGGCGCGAAGTGGTCGCACACCGGTGCCCCTGGGGGCGCACACGCGCTCCAGGGGCACCGGATCGGCGTCGGCCGGGCGGATCAGCCGCCCAGGGTGCCCCCCGCCGCCGGGGCCTGCGCCTCGGCGACCATCTCGTCCGTGTTCAGGTGGATCACGCCGTAGTCGTAGGCGTGGCGCCGGTAGACGACGCTCGGCTGCTTGGTCTCGGAGTCGACGAACAGATAGAAGTCGTGGCCGACCAGTTCCATCTCGTAGAGCGCCTGGTCGAGGCTCATCGGGGCGGCGACGTGGGTCTTTTCGCGGACGACGAGCGGGCCCTCACCGGTGACCTCGAGCGAGCCGATCTTCTTGGTCGGCACCCCCTCGGTCTCCTCGTCATGGGCGGGCAGGCCGTTGCCGTTCAGGGTGGCCGCGCCAGGGACGTGGTCGGGGACCTCGGCCGCCGAGATCCGCTGCGCGCCACGTCGCGAGAAGCGCTTGTCGTGCTGCTTGCGCAACCGGGCGTCCAGCTTCTCCGCCGCCAGATCGAGTGCCGCGTACGGATCGCTGGCCGCTGCCTCCGCCCTGATCACCGGGCCGCGGGAGCGGAGCGTGATCTCCACTCGGTCACAGCGGTCGGCCTGACGGGGGTTGGGCTCTTTGGACACCTCGACGTCGAGGCTGATCACCTTGGCATCGAGCCTCTGGATCTTCTCCAGCTTCAGCTTCTCGGCCACGTGCTTGCGGAACCGCTCGGGCACCTCGGTCTTGCGGCCTTTGACGACGATGTCCACGCAGAACTCCGTTCCCGGATCGCTCCGCCGCTCGGCGGAGCATCTCCCTTTTGCACCAGGCCCGGTGAGCACCGGGCCTCGGACTCGGTGACTTACACCTCCTCCTCCCCCAGGGGCGAGATCTGCACCCCACCGGTGCGGGTGATTACGGAAAGCCCGCAGCACGGCATTCCGATATGCGAGGTGTGGCCTGCGCCTTTCCTCACAACCGAACATATCTCGCCCGGACGGATGTCGTCACCCTCTACCGCTACGTACCTCCGTTCAGGTGAATTGACCCTCTCACTACCTGCAACGATGCAGGTCCACGGTCAGTTCCTGTTTATTTCGAAAGAATCCCGAGGAGCGGCGATCACCGCCGCACGGAGATCCGTCCGGAGGGCGTTCGCCACCGCCTTTTCCGGTGCAGCCTGCACCCACTTACCTCGCTCCGTCCGGACGCCGATCCGTCGTTCCCCCCTTCCTTCCCGAGTTACGGCGGCGTACACGACCGTGTTCATCCCTCTTCCCCCCGAGTTCCCTCCTGTACCGCCCTCACCGGGCGGAATGACGCCGGACCCGCCGAGCGCCTCCCGCACGGCACGAGCCGCCTCGCCGAGGGTGGCACCGGTCGTGATCAGGTCGTCGACGAGCACCACCCGGCCCGCGGCGAGCAGCCGGGCACCGCCCGCCGTGACCTCCAGCGCCCCCGCCAGGTTCTCCAGCCGCCGCCGGGCGTCCAGCTCCGCCTGGTCGGCCACGGCGCGCCGCTGGCGCAGCACGCCCGCCACCCGCGCCGGTGTACCACCGCGCCGCAGCTCCCCGGCGGCCGCCAGCGCCACCCGGCGCACCGGGTCGTGCCCCCGCGCCCGCACGGCCCGCGGGGCGGAGGGAACGGGGACGAGCAGCACCGGACGGGCATCCGGTATCCCGCCGCCGAGCCCTGCCCGCACGGCGCCCGCCAGTGCCGTGCCCAGAGCTCCCGCGAGCGCCAGCGCGCCCCGCTCCTTGTGAGCGAGCAGAGCCGCCCGCACGTCCGTCGCGTACGGCGCCGCCGCGTGCACCACCGGCAGCCCGGCCGGCTCCGGCTGCGGCCGCACCCGCCGCGGCACGCTCCCGTGCAGTGCGGTCCGGCACCGCGCGCACAGGACCGTACGAGGTGCGCCGCACCCCGCGCAGTCGGTCGGCAGCACCAGGTCGGTGAGGTCCTGCCACCACCTCCGCATGCCCACTACTGTGCCGAGGCCCGAGCCGGCCCGCCACCCCTGTGGACAACGCCCTGTGGACAACTCGGCGTCGCCGAGACCGCCCCTCACTCACACGGGGGACGGGCGGGGACACACGGGGAACGGGCGGGGACATGCAGCGCCCCCGCCCGACCGCCGTCAGCCCGGATAGACCGGCGCCGTCCCGTCCTTGTCCACCTTCTGCCACTGCGCACCCGAGGGCAGCCGGACGATGCCGTCCTCCGAGTAGGCCACCAGCGGCACCCGGTCGTCCTCGGACGCGGCGACCGCCTTGACGCCGGTGAGCGCACCGGGCGCGGGTCCGTCCAGCGTGGAGCCGTCCACCTGGACGTACCGCATCTGCTGCACTCCGCCCGACTCCCGGCCGACGACCAGCAGCCTGCTGTCCCCCGCCCAGGTCATCGCGCTGACCTGCTCCAGGTCCGGGGCGGCCGAGCGCAGTTCGACCACCGAGGTGCCCTGCCCGGTCCCGTCGTCCCGCTGGATACGGCCGATGAGCAGGTACTGCTTGTCGCCCCTCGCCACGACCAGGGCGATCCGGGCCCCGTCCGCGGCCACCCGGGCGTCCCTGATCGCACCGGACAGATCCGGGACGGCGACCTCCTCCGCCTTGGTGGCCCCCTGCGGCACGACCAGCAGCCGCTTGCGCTGCGGATCGCGGTCGGCGACCCACAGATCGCCGCGGGCGTCCCAGCTCGGGGTGGTCAGCCGGTCGGCCGGGTCCGCGCCGTTGCTGGTCACCACCGCGTCCCCGAGCGAACCGCCCGACGCCAGCGAGGTCACGTACAGCGACCTCCCGTCGCCCGCGATGCCGGCCACGCTGTGCTCGTCCCGCGACACGGCCACCGACTGGAGCCCCTTGACGCCGCCCTCGCCGAACGGCCCCGGCACCGCGGACGGTTCGACCGTCCCCGTACTCCCGGTCGGCAACCGCACCAGCCGGTGCCTGCCGTCGAGGTAGTACAGGTACTCGGGGCGCTTGCTGGAACCGTGCCAGGCGGCGGCCTCCGCGCGCTCCTCGGACAGGTCGCACATCCGCCGGCCGTCGGCCCCGTCGAGTTCGACGGACTCCAGGGTCGGCGTGAGGTTCCGCAGGGTGAACAGGATCTGGGTCGCCATCTCGGTGCACTTGGCCGTGCCGATCCGGGACGCCTTGAGGTTCAGCGGCACCGTCAGCCTGTTCTGGTCGTCCGGTGTCAGTCCCGACACGTCCTTCTGCAACGCCGTACCGGTCGGGAAGCTGGACCTGACCACCGGACGCAGCCATCTGGTGGGCCCGCGGAGCAGCGAGCGGACCATCTGCGTCATCGGGTCCACCTTGCTGCGCACGAACACCGGGTCGGCGACGGCCACCGGCTCCCCGGTCGCCCCGACCACCGTGTCGGAGGCGAAGTAGTACTTGTCGACCGGCGTGTAGTTGCGCTGGAAGTCCGACTTGCCCATGACGACGCCGTCCGGCAGCCGGTCGATGCGCCACTGCCCGGTCTTGGCGTCCTTCGCCAGGTGCAGGAACTTGCGGTACGAACCGCCGGCGGGCTGGTACGCCTGCCGCGCGTCGACGGTGGCGACCCGGCTGCCGGCCAGCACACAGGTCTCGCTGCCCGCGTCCTGCCGGTCGTCCGGGCGGCACTCGGTCTCGATGCTCGGGCCGTTCGCGAGCACCGTGGTGGAGCGCTCCGGCCGCCAGGTGCGCGCCGCGCCGTCCGTCAGATACTTGCGGGCCGTGTCGTACGACGGATCGTCGCTGGTCAGGGCCTCCAGGAAGCCCTGCATGATCTCCCCGGGGCCGGCGCCGTCGGCGGGCGGCATGGCGAACACGCGGACGCCGGTGTCCTGCTGCGGCGTGGACTCCACGTCCCGCAGATCCCCGCTGTCGGGCATCGAGGCGCATCCGGCCAGCAGTACGCCCCCCAGGGCGGCGTACGCCACCGCGCGCCACGGCTTCCGCCGGGCGCCCCCCTCGCGGTCAGCGCCCACGAAATGCCTCCCCTGGCTCGGTCGAGTCCTCAGCCCGGGCCGCCTCCGGCCCGTCCGCACGGGCACCGTCGTCGGCCGGCCCGTCGGCCCGCCGTTCGTCCGGGAGCCGGACGCCACCGGCGGGCCGGGGCACCACGCGCGTGCCATTGCCCTGAGCGGGCATCGCGGTCGGGTCCACGGCGGGGGTGCCGGCCGTCAGCCGCGGCGCGATCGAGGAGCGCGGCGGCAGCGCGGGTCCCTGAGCGCACCCCTGCTGCACCGGAACCGTCGCCCGCTTCTCCTCCCCGCCCCGGCGCGCACCGGAGTCGTCGACGCCGCGGTTACGGCGCGAGTCCTTGGGCTCCAGCGGTATCGGAGAGCCTCGCAGCGGCTCGTCCGCCGTCCTGGGCAGGGTCAGCCGGAACTGCGAGCCGCCGCCCGGCTCGCCCCAGGCCTGGAGCCAGCCGCCGTGCAGCCGGGCGTCCTCCAGGGCGATCGACAGCCCCAGGCCCGTACCACCGGTGGTACGCGCGCGCGCCGGATCCGCCCGCCAGAAGCGGCTGAACACACGGGTCGCCTCGCCCGGCTTGAGCCCGACGCCGTAGTCGCGCACCGCGACGGCGACCGCGCCACCGGCGGCGGCCAGCTTGACGACGACATCCTTGCCCTCGCCGTGCTCGACGGCGTTCACGACCAGGTTGCGCAGCACGCGCTCCACGCGCCGGGCGTCGGCCTCGGCGACGACGGGCTGCTGATCCCCGAGCACGCGTATCCGGGTGCCCTTGCGCTCGGCCAGCGGCTCGGCACCGCTGACCACCCGCCGGACGACCTCCCTGAGGTCGATCGGCTCGGCCTCCAGGGCCGCCGCGCCCGCGTCGAACCGGCTGATCTCCAGCAGGTCCGCGAGCAGCGACTCGAACCGGTCCAGCTGGTCGGCGAGCAGCTCCGCGGACCGGGCGGTCACCGGGTCGAAGTCCTCCCGTGCCTCGTGGATGACATCGGCCGCCATCCGCACGGTCGTCAGCGGCGTCCGCAGCTCGTGCGAGACGTCCGAGACGAACCGGCGCTGCATCCGCGACAGGTCCTCCAGCTGGTTGATCTTCACCTGGAGGTTCTGCGCCATCTTGTTGAAGGCCTCGCCCAGGCGCGCGATGTCGTCCTCGCCGGTGACCTTCATCCGTTCCTGGAGCCGCCCCGCGGACAGCCGCTCCGCGATCCCGGCCGCCATCCGCACCGGCGTCACGACCTGCCGCACCACCAGCCAGGCGATGGCGCCCAGCAGAACGACGACGAACAGCCCGGCCGTCGCGAGGGTCCCCTTGACCAGGCTCAGGGACTTCTCCTCCTGCGTGAGCGGGAAGAGGTAGTACAGCTCGTACGGGCGCCCGTTCGGGTCGTTGACCTGCTTGCCGATGACCAGCGCCGGCTGCGACTCCTTGCCGTTGGAGTAGATGATCCGCGTGTAGCTCTGCGCGGCCGTCATGCCGTTGTTGACCCGCTCGCGCAGGGCGGCGGGAATGCTGGAGGTCGGGTTGACGTAACCCGAACCGCGCGGGCTGCGCCCGCCACCGCTGTCGTCGCCGACGGGCAGCGTCACCACGTCGAAGGCACCGGCGCCGCCGCTGGACAGCGAGTCCACGAGGTCGCTCATCCACGGGATGACGCTCTGCGACTGCCGCCCGTCCGTGCCGGGGGTGTCGTCACCCGTGGCGGTCCCGGCGGCCGTGCCGGCCGCGGTTCCGCCGGCCGCCTCGTCGGCCTTCTGCCGGGCCACCGCGAACCCGCCCGTGGCCTGGCTCTGCGAGGCCTTCACCTTGGCGTCCAGCAGGCCGTTGCGCACCTGCCCGATCACCACGAAGCCGAGCAGCAGTACGACACCCAGCGACATCAGCAGCGTCGTCGCCACGACCCTGAGCTGGATGTTGCGCCGCCACAGCCGCATCACCGGCAGCAGCGGTCGGCGCACCCAGCGCAGGAAGAGCCGCAGGACCGGGCTGCCCCGGAACCCGCCCTGGAGCAGTCCGCCCTCGAAGAGACGTCTGAAACGCGCAATCACCGCCGCCGGGCCGACAGGCCGCCCCGGACGGGCCCCGGACCTGCCGGGGGCCGAAGCGGCACTGTCCCCGGACATGTCAGCTCGGTCCGGCCTTGTAACCGACACCACGGACGGTCACCACGATCTCCGGCCGTTCCGGGTCCCTCTCGACCTTGGAACGCAGCCGCTGCACATGAACGTTCACCAGGCGGGTGTCGGCGGCATGCCGGTAGCCCCACACCTGCTCCAGCAGCACCTCACGCGTGAACACCTGCCACGGCTTGCGCGCGAGCGCCACCAGCAGGTCGAACTCCAGCGGGGTCAGCGCGATCGACTGCCCGTCCCGCTTCACCGAGTGCCCGGCCACATCGATAACCAGGTCACCGATGGTGAGCTGCTCCGGCGCCGGCTCCTCGGACCTGCGCAACCGCGCCCGGATCCGCGCCACCAGCTCCTTCGGCTTGAACGGCTTGACGATGTAGTCGTCGGCACCGGACTCCAGGCCCACGACCACATCCACGGTGTCGCTCTTGGCCGTGAGCATCACGATCGGCACGCCGGACTCGGCGCGGATCAGCCGGCAGACCTCGATACCGTCCCGGCCCGGCAGCATCAGGTCGAGCAGCACCAGGTCGGGCTTGGTCTCACGGAAAGCAGCCAGCGCCTTGTCGCCGTCGGCTACGAAAGACGGCTCAAAACCCTCACCACGCAGCACGATCCCGAGCATCTCGGCCAGTGCGGTGTCGTCGTCGACGACAAGGACTCGTCCCTTCATAAACGACATCATCCCATTCTCGTAACAGTGACAGAGGCGCTGGTGAGCGAGGTCACTGGCCCGTGACGATAGTCGTAGGGAACCGTCACTGTCTGCCCCGCCCCTCCCACCTGGCCCCACGGCAACCGCACACACCGCGGAACCGGCACCGCCGCCACCGCCGCGTCAGCCGACCGGCGCCCTCCTGGACCCCGCCGCGCACAGCTCCGCCAGAGCCCCGGCCGTCACCGGCGAGACGACCCCCGCCTCGGTGACGATGGCCGTCACCAGCTCGGGCGGCGTCACATCGAACGCCGGGTTGTACGCCTGGGTCCCCAGCGGCGCCACCGGCACCCCGCCGCCCGCCCCCGTCACCGGCACCTGCGGCGCCACCAGCTCCGTCACCTCGAAACCGGCCCGCTGCTCGACCTCGATGGACGCCCCGTCGGGAGTCTCCAGGTCGACCGTCGTCAGCGGCGCCACCACGATGAACGGCACATGGTGGTAGCGCGCGAGCACGGCGAGCGGATAGCTCCCCACCTTGTTCGCCACCGAACCGTCGGCCGCGATCCGGTCCGCCCCGACCAGCACCGCGTCCACCTCCCCCGCCGCGAACAGCGACCCCGCCGCGTTGTCGGTGAGCAGGGTGTACGCCATGCCGCTGCCGGCCGCCTCGTACGCCGTCAGCCGAGCCCCCTGCAACAGGGGACGCGTCTCATCCACCCACAGCCGCCGCAGCCGCCCCTGCCGATGCGCCGCGAGCGCCACCGCGAAGGCCGTGCCCTCCCCGCCGGACACCAGCCGCCCCGTGTTGCAGTGCGTGAGGATCCGGTGCCCGCCGCCCGACAGCAGCTCGTCCAGCAGCGCCAGACCGTGGGCGCCCATCCGGGCACTGGCCTCCGCGTCCTGCCGGTGCAGCTCCCGCGCCGCGGCCAGCGCCGCCGTGGCCGCCGCCGTGGGATCACCGCTGCGGGCCAGCTCGGCCTGGTGCGCGGCCTGGGCCCGGCGCACGCCGACGGACAGGTTCACCGCGGTCGGCCGGGCACTCTCGAGCGCCGTGCCCGCCTCGGCCACGTCGAAGCCGCGCGCGGCGGCGAGCGCGACGCCGTACGCCCCCGCGATCCCGAGCAGCGGCGCACCGCGCACCGCCAGCGAACGGATCGCCTCCACCAGGGCCGGCGCATCCGTGCACACCAGCTCGACCTCTTCCGCCGGAAGCCGCGTCTGGTCGAGAAGGACCACGACCGGACCCTCGGGCGGTTCCTCCCACCGGATCGCCGGTATCTCGCTCGGCTTGTTGTCCCCACCGGGTCGCGCCTGCTGATCAGCCATGCGGTCAGTCTTCCCCGGATCCGGCGCACCATGGAAGGCATCCAGCCCCTACCGCGGCCGGTCCCTAGATCACCACCCCATGGCACGATGGCTGCCAACCTGCCACCGCGACCGCGGACGGGCACCGAGAAGGAGCTTCGATGACAGACACTCCGGGCTGGGCCTCGCCCGGATCCGCCCCGTCGTCCGAGGGGCGGGAACCCGGCGCGCCCGGCCCTGCCGAGCCCGCCGACCGTCCCGGCCCCGCCGAGCCCGCGCCGCAGCCGGGCGCACACCCGCAGGGCCCAGGCGTGAAGTGGTCCAAGGACCAGCCGCCGGCCGGCCAGTGGTCCGCGCCCACCGGCGCCCCCGGCCCGGGACAGACGCCCCCGCCCCCGCCTCCCGGCCCCGGCTGGGGCGGCGGACCCGGCGGCACCGGCCCCGGCAACTACGGCGGAGGCCCTGGCGGCTACGGCGGGGGTTACGGCACGCCCGGCGGCCACGGAGCCTGGGGCGGCGGCTGGGGCGGCCCCCCGCCCGCGGCCAAGCCCGGAGTGATCCCGCTGCGCCCGCTCGGAGTCGGCGAGATCCTCGACGGCGCCGTGTCGACCATGCGCACCTACTGGCGCACGGTCCTCGGTATCTCCCTGACCGTCGCGCTCATCGCCCGCACCGGCACGGTGCTGGTCCAGGGCCTGGTCCTGAACAGCGCCCTCGGCCCGCAGGCCATCAAGCCCGACAGCACCCCCGGTGACGTCTTCCGCGTCATGCGGGACGCCTTCATCAGCTCCGGCGTCATCAGCCTGATCACCGTCGTCGGCACGATCATCGCCACCGCCATGCTGACCACCGTCACCAGCCGGGCCGTCCTCGGCAAACCGGTCAGCGCCGGCGAGGCCTGGCGCGACGCCCGCCCCCAGGTGCTGCGGCTGTTCGGCCTGCTGATCCTGCTCGGCCTCATCGCCATCGGCGTCTTCCTCGTCTGCACACTGCCCGGCATCCTCGTGCTGGCCGCCGGCAGCATCGGCGGCGCCACCGCCCTGCTCGTCCTGGGCTTGCTCGCCGCGTCCGCCGTGCTGCTCTGGCTGATGATCCGCTTCTGCCTGGCCTCCCCCGCCCTGATGCTCGAACGCCAGGGCATCCTGAAGTCGATGGGGCGCTCGGCGAAGCTCGTCCGCGGCTCGTGGTGGCGCGTCCTCGGCATCCAGATGCTCGCCGGACTCATCGCCAGCATCGTCTCGGCGCTCGTCGGGCTGCCCTTCGTCTTCCTCGGGGCGGCCGTGGGCGGCGGCGGCATCGGCGGGCTGCTCGGCACCACCACCGGACACATCGGCTGGACCTTCCTGATCATCAGCGGCATCGGCTCGGTGATCGGCGCCACGCTCACCCTGCCGATCAACGCCGGCGTCACCGTGCTCCTCTACATCGACCTGCGCATCCGCCGCGAGGCCCTCGACCTCGAACTGGCCCGCGCCGCCGGTGTCCAGGGCTACGGCGGCAGCGCACCCGGCACCGTCCCGGGGAGCTGATGCGGTGAGCCTCACGGGGGGAGTGCTGCCGACGCCGGTCCCGCCCGGCGCCGGCGCCACGGCCGTGCACATCCTGCTCGGTGCGGCGGGCCGGGCCGTCCTGGCGGCCGGCGGCTCGGGAGACGAGCCGCCCGTCACCATCCCGCGCGACCCCGCGCGGGAGGCGGCCCGCCGCGAGCTGTCCAAGCGGCTGTACCACCAGAACGACCCGGGCCTGCTCGAACGCGCCTGGAACGCGTTCTGGGGGTGGCTGGACCGGCTCCTCGCCCACGCCGCCTCGGCCACTCCTGGAGGCACCGTCGGACTGGTCGTCGTGATCGCGTTCGTCGTCGCCGTCCTCGCCGCCCTGTGGTGGCGCCTGGGCACCCCCCACCGCCGGCCCGTCTCCGCCTCCGTCCTGTTCGACGACCGCCCCCGCAGCGCCGCCGAACATCGCGCCGCGAGCGAAGCGCACGCGGCCCAGGGCCACTGGAACCAGGCCGTCCAGGAACGCATGCGGGCCATCGTCCGCTCCCTGGAGGAACGGGCCCTGCTCGACGCCCGCCCCGGCCGCACCGCCGACGAAGCCGCCGCCGAGGCCGCCCGCCCGCTCCCCGGCCACGCCGACCGGCTGCGCGCCGCCGCCCGCACCTTCGACGACGTGACATACGGCGGACGCAGCACGAACGAGCAGTCGTACCACCACCTCGCCGAACTCGACCGCGACCTCGAACGCACCAAGCCCGACCTCGCCGCCGACACCGCCCAGGCCACCCTCACCGACAGCGCCACCAGCACGGCCCACAGCACCGGCCAGGGGGCCGCCCAGTGACCGTCCAGACCGCGCCGCCGACCACCTCCACCGCGCCCACCGCCAAAGCGATGTGGACCCGCACCCGCGGCCTCGCACTCGCCCTGGTCCTGATCCTGTCCGCCGCCATCGCCATGGCCGCCATACGCTCCACCACCCGGCACGGCGAACTCGACCCGCGCTCCGTCGACCCCTACGGCAGCCACGCCGTCGCCCAACTCCTCTCGGAGCGGGGCGTCTCCACCCGCGTGGTCACCACACTCGGCGCCGCCCGCGCCGCCGCCGGACCCGACACCACTCTCCTGGTCACCGACCCCGATCTGCTGACTCACCGTCAGCAGACCCAGCTGCACCGCACCACCGCGGCCTCCGGCGGACGCACCGTGCTCGCCGCGGCCGGCAGCTGGTCCATCGAGCGGCTCGCCCCCGGGGTCACCGCGGACCCCGCCAACAGCCTCCACACCACCCTTGCACCGCGCTGCACCCTGCCCGAGGCCCGGCGCGCGGGCACCGCCGAAACCGGCGGGGTCCGCTACACCACCACCCACCTCGACGCCGACTCCTGCTACCCCAGCGAGCGCCTCGCCACCCTGCTGCGCATCCCCGCGGCCTCCGGGAGCGGCGACACCGTCGTGCTCGGCGCGCCCGACATCCTCTTCAACAACCGCCTCGACAAGCAGGGCAACGCCTCGCTCGCCCTCCAACTCCTCGGCTCCCGCCCCCATCTGGTCTGGTACCTCCCCTCGCTGTCCGACGCCTCGGCCACCGACACCGGCGACCAGAAGGACTTCTTCGACCTGCTCCCCTCCGGCTGGCTCTGGGCGACCCTGCAACTCCTCATCGCCGCAGCCTTCGCCGCCTTCTGGCGCGCACGCCGCTTCGGCCCGCTCGTGCCCGAGAAACTCCCCGTCGCGATCCGCGCCTCCGAGACCGCCGAAGGCCGCGCCCGCCTCTACCGCAAGGCCAACGCCCGCGACCGGGCAGCCTCCGCACTCCGCTCCGCCACCCGCGGTCGCCTCGCGCCGCTCGTCGGTATCCCCCTCGCCCAGGCACACACGCCCGAGGCGCTGCTCCCCGCTCTGTCCGCCCACCTCTCCGGTGACGGCCAGGCCCTGCACTCCCTCCTCTTCGGACCGCCGCCCGGCGACGACGCGGCCCTCATCGCACTGACCGACCAACTCGACGCCCTCGAAAGAGAGGTACGCCGTTCATGATGGACCCGACCACTGACAACGCCGGGCAGAGCGGAGACGCGGGCACCGCCCGGGCCGCCCTGGAAGCCCTGCGCGCCGAGATCGCCAAAGCCGTGGTCGGCCAGGACCCCGCCGTCACCGGTCTCGTCGTCGCCCTCCTCTGCCGCGGACACGTCCTACTTGAAGGAGTCCCCGGAGTCGCCAAAACGTTGCTCGTCCGCGCCCTCGCATCTGCGCTGGAACTCGACACCAAGCGTGTCCAGTTCACCCCGGACCTGATGCCGAGCGACGTCACCGGCTCCCTCGTCTACGACACCCGCACGGCCGAGTTCTCCTTCCAGGAGGGGCCGGTCTTCACCCACCTCCTCCTCGCGGACGAGATCAACCGCACCCCGCCCAAGACCCAGTCCTCCCTCCTGGAAGCCATGGAGGAACGCCAGGTCACGGTCGACGGAACCCCACGGCCGCTCCCCGACCCGTTCCTCGTCGCCGCGACCCAGAACCCGGTCGAGTACGAGGGCACCTACCCCCTCCCCGAAGCCCAACTCGACCGCTTCCTGCTCAAACTGACGGTCCCTCTGCCCTCCCGGCAGGACGAGATCGACGTCCTCACCCGGCACGCCTCCGGCTTCAACCCCCGCGACCTGCGCGCGGCCGGAGTACGCCCCGTCGCCGGCCCCGCCGACCTGGAAGCGGCCCGTGCGGCGGTCGCCAAGACGACCGTCTCCCCCGAGATCACCGCCTACGTCGTCGACATCTGCCGCGCCACCCGCGAATCGCCGTCCCTCACTCTCGGCGTCTCCCCGCGCGGCGCGACCGCCCTCCTCGCCACCGCCCGCGCCTGGGCCTGGCTGACCGGCCGCGACTACGTCATCCCCGACGACGTCAAGGCCCTCGCCCTGCCCACCCTGCGCCACCGCGTCCAGCTGCGGCCCGAGGCCGAAATGGAAGGCGTGACGGCGGACTCCGTCATCAACGCGATCCTCTCCCACGTCCCGGTCCCCCGCTGATGGCACTCACCGGACGCGCCGCCCTGCTCGCGGCCCTCGGCTCCATCCCGGTCGGACTCCTGGAGCCCGGCTGGACGGGCATCCTCGCCGTCAACGGCCCGCTGGCCCTCGCCTGCGCCTGCGACTACGCGCTCGCCGCACCCGTACGACGCCTCGTCCTCACCCGCTCCGGCGACACCTCCGCTCGTCTCGGCGACACCGCCGACGTCACCCTCACGGTCACCAACCCGTCCCGCCGGCCCCTGCGGGCACAGCTGCGGGACGCCTGGCCGCCCAGCAGCTGGCAGCCCGGCAGCGAGATCGAGGCATCCCGCCACCCGCTGACCGTGCCCCCCGGCGAACGCCGACGGGTGACGACCCGGCTGCGCCCCACCCGCCGCGGCGACCGTCAGGCCGACCGCGTCACCATCCGCTCCTACGGTCCTCTCGGTCTGTTCTCCCGCCAGGGCGCCCACAAAGTGCCCTGGTCTGTACGGGTTCTGCCCCCGTTCACCAGCCGCAAGCACCTGCCGTCGAAACTCGCCCGATTGCGTGAACTCGACGGCCGTACCAGCGTTCTGACACGCGGTGAGGGCACAGAGTTCGACAGCCTGCGCGAGTACGTCCCCGGAGACGACACCCGCTCGATCGACTGGCGAGCCACCGCCCGGCAGTCCACGGTCGCCGTCCGCACCTGGCGGCCGGAACGCGACCGCCACATCCTTCTCGTCCTCGACACCGGCCGCACCTCGGCCGGCCGCGTGGACGACATCCCACGCCTCGACGCCTCCCTGGACGCGGCACTGCTCCTCGCGGCGCTCGCCTCCCGGGCCGGCGACCACGTGGGCCTTCTCGCCTACGACCGCCGGGTACGCGCCACGGTGCAGAGCCGTTCCGCGAAAGATCTGCTGCCGTCTCTGGTCGACGCGATGGCCACGCTCGAGCCCGAGCTGGTGGAGACGGACGCCCGCGGCCTCACCGCCACAGCGCTGCGTACGGCACCGCGCCGCTCGCTCGTCGTCCTGTTCACCACGCTCGACGCGGCGCCGGTCGAACAGGGTCTGCTTCCGGTCCTGCCGCAGCTCACGCAGCGCCACACGGTTCTGCTCGCTTCAGTGGCCGATCCGCACATCGCCCGCATGGCCAAGGGCCGGGGCGACGTCGACGCGGTGTACGAGGCGGCGGCCGCGGCCCGGGCACAGAGTGAGCGCCAGCGGACGGCGGAAAAGCTCCGCCGCCACGGAGTGACGGTGGTGGACGCGACGCCGGCCGATCTGGCTCCGGCGCTGGCGGATGCCTATCTGGCTCTCAAGGCGGCGGGCCGGCTCTGAGCAGCTCCGGCTGCGCCGCTTCCCTTCGGGGAGTCGCGGAGAAAATGCCCTGAAATGCAGAAAGGCCCACGCCATACGGCGTGGGCCTTTCCCAATGATTGTTCGGCGGTGTCCTACTCTCCCACAGGGTCCCCCCTGCAGTACCAT
>NZ_JBSFHC010000028.1:0-83100 GCF_053596835.1 Streptomyces sp. NPDC001606
ACCGTCGACGCAACGTCATTGAACGCTGCTTCAACCGGCTCAAAGGCTTCCGTGGCATCGCGACCAGATACGAGAAGACCGCCGCTTCCTACGAAGCGGCGGTCACCCTCGCGTCGTTCCTGCTGTGGGCAAGATCCGTTTGAAGACGGACCCTAGTGCAGGAGTTTGAAGGCAGCGAAGAGAACAACGCCATGCTCTTCGATGTGACGCAATCGACGGACACGCCACTCATTATCGGCCAGGGTGAGCAGTATGCCTGCAAGCCGTATTTTCGGTTCAAGCACATTGATCTCGGCAACGGCGCCACATCTGGCGACATTCGAATCCAGGTAACCTCTCGGACTCAAGACTGCACTTGGAAGTCATTCGAGGTGGGTTACCACGATTCAGAAGGCCAGCACACGCAGCAGATCACCAGCGGTATCGGATTCTCCGTGACCAGAAGTCGCAATACCTCGGCTATTCCTTGACTAGCAGCGGAGGTACCGAGGTGAAGGAAAGATAGCCCTTTCCGCTTCCCAATAGCCGCCAGTCCGTGCAGATCAACCACTGCCACACCGACCGCAAGATCGAAAAAACACTTCGCTGGCGGTCTCTTCGTGGTACTCGGACACGCTCTCCCCTTCGCGGTCGAACGCGCAGCATCCCCCGCGTACGCCGGTCCGGGCAATCAGGCGTCGTCCAACGCAGCCCGGCCTGCATCGGCACGCCGCTCGGCTGCGCGCCGGCGGATGACGTCCGGCAGCTGGCGGGAGCAGGCGGCCGGGATGAAGAACAGCCCGATCATGCCGAGTGCGGTCACGGCGGCGCTCAGCAGGCCCACCGACACCGACGGGTCGTCGACCGGGGCCAGCCCACCGAGCGGCTGCCGGCGCCGGCGCCGGCGCCGGCGCCGTCGGCGGTGCGCGAGGCGCTGGGGCCGCGCCAGCCCTCGGGGTGTGACGGTGCGTCCGGGCCACGCGTGTGGGGAGCGACCGACGTTCATGTTGTGGTTGGGACCGGGCGGATCCGAGCCAGCGTGTGCGGAGCGACCGGGGTGACAGCTGACCGACGCGACTGGTGGGTGGCCCGAGACAAGCCTGTGGGGAGCGACCGGCAGGACCCCCCGCACCCGCGGTGCCAGAGGGCCCGACGTGGAGAGCGACCGTTCTACGAGAACTGGCCGCGTGCCGCCCGAGTAGCCCGCCCAGGCGCGCGGAGAGCGACCGGAACGAGGAACCGGCCATGAAGGCTTGTCGGGGCGCGACAAACAATCCCGGGCGGGCGCACTGCCCCATCAAATCCGCACCTGACGTCAGCGCGGGGACGGGCTGCCGACGCCCAGACGTTTCGGGTTCACGCGACTGTCCATCGGCCGCGTACGGGTCAGCGCCGGCGGCCGAACGGCCACCAGCTCCGACGCGTCCGGCGGCGGGGAGGGGCAGCCGGTTGTGGTGGTGCCGAGGGCCGCGGCGGTAGCGGAAGCGCCGGGGCGCGGGCTCAGGTGGTGGTTCCGCATCCGGCACAACCGGGCCAGGTGGGGGCGGGGGCGTCGACGGATCGGGGGAGGGCGCGCTCGTCGGCACCGGTGGCGGCGCCAGTGGCGGAGCGGCCGGTGGGGGCCCGCTCTGTCAGGGAACAGTCCGTCAACCCAAGCCAGGCAGCGCCGCCCGTTCCGGTGATCTCTGGCCCGGCGGCCGCCGTGGTGCCCGGGCCGTCGCCACACTCGCGATCGTGACCGACCCGAACCTCCCCGGCGCCGCCCCCGAGGACCTCCCCGGCTGGGGGAGCCGGACGGCAGCCGGCACCGGCCGCGTCCGCTTCCCGCTCGCGCGGTGGGTCCTCGCCCCGCGTACGACCTGGCAGGCGCGCCGCCTGGCCGCCGACTTCGGCGAGGGGATGGACGCCCGGACGGCATGGGTGATGGCCCGCCTGGCCCGTCACCCGGATGAGCGCGGCTACGCCATAGGTCACCTGGACGACGACCGTCGGGCCGCAGACTGAGCAGAGCGCAGGCGCTGGCCTTCGGCTCGCGCAGAGAGCTTCCTTTGGCGGCGCGCGAGGTCCTCTGGGCGGACTGGTGCCGCGTTGTGGGTACATGTGGCCGCAGTAGGCGACGGTGATCACGGCTTGGATGGACGCGACCGATTCCCCCGCGATTCTACCGTCGGTAGAATCGCGGGTATGAGTAAGCCGACGAGTATCAAGACCAGCGAGGAAGTGCGCGACCGCCTGCGCATTCTTGCTGAAGAGCGCGGCACCACCATCACTGAGCTGCTGGAAGAGCTTGCTTCCCGCGAGCTCACGGAATCCGAGCGTGAGCAGCGTGCTGTCGAGGCGGCCCGTGAGCTGGGTATCGAGTACAGCGAGCAGGTGCAGCAGGTCGGCCAGGAGGCCTGGGCGAAGATCCGCGCCCATCAGGGCGGCGCCGCCGCATGAACCTCACGGCCGTCCTGGACCACACCGCTCTGATCGCTTTGTACCGTGCGGACCCCTTCTTCACCGGCCTTTACGTCGAAGCCTCGCGTGGCACCGGCCGCGTCCTCATCCCGTCGCTCTCCATCGTCGCTGCTGAGCGGCAGGACGTCGGCGCCGGCAAGCACGCGGCGTCGCTGCGGTTCGCTGAGAACGTTCCGTTCACCGCCGTGCACGCGGTGGACGCGATGGGCTGGAGAAGTATGGACTGGCCGGTGGCTCACGCGGCGGCCATCGCCTGGCACGCGGTCAAGGCGGGAGAGCCGCTGACGGTCCTGTCGCTGGAGCCCGAGCTGTATGCAGGCACCGGCATCACTCCGCTCAATCCCACCTGACCACGCCCAGCAGGCAGGGAGGGGCTGTTTCCCGCGGTAAACAGCCCCTCCCTGCCTGCTTTCAGTGCCTGGCGTGCAGGTACCCCTGCCGGGCGAGGACCAGGCCACGCCAGCGGCTGCGGGTGTGCTGTTCGCTGTCGAGCCACTGGGCGTCGGAAGCCTGATCGAGTGGCAGGTCGGCCAGAACTGGGCGATGTCGACGTAGTAGGCTTCGCCGCCGCGAGTGAGGTCGCGTAGCCGGGAGATGGCCGCGCTGGTCTTGTCGTGGTCGTCCTGGACGGCGTGATGGAAGCAGACAGCCAGTTCCAGCGCGGCCTGTGCGGCTGTCAGGCCGGCGTCGGTGATGTCGGCGCGCAGCAGGCGCACGGGCTCGAGGCTGCCGATGGCCCCGGCGTCCCGGACGAGGACGGCGATCTTCCTGGTGAAGGTGGTGGCCCGCAGGTCGAGTCCCGTCAGCAGCTGTTCGGCCAGGTGGAGCTCGTCGTCGGCGGTGTCGGGGTCGGTGAAGGCCAGGACGAAGGCGCGCTGGGCCTGGCTGGTGGCACGCTCGCCGGCGATGCCGTGCTGCTGTGACCGCGATTGTGCCGGTGCCGCCGTTGGTCGGTCTTCTCCGGGATGGTGTGCGCGATGCCGCGTTTTCGCAGGTAGGCGCGGAAGCCGCGGGAGCTGTAGGCCTTGTCCGCGATGACATGGTCGGGCCGGCAGCGCGGTCGGCCCAGGCCGGTGCGTGGGACCCGGATCCGTTCCAAAAGAGGGCGCGCGCAGACGCTGTCGTGCCGCTGGCCCGGGGTGACCAGCACGGCGAGAGGGCGGCCTTTGCCGTCGCAGGCATGGTGGATTTTGGTGGTCAGTCCTCCGCGGGCTCGGCCGAGGGCGTGATCGTCCGGTTCGTCCGGCCGGTGAAGCCCCCTTTTCGGCCGGTGGCGGCGGCGTGCTGGTGGGCGCGCACGATGGTGGAGTCGATCTGCACCAGCCAGTCGATGTCACCGGCCGCGTCGGCCCGAGCCTGGATCTGCTGCAGGGCACGGGTGAACACGCCGTCCAGGGCGTAGCGGCGGAAGGGGGTGTACACCGTCTTCCACGGCCCGTAGCGTTCCGGCAGGTCACGCCAGGAGATACCGGTCCGGATCTTGTAGACCATCCCGTTGATGACCTGCCGGTCTTCCACCCGCGGCCGCCCTGTGGCAGCCCGCGGTATCAGCGGAGCGAGTAACTCCCACTCTTGATCGGTGAGTTCGTGACGGCGTACCACTCAACCATGATCCACCATCTGAGGATCTTTGAAGACGGACCCTAGCTCGAACACGGCCGCACCGCCTGAACGAAGATCACAAAACGTCACGAGACGTTACCGAGAAGAGTTCACTGTACGGCGGCTCTCACCGCGGCTCATGCGTCCGCCTCGCGCAGGGCGCCGCGCACCAGCTCGTCGGCCGCGCCTGTGTAAGCGGCGGGGTCGAGCAGGTCCGCGAGGCGCGCGAGGTCCAGCGGCCCGTGCGTCGCGTCTTGCGCAGCGAGGGCCGACACGAGCGATCCGCCGCTGTCGGCCGCCTCCGCGGCGGCCCGGCCGACGGCGGCCTTGGCGGCTGCCTTGCCGAGGGCCGGTGCCAGCGCCGCGGCCAGGCGCTCGGAGACGATGAGCCCTCCAGTCAGGTCGACGTTGGACCGCATGCGCTCGGGGAACACCTCGAGGCCTGCCACCAGTTCGCGGGCGGTGTGGGCGGCGCCGCCCGTGAGCCGCAGGCACTCGCGCAGCGGCTGCCATTCGGCGTGCCAGGCTCCGGCCGAGCGCTCGTCCTCACTGAGCAGGCACTGGGTCAGAATGCTGGCCTGAGCGGGTACTTGCAGAGCGGCGGAGCGGATCAGGGTGGCCAGGGCCGGATTCCGCTTCTGCGGCATGGCCGAGGACACTCCACGGCCCTCCGCGCCCGGCTCGGCGACCTCGGCGACCTCGGTCCGGGCCAGGGAGAGCACATCCACCGCCATCTTCCCGAGCACGCCCGCCACCAGGGCGAGTTCGCCGGCCAGGGCGGCGACGGGCATACGGTGGCTGTGCCAGGGCAGTTCGGGGGCCACGAGTCCCGTCTCCGCGGCGAACCGCTCGGTCAGCTGTCGCGCATAGCCCTCCGTCGGCGGCTCCCCCCGCTCCTGGCGGTGGAGCTGCTCGTAGGCGACGTATCCGGCCAAGGTGCCAGCGGCGCCGCCGAGCTGGACGACGAGATCTTGGGAGCGCAGCCGGTGCAGGCGGGCCGCGGCGGTGCGCACCGAGACCAGCCAGCCGGCCGCTTTGAGCCCGAACGTCGTCGGTACCGCGTGCATCGCCAGCGTACGGCCCGGCATGAGAGTGCCGGTGTGCTCGGCGGCAAGCCTGTGCAGGGAGTGGACGATGCCGTCCAGGTCGGCCAGTACGAGGTCCAGGGTGCGGGCCGACACCAGCATCAGCGCGGTGTCGAAGATGTCCTGGCTGGTGGAGCCTCGATGTACGTAGTCGGCGGCCTCGGGCGCCTTGGCGGTGAGCAGCTCGGTGAACTGCTGGACCAGGGCCACCACTGGGTTGGCCGCGCCCCTGCTGCGCCGGGCCAGTTCGGGCAGGTCGAAGTGGTCGGCGCGGGCCCAGTGCGTGATGGCCCGCGCGGCCTGTTCCGGTACGTTGCCGAGGGCGGCCTGGGCGCGCACCAGCGCCGCCTCGGCGTCGAGCATCGCCTGCAGCCAGGCCTCGTCGGACGTCGCGGCCTCGGCGGGGGTGCCGGACCGTACCGGGCTGAGCAGCCCGGCATCGATGACGTTCATCGCGTCAGTTCTCCGATCATCGGGGTGTGGTGCCGCGTACTTGGGTCGGCGAGGGCGAGCACGGCCCGGGCGATGGCGTCCGAGTCCTGGAGGGTCACCGAGTCGACCCCCGGGCGGATACCGGCCGCCGTCGCCCAGTGCACGGACTCGGTGGGCACGCCGAAGGCGAAGAGGCCCGGGTGCACGTCTCCTGCGGAGTCGATCAGCCGGCAGGGCGTCTGGGTGACGGCGAGGCCTCCGGTCTCGTACGACTCCTCGCCGGGGCCCGGGATCTCGTAGCTGCGGCAGCGTCCGCTGCTCAACAGGTGCCGCAGCAACGGATCCGCGGTCACCCGCACATCCGTCTGCGGGAGTCGCGCCTCGATCAGCGTGGTGACCCGGGTCAGCGAGCCGGGCACCGCTCCCGATTCGAGGATGAACACGCCCTGCGCCCCGTCTGCATCGGCCCGGACGCCGGGACCGAGCACCCGCAACACCCCGGCCTCGATGAGGGCGATGGCCTCCTCGATCCGCCGCGCGGGCGGCCCGATCGACAAGAACGCGTTGAGCGGGGTGTACCAGGCGTCGAGATCGCGCCGGTAGGAGTCGCCGGTGAGGCCGCCGTGATCGACCACGAGACGCACCTCGTTGCGCAGGTCGCGCAAGACGTCGAGTGCCGACTTCAGCGGGCCCGCCACGTTGCCCTCCCGCGCGGCGCGCAGGTCCGCGCGCAGGTAGTCCAGGAGCCAGCCCTGGAAGTCCTCGGGCGAGGCGAAGTCCCGGCCCGCGTACGGCCGGGCGATGCGGTCCCAGTCCCAGCGCCGGTCCGCGCCGATGCCGAACTCGCCCGGCAGGAGCCTCTCCTGAGCGCTCCCGGGCGGGGCCGCGAGGTAGCGGGCGCGCAGTTGCCGGGCGTCCGACGGCCGGCCCTCGGCCGTCAGCAGCGCCGTGTAGTACACGGTCTCCACTTCCTTGGCCACGAGCGGCCACACGGCGGCGCGGAAGTCGATCCCGCCGTGCCGTCGGGCGCGCTGCCGAAGGTCGCGGATCACCTCGGCGGTCAGCACGGCGGGCTCGTGCCGGCCGTGCGCCCCCTTCTGGTTCTCGCCCCGCGAGTGGAACGGCAGTCCGCGCCGCGAGCCCGCGACCAGCCGCGGCTCGCGCCCGGACGCCAGATAGCGCAGCCGCCCCTCGTGCTCCTCGAACCGCCCGCCGCGGCCGAGCGTCAGCAGTGCCATGTAGTCGAAGAAGTTGAGGCCGAGTCCGAGCAGTCCCACCGTCTCCCCGGGCCGCACCGCCGACAGGTCCACGTCCGCGGGGTTGGCGGGCAGGACGTAGCCCAGGCCGTGGGCCCGCGCGAACCGTGCCCGTTCCCGCTGGCGCGCCGACGGCCGCACCGGAAGGTGGCCCTGCGCGAGGACCACGGCGTGCAGACCGGCGAGCAGCGTGTCGTCGTCGAGCAGGACGCACTGCGTACCGTCGGGCTCGTCGTCGAGCGCCACCGCCCGGGCCCGGTGCTCGACGACGGTCAGCGCGCCCGGCGCGGTCCTGACGACCCGCTGGAAGACCCACTCCAGATAGCGGCCGTAGAAGGAACGCGACGGATAGGAGTCCGGGCCGAGCGCTCTGGCCTCGGCGAGCACCGCCTCGTCGTAGGGACGATCGTCCAGCGGCCCGATCAGGGTGAGGAAGCGCGCCCACTCGTACAGGCTGGGCCCCGGCACCAAGGGCCCGTCGATCGTCACGCTCTCGTCGGTGAACATCGTGACCTGCGAGGCCACCGTGTTCATTAACAGGTGCGCGGACTGGTCGGTGCGCCACACCTGGCCCGCCCCCGGCGGAAACGGGTCGATCACATGTACGGTGATCGCCAGGTCGCCGGGGGCCGACACCGCGTTCGCACATAGCCGTTCCAGGACCGAAAGTCCCCGGGGCCCGGCACCGATCAGGCAGACGTCGAGCCGTCGGTTGGTCATAGTCCCTCTCTCCACGAAGTCGGAATGAATCTGAGTAGTCGGAAAGTGTCGGAGTTCGCCCGGGATGTGACACAGGCTCTGAGGTCGTACGTGTCTCGGCGCCCCTGTCCTGCGGCGGCTTCAGCCCCGCGCGGCGGCGACACTCAGGCGCCGACCGGGCGTGGTGCTGTCAGGGCTGATGCGCGCCTTCACGGCCGAGGAGATCACCGCGGCAACGGCACAGCGACTCGAGTGCACGCACACCTGAAGCACTGGCACGTGTACAGTCATGCCGCCTTCCAATTCTCAGCTTGACTCTGTCGGGGATCCTGAAGTTTCCCAGTGCGCTGGCGTGATCGGCGGGCATGCTCGGGATGTTCCGAGAGCCCATGCAGTTGTCGAGGTGCCCGTTGTCGCTCCGTCTTCGTTCCGGTGGCAAGTTCCGACTCTGACCGCGCAGATCGCGCATGGCGCGAGCAACCCGGATGATGCGGCGACGATGTGGGTGAGAGACCGCCTGGACGGACTGTGGAGCGACGCAGGACCGGAGCAACGGCCGTGACGCGCCGGGTCGAAACCGCGCTTCACAGAACGTCGCCTTCCGTGGACAGGTAACTCCGCTGGAGTTCCTTGAGCAGCGGATGGTCGGTGGCCAGACCGGTGCCCGCGATGCCCGCGATGGCGCGGGCGCCCACGGCGGTGTTGGCGGCGAAGGCAGCCTCCGCCGTGAGGGCCTGCTCCACGGTGACTGGGGCGGTGACGTGGTCGTGGCCGCTCTGGCGCAGGAGGGCCATGGTGACGCCGGGCAGGACTTCCGCGTCGGGCCAGACGAGCTGGCCGTCGAGGATGAAGCCCACGTTCCAGGTCGGGCCCTCGGAGACGAGCCCGACGGCATCGTGGAAGAGCGCGTCGTCGGCTCCGGCGAGCTGGGCCCGGCGCCGGGCGTGGAGCGTGCCGAAGAGGCCGACGTGCTTGACGCGGGGGAGGTCCCGTTCGTACCGCACCGGCTGCACGCGCAGCGGAGGCGGCGGTGTGGCGCCCACGCCACGGGCCACCGGGCGGCCGACCGGCACGGTGTCGCCGAGCTGCGTCTCCGTCAGGTCCGTCCAGGTGGCGGTGATGGTGCACTCGGAGGGGCCGTACCCGTTGAACAGGCGGACCCGTGAGCCCGCCTCGGTCTGCCAGCGACGCGCCCGGTCGGGGGCCGCGGCCTCGCCGCCGATGCAGACCAGACGCAGGTCCGGGCAGGCGGCGAGGGCGGCGCTCGTCCCGGCGTCGACGAGTTCGTGCCAGTACGCGGTGGGCAGGTCGAGCACCGTGACGCGGCGCTGCCGGCACCACTCGGTGAAGCGGACGGGCGACAGGTCGAACCTCTCGTCCTGGACGATCAGCGTGGCACCTGTCGAGAAGGCCGCCACGAGTTCCTCGACGGAGGCATCGAAGCTGGGTGAGCTGAACTGGAGCACCCGGTCGTCGGCTGTCATCGCCAGGGGCGCGATGCCGTGCTGGATGAAGGACTCCCAGGCATCCGTGCTCGATCATGACGCCCTTGGGGCGTCCGGTGGAACCGCCGGTGTAGACGACGTAGGCCAGGTCGTGCCGCCGGGGGGTCGCCTCCACCGCGTGGACCGGATCGGGCGCCCCGGCGGGCTCGCTCAGGGAAACGCCTCGGCGCGGGTCCAGGAGCAGCGTCGGCAGGCCGCCGCCACGCGAGCGCAGTTCCTGTGTGGTAACCACGATGCGGGCCCCGGAGTCGGCCAGGGCGTGGTCCACCCAGCCGCCAGTGAAGCGGGGATCGACGCCGAGGTATGCGGCGCCGGCCCGCAGGACCCCGACCACGGCCACGCTCACGGCGGGCGAGGGTGGCAGCAACAGGGCCACCACGTCACCGGGTCCCACTCCGCGGCTGCGTAGTTCCGCAGCCAGGCGGCCGGCGCGTTCCCACAGATCGGCGTAGCCGAGTGTCTCGTCCCCGTACATGACGGCGGGTGCGTGGGGACGGCGGCGTGCCTGTTCGGCGACGCAGTCGTGCAGGGACCGGCGTGGCACCTCGGTCCGCGGCCCGCCGGCCAGTTCGCCGAGAAGCTCCCGGAGCTCGTCCGCGGCGAGGAACCGCGCGTTGCGTACGGGGAGTCCCGGGTGCCTGAGCAGCTCGTCCACGAGGGTGACGAAGTGCCTCACCACCCGCTGGGCGGTGTGCTCGGTGAAGAGGTCGGTGCTGTACGACAGCCAGCCGGTCAAGCCGTCGGCCGTTTCGTTGATGTACATCGATAGGTCGAAGTCGCTGGCCTGGGGCTCGGGCCACACCCGCCGGCATTCCAGGCCCTGCAGCGAGAGTTCCGCGGGGCCCCCGGCGTTGTACTGGAACGTGTGCTGGAAGACGGGATTGTGCGAGAGCTGACGCCCGAGGCCGAGGTGATTCACCACGAGGTCGAAGGGCACGTCCTGCCGGTCGAGCCCTTCGAGCAGTTCGTCCCTGACCTGCCGGACTAGTTCGACATAGGTCGTCTCCGGGCCGAAATCGGCGCGGATCGCGAGCGTGTTGACGAAGAAGTCGACGAGATCCTGGTACTCGGGGCGGCGACGTCCGGACACCGGTGTGCCGACCGCCAGGGAATCCTCGCCGCTATACCGGTGCAGGAGGACGTGGAAAGCGGCCATCAGCGTGGTGAAGACCGTGCTCTTCTGCTGTGCGCTGAAACGCCGGACGCGTTGGCTAATGTCCTCGGGCAGGGTGATCTCCACCGCGTTACCGCGAAAGGACTGACGCGCACTGCGAGGTCTGTCCGTGGGAATATCCAGCGCATCAGGAAGCCCTGAGATCCGGTCCTTCCAATAGGCGATCTGACTTTTCCAGTCCTCGCTCCCCAGCCGCTCCTCTTGCCAGCGAGAGAAATGTGCGTATTGCACGGGAAGCGGAAAGATTGGTGTATCCAGCGTTTCTGTCGCGCGCGCGTACATACGCTGGAGGTCTCGCAGAAGAACGTCGATCGACTGCCCGTCCGAGGCGATGTGGTGGAGGCTGACGGCGATGACGCTGCGCCGCTCGCCCAGTGCCCACCAGGATAACCGGACCGGCCATTCCCCTTCGAGCGCGAAGGGCCGATTGACGAATGCGGTCAGCTGTCGGCGGGCCTCGGACTCCCAGGCCTGGTCGGTCAGCCCATCAGGGCGCGGCACAAGGGAGAGGCGGCTGTCGGCGCCGGGGGTGTCCACGTGTTGCAGCGGCACCCCGTCCGCACCCTCCACCAGGCGTGTCCGCAAGATGCCATGGCGGACCAGCAGTCCGTTGACCGCTTTGGCCAAGGCCTCGACGTCGCAGGGGCCCAGCAGCTCGAAACAGGCCGAGCTGTGGTAGAGCGAGCTGTGCGGGCGGAGCTTGTAGAAGAACCACAGCCAGCGTTGGGCGAGGGAGACGGGCACCGGCCCCTTCGCCTCGGGTACAGGCCGAACTGATGTCGCCGACCGCTTTCGCGCGGCTGCGAGCAGGAGTTGCTCCAGCTCACGGCGTTCTTCGATAGTCATCCCTGAAACAGCGGGACCGCCTAACACTACTTCCCCCTAGATCATGCGACGAAATACCGCGCGCGACGCCCGCCGGGGCGTCCGCAAGTCTCCGACCGCGATCATCAGACGTCCTCGCGAAGGGAGGCCGGACGCATGTCGACCCACACTTCGGCGATAGGTGCCAGACACTCCTGCTTGCTCCCGAAGAAGCCGGTCTGCCGCCAGCCGGACGGGACTTCCCGTCCCGACCTCCAGATGGAAAACTGTTCTTCCTCATTCACGACAACCGCGTATTGCGGCATGTCGGACACAGATACACTCAAGGCACTATCTCCCCGTCACATCCTCGCCGGAGTCGGAGGGCGTAATGCGTCATTGATGGTCAGTCAAGGCGTGAGGTAAAAAGGTCCCAAAGGTCTGTCGGTGCGGCTGGCCAGCCCACATCGCCTGTGATCCTAATCTTACAGTGAGATTATCGCGCCACAAGTGATCCGCGCCACATGGCGTTTCGATGGCCGGATTCCTATGGTCGAACGGTGATTTCGTCACCCACCTACCCTCTTACCGGCGGGCATGTCGTCGTCTGGTGGGCGTCGGTATTGGGAGATCTGAGCGGATTCTTCCGAATTCTTTCATCCGAAGAAAAAAATCGCCTTACACAGTATCGAAGCGATGTGCTAGCTGCCGAATTCGTCACCGCCGCCGTGCTGCGCGTCGCGCTGGGACGGCACGCGGGCACCGCACCCGGCGACGTCCGTGTCGAACGCCGGTGCCCGGACTGTTTCGGCCACCACGGCCGGCCGCGGCCGCTCGACTCTCCCGAACTGGATGTCTCCGTCGCGCACGCCGGCGGGAGGGTGGCCGTCGCCGTCGCGCACGGCATGCGGACCGGTGTCGATGTCGAGCAACTGGCGCGCGTCGCGGACGCATGCATGCTGTGCGGACACTGCGCCAAAGGCTGCCTGTGCTCTCGCCCGCGGAGGCCATCGAATACGTGAGCGCCTTGCTGGAGGGCGATGCGCCCGCGCGCCTCGTGGCCGTCGCCACCAAGGAGTGAACGAAGGCCGTTACGACGACCCGCGGCCCGGACGCTTCACCGGTGGATACCTCACCCGCCCTGACGACGTCGCGGCGCTCTTCGAGGACCATGGGTTCCGTGTGCTGCGCCTGCTCGCTTCCCAGGGCATCCTGGCTTGGGCGCAGCCGGAAGTCGCTGCTCTTGCACAACGAGACCCCGACGCCTACCAGCGACTGCTCAACGTCGCCTATAGGACTGCCAGCGATCCGTCCATTCATGGCATGAGCGGCCATCTGCTCGTCGTTGCTGAACGGCTGGCGGTTCAAGTCGAGTAGACGATGGTGAGCGGGCGGACCAGAGAAGGATGCCGGCAATGTGGAGTCCGGCAAGGTAGATGGTCGCGGTCTTCTCATAGCGGGTCGCGATGCCACGCCACTGTTTGAGGCGGTTGATGCACCGCTCGACGGTGTTGCGCTGCTTGTAGGTCTGGCGGTCGAAGACCGGTGGCCTGCCGCCCTGACTTCCTCGACGCAGTCGGTGACGTTGTTGGTCTGCCGGAACAGGGATCACCGCGCGGATGCCACGTTTGCGCAGATGGTCTTGGATCGCGCGGGAGGAGTACGCCTTGTCGGCCAAGACCATGTCGGGCCTGGTGCGGGGCCGTCCTCGGCGGCGGGGAACGCGCAGACGGGCCATGATTTCAGTGAAGGCGGGGGCGTCGCCGGCCTGGCTGGGGTGAGAGTGAACGCGAGGGGTCGACAGCGCCCGTCGGATGCGATGTGGATCTTTGTGGTTAACCCGCCGCGGGACCGGACGATGGCATGGTCGGCCGGTTCGCCAGCCAGGGCCCCGGCCGCGTGCTGATGAGCTCGCACGATCGTGGAGTCCACCGACACAGCCCAGGCCAGGTCCTCCTCGGCGTCGGCTTGAGCCATTAGCGCGATGAACACGCGCTCCGAGGTGTCGTCGGCGGCCCACATTCGCAACCGGTTATAGACGCCCCGCCAGTTGCCGTACTTTTCCGGCAGGTGGACCCACTGCGTTCCGGTCTGGAACTTGAAGGCGATCGCGTCGATCACCTCATGGTGGTCCCGCCATCGGCCACCTGGCTTCGGCGTCCGGTCGGGAAGCAAAGGCTCGACACGCGCCCACTGCACGTCAGTTAGCGGCATATCGGACCAACGATCCGCTGATGGGCGGGCATCGGGGCGGTGCGCCGGTTCCAGCGCAGCGCGGCATCGGGCAGGTTCAGGTCCCGGTGGATCTCGATGGCGTCGGCGGCCGTGCGGGCCGGCGTGTAGGAGCTGATCCACGAGGGTTCGCCGCCGAGGGCGGTGTCAGCGCGTTTCAGGAGCCGTTCGGAAGCGGCGAGCGCGGCGACGGCGGCGCGGGCGTCGTTGAGCCGGGCGTGGGCGCGGCCTCGTCGAGCTTGGCGAAGGCGAGAACGCGGGGGGCCGCGTGGTGGCGGGTGTGGTCGTGTCGTCCCTGCGCCCGCGGGGGTAGCTCGAGCGGCTGTCGCACCTCGCGGAGCGGCAGGCAGTCGTCCCCGCGCCCGCGGGGGTGGCTCCCGACCTCCTGGGGCAGCTGGCGAGCGGCGTCACCCAGGCCAGCCGATGAGTCCCCGCACACACGCAGGGTCGGACGGCACCCGCCGGCGCGTACCGTCGGGCACGGATGCGAGGTGCCGGGGGAGTGAGGGCGGCTTGGGTCAGGGGGCGGGGGAGAGCAGGGGCCATTGGCCGGCACACCCCCTGCTGTATCCCATGTTCCACATCTGCGGTCCCGTTCCCACCGCACTCCTCCCAGCCCCTCCAGAACGTTGGCGAGCGGTTCCAGTAACGCCGCCGCCTGCCCGGGCGCCCCGGCGCACACGCACGCCAGGGCCCGCACCACAGGCGCCACCACCTCGCGGAGCGCCGCGCGCTCATCGCCTTCAGCGGTCGCCGCGAGACGGTGCAGGTCCTCCACCGCGCTCTCGCAGGCTAGGGCGAGGGCCAGGTTGAAGGGGTGCAGGGTGTCGGCTGTCCCTTTCGGTGCGGCCAGCTGTTCCCGCACGTGGTCTGGCTCGGTCAGGCGTCATCGCAGACGATGCCGCAGTTTCTGCAGTTGTTACGTGGCAGGTCCAGCGGGAGCTGCGCCAGTTTTTCCCCGACTGTTCCGGCGGACACTGCCGTCGCACCGCGCGCCTGCGCGGCTCCCCACGTTCGTGTAGCTGTTGCCGAACGTGGCGTTGCCGACGCTTCGTGATCACCGGAAGTTGTGCCTGCCTGCGCGTCAGCCCCCGCCGGCCACCCTCCAGCCGTGCCTCAGTTCCTGAAGCCCCATCAACCGGGATGCACCGCTGGAATGACGCCGTCCTGCCCGCGTATCCCGTCGGTCTCCGTCGTCGTGGCGCCGACGGGGTACGGCCGTCACCCGCGAGTGGAGTGCGACTTCAGCGGATGCGGTGCTTGCGCCAGAAGGGGGCGAGGTCCCTGTGCGTCATCGACTGTGCGGCCTTCTTGAAGTCGGCGGTGGTGGAGACGCCGTACCAGTGGTCGTGGGCGTACTTCTTGATGAGGCGCGCCATGGTGCCGGCCCCGAGGACGTGCTCCAGGTCGGCCAGGACGCAGGGGCCGATCCCGTACACGACCTGGAAGTACTCGCTACGGTGTGTGGACCAGTAGGCCATCGAGTTGGTGAGCGCGGCGGTGGCGCTCGGCCAAGAGTCGTCCGGCGAGCACTCGAACCCGTCCCAGCGGTAGTAGCGCGCGTTGGCGTACTGAGCGAAACTCTCGTCCAGCCAGGGTGAGTTGTACTCGTCGTTGCCCACGACGCCGTACCACCACTGGTGTGCGATCTCATGGACCGTGGCGCCGCCCTCCTCCTTGGTGCCGAGGATGACCAGGCCGGGGTATTCCATGCCGCCGGCGAACCCGGGGGTCATCACGAGGTCTATCTCGCCGTACGGATAGCGGCCGAACTCCCTGCCGAACCGGTCGATGGCGGCGACGGCGTCCTTGCGGTTGAGGCGGACACCGGCGGCGGGCGTGTTCGGCGACCAGTACGACTTCACGCGCACGCCGTCGGGCGAGGTCTGGGTCGCGGTGCGGAACGGGCCCGCCGCCCATGCGAAGTCCCGCACCCGCTTGGCGACGCTGTACGTGACCGAATGCCCGGTACCGCCGGGGCGGGTCCATGTGCTGCCGGTCGCCGGGACCTTGAGGGCGGTCGGGTGGTCGAGGCGCACCCGGAAGTCGCTCGCCAGGGTGTAGAAGCTCTCGCCGTACGACACATACGGATCGAGGTGCCACCCCCTTGCGTCGTGCACGGCGAGGACCGGCAGCGCGTTGCCCAGGAAGCGGAACGCGCCTTCGCGGCCGAAGCGGTTGTTGCGTGCGGGCACGGTGAGGGCCACGTCGAAGGAGACGGCCGTCCGCTCACCGCGTGCGAGCGGCCTCGGCAGAGCGATGCGCAGCGCCGTGCACTTCACGCCGGGGCGGCCCGGAGTGCCGCCGCGCACGTGGGAGACGCGGACGGGGGACGGTCTTCCGGATGTCCCGCAGCCGTCCTCGCCATTGCCCCACAGGCGTATGTACACCTCACGCAGGGGCCGGCTGGAGGCGTTGCGGAAGGACACCGTCTGCCGGCCCGTCCAGTGGGAGCCGTCGGCGTCGGCGCGCAGCTTCACGTCGTAGCTGGGGCGGTCGGGCGTCGCGGGTTCGGCCGCTCTCACCGCGGCGCCGGGCGCCGGGCCGGACGGCGTGCCGGCCTCGGCCACGGTGGAGCCTGCTGTCGCGAGCAGGGCGAGCAGGGCGACCAGCAGACGGCGACGGGTTCTTGAGGGGCGCGTGGACGACGAAGGCATGGCAGACGACATGACAGATGACATGCCAGCGGATCTTGTCACAGGGTTCCCCACGGCCGACACATGCCCGCGCGGTTGGCAGAGCGCCGCGCCCGGCCGGGAAGGGCAGGGGCGCGGCGCTCCGGGGCGGTGCTGCTGGTTGGCGGTGTCGGTGACGAGGAGGAACTGGTCGTCCGTTCCGGCTGCGGGCTCGGGCATGCTCCAGCTGACCGCCCGCCAGCTCGAGCAACGGCTTCTCACTCCCGGCGAGCTCGGCCCTGGCTGCAGGTCCTTTGGCGGTGACGAGACGGGAGTGGAGCAGGCCCCGGCCTTCCGTACGCTCAGGCCCGGATCGGCCGCTTGTATCGACGCCATGGCCTCCTTCGCCATGAACCCGCGGGTTGGCAGGCTCTCGGCGGAGCCGTACGCCATCCGCGAACCGGCTAGGGCGGACGTCCCCGAAGCGGCAGCTTGATCAAACTGGGGGTCTTTCCAGCCACGGCATCAGGTGAGCCGCGGTGCCACCTCGGCTGCGACCCACTCCATGGCCTTCTCGACATGTTCAGCCGCGACAGGCAGCCACAGGGTGCAAGCGGCAAGCCCTGCCTCGGCGAGCCGACCGAGGTCGTCGGCAACGCTCTCTGCAGTGGGCGTAGTGCCGCCAGTGGTCGTCCCGGTGGCGGAACCGCCGCGGGCAGACCCGGCGGAGTAAGGAACGCGGCCGACGCGAGCGTCAGACGATCGGCGTCTTGTGCCTCGGCGAGGTCACGCAAGCGGCGCCGGACGTCGGTGATCTCCACGGCGTCGGCGCCTGTGCCGTACCAGCCGTCGCCGAACCGCAGCGCACGGCGCAGGGCAGCGTCGCTGTGTCCGCCAACCCACATGGGCGGACCGCCGGTGGTGACCGGAGGCACTCCCAAGTGCGCCTGGTGCAGTGTCGTGAACGGCCCGTCGAAGTCTGCGGGGCGCCGGGCCCACAGGGCCTTGGCAGCGGCGAGGTGGTCGTCGGTACGTGCACCCCGTTCACGGGCGGGTACCCCGACGGCGGCGAATTCGTCAGGATTCCAGCCGGTGCCCACGCCCAGGATCAAGCGTCCTCCGGATACGACATCCAGCGTGGCTGCCTGGTTGGCGAGCACCAGCGCCGGGTAGTACGGCGCGACGAGTACGGACGTCAGCAGTTGCAGGCGCGTCGTCGCCCCGGCGACGGCCGACAGCAGAACCAGCGGGTCCGTGTCGAGGCCGAAACCGCTGTCCAGTAGACGGTTGCCGACCGCAACGTGGTCGAAGCCTAGGTCTTCAGCGTGGCGTGCGGCGCGGAGCACGCTGGCTCCGTCGTCGAGCGGCCAGCGCTGTTGAAGAGAAACACCGAGGCCCAGCAGGGGCATGGGTTGCCTTTCGACGGCAGTCCGAGGGCGACGCGACGATTACTGGCCGCCCTGTCGCGACACTCAACTCCCGCACCGCCCCTATTTCATCCCGGCCGGGATCAAGCGGATCGCCTGTCACTCCGTACGGCGCTCGCTGACCAACGCCGGGACCTCCGCAAGCCGGTGAACCTTCTCGGTCAGAGCACTAGGTCGCCCTGGATCTGTCTTCTGCCGAGGGTGCGGTCGTCCCGCAGGTCAGAGTTGGAGCAGGCAGTGACCGGGTGTGGGCAGAGTGGTTTTCAGTCTTCCGGGAGTGATAGACGGGCCCATACGGACTTCCCGTCGGTTTGTTGGTCGTCGGTCCAGCCCCAGGTCGTGCTCAGGGCGTTGACGATGGGAAGTCCGCGGTGCTGTTCAGCCAGGGGTGGCGGGCAGGTGAGGCGCGGCCGGCGCTGGCTTGGGTCGCGGACCACACACAGCAGGGTGCGCGGGCGCAGGGTGAGGGCAAGCCATACGGCAGTCTGCGGGGTGCCTGATGCGATGGCGCGTGTCTGACCGTGGCGGACTGCGTTCGCGACGAGTTCGGAAGCGACCTGCACGGTGTCGTCGCAGATGCTGTTCAGGCCCCAGCGGCGCAGTGTCTGGCGGGTGAACTGTCGTGCTACGTAGCAGCACTTGGTCGTGGGCGGGATCTGTCTCGCGGCAAATGGGGTGCTTCCCAGGCCTGTGCGCACGGCAAGGTTGGGGGTCCACGCGGCCGGCGCGCCGCGGAAGAGCTGCCGCTCCGGGCTGTTGGCAGTCTCGGCTGGGAAGAGTGGCTGATTGTCGCGGTTGTGAGGTGGCGTCATCGTCCGTCCCTCGGAGTTTGTTTGCCCTCTCGAGCCTGGCGTGCCGTCTTGACCGTCACTATTCCGGCCTGTTCATCGTTCCTGCAAGTGTGGTTCTGCAATTGCAGGACTAAGGAATTCGCACACCTGGTCGGTCATGGCTTCCTTCGGGGCGGTGCTGGCCGGGCGGGACTCGGAGAGGCGCGAATAGGAATGCAGCGGGTAGAAAACGGCGTCAGTGCAGGCATGATTGAGGGGGTCGCGTGGCGCAAGAGCCGCCACAGCGGGGGCAACGGGAACTGTGTGGAAGTCGCTCGCCTGCCTGATGGCGGTGTGGCCGTGCGGAACTCCCGATTCCCGGACGGGCCGGCCCTTGTGTATACGGGGGAGGAGGTTGCAGCCTTCTTCGCGGGAGTCAGGGACGGGGAGTTCGACTTCGCTCTCGCGTGACAGAGCGTAGATTTATGGCCACTTCCTGACATGCTTGATAGTCGGCTGCCATACTCGGGCTCTCTGAACAGTCGATAGGAGCACCCGGTATGGCAGCCGAACAGAAGGCGCCTTCCATTCTCGGTTTCCCGCACCGCCCGGAGTGGGGCTCGGCCGCGCACCGCAAAGCGCTTGCGGGCCACCTCAGGCGCTGCCGCGACCACGCGTGTGTGGGGACCCGCCAGGCGGCTCGATGCATCGGTGCCTCCGAATCCACGATCAGCCGCATGGAGACGGGACTCGCATCGCTGAAGCCCGCAGAGGTCGTGCGCCTGCTGGATGAGTATGGTGTGCGCGACCCGGCGGAGCGCCAGCGGATCGCGGTCCTGGTGAACGAGGCGGCCAATCCCGAAGCGTGGCAGCCTTTCGCCCATGCCGCACCGAGCAGCTTGCGCCCGCTGCTCGCGATGGAGCCGGCGGCACAGCGGATCATCTCCTACGAGCCGCAGTTGGTGCCGGGCTGGCTGCAGACCGAGGAGTACGCCGAGATCGTCATCCGGGCCACCCATCCCACCATGCCGGCCAAGGAGATCGAGGAACGGGTCCGCATGCGACGTGCTCGCATCGAGATGCTGCGCCGCGAAACCGACCCGCCGAGCCTGATCGCTGTGATGGACTCCGAGGTCTTCCGCCGCCAGGTCGGAACCCCCGGCGTCATGTATCGGCAGATCACCCACTTGCTCACGCTGCTGGAGGAACTGCGCTACCGTCTGCGCCTGCACATCGCCCCTTTGTCCGTGGGAGCCGCCGGCGCGATCGGGCACCCGATCGTGCACCTTCGGTTCTTCGCTCCTGACTACCTGCCGGACATGGTGTACCTGGAGCAGTACGAGGGCGCTGTCTACCGTGAGAAGCCTGCGGAGTCCGAGCGGTACCAGGCTGTGCTGAACCATCTGTGCGGCGTTGCAACTCCCGCAGACCAGACTCCGTCACTGCTGCAGGAGGCCCTCGACACCTGGCGGTAATTGGCCGCAACCGCCTCTCTTCGGGAAGCGGCGGCGGCTCAGTGCCTGACGAAGCCCACGCCTCCGTATTCCTCCCATTCCCACGTCAGTTGCTGGGGGACGTCGTCGTTCTGCGGCCGCCAGGCTGACACCTCTGTCAGCCCCGGGTCGACGAGATCCAGCGGCGTGCAGAAGGCCTGGACGTCGGCCTTCTCGCGTACGCGGCCCCAGTGGCCCTGGGTCTGTGCGTCCATGAACTCTGTGACGAAGTCACGGACTGCCTGGTTGTCGCTGACGAGTTGGCACACGACCATCATGCTGCCGGGCGGCAGTCTGTCGGCTACGCGTGCGATCAGGTCGCCGGGCCCGCTGTCGTCCGGGATGCAGTGCAGTACAGAGACGAACAATGCGGCCACCGGCTCGTCCCAGTTAATGAGGCGGCGTACGGGCTCGCTGGCGAAGATGGCGTCGGTGTCGCGCATGTCGGCCTGGAGTACTGCGGTGCGTTCGTTGGTCTCCAGCAAGGCACTGCCCATGGCACGGACGATGGGGTCGTTGTCGACGTACACCACCCGGGACGCCGGGGCGACGCGCTGCGCGACCTCGTGGACGTTGTCCTGTGTGGGCAGCCCTGAGCCGTGGTCGATGAACTGGCGGATCCCGAAGTCTGCCGCCAAGGTGTGCACCACCCGGCGCAGGAACTGCCGGTTGTTCAGCGCCAGTTCCCGCATGCTGGGCACCTGTGTGAGCAGCTCCTCGCAGGCGGCACGGTCTGCGGGGTAGTTGTCCTTGCCGCCAAGGAGGCTGTCGTACATGCGGGCCACACTCGGAACCGATACGTCCACTCCATACGGCAAATTCACCCGTGCCCCCTCCGGCCTCGTCACGAGACGTCACCTGACGCCGTGACAGCACAGTGTATGAGGTGGGTCACATCGGTGTGCTGTGAAATGGCTGTTTGTCACCCCCTCGGGGCCCCGACGGAAGCAGCAGCCCGCACACATCCTCCACCGGTATGCCCAGCACCTCCGCGATCCGTTCCGAACTGAGCAGCAGCCGGCGGTGCAGCACCTGGACCTCCAGATGAAGAGAGCGCACAGGCCGGCCGAACGGGCAAGGGTGAAGATGCCCGCCGAGTGCCTGATCGATATGATCATGGAGGATGTCCCAGGCGACAGCGGCCGGCCCGGAGCTGCCCAAGACCTTGGTCCATGACACCGCGAGCTCGGTGAAGGCCGCGGCCACAGCTCTCTCCGCCGCTCCGTACTGGCCGATCCGCAACGCCGAATACTGCAAGTAGGGCTCGTAAAGGCGTTCACGGAAAGCCGCGAAAGCAGCCACCGCAGACCGCTCCACCCGCAGGCCGCCGCGCTGCAGATCCGCAGTTCTCCTTACGTCGGCGGGGACACAGGGCGCCCCGCTGCTAAGGGGTGCGCTCCGGGACGCAGTCACTGCTCCGCCTCCGGCAATGCGACGTGCGCGATGCCGTCGGGCAGACCGGGGTCGTCGACCATCAAGAACGCGTAGTGCACCGCCTCCCACAGCGGTTTCACTTCCGAGGGCCGCCCCCCCAGCGTGCACACCAGAGCAGACAGCACCCCCCAGTCGGGCACGTCGCGGCCCGACAGTACGAGCCGAGCCTCCTTGGCGCTCACCGCCCTGCCGCTCAGCATTTCAATCCGTTCAGGGCTCGGCGACTTCGCCGCCCGATACAGCCCCCGCACCGCCGCATGCAACTGCTCAATGGCAGCAGGGGCAGGCTGCCGCTGCGGCACCGTCATCCCGTGGGCCGCTTCGAACAGCACCCGCAGCTCCGCCGGGTCGGAGCCGAAAATCTTGCTCAGCGCACACACCAGGTCCCAAGTCGGAAGCCGGTCCCCGGACAGGACCCGCGAGATGAACGACGGCGACAGCATGGCCAGATCCGCCACCTCGCGGATCGTCTTGCCGCTCGCGATCTGCAACTGGGTCAGTGCCGAAGCGAGCATGCCCACCGGGCCGGCCGCCTCCCGCCGGTCACCGCCCGCGTTCTCCCATCCCTCCCCGGCGGGCACGGACCGCGCCGCGCGCCACCGAGTGGGAGCAGCCTGCTTGTCGTTGGCGTGCAGCACCATCATCCGGGCGACCCGCTCCGGCCCCCACCGTGCCCGGGCCGTCTCCGGCGCTACATGCGCGGCGCGGGCCACAGCCTCCCATTTCTCACCCCGGTGCCGGGCGTCCTGAACCGCAGCAGCGGTGTAGATATCCAGCTCCCGGCGGATCGCCTCAGCGCGCTCCAGCAGCGTTCCCAGCTCCTCCTGACGCATCTCGCTGTCCACCAGCTGACCCGCCAGGCGATGGACCTCCGCAGCAACTGCACTGCCCAACGGGCCCTGTTGCTCAACGAATTTCGTCTGGCTAGCCCGCCGCTGCCTCTGCGCACGTCGGCGGCAGGCGATGCCGCAGTACCGGCGCCGCCGCCCGGCGCCCACCTTCTGTACCAACGGACCGGAGCACATCGCGCACCTGTCCGGCTGCGTCGAACTATCTGCCACCACTTTTCCCTTCCTGGCCGGCCCGCTCACTTTGGCTTCCGGCGTGCGGTGGGTGCCGGGGCCATGCTCGGGGCCCACGGCACTGGTTCAGTCCAGGCGCGCCCAGAAGTATTCGAGCCGGGACCTGCCGGCTGCGGCAGCTGCGACCGCCGCGAACGCCACACACCCTGCGGCTGGCCAGCCGGAACCCTGAAGAACGCAGGCCAGGGCCAGTACGACAATGGGGCCCAAGCTGAGCGTGACAGCGAAGGCACGCAGGCGTGCGTAATATCCGCTGCCGCTGCTACCTTCCACGCGTGCTCCAGACACCACGGTGCCGGACACAACATTGCGATCGGTCATCGGTTTCCCTCTGTGGAATTGACGACGGTTCAAAATGCGGAGGGGTCCCGGCCTGTCGGTAGCCAGCCTTGGCCCGGGACCTCTCCGACGCGACCCTAGCGCGCCCTTACCGCGCTCGGCCAACAGAGTGAGACGTAAAGCGGGAAACGACCGCACCATCGTGCGAAAACCGGGACGACGACACCCTCCCCGTATCCCGGAAGGTCACTTCGCAACTCTTTACGATCGAATGCGTAAGAGACTGGTCGCTGGAGTTTCGAAAAGAGGCGTGATACATGTACGCCGTCACCTGAAAATCCACGCAGGACGCTCCGGCGTACGCCGTCGCCCTACGCTCACTACCGCTGGCGAAACCATCCCACCATGCCGCACCAATGTTGGAGCCATGGCCCAGGACATGACGCTCATCAACCCTTGATACAGGGTGGCTCTGGCCTGAGACGCCGTATCTCAACAGAACTGATCCGTTGATTTTGCTGGTCAGGCATGGTGTAGCTCGGAATGAGAGAAGCATGCGGCGTCTTGTTTCTGGACAGTGAGCGAGGGGCGCGCGATGGCGTCAGTGCTGGGAATGCTGGAGGAGCGGGAGACAGCGGTCGGTGTGCGGGTGGAAGGGCTACGGGAGGAAGTCACCGGGTGGGCTGAGGTGTTGGAGGCCGCCGAGATCGAACTGGACCGGCGGGTGATCGCGCGGGAAGAGCTGGTCGAGGCCCTGGCAGCCTCGGCTGCCGAGACCAGCGCCGGGTCGGAGGCCGAGGAGAAAGCGGTGCTGTCGCTCGCGCCGGCGCAAGGGTCGACGGTGCCGCCTTGGTGGCAAGGGCTGCCTGTGACGGTTGTGGCGCCGGACTATCAGTGCATTCTGGGTGTGCTGGACCAGCAGCGATCTACGGGCGACGGACCGTTTCGGGCCAAGGAGATCGCGGTGGATCTGGGCCTTGATGCGACGCCGCGAAAGTCGAGGGACTGCGGTCGAATGCCCGGCGCCTGCGGAGCGCGGGGGGCTCCTCCTGGAGGCGTCGGGGGCGGTGAGTGCCCGCCGGCGCACACTGGCCGTCCCGGACGCCGGCTCATCTGCGTGACCGTCGGCCACCGGCTCATCGCCTCGCCGGTGGCGAGCAGGGCTTCGTAGTTCCGGGCCAGACGCGGGAGTTCATCAGCCACGCGAACGTGCGCCCGGCCACCCAGCGCCTGGGCAGCACCACGAACCCCGCGATGCCATCGGTGTGCTTGACGATCTCCAAGGTCAGGGCGAGTTTGTCCCGGCACTATCGAGCTCGTGCACGGTAGGCGGGGAGGCGTCGAGCTCCTGATCGTCGATCATGGTCGTGTGGTGGGGAACGCGTCTCGTGCAGCGATCATCAGCGACCGGAGGATCACTGGCCTGTCGGCCGGCGTGATCGCTGAACTCGTGGCCGAGCTGGGCCCGTTGTGGCATGAACGGCATCAGGCCAGGCTTGCGTCCAGGCAGCGGAAGCGGGCCGTAGGCGCCGGCGCGAAGCACCGGCTGGTCTTCGTCGACCGGCTCCTGGCCACCCTCGTGCACCCCCGTCACGGGGCCACACACGACGTGCTCGCCTGCTGGTTTGGCGTGGACCGCTCCACCATCACCCGCGCCGTCGGTGAGGTGCGGCCCCTGCTCGCCGAGCGAGGCTGCACCGTCAGTCCCGGCGTGCGGTTGCGGACGCTGGCCGAGGTCGTCGACCACCTCGGCTCCGACGGTAGGACCGGGATCGTGGACGGCACCGAGATCCAGGTCCGGCGGCCGGCCGCCAGGCGCAAGGACCGCGACAAGTTCATCTCCGGCAAGAGCAAGCAGAACGCCGTCAAGACCACGGTGCTCACGGACGGGGACGGCCGGGTGCTGTTCTGCAGCCCGACCAAGCCCGGAAGCTGCGCGGACATTACCCACGCTCGCCAGTCAGGGCTGGTCAAGCTCCTGGCCGACGGGCCCGCCGTGGAAATTCTCGCCGATGCCGGCTACCAGGGCCTGGGCGCACAGACCAGCGGTCAGGTGGTGACACCGCCGCACCGCAAGTTCAAGAAGAACGCTCCGGACTGGTACGGGGAGATGTACGAGCGGCAGCGGAAGGCACATTCCTCACGACGCATCCGCGTCGAGCACGGCATCGCTCACCTGAAGAACTGGCGAGCTCTGACCCGCCACCTCGGCCGCCGCGAGCACATGAGCGACACCGTCCAGGCCGTCGCCGGCCTGCTGTCCCACCAGCAAACCGCGGACCTGACTTCGGCGCGGCAGATGTGAACACCGAGCCCCCCCGCCATCCTCGACGCCTCCCCGCCTACCGTGCACGAGCTCGTTAGACGTGCCGGCGTGCCGTCGAGACGAAGGTGTTGATCAGCTCCTGGGTCGCATCCCGACAGACGACCACGTCGGCGCGGTTCGCTGCGCGATCGATCTTGCCGATCGCCGTGAAGGCGTCGGCCGCGACGGTGGCCAGCTCGGGATCGTCAGTGATCAGTTGGAGGGGGTACAGGGCGTGCTCGGTGCTGGAGCGCAGCTCGAACGAGAGTCTGCGCAGGGCGACTTCGTCGTCGGCGTCATTGCCCTCGTGCACGCAGAACCAGTGGTGCAGAATGGCCCGGCGGAAGTTGACCAACAGGCCGGAGTAGGTGCCGTAAGTGTCCAACCGCTCCTGGCGCAGCCGTTCCTGACGCGAGTTTTGCTCGGTGCGCTGCGCGGACCGCTGCTGGAAGACGTGCGTCACCGTCGAGGCATCGATGCAGATGGCGAACACTCGGCTGGCCAAGTCAACCGCTCACTGGCCAAGTGAAACGCTCAGTCACAAAACCCTTGCGGGCCGGGTTGGTGGTGTCGTGTATCGGGACGTCGACCTCGTAGAACTCGGTGCGCGCCATGACGCCCATCTCCTCTCCGTGCCAGTGCTTGAGGGGCCACCGCGACCGCCCGGGTCTCCGTGGTGCGGAAGCGCCGGGCGGCACGGAGCGTCCGTCACGCTGTGAGGCGGGGCGGCTCAGAGGTCGAGCTGGATGGTGATGCGGCGCCGGGGGTCGTCACGGCCGTGGTGGACGGTGCTGCGGTGTGCGGCCAGCCCTGCGCGCCCGCCCTGGATGGGCAGGTGGCAGTCTGGTCAGCCGTACGCCCGCTCATCTCCCTCCAGGAGATCGGCCGGGGTCAGGGGATGCGGGTGCGGGGTGTCGGGGCGGCTCATGACGTCCCTTCGTCGCGGGGTTGTGTGGATGCGGCGTTTATGGGGACGCGATGCAGGATCCGGGTGGTCAGGTGGTCGATACCGACTCCGAGGAGGATGGCCATTGCGATACCGGCCAGGGCCCAGGCGATCGGGGCCGCATCTCCGGTGACGGGCCGGGAGGCCAGCACGCCGACGACGGTGGCAACCGAGCCGATGACGGTGAACGCGACCGTGTACGCGGCGACCCGGACGAGGATGATGTCCATACGGCTGGCCTTCATCGCACGCTCCGGTCGGCTTCATGCAGAGCGTGGTCGTCGGTCTCCTGGGCGATGTCGTCGAAGCCGCCGTGGACGTCGCACACGATGTCGTCTCGGTGGTCCAGCTCGCCGCTGAGCGCGCGGGGCAGGCAGATGACGCTGTAGGTCGGCGCCCAGGCGCGGCCGCTGCATTCGGGGTCGAACGGGCAGGAGACCAGCACGTCGAACCCAAGGTCGCCCTCGCCGTCGTCGTCGGTGCGCAGGGCGACGGTGAGGTACTGCTGACCGAGGCGGACCTCGCCGACGCGGTCGCCACCGGCGACGTTCGAGCCGGGCTTCCACCGCCACATCGGAAGGATCTCCGGTCCGAAGAAGCGGCGGACGAGGAGGAGGCCGCCCAGGCCGCCGCTGCCGTCCAGCCCGAGGTCGGCCTGCCGGGCCTGGCTCAAGCGCTCCATGAACGGCAGCAGCCGGCAGAGGCTGTCGGAGAAGACGACCTCGGCGTACAACGTTGGGGCACCGCGGGCGGGTGAGCCGTGTCTGAATGGCATCCCGCGCCCGTGTCGGGCGACCCTCGGTGAGCTGGCCCGCCTACATCCCCTCGGACGCCTGTCCGGGTTCCGCGGCGGCGTGGATGAGTTGGCGGAGGGCGCCGTAGTAGACCTCGTGGTCGACGACGGCGGGCAGGACGGCGCCGAGCTGTCCGGTGAGTACCGGGAACTCCTCTGGGTCGAGCGCGGCCAGCGCGAGCCGGGTGGCGGTCTGGGCAGCCTTGGGGTCGCGGTGGTTGACGAAGCTCGCGCTGCCGAGGGTGAGCAGATACAGCCGCCGGTAGGTGATGATCGCCTGCTGGGGTGTCATGCCGGCGGCGAGGGAGTCGGCGAGTTGCGGTTCCACCAGGCGTTTCAGCAGCTGCGGGCCGAGCCAGGGGCGGTCGCCGCGCAGGGCGACGAGGCCCGGATGGTCTGTCAGCAGCTGGTACAGCGCGGTGAACCGCTGTTCGGTGGCGCTCGCCCAGTCGGTGCCCGGTTCGATCTGTGGCAGGCTGGCGGCGAGGTGGTCGGTCACCAGGTCCAGCAGGCCGGCCAGGTCGGTGCAGCGGCGCTGGAGGGAGGCGACGGAGATGTCCAGCGCGGCGGCCAGTGTGCGGAAGCTGAGTGCGGCGGGCCCTTCCTGATCGACTATCAGCAGGGCTTGCTCAGCGATCCGTTCGGGGGTTGCGCGGTCCAGGGAAGTGGATTGCCTCGGCATGCGAGTCAGCGTACGGTACACCGTACCGTCACGGTAGGCTCATGCATCCTTACGGAGGCGACATGCCCCGCACCACGGCACTCGACCCGCTGTTCACCGCGGTCGACAGCACCGCCTTCACCGACCGGCACCTGGCCAACCTGGTGTCCGGAACCCTCGCGGCCGTCCGCGTCCCCGGCTTCCTCGACCCGGACGCCAGCCAGGCGGCAATGGGCGCGCTGGACCGGCTGCCCACCGCCGACTACGACCCGGCCCGGGTGCCCACCCGGATCGTGCGCTTCGGCCCGGCCCTCAACGACTACCGCGACCAGGGGGGCGGCCTGGACGCCGAACGGTACTGGCACGACGCGGAGGCCTCCCGGGCGGCCTGGCAGCGGGCCAGGATGCGTCCGGACCCGATCGCCGTCTCGCTGGCCCGCCTCGGCTCCGCCTGGGGCGCGGCCGTCGCCCCGGCCACGATCGGCGGCCGGGCCGTCTTCGGCGGCACCTTACGCGAGATCAACGAGGGCGCCCTGGTCCACTATGACGACCTGAGCCGCGAGTTCCCCACAGGCCTGTTCGACCAGGAGGTCCTCGCCCAGCTCGCCTTCAACGTCTGGGTGTCGGCGCCGGCCACCGGCGGGGCGACCATGGTGTGGCGCCACCGCTGGGAACCCGCCGACGAGCAGCACCGCCAGGCATACGGCTACCGGCCCGAGGCGGTCGCCCACTGCCAGCGCGTCGAGGTGACGCCGCACACCGGCGACGCCCTGCTGTTCAACCCCGCGAACTTCCACGCGGTCAAACCGAACCTGACCGGGCGCCGGATCGCCTTCGCGTTCTTCCTCGGCCTGACCACCACCGGCCAGCTCACCGCCTGGTCGTGACCAACTCATCGCAGGAGCAACGAAGTGCACCTCACCTACGGCGACATCAAGGCCGCCACCGACCGGATCGCCGGACGCATCCGCCCGGTCACCCTCGCCCCCCTCGATCCCGGCGCGATCCGCACCGGCCACCGCGACCCCCTCGACGACCGACCCGAGCAGCCCTGTGAGGTGTGGCTGGCCATGGAGTTCATGCAGCACACCGGCTCGTTCAAGGCCCGCGGCGCGCAGAACTTCATCCAGGCCCACCGCGACGCGAACACCCTGCCCGACGCAGGGGTGACCATCGCCTCCGGCGGCAACGCCGGGCTGGCCTGCGCCTGGGCCGCCCAGCAGCAGGGCGTACGCGCCACGGTCTTCCTCCCTGAGACCGCACCGGCGGTGAAGGTGGCCAAGCTCCGCGGCTACGGCGCCGACGTCCGCCTGACCGGATCCGAGTACGCCGAAGCCCTTGCAGCCTGCAACGAGTTCGCACAAACGACCGGCGCCCTGGCCAGCCACGCCTACGACCACCCGCTCATCGCCGCCGGGGCCGGCACCCTGCTGGAGGAGATCCGCCAGCACATCCCCGACCTGGACACCGTGGTGGTCGCGGTCGGCGGCGGCGGCCTGTTCACCGGCGTCACCACCGCCGCCCAGCACCACGGCATCCGCACCGTCGCAGTCGAACCGGAGAACTGCCGCGCCCTCAACGCCGCCCTCCAGTCCGGCGCCCTCATCGACGTCACCGTGGACTCGATCGCCGCGGACTCCCTCGGCGCGCGCCGCACCTGCGAGATGGCCCTGCACGCCGCCCGGCAGGACCGAGTGCACTCGGTCCTCGTGCCGGACGCCGAGATCATCCGCGCTCGACAGGCACTGTGGGACCACCGCAAGGTAGCCGTCGAGCACGGTGCCGCCACCGCTCTGGCCGCGCTCACGTCACCGGACCAGCACGTCCCCGACCGGGACCTGCCGGCCCGGCCCGGCGCTGTGAGCCGGAGCTACCGGCCCGGCAACGGCGAGAAGGTCTGCGTGGTGCTGTGCGGAGCGAACACGGACCCCTCCGACCTGGTGAATCCGCCCACCGCACACTGATGAGCGGCCCAGAGGAGCAGGAACTCCGGCGGCGCTGACGGACAGGGGCCCGTCCGGGCTTGTTGGCTGCGACTCGTTCCCGGATGCCGGGGGCAGGCGGCTCGCGGGTGTGCTCAGCGGCTGTTCCGGCGTTCTGGCCGCCTGGACCGGCCGCTGGCCCGGCCCGCGCTCTGGATGCCCTGGAGTGCCCGGCCGCCCCCCGGGCCGCACCAGGTGCGGCCCTCGGTGATCTTTTCGCACGTGCCGGTGATCTTTCGGCTGTTCGGGCGTGCTCGCCCAAGCGCGGCTCCTAACGTTCTTCCACCGGTGTCGGGCTGCGTCGAAGGGTGGTGTGGGCGTGCGGGGGAGGAAGGCCTGGCTGGAGGCGCTGCGGGTTCTGCGCGACGGAGAGGGGGAAGCGGAGTGGGGGTGGGTGCTGTCCGGTCAGCTGCGTCCCCACCAGCAGCAGGCGGTGGAGGCGGCGGCCGGTCAGGGGCTGGCGGAGATGGCGGACGTGTTGGTGCGGGCGGAGCTGTCCGCCCATGCCGGTCGGCCCGTTTTGTGGGCGGCGCGGCTCACCTCGTACGGCCATGACGTAGTGACGTACACCGATGCCAGTCCCGTCCCGGTGCGGCAGTGCCCGGCTGAGGGGGAGCGTTTGGTCGAGCTGCGGCCGGCGGAGATGGACGCCTTGCGCGTCTATCTGAGCAGCGGGGCGCGGCTGCGGGTGCTGCCGGCGGCTGGGTTGGCGGAGCGGGTGCGGACCGCGTGCTTTGACCGGGCCCGCAACCGGTGGGCGCTGTGCCTGGACGAGGAGCAGGTCGAGTCGGTGGCCTATGCCTTCTACCTGCGCTCGATGTGCGGTTCCACGGCGGAGGCCAACCGGTTCGCCAGGCAGTACGGCGTCGTCTTTTCACCCTGACTGGGCGACGGGCAGTTGCGACTGCCCTGGCCTGACCCGGACCACCCCAGGATCCGGCAACCTCTCTCGCCCGCCGTTCCTGACGCACGTCGCGGTGGCAGGGGGAGGGACCCGAAGGATGGCCCGGCACATCCCGCACGAGCACCTGGTCGCCGGTGTCGCCACCGCGTTGCGGGCGGGGGCCCTGACTGCGGACGCTCACACCGTCGCCCGCCCCACGCGCGCCCAACAACACCACAGACACCTGATTGGCTGCCCTGGCGGGCGTGCCAGGGATAGCCGCACGGTGTTGGCGGTCGCCCGACATGACCGCCACCACCCACACCGGGCAGCGCGAGGTGGCGGCGGCCGCCGACGGTGTGGCTGTTACTTCAGGCCGAGTCGTTGTTCGGCGGTCACCCAGTCTGAGGCGATGGCTTGCTGGGCTGCTGTGAGGGTGACTCGTCCGTTGCAGATGGCTGTGTGCAGGCGGGTTTCGACTTTGTCCTTGTCGTTGTTCGGGCCGGCGCCCGGGCTGTGTCCGGGGCTCGGCGGTTCTACCCAGAGGTTGCGCGGGTCGTTGGGGTCGCCGCCCAGTTGCAGTGAGACGAGGTGGTCGTACTCGGCGTCGTGCAGGCTCGCTTTGTCGGTCTTGTAGCCGTACGAGGCGGCGTTCGCGAGCTTCTCACGGCCCGTCACCGAGGCCGGGGGACGGATTTTCGAGGTGTACCCGTGCGGGTTGCAGATGGTGGCCTTGAGGGTCTGGAGGGTGACCTTCGGGTTGAGTGCACCGGGGGTGCAGTGGCTGTCGGGCAGCGGCTGGGCGTGGTCGTGCCGGTAGTGGCAGGTGCCTGGTGCCGGCTGCTTCTGCACGGTGTAGTGGTCCTGGGGGCCGGGCCCGTAGGGAAGGGACGAGCTCGTGGCGCCGGCCGGGCTCGCGCCGAGGGCGAGTGCGGCACTGGCGGCAAGCATGCCCGCAGCAGTGAACGCGCGGTGTTGACTGGTCATGGACTCCCCGTTCTGCAGACCGCGGAGCACACCGGCGGCGCGGTCACTTCCACCTCTTCGTGTGGTTTGGCCTGTGATTTACGGCCGGTGATGAGCGGCCGGACCAGAACCTACCCCTCTGGCCGCGGAAGTGACCAGCCATCACGTGACGCTGTACACCCCTTGGTGGGTGGGGCCATTGGCGGCGGACCGCGAGATAACGGAGATGGGCGGCATGCCAAGAGCGCGGGGCCCTTCGGCGCCTCGCACCCGATGTCGGTGAACGAGACCGGGACGGCTGGCCACGACCAGGAACCGGGGAAGCTCCGCGGCCTCCACATCCAGGGTCTGGTTCGCTCACTGGGCGGCCGCGATCTTGCAGCCGCAGACACGGCGGGCTCGCGCGTGGGCTTCACCGGGCGCGAATGCCAGGAGCGGGCGGAGGGTCGTGGGCGGGCCCACCACGGCCATTCGGGTCTCGTTGCCGGGCAGGGGTGGGCCGTCTGGCGTCCCGCGGCGGGGCTGCACGCCGGCGGGGCCTCCTCCTGCATTAGCAGGAGGAGGCCCCGCGGTGGCGGTGGGAGGTTACTTGAACCAGTAGCGGACGCCGTGGTGGTGGGAGCAGGTGCCCTGGGAGTGGCGTGAGTACGAGAGCGAGGCGTCCTTGCACTTCGCGGTCTCGTACTTGTTGCTGGGCTTCTTGCTGTGTGTCCAGCCGCATACCCCGGTGGTGTGGTGGACGCAGTGGTGGGCGGTGTTGGTGGATGGCAGCGTCGCCGCGGACGCGGCGGGTGCGCTGAAGAAGACGCCTGCGACGGCGATGGCCATGGCTTTGGCGGCAAGACGAGCGCGCAAAAGGGACCCCCCTTGAAGTCGAGCGAATACGGGGGGACTCTATCCAGTCTTCAACGCGTATGGGCGTGTTTGGGATTAAACGGTCGCGCACCGCGAGGGGGGTACGACGTGACACTCAGAGGGCGAGGGCGCCGCCGGGCCCGCGGGGGCCTAGTTTCGGCCCCCCCCGGCGGGCCTGCGCGGTGCCAGCGCCTTGCGCACCGGCGACGGCGGCAGTCGCTCGGTGGGCACCACGTCGTGGGAGACACCGTCGACCGGCCGTACGTGCTCGGGGGCGCGTACCCGCACCCGGTACTCATCGGCCTGGGCGTCGCTGTCCAACTGGTGAAGAGGCAGTATTCCGCGGGCGCGCTATTCGGGAGGGTGGCCGGAAGGTGATGATCCTTTTGTGTGACAGTCCGGCGACTTGGCCTCAGATCAGTCCGGTGTCTCGATTATCGGAGCTGTGATCAAGAACATTGCGGGCTTCGCTACCGCGCTCAGCCTGTCTGCCGCAGCCCTGTACGCCGTTCCCGCCCAGGCCGCCGATGCCGACGTGCACGGCTGCTCTGAGGGGAAGTACTGCTTCTATTCCGAGCCTGACTACCAGGGCATCAAGAAGGAGGTCGTCCTCAGTCCACACCAGTGCTACAAGGCCAACGTCGGGTGACCGGACGGCACATCGTCCCGGCCAGCGGCCATCGTGAACAACCGAAGCGAAGTCAGCCAGCTCGAAGCCTTCGACAACGACTCCTGCCAGGGCCAGCCCTACGCCCTCATGCGCTATAAGAACAGCGCGCCCAAGATCAGCGACCGTGCCAAGTCCTTCCGCGTCGCGCCGGTCTGCGACATCGGCCACGTCTGCATCTACGAGAACAAGGACTTCACCGGCAAGCGCTGGCAGATCGCGCCCCCTTACACCAACCGGTGCTACTCCGCCGCTGATGACGCCTGGGGCTACGGCTTCTACAACGCCACCAACTACACGGCCACCTTCTATCGGTCCGTCCTGTGCACCATCCTCCCAACCGAGGGCATTGCGGCGGGGCGGTATGGATCCTTCAACGACCAGGTCCACCTCGTGAAGATCGACTAAGAGTCAGCGGGTCCTGAGGCCGGGCGTCCCCGAGGCGCCCGGTCCCGCCCAGAAGCATTGCTGGGCCGTCGTACACGAGTGGTCCGGCCCGCAACCGTGGATGGGGGCTCCGGGCCGAACCGCTGTCGACTGCATGGGCTTGCAGTTGCCCGTACGTGTGACTGAGCGCTTTCGTTGGCCAGTGAGCGCAACACCCGGCCGGTGGTGTTCGGCAGCCACGCGTCGCCGAGCACCACGCACCCCGCGCCTTCGTGTCCGATCACGGGGCATACCATGGCGCCGCTGAGCCGCGAAAGGGGGGCCTGACCTGTGGCAGGTGGTGCAGTGATCATCCCGTTCCTGGCGTTCTTTCTGGCCATCCCGCTGGCGATGCTGTCCTATGCGGTCGGCAAGAAGACGTCCCAGAAGATGGGCTGGCTGTTCGCCTCGGTCTTGGTTGGCCTGCCTGCTGTGCTGCTGATCGCCATATTCATGCCTCGAGGTGGCGCCTCCGACCCGTCGCGTCCCATCATCTACGGGAATCCATACGAGCCCGGCTCGATTGCGGACGCCCAATACAAGCGCGGCTACGACTTCGCCGCCGCTCTCGCCAAGCAAGGGGAGAACCCGGGATCCGGCATGGCGGACGACGTCTATCTCTGGTGCCAGGACCGTCTGACGCCAGCAGCAGGCTTCAAGGGCAAGGTCACCACGGCGATGATGCAGGGCTGCATCTGGGGATCCCAGCAGCGCTCCGCACCTCCGTCGAATGCGCCGTAAGGCCAACTAGGTGGTGTCTTCAAGTGATCTTGCCTGGTGGATCATGGTGTCGTGATACGTCGTCATGAACTGTCGGATGCCGAGTGGGAGTTCGTCCGGCCGTTGCTGCCCGAGTCGTTGCGGGGCCGGAAGCGGCTGGACGTCCGCAGGGTCCTGAACGGGACGTGTGGAAGTTCCGGACCGCCCGCCAGCAGGCTGTCCTCGCCCGCCAGGCCGGATGGCGCGACCAGGCCCTCGCCCTCACCCTCAACGCCGCAGACGACCCCGCCCTCGGCGAGGCCGGAGCCGCCGGTGCTGCGCAGCGAGGGCTGCTCATCCAGTGCGCCGCCTACACCGTCGCCCACCAGGGCGACCAGCAGGGCATGCGGCAGCTCACCGCCGAAGCCGCCGCCATCCAAGACCCTCGGCGCCACACACCTGCGGGACACCGCGGGCGGCTTCAATCCCGCCACAGTCCAACTGCATCTCATCAGCGCCGAGTACAAGGCCGGAGATCCGTCAGCCGCCATCGCCGCGGCCGACGCCCTCGACCCGAAGCTCCTGCCCACCGTCGAGCGCCAGGCCCTCTACTTCATGGACCGGGCGACCGCCTACGCACGCTGGGAACGCCGGGACGAGTGCATCGGCGCGCTTCTGGAAGCCGAACGCCTGGCTCCCGAAGAGACCCACGCGCGCCCCGCTGTGAAGGCCATGCTGAGCGGTCTCCTCGTCTCGGGCCGCACCACGCCGGAGCTGCGAGGCCTCGCGGCCCGCTCCGGCGTGCCCGCCTGAGTATTGTCCCGCGGCGCACGGTCCCGCTGACCGCGCCGATCACCGATTCCGTGGTGTCCCGGCGGCGCACCTTGTGGCCGAGCGGCTGACTCTGTCAGGGCCCGGACATGAGTGGGAAGGCGTACGGGTTATCACCTCATGACCGTGGGGTCTGGAGGCATCCCGCCCGGTTCGTACGTCTCCGCGAGGAAGGACGTCGCCGCGTTCGGACAGGTGCCAGCCTTGGGCTGACCGGCAACGATCAGCCCGAGAGCCCTTGGCGGCGTCGGCTGCGCGGCAGGCCCGGCACAGCGGGGGGCGTTGGGCCCGTAGCGGCAGGTCAGCCCCAGGCAGCGCGCGCAGTAGCCGACCTGATTCGGGGAGCAGCCGAGCAGCAGAGTGGCGGCAGCCCGGTCCGTTGAGGGGCGATGCGTCTGGGCACCGCGGTCATGCGTCCGAATGTACGGCCGGCCCACCGCGCGGGCAGTTCGGCACCGGATGCTCATGCCAGGTCCATGCCCAGTTCGGTGTCCGGCCGGCAGAAATCACACGCAGTGATGGCCGGGTCGGTGAGCGCGGCCCGCGCCTCGTCGGCCCGGATCCGGTGGGCCGCGCCCTGGATCATCGAACAGTCAGCCAGGTGGACGACGGCCGGCTCAGGTCCGTGCGGAGTCCGCTTCTGCTCTACGACGTAGGCGGGCAGGGCCGAGTCCGGCAGTGGGCCACCCCCCTCTGGCTTGCGCCGCAGCCGGGACTGCTGAGGCGGACGCTCGGCCCGGGCAAGGGCTCTTCGAACGGCGTCCCGCTGGAGCCGCAGGTAGATGCCGACCGCGTCGGTCTCCGCGATCTGCCGCTCGAGGTGAACCAGGATCGCCCGGAGCCGCGACGGGTCAGGAGGAAGTTCGGACATGCCGGGCACCATGAAGGGCTGCCCAGCCCGCCGACCGCTGGCCCTGCACGTACGGGTGGAACAGCGCTTCCGACGACCGATGGGTGAGCCGTCGGCGGAGGGCGGTGCGCGGCCGTACGGCCAGCTCCCGGTAGGTGTCGTGGCATGCCTCTTGCGTTGGTGCGAAGTCGTCGGGAATCGGACTCATGGCCAAATTCAATCACATGTTCGATTTCAAATGCATCCGTGGGAGGCCATAAGCTCGCCGGGTGATTGAGACCATCGTGTTCGATGTCGGCGAGACGCTCACCCGGGATGACCGCTACTGGGCTGCCTGGGCTGACTGGCTCCAGGTCCCTCGCCACACCCTGTCCGCGCTTGTCGGTGCCGTCGTGGCCCGAGGCCAGGACAATGCGGAGGCTCTCAGGCTTCTACGCCCCGACATCGACGTCGCGGCTGAATATCGTGCGCGGGAGGCGGCCGGCTGCGGCGAGCGCCTGGATGAGACCGACCTGTACGACGACGTCCGTCCGGCGCTGGGAGCCCTCCGTGAGGCTGGCATCCGAGTGGTCGTTGCAGGAAATCAGACCGCCCGCGCCGGGGACCTGCTTCGCGCGCTGGCCTTGCCCGCAGACCTGATCGTCACGTCAGGCGAGTGGGGCGTGGCCAAGCCTCAGCCGGAGTTTTTTCAGAAGGTCCTCGAGGTCGCCGAGGCGCCAGCCGACCGCACTGTGTACGTAGGCGACCACCCGGCCAACGACGTGCACCCGGCGAAGGCGGCCGGGCTGCGGACGGCGCACCTGCGGCGCGGCCCGTGGGGGAACCTCTGGGCAGACGCGCCTGAAACGGTTGCTGCCGCGGACTGGCGCGTCAGTGGGCTCATGGACTTGATCAGCATCGTGGGGTGACAACAGCTGTGTAACCCGTCCGAGTTGATGCATCGAGTACGCGCGGTGTTCGACGCGAGTACCGTTTTGTGTGGATGCCCGAACGGAGACACTATGCCCGCCAACACCGACGGGGGAGTAGGCCGGCGGATCGCCTACTACCGAAGCGTCGACCGCCCAAAGATGACTCAGGCTGCGCTGGCTACCGCTGCCTGCGTGTCCCTGGGTACGATCCGCAAGCTTGAGCGCGGGGAACGCGGTGTCACCGACGAAACACTCCAGGCCATCGCCGACGCGCTCGGCGTTGATCCGTCCCGCCTGCGACACGACCGCGGCCCCGCTCATTCGCAGGCGAGAGAGGGCCTCCCGGCGCTGTCGGCAGCAATCGCTGCCTATGACTGTCCTGAGGACGGTCCGGTGCGCCCAATGGCCGACCTGCGGTCTGCGGTGGACATGGCAGAACGCTGGAGGCTCGGCGCCCAGTACACGCGCATCGTCCGTGACCTTCCCGGTCTTCTCGCAGAGCTGGCCCGCGCCTACCAGGGGGCGAACGGGGCTGACCGGGCTGCACTGGCCCGACTCCTGGTCAGCGCCTACCGCTCCGCCGACGCAGCCGCCTACAAGTTGGGGGCGCACGACCTGTCGGCCCGCCTTGTGGAACTCATGCGATGGGCTGCGCCGGAGGGCGGCGATCCGTTGCTGTCCGCGTCGGTCGCCTACGTCCGTACCGAGACCTTCTTCGCTGCGCGCGCGCACGCCGCCGGCCTGCGAGCTCTACAGCAGGCCGTCGACGCCGCGCCGGCGCCGTCGATGGCCGCAGAGCGAGCTGTCCGCGGAGCGCTGCACATGAGGGCCGCCGTCATCGCTGGCCGCGCCCAGGACTCGGACGCCGCGGTCGAGCACCTCGGTGAGGCTGAGCGCCTCGCCAAGCTTGTCAAGGAGGGTGTGTATTACGGCACCGCGTTCGGACCCGACTCCGTGAGGATCCACCAGGTGTCGGTTGCGGTCAGCCTTGGTGGCGATCACATCAGTGATGCTCTGGCCGTTACGCACGAGTGGAAGCCCCCCGCTAGCCTGCCGGCCGAACGCCGGTCCGGCTTCTACATCGAGCTGGCGCGGGCCCAGCTCTGGGCCGGTATGCCGGATGGGGCGTTCGAGTCACTGAAAGTCGCCAGGAAGATCGCACCTCAGCACACGCGAGACCACCGGTGGGTACGAGAGGACGCATCCACCTTGCGGCGCCTGCGGCGAGCGGACTCCGAAACGCTGACCGCGTTCGCGGAGTGGTGTTCCGCCACGTGATCTGTCCCTTCCCTAGTGCTGTGACCGCGAACCTTTGCCGGGTTGCTCGTTGTGCTGAGTGCCAGTGACGGCATTCGGCAAGGGGGCGGGTATGGCATCACCGGTTAGGGTTCGCTGGCTTACAGAGCAGGAGGGGCAGAAGCTGCAGCGGATCGTCCGGCGGGGAAGCACCAGTTCGGTGCGGTTCCGGCGGGCGATGATGCTGCTGGCCTCGTCGGGCGGCAGCCCGGTCCCAGTGATCGCGCAGCTGGTCCAGGCCGACGAGGACACCGTTCGGGAGGTGATCCACCGGTTCAACGAGGTGGGGCTGGCCTGTCTGGACCCTCGGTGGGCGGGAGGCCGTCCCCGCCTGCTGAGCATTGAGGACGAGGACTTCGTCATCGAGGCGGCCACCACCCGGCCCACCGTGCTGGGCAAGCCCTTCACCCGCTGGTCAATCCGCAAGCTCGCCGAGCATCTGCGGCGCAACATCGCCCGTCCGGTGAGGATCGGCCGGGAGCCCTTGCGCTGCTTACTGCTCCGCCGCGGAATCTCCTTCCAACGCACCAAGACCTGGAAGGAGTCCCCGGACCCGGACTTCGGCGCCAAGCTCGACCAGATCGAGTCCGCGCTCACCGAGCGGCCGGACCGGACCTTCGCCCTGGACGAGTTCGGCCCGCTCGGTGTCCGTCCGATCGCAGGAGCGTGCTGGGCTCCCCGGTCGGATCCGGACCGGCTGCCGGCGACCTACCGACGCACCCACGGCATCACCTACTTCCACTGCTGCTACTCGGTCGGCGACGACCGGCTTTCGGGAGTTGTCCTCGCCGCAAGGGCATCGACCACACCTGGGCGGCACTGCGGTCGATCCGCGCGGCCCGCCCGGACGGCGCCCCGATCTACGTGATCCTCGACAACCTGTCCGCGCATCTGAACCGGCGGATCCGCCGCTGGGCCGACCGGAACAAGGTCGAGCTCTGTTTCACCCCGACCTATGCGTCCTGGGCCAATCCGATCGAGGCCCACTTCGGGCCCCTGCGGCAGTTCACTCTCGCCAACTCGAACCCCCCCACACCGTCCAGACCCGCGCCCTGTATGCCTACCTGCGCTGGCGCAACGAGAACGCCCGCCACCCGGACGTCCTCGCCGCCCAACGACGCGAACGCGCACGTATCCGTAGCGAGAAACACATCCGCTGGGGCGGCAGATCTCTCCAGCTTGCGGCCTGAACGGGTAGACCTGCTGGGCACAGCATCAGTCGTCGAACTCAACGCCTGCCGTCTCCGCACGGGCAACAAGCTCGCGAACCGCGCTGGGGCTCGAGATCACAAGCTCAACGGCAGTCTTGAGCTGCGTGAGGTCACTCAAGCTCCCGAACGCACAGAACATGCCGCCCTCGCTGTCGAAGTCGAGGCGCTCAGCAAGATCCGGCCAGGCGAACTGCACAAAGCTCTCCCAGAAGTACCCGTTCGGCTCCTGTCCGGCGGCAACCACTGCCGCATCAGCGGCCAGGTCGCCGGCATCGAGGGTCAGCGAGTGCTCACCATCAAAGCCATGCAGGGTGATAGTCACGCCGCGATCTCCCCCCGGGCATTCAGACTGCCCAGCCCAGTCAAACTGCTCGTCCGCACCTAACCCGGCGAACCTTTCCGGTCACAGCACTAGGTACCCCTGGCTGGGGTACTTCTGACGTTTCCGGACCCTCACCATTTGTGCACGCGCAGGCACACAGATGGGCACGGAGATGCAGGAGGCACGCTCGCTCACTCCCACGGTTGTCGACCGTCGAGTGAGCATCGTCCGTCTTCACGGCGAGGCGTGCTTCGACTGCGGAGCCGTGAACAGGCCCCTGCACGCGTCGGGCGAAGTAGTCGTCCGCGGTGCCGCGCGCGTCTGGCAGGTCCGCAGTTGCGGCTGCCGACGCGAGGCGGTGCGGAAGGCCCTGCCCACAGCAAGCGCCACGCAAGACCCGGCGACCGCTGACACGGCCCCGGGAGTGGCCAACGCTCAAACCAGCGAGGGAGCGTCGACATGACCAAGACTACGGCCCCAGGAGGGGCCCGCACATCCCCCACCGCAGTGCCACCTGGCTACGCCGTCGTGAAGTGGCTGGCCTCCGCCCACCCCACGCCGAGTGTGGTGCGTCAGGAGTGGAGCAGCGTGGCGAAGCTCGCGCTGATCCCCCTGGGCGTGCGCTTCGACGCGGTGCGTCTACCTGACGCCATCGTGCATGCCGCGGCCGGCAGTGAGGAGCCCTCCGTTGTGCGCGCGCGGCTCACCGACTACCTGGCGGGCGGTCCGGTGGTGCATGACCCGCGCGGGCGCCGCTACTACGCGCTCGTGCCGCCGGGTACTACTGCCGGCTGGGTGTCTCCGGTCGTCGAGTGCCTGGGCACCGGCACCTACCTCGGCGTGCCGCCCATCGACTTCACCGCGCTCGACGAGCACACGCTCTCCTCCTACTGGGCCGTGCCGGTCGCCTTCGTCGGTGCCTTGTGCCGGTCGGCCGATGTGCTCGCCCTCGTGATGGTGGGCGGCGTCCTGGGCAGCGAGGACGAGGCATGACGGCCGCGGAGCGGACGCTGCCCCTCGACCTGGAGACGATGCGCGTCGCAGTCGACCGCCTGCTCGCTGACATCGCCGAGCCGCCCCTGCCCGAGGAACTGGAGACGCTCACTCTCCAGTTGCGTGGGCACATCATGGTCCTCATCCCTGAGGTGGAGACGGCCGCCGGGGGCTGCGAGGAGACGGCACTGCGTGCGGCGGCGCTCGCCTGCATCGGTGAGGCCAGGCGCCGCCTCGACGTGGAGCCGAAGGCCACGCTGCCCGCTGGGATCGCGCATGCTCAACGTCTTGCCCGCTCTGTCAGCTCCTTGTGCATCCATGTGGAGAACCTGGGCGCGCAGGCGTGAAAGGCGTCTTCGGCCTGTGCTGTACGTGGCCGTGGTGACCGCTCCCGTCCTCGCTCTGGTGCTGGCGCGGACTGTGAACTGACGCACCCCCATGGCGGCCGCTCCGGGTCAGGGCCGCACCCCGCAGACCCCGTCTCGCCGGTCTCCGAAGGAGCCGGTGAGGCGGGCCCGTCCTGCCGGTGTCCCGCAAGGCGCCGGCGGGGCGGGGTTCACGAAAGAGGAACAAATGGATTCGCACCCGTCGCAGTCCACCGAGCCGCAGAGTGATCGGGACGATGAGCTGCCGGACAGGGTCAGCCAGCTCATTCTGATCCACGAGATGCCCGCGCCCGGCGAGATGAGCCTGCCCCAGCGCAAGGGCGAGCAGTGCATGTGGTGTCTGGCCACGGCCCCGGTTGAACTGCGCTTCCTGAAGGGCATGACCGACTGGCCGCCGCGCACCTGTGACCGCTGCCTCAAGGCGAGGGCCGCGAAGGTCACCACCTACGTCGCGTGGTTCCAGCACGTCGAGGCGTGCCCGGCGTGCCTGGCCGGTCCGCGGTGCGAGACCGCCGTCCCCCTCGGCGAGGCACACGGGCAGGCGCTTGAAGCGGCGACGAGCAGCCGGGACGTCGTCTGCATCCGCTGTCACATGTCGGTGGACGTCTCCAGCCCCCGCGTCATGCCCCTGCACTGGATGGGCGACTCTTCGTCGCACAACAGCTACATCCACAGCCCCACGTGTGGCCCTGCTCGACACCCGGGCCAGGTGCTGCTCCGACTCGTACCATCGAGCCGCGACCCCGCCGACCAGTTGCCCGGCGAGGGCAGCGAGTAGTGGACGCCGAGGACGGCCAGCAGCTGCCTGTCCCTCCACCCTTCATGTTCGGGTGCGCGAAATGCATGCAGCTACTGCTCAGCCTGGCGACAACGATGCACGCACCGGCTGGCTGCTTCAGTGAACAGGTGCTCATCGCCAAGCACATCGTTGCTGTGCATCCCGATGACGTGCCCGAGCCGCACAGCCGCCACTGCAACGTATGTCCCATGTACGCCCGTCGTCCCGAGGCGGCCGAGGAGTGGGCACAGCACCGCACTCGCGACTTGTTTCTCCCACCCCATATCGCACGGTTGATGTAGGGCCCGGCGTACTCACAGCCCCACTCGCGAGACGGATCCGTCCCAGGAGGCCTTCCTCCTGGTCCCCGAAGACGGGCACCTCTCGCGCAGCCCGGGGCCGCCCACCGACCCTACGAACTCCGAGGAGTCACCAGCGACGCGATGCCCACCCAGCGCGAGCACGCCGAGTACCTTCTCGTCCGGGGCGCCCACTACATCCTGATCGTCAAGGGCAACCAGAAGAAACTGCGCAGCACGAATGCCCAGGTTAGTAGTAGGCCCTTCAGCCCGAGGGTGTCGACGACTATGCGGTTGTAGACGTCGGCGACCTGCTGGGCCGGGCGGGTCAGAATCTTCAGCAGTGGGAACCGCAAGGCCATCTCGACGGACCACCCGGCCAGCCCGACCAGCAGTCGGATCAGCGTGAACAGTCCCGACAGAGCGAACGCCAGAGCCTGGGACTTGAAGGCGATGATGGAGCCGCCTTCCGCGTCCAGCTCGTATGAGTTGATCGGTGCCCCTTCGGAGGAGGTGATGTTCAGCGGGGCGAGGAGGTCGCCGGTCTGGCTGTTGCTGCTCGCCGCGTACACCACCTGGGTGTTGACCCACAGGAACACCCCGGTGAGCAGCACCACGAATCCGGCTGAGCGCAGGGTGCCGCGGTCTGGACGAAACATCGTCAGCCCCGCCTCCGCCCGGCCACGCACCGGCGCCGCCAGACCACGAGTGCAGCCACGCCGGCTCCGGTCGGCACCAGCCGCCAGGTCGCGCCTGCATGGTGAGGTCCTGCCACGGAAGCGGTATAGCCGCGCTCGCAGTACGCCTTGGCGCGGCCCGTGATGGGCGCGCATCGGTCGTGGTGGCCGGGATGGGAGTCGGCGGTGAAGGCTTGCCCGGTGTGCGGCCACCACTCTTCGGGTACGCCGACCTGCAAGGCCAGCACCAGGACGCCGGCGGCCACGGTGATCACGGTGAGGATGCTTGAAGCTGCGGCGATGCGCCGGGAGCGGTCCCAAGAGGAAAGGGTCATCGGCTGTATTCCTTCGGACGGGCATCAGCGGCCTGGCCTGCGATGGGCGCAGACGTGGTCTGCGAGTCCGGGCTCGTGCGTCCTCCCGGTGTGGTGGTGATGGACGAGGCGATGCGCGGGACGCGGGGGATGACGGCTTTGACACGGCCGGTGTTCTGCCGCGGGCAGGTCAGCAGGAACTCCCCCTCCCGGCCCTTGTGCCCGACCGGAGACAGGCCGGTGGTCACCAGCCGCACCAGCTCTTCGTTGTTCGGGTCGAGCCCGATGAACTCCAGACCGCGGCGGGCTCGCTCACGGTCGGCAGTGCGGGAAAGGGCCCGGTAGGCCATCAGCCCGCGGTCCGGGCCGAGTTCCAGGGCGTCGTGGGATGCGCCCAGCAGGCCGGCGCCGTGCTTGCGGCCGTCGTGAAGGATCTCGTGGACCAGGGCCGTGCCCTCGGCCGAGCTGGTGAGCCAGTACAGCTCGTCCAGTACCACTGCGGTGAACCGCTCGGGATCCTCGAACGCGGTCTGCCGGGCGATCGCGGCGATCAGGTAGAGCACCGCGCGGCCGATGAGTGCTTCCAGTGGCTGCTGGTGCAGGACTTCGGGTTTGTCGAACGCTGCCTTCGGTGGCAGTTTCAGACCGGTCGTGGTGATCACGATCATGTCGGACGTGCTGGAAGCGTTCAGCTGCACCGGTGGCAGGCTGGGGTCGAAGACCATCCGGGCCAGGGTGTTGGTGGCGACGACGCGGATGAGGCCGGCGAGGGTGGCGGCCGTGTCCTGCCGCTTGCCCGTTTCACGGATGGCCATCTTCTCGAGGACCTGTAGGACGCGGTGCATGGAGGGGGCGTTGTTGAGGGCGGCCTGCTCGACAGCGTGGTGGAGGACTTCGCCGCTCGTGCTCATCGGGCCGATGCCGAGTTGCAGGGTGAGGTAGGACAGGGCGTAGTGCCGTCCCTCGGGTCCGGCGAACATCCGAAGTGGGTCGATGGACACCTCGGCCTGGGCGGCGTCGATGATCTGGACACGGCCTTTCGCGGCGGTGCGGGCGAAGGTGGCCCATTCGCGTACGGGGGTGCGGTCGATGCAGATCGCGCAGCCGCCGCGCGCCCACACCGCTTCCGCGATCAGCTTCTGCAGCACGCTCTTGCCCGCGCCCAGATCCCCCACGATTCCCATGGATGCCGATGCGTCGACCTTGGGTGCATCAGCCACGTTGATCATCACGGGCCGGGTAGTGCCGCAGTCCAGGTCGATGCCGAGGAACATTCCGTTCGGGTCGCCGACTTCGGCCGCGGTGAAGGCACCGGACAGGGCCCAGTCCTCGCTGATCTGGTGCTGGGTGAACTCGCGTACGATGCCGGGCCTTACCGTGCCAGGCAGGCCCAGGGTGAACAGGGCCTCCTGCAGGCCGGCCGGGCGTACGGCGCGGTAGTCGGCACCCGCCAGCAGCGCGGCCAGCGCCCGCGCTCTCGCGTCGCAGACGGCGGCCGTCGGTCCCCACACCGTCAGCACAGTCACCGACTGCACCTCGACCTCCACGGATGTGCGGGACAGGCGGGCATCCAACTCACCCAGGTCCCGGGCGGCCTCAGTGAGCGAGGCGGGCATGCCGGTCGGACGGGCGTCGTACTGGTCGGCCTGGTCGATCAACTCCGTCTTCTTGCGGCGCACCTGGTCGCGGGCCTTCTCCGCGGGCACGAGGGTGAGGTCGACGGTGTAGTCGACGGGAAAGTCGAGCGTTTCCAGCTGGGCGAACAGATCAGCGGCGTCCTGGCTGACGGCAGGCGGGCACTCGGCCAGCGCCAGCTGCGCCTGGTAGCCCACTCCTGCGTCGGACTCGATCTGCAGCCAGCGCCGGCCGAGCGGCGAGCCGGTATTCGCTCGCCACCAGGCCGTGCGGCCCGACCGCGTGATGCTGCCCGCGCCCTTGAGCTCGTCGACATCGTCGAGGTCGGGATCGATGCCGCCTTCCTGGAGACGGACCTGGCCCAGGTCGGCGTAGCTGGGGGAGCGCAGCACACCCTCCTGGACCTGCCCGCCATACAGCTCGCTGGTCTCGGCCTCGGTCAGCAGCGGCTCCGCCAGGCCGCGGTGGAGAGCGTGCTGGATCATCCACACGATTTCCGCCGGGCGGGCCGGGCGGAAGGCGATCCCGCCCGCGAGCGCGGCCTCCACCCTGGAGGCCTGCTCGCGGTAGGCGCTCACCTCGCGCCGTGCCACCGGTGCCGGGCGCATGCCCAGCATCGGCGCAATCTCGGCCCACGCCGCACCGAGTGTGGCCGACACCTGCATGCCGCCTGCCTCGGGCTGCAGAGGCACGGCCAGCCACAGGGTGCGGCGGTGCATCTCCTGGTCGTCCAAAAGTTCCAGGGTGGCCTCGACGTTCTCCACCCACGGGTGCCGGCCCGCACCGGGTGCGTGCTCGGCCGGCTCGAGGCCCTCGATCATCTTGAGGGCGATCTCGCCCGGGTCGATCTGTGCGCACAGACCGAACAGCCGCGGTGCCCCGGACAGCGACCGCACCAGATGTGTGATCTTGGCGAGCTGTTCGTCGCGGACTGCCGTCGGCACGTACGTGCCCTGAACGGTCTCCTCACGCTGTCCCTGCGCGTCGGGGCCGGGGTGCAGGCGGTATACGGCCCACACGCTGCCGTGCGTCGACCACACCAGGTGCCCGGCGATGTGACGGATCGGAACCCTCATCGCGCACCCCCGTGCCGGGCGAGCGCGAGGAGCTGCTGCACACCCGACACCGGATCCTCGGCCACGGCAGCAGCGACCGGCTGCGGGCGGCCGGGCACGGACGAGCGGGCTGGGGCCGGATTCGGTTGCGGCGCCCGGGCTGGACGTCGCTGAACCGCGCGCGAGGGAGCGGCCTGCGCAGCGAGGCCGGGCGTGTGGGCGTCCTCGATGGTGAAGCCGCCGAGCAGCGGGTGGGCAGCGCGATCGCGGGCGGCCCGGCCACCGATCCGCCCTCCCCGGGGCTGCCAGAGAAGCAGGACCCAGCCCAACGCGGCCTGCAGCGGCGCACGGCCACGGATCTTCGGCCGGCGCACCGCCCAGATGGCCAGCACCCACGCCACGATGGGCAGCGGGAACATCCACGACCACCAGCTGATGGTCTTGATCAGCAGGAAGCCGCCGCCGACGGCGAGAGCGATCTGCGCGGGCGTGTAGGGGCCGAGGGGGATCTTCCAGTCGGCGACCTTGCCCAGCACCCAGGGGTGGCGGCGGGCTGCGGTGTAGAAGCGGCCCATCCGCGCCGCGTCTGCCGCGCTCACAGCCGGCCTCCGACGCCCGGGGAGTGGTCACGGGAGGCGGGGAGTTCGGACTGGACGATGCCAGGGACGGCGGGGGCGCCCTTGGCCGGGTTCTTCACCTCATCCACGAACATGTTCGCGAGACTGTCCCGGGAGTTGTACAGCCCGAGCGCGATGATCATCAGCAGCAAGGCGCCGATCCCGGCCTTGAGGCTGAACTTCTGAACCATGATGACGACGACCAGGCAGATCAGACCCGCCTGCAGCCCCTTGGTGGCCCAGTCCTTGAACATGTTGATCCACGAGGTGCCGAGGTCGTCCAGCTGCCCGGCGAGCATGAAGCTGTGCACCGTGTTCACCGCGCACCCCCCTCGTGGGCAGTCCCGGACTGAAGCGCCGCGACTTCCCACCGGCCAGAACGGGCCTTGAGCGTGAGCTCGTAGGACAGCGGCCAGCGACCGCCGGCGTCCCGGGCTTCCACCGAGGCCAGGACGTGCACCGCCATGCCGTCGGCCGGAACCTTCTCGGCGGCCGCGGCCTCCTCGGTGGCCGATACCTGCTGGACGGTGACCGCCGTGTACGGGGCAGGGGAGACCCGCGCCAACGTCACGCCAGGCGCGAGGTAGCGGTCGACCTCCCCGGCACCCGTCAGGTAGGCGGCGAGGAACTCCCCGACGGCGGAGGACAGACCCCCCTCAGGGACCGCCACGCCGTAACGCGACTTCGGCACCGAGGCGCGGGCCGGACCCGCCACCACGCCGGGCGCACCGGTCACCGTGAACGAGACACCCGCGCCGTCGGCGACCACCGGCACCGCGTAGTACCGCACCGAGCCGTCGGCGTACTGCGCAGCCACCGTCACCGACCACGCATCGCCACCGCGCTGCGCAGTGCGCACCGCCGTCACGGACTGCGGCGCCGGGTGCGCATCGGAGGCGAGGTTGGGCAGGTCGACGCCCGGCGCCATCGACTGCGCAAGCCGCGCCTGCGCACTCGTCTCGTCGCCGGCGCTGCTGTGCAACCAGGCGTTGAGGAACAGCTGCGCATAGCCGCTCGGATCGGCGGTGGCCGCGGCGGTGCGCACCGCCGCGGTCTTGTTCGGCGTAGCCGCCTGGACCGTGGTCGGGGTGGAGGCGACGGCGACGTACAGGGCGATGGGGCCGGCGGCGATGGCGGTCAGCACTGCTACCCGCGACAGGCGTACCCGGCGCCGCATCGACTCCAGTTGGGCGCCTGCCGCCATCGGAGTAGCTGCCTCGCTGTCCGAGGCCTGCTTGCCAGGGGACATGGTCAAACTCCCAGGTCAGAACCGGATGTTGCAGACCTTGAGAAAACCCGCCGGCCCCGACCCGACCACCGACCACCAGACCCCGACCAAAGTCACGATGGGGATACGAAGTCCGTGGTCGGGGTCATGGTCGGTCCGACCACAGGCCCAACCATGGCTGGCCGTAAGCGGACGACGGGACATCGCGACCCGCACGGTCGTCGGACCAGGCGACCGTGGATGCCCACGTGAAGCTCGCCCTCCCCCCCCGGTGATGCGCAGACGGCAGCTCCCAGGACCCTGTCAGGCGCCTGCGCAGTGCCCCATCCGGGATCTGCGCAGCGGAAGCACAGGAACCACGGGATCGATTGCGCAGCCTGACCACGCATGCGACTGCGCAGGATCCTCGGCCGGTTGCGCAGGGCCGGATGCGCACGGCCCGTGGGCCGCTGCGCAGTGATCCTCCGCCAACTTGAAATCACAGGTCAAAGGGCTGGCATGACCGGCTCTCGGAGTGCTCACGCTGGCCGTGGGTGACTGTCTGCGCGGTAGATCATCTGTCAGCGATTGGCTTCGAGGTCTGTCAGGAAGAGCATGGAGTCTCGGAGGCGGTCGACGGGCGAAGTGCCCATGGCGCCGACAGGTTCCGGCCGAAGACAGCCGAGCGGCGTCGATCAACCCAGCGATGCGGTTGCCGCACGCAGCTCTTCCAGGGCTGCCAGTGCATGCGGCGCGAGCCCTTCTGTGTCATCACGATCGCTTTCGGACCACTGGGCGTAGCCTCGCTTGAACGCGAGGACGCCCAGCTCGCCCGCGAGTTGCGCAGTCGCTTCGGGGACGCCGCGGGCGATGAGCGCGGCTGTCATGGCTGCCGCGAGACCGACGCTCTTGAGGGCATCGCGCTCTTGTAGTTCGGTGCTGGCTGCCACGGCTGCTTTGAGGCGGGGGCCGAGTTCGCGGTTCGCTGGTCCCATGGCGCTCGATGCGCGCTCGAGACCGGCTGCTACCGCCTGGAGCGGGCCGGCACTCGCAGGGGCCTCGGTGATGCCGTCGGCGAGCAGCCTGCTGAGCGTTTCCTGGCCGGCGACCAGCAGCTCGCGCTTGTCGGAGAAGTGCCGGAAGAAGGTGCTCTTGGTGACGCCGGCGCGCTCGGCGATCTGCGTCACCGTGGTGGCGTCGTACCCCTGCTCGGTGAACAGGTCGACGGCCGCGACGACGAGTCGCTGGGCCGCTCCCGGTTGCCATCTAGCCATGAGACCAGGATAGGTGATGGGACACCTGTCCCATCACCGTGTAGGGTCAGTGATGGGACAAGAGTCCCATCACTTTCAGGGAGAGCTCATGCATGTCTTCGTCACGGGCGGTACCGGCACCATCGGCTCCGCCGTCGTCGCCGAACTACTCGGCAACGGCCACACCGTTCTCGCACTGGCTCGCTCGGACGGCTCCGCGCAGGCTCTCGAGACAGCCGGTGCCAAGGCGCTGCGAGGGGAACTGGCGGACCTCGACCTCCTGCGGTCCGGCGCAGCGCAGTGCGACGGCGTGATCAGTCTGGCATTCGGGCGCGACTACGGCAGTCCGGACGCTCTCGCGCAGGCCATCGCCGAGGAGAGCGCCGCTCTCACCGTGCTGGGGCAGGAACTGATCGGAAGCGACCGCCCGATCGTCACGGTCTCCGGCACGCCCTGGGTGCCGGGACGTGCCTCTGTCGAGGCCGATCCGCTGCCGACCGACGGACCGGTGGGCGGTCGGGGCCGTTCGGTCAACGCGCTGCTGGACCTCGCCTCGCGCGGTGTGCGCAGCACGGCCGTCCGCATGCCGCGCACGGTCCACAACGAGGGCAAGGGCGGATTCGCCGGCCTGTTGACCGATCAAGCGCGCCGCACCGGGGTGGCCGGCTACCCGGGGGACGGCACCCAGCGCTGGCCGGCCGTGCACGCGCTCGACGCAGCGGTCCTGTTCCGTCTGGCCCTCGAGTCCGCACCGGCCGGGACGGCCTGGCACGCCGTCGCCGACGAGGGCGACGCGGTGCTGGACATCGCGACGGTCATCGGCCGACGACTGGACCTGCCGGTTGAGGAAGTTCCGCAGGAGAACTTCGGCCCGTTCGGTTCGATCTTCGCCATGGACCAGCCGGCGTCCAGCGCCCACACCCGCGAGGCCCTCGGGTGGCAGCCGACCCACCCCAGCCTCCTTGAGGACCTGGAGAACATTCAGCCCTGACGCACGCCGGTTCCAAGGGACCGTCCTGGGTCGGCTCAATGGGGCACTGGCAAAGGGCCGGTATGCCCGGTGCCGGGAGACCCGAATTCGTCGTGGGTGACTGTCTGCTGTGTAGATCTCTCAGCGGTTGACTTCGAGGTTCGTCAGGACGAGCAGGGCGCGCAGGAGGTGGGTGGCGCGGGCGGGGTCGGTGCGGAGTTTGGTGAGGATCCGCCAGTTCTTGAGGTGGGCGAAGCCGTGTTCGACGGGGGCGCGTCCGATGGTGAGGACGCGGTTGGCGGCCTTCTGGCCGGGGGTGAGCTTGTGGGTGCGGGTGGCGGCGAAGCCGGTGACGATCACGGGGTCGCGGATGTCGTTGTCCAGGCCGCGGAAGCCGAGGTCGGCCAACGCCCCGAGGCCGGCGGCACGCAGGTGGGCCAGGATGTGGTCATGGCGGGCGGCGGTGTTGTCGTGGGTGGAGCCGGGCCGGGCTGCGGATATCCAGATCAGGCGGCCTCTCTCGTCGGTCAGGGCGAGGAAGTGCAGGCCATGACTGCGGTGCTTGCCGGAGTAGTTCCGCCGGTCGGCTCTCCCAGTGCGGCGCTGGGTGCGGATGAGGGTGCCGTCGATCAGGACCACATCCCCGCCCCGTTTGGCGATTTTCTTCAGGGCACGGTCCAGGCGGGGCGCCTGCGCGGCGAGCAGCTCGATCACCTCGTCGCGCCAGCGACGGACGGTGGACTCGGACACGTTGTTGCCGCCGGCCAGGTCGGCCAGGCGCTGGTCGTGACGCAGTACGGCCAGGACGATCACTGCGATCCTTCCGGGCGGTAGGGCCCGCCACCTGGACCGTATCGCCTTCAAGTGGCGTCGCAGCAGATCGGCGAGGTGGTTGACGGTGCTCGTAGACAGCGGCAGACGGCACTGGTAGACAAGCGGGCAGGTGTCCTCGGCGCGCTCATGGGTTCTCGTCACACAGTCCCAACGACCGCCGGAGGCACCCCGGTTACGCCCTCACCGCACCGCCAAGTGGTGGCGTGCCTGGTTACAGGCGGGTGGTGAACCGGCCGTCGGGCGTTTTCCGTAGCCAGCCGCGGTCGGTCAGCCTGACCAGTTTCCCTCGCAGCGGTTCCAGCTTGGACCGCACGCTGATGTCCACCCCCAGCGTCTCGCCGACCTGCCGGGCCATGACCGGTCCGGCCGCCTGCCGCACGATGGCGAGAATGCGCTGGTACTCCGGCGGGAGCACGGTCTCCTCGACGTCCGGCGCGTGGTGCGGAATCAGCATCACCGCGCGACCACCCACCTGCCCAGGCACCGGCGCGGCCGAGGCACGTTCGTCGGCAAGCTGTTCACTCACCCGTTCAAGGACCCGTTCGGCGACAGCGAGTTCGTCCCGCTCAGCCCGCACCTCCGCCAACTCCTTGGCCAGCCGTTCTTCGAGTTCGTCCAGCTCCGCACGCCGCGCGGTGATCCGTTCCAGCAACTCGGGGCCCATACACCGGATCGTAGAAGGCACCCTGGCCCAGAGAGCAGGAATCGGCAAGTCGCCCCCTGACGGACGATCTACTCCTCTGGCAGTCGCCCACGACCAGCGTGAGCGCCCTGAGAATCGGTCACACCAGCCCTTTGACCTGCGGCTTCAAGTTGGCGGAGGCTCAGTCGAGTGCACGACTCGCTTCTGACCCGAGCAATGCGCGCTGATGCCCCGGCCCGCGACGGCGGCCGGGGCATCAGCGGTCCAGGCGAAGCCCCTGCGCAGTCAGTGAGTGAGCGCAGTGGAGGGAGCTGGTCGGCCCGACCATGAGCCTGACCACGGCAGCTAGATGCTTTCTGTTGCCGGATCGTGATCGATGGTCGGGGCTCATGGCCGTCAGCCTGGTCGGGGCCGGCGGGTGAGCTGTCTGCATGGATGACGCGTACGCCCGCGCCCCCAGGCCCGAGGGCCGCCCCATCCTCACGGGCCTGGCGCGCTGCCCTGGCCACCCCGTGCGGCCCGGTTCCGGAGCACGCCAGTGAGCCGACTCGGGGCAGGGGTCCGCCGAGGCGTCATGGCGGGCGATCAGTTCACCCAGATCGCCAACGGCCTGTTCCGCGACAGCCGGTTGTCCTACAAGGCGAAGGGGATCTTCGGGTACGTCAGCACCCACCGGGACGGCTGGCAGGTCACCGTCGCAGACCTGGTCTCCGTAGGCCCGGATGGGCGAGAGGCGGTCCGCGCCGGCCTCAAAGAACTCGAGCGGTACGGCTACCTCATCCGTGAACGCCTGCGTCGTGCGAACGGGACACTCGGCGAGGTCGTCTACGCGATCACCGACCGCCCCGCCGCCACCCTCGACGTCGCCCTGCTGGAAGCCACCTCCACCCTCGCCATCGCAGACGAACACGATGCCGGCTTCGCAGCTGGCATCCGGCGCGGGGTGATGGCGGGCGATCAGTTCACCCAGATCGCCAACGGCCTGTTCCGCGACAGCCGGTTGTCCTACAAGGCGAAGGGGATCTTCGGGTACGTCAGCACCCACCGGGACGGCTGGCAGGTCACCGTCGCCGAACTGGTACGCCGCGGCCGCGAAGGGGTCGACGCGGTCACCACAGGCCTCAAGCAGCTGGAGCGGCACGGATTCCTCTACCGCACCCGCGAGAGGAACACCGACGGAACGCTCGGCCAGGCGCTGTACTTCATCACCGATCTGCCCGCCCTGCAAAACCCCAGGTCGCAGCCAGAGTCGGGTTTTCCAGGATTGGATGAGCCTACGTTGGCTGATCCCGGCACTAAGAACACCAACAGAAAGAAGACCAAGAAGCAGAAGACCAGTCCCCTCCGTCCGTGCGGTCGCAGCGGCGCCGTGCCGGAATCTGGACGGAAGGACCAGACGGGGGCACCGAAGCTTCTGCCCATGCCGCCTGCTGCGGATGAGATGCACCCGGGCATCCGGCTGCTGCTCGACCTCGGGGCACAACGCCCAGAGCTGCTGCTGACCGGCAAGGCCCTCACCGATCAAGGCCGCGTCGTGACCGTGATGCTGGAAGCCGGCTGGAGCCGTGAGCAGCTGCTGCACGTCATCGCCGACCGGCCCTTGCCCCACCCGGTACGGACCACGGTCGGCGCGATCATCGCTGCCCGACTGCGTGCCGCTCAGGCCTACCCGCCGCCCGCGATCGTGGCTGATCACCACGATGCACCCGACTGGGACGACCCACCGCCGCGGCGGTCCGCCGAGTCTGCCGCCGCGCGCACGGTGAGTGAGGCCCTCACCTACCGGGCCCTTGTCGAATGCGCCGGCTGCGGCGTGCCCGGTACCGCTCCCGGCGAAGACCTGTGCCCGGCCTGCCTCGGCTGGCCGCTGTGCCGCACCTGCCCGGGCCCCACTCCCCGGCGTGCCCACCCCGACGGCGACGGCCGCTGCACCACGTGCGCCTCCGCCTTGACACATCCGGAAGGAAGCAGCCCGTGACCGACACCCCCCGCACCCCACCCACCATCGGCGCGCACCACGAGCGTCCCTTCCCCCAAGATCCAGGGCGCTGGAAGAAGGAACACTCCCGCGCCCTGCGCACCGGCCACATCCGCGACCACACCTGCTCGGACGCCTGCGAACTCGTCCTCGTCTACGAGCGCACCGGCTGGGGCTGGTTCGCCTGGACCATTCCCGGCGACGGCAGCGCGCCCGAGACCCCCCATCAGATCGGGGTGCTCACCCCTGCCGCGACCCGCGCACAGCGCCTGGCCCTGCTCTGGCTGACCAGGCGTCCCGCCCAGCGCATCGCCCTGGCATCCGTTCCCGGGTCCTTGCGGCTCTCCGGCGCCGCCATCGCCCTCATCAGCCTGGCCGTCGGCCTGTCCGCCATCGCCCAGGGCATCCCCGTAGACGTCGTCCTCCCGGCGATGCTGCTCGCCCCCCTCCTCGCGGAGCACCTGCCAGGCCGACTCGACGCCCGGGCCCGCGAACACGTTCGCAGCGTCGAAGGCGACGATGCCGTCCGCTACCTGGAGCGCTTCGCAGCCCTGCAGACCTACCTCGTCCAGGCCTCTGCGGGCAGCGACCGCTACGAACTGCGCCGCTCCGCCGAGATCGGCCACAACCTGCTGTGGGACGCCGCGGACCTGCTCCAGACCCGTGGCACCCACTCGGCCTCAGCCTGGCTCAGCGGCCGCGAGCGGCTGATGCTCCAACTCGCCGGTCAGGTCACCCAGGTCATGAAACGCGCCGCCGCCGAGCACGGCACGGCCGACGCGGGCCAGCACTGCGGACCCGTGCGGCCACTGGGCCCGCACCCGCTAGGCGTCCGTCCGCTGACACATGAGCTCAAGTCCAGTACAGGCCCGCTGAAGGGAGCCCTCCTGATGCCCCAGACCGAACCCACCCCGGCTGTTCGCACCACGAACGTCTATCTGCTGTTCGCGCACGAGCCGTACTACCCCGGCCCCGGAACCCAGGAGATCAACACCACCGTCGTCGCCGCCGGCTCACTGCTCCACCCGCAGGTGCTCCAGCCCGACGGCGCCCGGATCCACGACCTGCTTACCCAAGGACGCCGGCCGGGCGAGATCATCCCGCTGGCCACCCTCACCCACGAACTGAACGGTGGCGCCGACTGGCCGACCGTCGGCGACTGGGAGCGCGTCACCACCGACCTGGTGCAGCTCGTCCGCTCCGGGCACTGCGATGCCCTCAGCCTCGGCCTGCCAGAGATTGCGCGCGCCCTCGTGTGTACCGGTCCACACAACCAGGTGCGCGTCTACGACGTCGCAGCCAACGAGTTCATCGTCTACGGGCCTGCTGAGCGTGCCGCGGTCCTGACCGAGGTCGACATGGTCCTCACCAGCCTCGTGACCGAAGGGGGCGGTGGATGGGCCCGCCACCCTTCGGCGAACGCACGATGGTCCTGAGGTCCGAGCCCGGACCCCTGCCGCAGAGCAGCCCGGGTGCCTACGTGCTCACTGCCGTGGTGGTGAGCACGTAGTGAGCCAGGGGGCGTTTGGCCTGTTACCCGGGCAGGTGTCCTTGTTGACGTTCATTCCCCGAAGCTGGGCGTGAGTGGTTTTGATGCCGCTGGGCGACACGGTGCCCAAGCGGATGGGGGCCTGCCACTGGAGCAAATGCTCCTCCGGTAGGCGACCCATCGGGGTTCATCACCCATCGACGGAGGCACCGTCGAAGTCGTCCCACACAGCGGCGGCCGCAGGCGCCTTCCCTGACAGGAACCTGGAAGCGGCACGCTGACAAGCGGCCAAGGGGAGGCTGATCAACTGCTATGGCTCACGCTGGCGACTCCTAGATCCGTCCACGAGCGAGGCTTGCCGCCGGCCAACGGCCTCCAGACACTGTGGGTTGGACCGTGCTGCTCCAGGTCTTCCAGCACGGCGGCTCCCAGCCCGACTTTCCGGGCGAGGGCCGCTACGAGCGGGTGCTGAGCCACCATCGCCTGTAGATCGCTCATCCGACTATCCAGCCTGGCGCGGGAAGCACCAGTGAGTACGAAAAGCACACGGGGAAAGGCCGGATACCAGCGCAGCCAGACAGGGCCCGTGGTGGCCTGTTTACGCCGGCCGACGGGCTGAGCCTCGTACTGGAAGAGGCGGGCATACTCGATCAGCTTCACGGCCAGACGCTCACTGCTCATGGTGCTGCGATCGACTTCGACGAATGCGCGCAGCTTTCGACGGTGTTCGCTCTCGACGACGGTGTAGTACATCACCGCGTCAGCCACAATCCGCTCGCCCTCGCCGATGGAGTGGGACACCTCGGGTGTCCAGTCCCAGGGGCCGTGCTCGTGTCCCAGCCGACGGGCGTCTGCGGCGAAGGCAAGGTGGGTGCGTACGACGGCGAGCGTGTGCGGGGTCTTCAGCGACGCTGCCGTGGTGGAGGAGATGGGGTAGGGCGGCCGGCCCCGCAATGCGGGCAGGTCGCGGGTCAGCCGCGCGCCTTCCTGCGTGAGGTACCAGACGTTGGCACGCGTGCGGCTCGCGCCCGGCAGCACTGTGCAGTCGACCAAGCCGTCGGAACGCAACCTGTTCAGGACACGGGACATCAGCTGCCGTGTGCCGTCCGGGCGCAGCATCTGACGCAACTGGCTGGTCGTGGCGAGGCGGTGCTGGGCGAGCCCGGCCAGCACTTGGTAAGCCAAGGGCTCAGCGTGGCTCCGGGCCGGCGTCGTCGCCAGATTGCTCCCTACGGAGCTGCTCATGAGACGTTCCCTTCCGCGGCCGTCGCGGTCTCCTCTGAGACCGTCGGTTGCTGCTCAGGAAACCTGTGGGCCCCGACCAGGCTCCCCACCACGAGGCCCCGACCATGGTCACGAAGGCGAAACAGCCTCGTGGTGGGCGCCAACACGTGCGTCCACGGGCCCGACCAAGGGCTGTGCCTGGGGAGAGCTCACTGCCTCTGGCATGGGAGTGCAGGGAAACGGCTGTGGCGGAGAAGTTCGGCGATGGCCGGCCCGCAGCAGCCGGGGCTGCTGCGGGGCGTGGTGGCGAGCCACGCCATACCGGCCATCAGGCGACATCCGGCCCGCAAGGGACCAACGACCCGTAACCGGATGCCACATCTATGGGGCGGGGCAAAGGGGGCTCACCGCCGGTTTATGTGCCGCCGTTGGGCGGCCTGCTCGAGGATCCGCCGACGCGTCCACCGCCGGCGTCCGCCCTTCTCTGTGATAGCGTCGGGGGTTTCCAGGATGGGCAGGTTGCCCTGGGAGAGGCTGCTGGAGAAGGAGTTGAGGCTCTTGAACCCCAGCAGTGCCGCGGCCTGAGTGGCGCCCAATAGCTCGTCGGGGTCGCCGTCGACGGGCACGTCGGGCAGCGCGGGGGCCGTGCGTTTCGCGCCGGCGTGCCTGCCGCGGCCAGGGCGGCTGGCCATCCAGTCCAGCAGGGTCTGTACACGCCACAGCTGCCGACGGTAGGGGTTTTCGGCGGTGCCGAGCTCTTCGACGACGTCCGGGTCGGGGAAGTAGCCGGGGTGATCACGGACGAAGGTCGTGACCTGGTTGGCGTTCTTGTAACCCAGGAACCTCGAGGCCTCTGCTCCGTTCAGCAGGTCCTGCGGGTCACGGGCGGGCGGCGTGTGCTCGCGTAGTCGTGTCGGCGGGCGGTTCGCGAACCACTCACTGACCAGTGCGTGGTCCCACAGGCGGGCGCGGCCGCGCATGGCAGCGATTTCGGGGAAACCGTTCTCGGCGCGGTCCTTGTAGAGGCCGCTGATCCGCGCATGCGTCAGACCCTGTTCAGCCGCGATCTCGGCAGCGTCGACCAGGCGACGCTCACTGCGCGAGGTCATGACCCAACCGTCCATCCTGTCGGAGGTGAGCCGGCCTGCCCGCCTCACAACTCACATAATGGCAGGAGTTTGGGGCGGAGGTCTAGTACGCTGCCCAGGTTTCCCCGGCTGGCGCGAGGACGAAGTCATTCCTCCGGGATCAGGCACACACCGCGGTGAGCCGCGTCCTGGGCCATCTCCGAGTAGGCCAGGGCCGCCAGAGTCATCTCCCACTCGGCCAGGGCGAGCAGCAGGACCAACTCGTCGCGATCCTGGGACGCATCGCACGGCATGCCGGCCGCGGTCGCGGCCGCCACCAGATCCCCGCCGGACAGCCCGGCGAAGCGGGCCGCCACCGTGTCGCGCAGGTCTGCAAAACCCTGCTGGTACAGCTCACTCGCTTCGCGCAGGAGCAGCACCAGGTCCTCGTCGTGGCTGGCCGGTGCGGCCGCGGCGAGGTCGAGGAGGCGCTGGGTGGTCGTCGTCATCATCAGCAGTATGCCCTTCAAGAAAGAACAGAGACGTGTGGGAAATCTTCAGAGCGGAGCGGCACAGCCATCGCACGGAGATCGTCGTGTCCGCCGGGCCAGGTCGGGCTTCTTGCGGGGCTCCTCCTCCAAGGCCGCTCGGACCTGCTCCTCGAGGGCGGTGAACTCCGGGCCGTCGTCGGAGCAGACCACGCCGGGGTCGGGCGCTCCGCAGGCCGCGGCGTGCCGGATCAGATCGGTGATGCGCCAGTCAGCGCGGAAGCTGTCGCCTCGGACCTGTTCGACCTCGGCGTACAGGTCGGCCAGCCGCGGCCGCCGGCCGATGGAGAGCAGCACGTCGTGGCGGGAGGCGAAGACGCACAGCGAGCACGAGCAGCGGGAGGTTCCGCCCCAGTCGCCCGCACCGGGCGCCGAATCGTACGTCCAGCAGTACGGCACCGGCGCGTCGGTGTGCCACTCCTTGACCGCGTCGGTCGACCAGTCCTTGACGGGCAGCCACTCGTCGACGACGCGCGCACTGTTGGCCTGCACCGTACGGAACGCCGCCCGCTTCTTGCGGTCGGGCCCCTCGTCGCTGCGCAGACCCATGACCTTCAGGATCCGCACCGGGCGGCCGAGCTCGCGCTTCAGACGGTTGACGATCGGTGTCCAGGCGCTGGAGACCACGCTCTCCTTGGCGCTCTTGCGGCAGTACGGGCTGCCCATGCGCGGGAAGCGGCCGTAGGCCGCGATCTCGGTCAGCAGGCTGCGCGGCATCCGGGTGCCGTCCGGGCCCGGCATCGTGCGGGTGACCTCCAGGTGCCGGACGGCCGGCACCCCGAAGGCAGCGCTCTGCAGCGCGGCGAGCTCGGACACCCCGGGATAACGGATGCCGCCAAAGACCACCGGCGGCCACTCCAGCACTCCGAGGCTGGAGTGGTAGGAGATCACCCGGTCGTCCACGCCGGCGGCCCGGGCGGCTTCCATGAACACGCACATCATGACCGCGCTGTCCTTGCCGCCGGACAGCTGGGGCGCGAGCAGGTCGTAGGAGGTCAAGTCGGGCACGCGAGGCGGGCGGTGGACGGTACGCGAAGGCATGGCAGCTCCAAGGAGACGAGAACGGGGGGGCGCCAGGACTGGCGGCCGATCGCGGACGGCGGTGCCCGAGCACCTCACGCCGCTGCAGGCTCGGCGTCGGGACGTTTCGGGTAGGGCCGCAGCACGGGGAGACCGAGCTCGATCTCCTCCCGCTCACGGCGGGTCCGGCCAAGCCGGAACACGTAGCGCTGCACACCGCGGTGCCGGACGTTGCGGGCGCCAACCGCGGCCAGGGCCTCGCGCAGCCACAGAGCCGGGTCGCAGCCGGGCCGCGGCCGCGGAGCTCCGAGCGCAAGGAGTTGAGCAGCGGCGTATTCGTGGCCCTGCTCGGCGCGGCGGATCTTCTGCGCTGCCCGGTCGTGGAAGACGGTGCCGTCCGGCAGAAGCTTCACCGTCCGGGCGGTTGCCCGGCCGGCGTACACCGCGTTCGTCGCCGCGTAGATCGTTCCCACGTGCCCGGGCATCACCAGTCGGCCGGAGGCGGTGCGGCGCGGGACGGGGTCGGCGAACGAGACAACGCCGCGTACCCCGTCCTCGAGCAGAGCATCGAAGCAGCGGGCGAGGAACCACGATTCCGAGTTGCCGGGGCACTCATCGAGCAGGACGAAGCGCGAGCACACCAGCGACTCCTTGTAAGGGCGCAGGCCCGGCAGGGGCTTGGTAAGGACAGCTGTGCTGACCGGAACCCCGAACACGGCAACGCCGCACAGCCGACGCCTGCTGCCGGAGACGTCGTACAGGCCGAACTGCACCTTCACCGACCCCTTTATCTATACCTGTCAAGTGCAACTGCTGTTCACTGACCCATTGCTCGTGCAGGCACATCAGGCACGTTCTTCGCCGCCGGACGCTGGAGGTCGGCATGACAAGGGCCATGGGCGGAGCGGCTCAACGCGCTGATCGCCCTGCCCTACCTGACCCGCGACACCGCCCAGCCCTATGACCTGCGCGTCCACGGCACCGGGGATGCCGTGGACGCACTGGGCGGGGAGCTGTCCACCGGCCTGGCGCTGGTCATCGACTGGTTCAACGAGGGCCGTTTCAGCCTGTGCCAGGCCCTTGCCTGCGACCGGTTCTACATCGACCTCACCCGCAACGGCTCGCGCCGCTTCTGCGCCACCGGCTGATCTTCGCACTCCAAGACTGCCGCCTACCGGGCTCGCCGCACCACGTCCTGACGGCGGCTCCCACCAGGGGCTCTGGATCGCGGATGCGCCGCTCACGGGCCGTCGGTTACGGTAGAGGCATGTCTACGCCCCGAGTTTCCTAGCCGAGGACCCGCTTCCACGCCAGAAGTGTGTCCTTTCGCTATTTCGGAGCGTTACCTCATGATTACCGTTCGCGGTGTCGAGCTGCGCGCGGGCGCCCGCCTGCTGCTCTCCGACATCTCCTTCACCGTCTCGCCCGGCGACCGCATCGGCCTCGTCGGCCGCAACGGTGCGGGCAAGACCACCCTGCTGACCGCTCTGGCCGGGCAGACCAGACCTGCCGCCGGCACCGTCACCCGCACCGGTCAGGTCGGGTTCCTCGCGCAGGACTCCCGCGCCGCCGACCCGGACGTCACGGTCACCGACCGGATCCTGTCCGCCCGCGGCCTGGACCGGGCTCTGCACCGGCTGCGTGCGGCCGAGACGGCGATGGCCGAGGCCGCCGTCCCGGCCGCGCTGGAGCGGGCGATGAATGCCTACGCCCGCGCCGAGGCCGCCTTCCAGGCCGGCGGCGGCTACGCCGCCGAGGCCGAGGCCGCCCGCATGGCCGCCGGGCTCGGCCTGCCCGAGCGGGTCCTCGGCGAGCCGGTCGGCACCCTGTCCGGCGGCCAGCGGCGCCGCGTCGAACTGGCCCGCATCCTGTTCGCCGGACACGACGGCACCCTGCTGCTGGACGAGCCGACCAACCACCTCGACGCCGACTCGGTCGCCTGGCTGCGCACCTTCCTCCAAGACCACACCGGCGGCCTGGTGGTCATCAGCCACAACACATCCTTGCTGGCCGACGTCGTCAACCGGGTGTTTCACCTGGACGCCACCCGGGCCACGATCGACCTGCACAACACCGGCTGGAGCGCTTACCTCTCTCAGCGCGAGACTGATGAGCGGCGCCGCGTCCGCGAGCGCGTCGGTGCCGAGCGCAAGGCCGCCGCCCTGCACGCGCAGGCCGACAAGATGAAGGCCCGCTCGGCGACCGCCGTAATGGCCAGGAGCATGGCGCGGCGTGCGGACCGGATGCTGGCCGAGCTCGAACCGGCCCGGCGCACGGAGAAGGTCGCCAAGATCCGGCTGCCCGAGCCCGCCCCGTGCGGGCGGATGCCGCTCGGCGCCGTCAGCCTGGCCAAGTCCTACGGTGACCACCAGGTCCTGGCCGGTGTGGACCTGGCCGTGGACAGGGGCAGTCGCCTGGTCATCCTCGGCCTCAACGGCGCGGGCAAGACCACTCTGCTGCGCATCCTCGCCGGCCAGGAGCAGCCGGACTCCGGCCGGGTGGTGCACGGCCACGGGCTGCGCCTGGGCTACTTCGCCCAGGAACACGACACCCTCCACCCGGGGCGCACGGTCCGGCAGAACCTGGCGGATGCGGCCCCGCATCTGAGCGAGGGTGAAGCCCGGCGCGTCCTGGGCGCGTTCCTGTTCTCCGGGGACGACGCCGACAAGCGGGCCGGGGTGCTCTCGGGCGGGGAGAAGACCCGCCTGGCGCTGGCCGGGCTGGTCCACTCCGGCGCCAACGTGCTGCTGCTGGACGAGCCGACCAACAATCTCGACCCCGCCTCCCGCACCGAGGTCCTGGCCGCCGTCAGCTCCTACCCCGGCGCGATCGTGATGGTCACCCACGACGAGGGCGCCATCGACGCCCTGCGCCCCGACCGCGTCCTGCTGCTGCCCGACGCGGACGAGGACCTGTGGAGCGAGGGCTACCGCGACCTGGTCGCCCTCGCCTGATCACACGACCCCCGCCCGGCCGGACCAGCGGGCTTGCCCGCGCCGGCCGGGCGGCGGCCGTGGCCCGTACGAGGCTGCGCCGCCTGCCGCGGCGGCGGCTGCTTGCCGCGCACTGGGGGTAGGCGTCCTCGATCTTGCGCAGTCCCCTGGTCCAGGCGTTCGCGCGGACCCAGGCGCCCTCCGCCTCGGTCATCGGGGAGGTCACGCTGGAGGGGACGGGGTCGAGGATGCCCATGATCGATGCGCCGATCAGGCGCAGCCAGGTCGTCATGTCTCGTCTCCGAACAGAGTTGGGGTGGTGTGGAGTTCGTTCATCCAGGCGAGAAGGCGGGGCAGGTTGGTGTCTGGCCCGAAGGCGAGATAGGTGCCGTCGCAGCTGGTGCACCCGAAGGCCTGTGCGATGCGCAGGCGCCGGCGGGAGTTGACGCGGCCCATGTGGACGGCCATGCCTCGCTCCTGCGCTCTCAGGGCCAGGCGGTGCGCGGCCGGTGAGGTCTTCCACTGGGTGGAGCCCGCGAGGAACAGCACGTCGGTCAAGTCCCAGGGGATGAGGCCGTTCTCGCTGCCGTCCTGGGCGGCGAAAGCGACCGGAACACCCAGTGCGCGGATCTGCTCCAGCCACGGCCTCGACTCGGCCAGAGTCGCGGCAGCGTCCATGGGGACGTCGGGGGCGACTGCCCACAGGCAGCGGTCTCGGCCGTAGCGGTCGACGGTCGCCTTCAGCCAGGTGAACCAGCCCTCGGCGCCGGGCCAGCCCTTGCCGAACTTGCCGTTGTCGCAGGCGTACAGGGCGCCGGGCGGGATCACGTTGCCCTGCGCCGGGGTCGTCATGCAGCCCAGGAGGCCGGCCTGCATGGCGGCCCGTACGTCAGTTCCGGACGGCGTGGCCAGGTACAGCACGGCACGGGAGCGAGGCGCGGGCCGGGGATAAGGACATGGGTGCGCACATGACGGGTCCTTCCGAAGGTCGGTGGTCGGGCGGTTCAGGCGAGCGGGAGCTGGGCGGCGGCACCGGAGAGCAGGGAGTCCCACTCCTCCTCGAAGGCCTCGTCCTGCTTGTTGATCACGCGGGCGGGGGCGGTGGCGAAGAGTTCCTCCGCCATCGGCCACGCCTTCGCGCGGCGGCGCACCCAGGAGCGGGCGCGCCCGTAGATGGGGTCGTGCTCGACGTCGACGTGGTGTCGCTCGGAGACGGAGATCAGTCGCCGGGCGAGCTGCTGGGGTCGGCCGAGGTCGACGCGCTCGGTGGAGCGCATCACCGGCCGCCGCTTTCCGGAGTCGGACAGCAGGAACAGCCGGCGCACGTGGTACAGCGCCCACGGCGTGTCGAGCTCTCGCTCGAACGCCTCCAGGCACGCCCGGTCCCGCGGCCGCGAGGGGTCGAACATCTCCAGGAGGGTCTTGCGGCCGTAGAGCTTCGCGTTGGGGTTGAGGCTCATCGCCGTGTACTCCAGGCGCAGCACCTCACCGGCGATGTCCGGATGGGAGCGCATGCGTTCCAGGTGGGCGGGCAGCGCGCCCATGGAGGTGGGGAAGCAGCAGAAGGTGCAGTACGACTTCGGCCAGTGCACGCCGAACCGGTCCAGGAGTTAGGCCTCGCACTGCTGCCGGTCCCAGCCCCAGTCGATGAGCGGGAACACGCCCGTGCGTCCGGGGACCTTCGAGGCGGCCTGGTCGCCGAAGCGGCGGCCTTCCTCGTCGGCGTTGAAGCCCATGATCTGCCTGAACGGGCGGCCGCCGAAGACCTGGGTGATCCACGGGTCGCCGACCTCGCCTTTTGCACGCAGGCTGCACTTGCGGATGCCGGCCTGCTGCGGGACGGTCCCCACGGACTCCAGCTCGTCCCACAGCGTCCACAGGCCCCGGGCGAACAGCCGCTCGGGGTGGCGGGAGTCGTCCAGGATCGTGATCCCGTCGGCCTTCAGGTGCCCGGCCCGCGCCAACTGCACGAACCGCACGCCGCGGGAGCGCAGAAGCGGAAGCATGAACTCCTCGCACAGCAGCCGGGTTTCGGGCCACTCGCTGCCGGTGGCCATGTAGAGGACGGCGGTGCGCGCCAGGTCGATGCCGTGCGCGGCGGGGTTGGTGAGCATGCGCGCGAGGTAGGCGGTGGAGTCCGCGCCGAGCCCCCAGTTGATGACGGTGTCCAGCTCGTCGTCGGTAGCGAGGCCGGGCAGCGACGGTGTGAACGCAGTGCTAGGCATGGCGGTGCGTCACTCCTTCGCGATCCGGTGGGGCAGGGGCTGGGCGGGGATGATGAGGACCAGGGCGTCGGCGAGCCACGGGTCGCAGGTCGGCCAGGGATGGCCGTTGGACAGCACGACGACGGGGCCGGGTTCGTGGGTGAGGTGGCAGCACACGCCGCACTGGCAGGCCGGGTCGTAGGGCTCGGGGTGGGCGGTGTACTGGTCGTTGAAGTAGTCGGCGCCGCGCAGGGAGACAGCGGCCAGGATCAGGTCGCCCTCGACGACGTCGCCGGCGCGGGCCACGCGCGCGTGAACGGGGTCGGCGAGCAGTGGGGCGTGGTCGGCGTCGTCGGGGTAGGCGGTGACGACGGCCTCGAAGAAGTCGACGTGCTCAGGCACGGCACGGTCCTCTCCCGGGAGGGCGGTTGGGGTCTCAGAGCAGGGCGAGCGCGGCTGCGGGGTCCGCGACCAGGACGGCGCGCTGCTCGGCGAGCAGGCGGGCGCTGCCGCTGGAGCGGACGTCGCCGTCAGGGGGCGCGGCGAGCAGGGGCCGTTTGAGGGCGAGGTCGGACTCGGCGGTGCGGGTCGCCTCGGCGTGGTCGAGGGCCTCGATGAGGATCACCGCGCGGGCGAGTGCGGCCAGCCGGCGGGGGCTGGCGTGGAGCGTCGCGCTGCTGGCTGCGGTGCCGGGCCGGTAGAGGCTGACCACTGCGCCGCCGTCGGCGGGGATGGAACTCAGCAGCTGGGCGTGGTCGTGGGGGTGGGCGCGGTCGAGGCCACGCGGCAGGACGGCCAGCGTCGACCGGCCCGCCTGAGCGGCTGCCCGGTGGGCGGCGGAGTCGACGCCGTAGGCGAGTGTGGCGGTGACCGTGTGGCCGGCCTCGGCGACCGCCGCGGCGAAGGTGTGCGTGTGGGCGATGGCCTGCTCGGTGGCGTTCCGGTTGCCGGTCACGGCGACGGAGCGGGCGGTCAGCTGGGGCAACTGGTCGCTGCCGCGGACCCACATGCCCAGCGGGCAGTGGGGCCCGAGGTCCTCCAGGGCGATGGGCCAGACCTCGTCCGAGGGGATGACGAACGGGCAGGTCAGAGTTGCGTTGTCGAGTTCTTCGCGCGGCTTGTACTGGGCCAGGTGCCCGCTGTTGTCGCGGCGCACGCGCCGCTGCCAGACCTCGGCAGGGGCGTAGTCGGCGAGGTCGGCGGCGACCTGGTCCGGGGCGAAGTGGGCGGCCAGCGCGGCGCGGGCGGCACGTTCGGGCAGGGCGGGCTCGGGCATGGCGGCCTCTCGGGCATGGCGCGGCACCGGCAGGCGAACCGGTACCGCGCCGGGGTGGGCGGTGAAGGGGAAGAAGGGGCAGAGCGTCAGCGGCCGACGTGAAAGGGAGAGCCGTCGGCGCCGGAGGCGGCGGTGCTGGACCAGCCGGAGGACCTCTGCTTTTCCCACCAGGCCGGAGGATTGCCGGGCTGCCTGGTGGGGGGACGGTGCGCGCTCGGAGCGGCGGGCTGAGGCGTCGGGGGAGGGGTGACGGGAGCGGCGGCGGCCGGGCTGGGCAGGCTGGCTTCGGTGTAGGCGATGCGCTGGCGCAGGCTGATGCCGATGTCGTCGACGCTCAGGTAGATGGAGTTGTCCTTGATCTCGGTGATGCGGCCCTTGACCAGGACGGTGACTCCGCTGGTGAGGGATTCGGCGGCGTTGCGGGCGAGGTCCCGCCAGGCGGTGCACACGTAGGGGATCGGGGTCCCGTCCCGCCACTTCTGTGTGGCGGCGTCCCACTGGCTCGGGGTCTCGGTGAGGCGGAAGCGGCAGACGGCGATGCCGGATTCGGTGAAGCGGCATTCGACGTCGCTGGTGACGGTGCCGGACACGTGCGTGATCGACGGGGCCATGCGAACACCTCCTATCACTAATAATAGTGTGTTTTAGGGGTGGGTCAATCCCCCCTCGTCCGCTGCATCCAGCGGCCCAGCAGTCGCAGCCACCGCCGCCACATGCCAGCTACCGCTGGCGCCGACGCGGTGCCCCCGCTGAACACCGTGGAGTCCTCGACCTCCACGTGCAAAGGCACCGTCTGTCGGGGCTGGACGAGCAGCTCGTCGGTGGTGTCCAGGTGAACTGAGACCCGCACGGCCTGCATGTCGGCGTCCAGGTAGGCGAAGACGAGAACCCCGGCGATCTCGATGCACGGCAGGCCTTCGTCGTCGGGGCCGGCCATCGGGTGGAAGACGGCTGCGCTGTTGACTTCCGCGCAGACCTCCGCGTCCGGGAAGCGGAAGCCGTCCGGAGCAGGCAGGGTCCGCACCAGCCGGCCGATGTCGTCGGCGTACAGCGAGTAGTGCTCGTCTCCACGTTCTCGGTCCGGCCCGTAGTACAGGTCGACAGCCTCACGGTTGTTCAGGGGCGGGAGGTCCGGGACGCCGTCGTCCCCGAGCAGGTTGTCCCAGCGCTCGCGGACGTGCCCGGCCAGAGCGGCGAGCGCGGAGTCCTCGTCGCTCCACAGCGTCACCTCGTCCTCGCGAAGGTCCTCGCGACGCAGTACCCAGACGCTGCCCGCGACGAGCCGTGTGCGCGTCACCGGGCCGGTGAAGTCGAAGCGGGCGAGCCACTTGTCGAGGATGTCGACAGTGTCGGCACCGGGCCACTCGCCGGTGCGCTCCTCCAGCACCTTCAGCTGCTCGTACAGGTCGATGATGGCTGCACCCTCGGGCGTGGCCGAGTCGGGCGTGATCACGGAAGCCTCCTTCAACAAAGGGTGGTGGGAGGAGTGGGGGTCACGGGCTGACGTTCAGAAGGCTGCGCACCAGCCCCATCAGGCGTTCTTGCTCGGCCGTGAGATGGGCGGTGCGCAGGACGCGCCTGCGCAGGACAGGCACGTCGAGGCTGATGCCGGAGGGCGCATCGGGCCGGTCCGGCCGGAAGGTCAGACGGTAGTTCCGGGTGTGGATCATCCATGCCTCGTATCGGTCGGCCGGGCTGCCGCTGCGGGCGGTGTGGCCGTCGTCGGGCGAGAGGGACGGGCATGGGCAGGACGGATCAGTGCAGGGCCGTCCGGCCGGGTTACTGGCCAGGACGGGACGCTGCCGGTAGTGGGTGGCCGTGCCGTTGAGCATGGGACAGCGCGCGGCGGCGTACGGCAGGCACTCGGGGTGCAGAGCCGGTTCCGGGGAACAGCCCTGGGCCACGTCGGCCGGGCGGACGATCAGGAAGCACCGCTCGTCCAGGTGCTGGCCGCAGATCTGGCACAGACCGTGCAGGAAGGCGGTACGGGCACGCTCGGCGTCGAGACTGCCGAATGCCGCGTGGCCGCCGTGGATGAGGGACACCCACGGCACCACCAGCCCGCCTGCCAGCGGCCGGCGCGCACAGCGTTGAGGGATCTGGTGCATCGGTGACGTCCTTCGGATCGTGGGAGGTGGGTCGGCTGGGAGCGACGACGGCCCGGCATCAGCTGTCCTCCGGTGGGGGCGGGCCGGTCAGGAGCGCTTCCCAGGGGGCGTAGCGGCAGTCGGTGGCGGCGTGCAGGCGCAGGTGCAACCAGGCCAGGCCTTGTCCGGCCCGAAGGACGGCTTCGGCACCGATGGCCGCGGCCCGGGGATACGCCGTGCCGTCGTCTGGGTCGGCGGCCGCCACGATCAGGCCCGGCCGGTGGCGCATGTGGCGGAGCGTGAAGTTCGTGTAGCTGCGGTCGTCCAGGAGCACGAGCGGAGCGCTCTGGTACTCCTGTGCGGTGAACAGGGCTGAGGGCAAGTGCTTCAGGGGCACCGGGCACGGCAGCAGCCCGAGCGGGTCGTCGTCGAGGCGGTCGCTGATGACCAGGACCGGCGGATGGGCTCTGTCCTCAAAGGCCTGTGCGGAGGCGGACATGATGGGGGCACGTCGCTTTCGTGAGGGGGCGGGACAGCCGGAACGGGCTGTCCCGCCGCGCGCGGGTCCGGTCAGCCGAGCGGGTAGAGCACCAGGGCCGGGACGGCGCTGTCAGGGATGTCGGCGAACAGCTCGCGCAGCTCCTTGTCCTTCTTGAGGTCCTCCGGCAGCGGGAAGACCTTGCCGCCGAAATCGCCGTAGGTCGGCGCGTACTGGGAACGGCTGTAGCTGGCGAACGGCGAGTAGGCGTTGCCCTCGACGTTGCACGGTCAGCGTGCTGCCGGGCAGGCGGCGTCAGTCGGTGCGGACCAGTTGGCGCAGCACGGCCAGCGTCAGGGGCCCGGTGGGGGCGTCGGTGTCCGGGCCGGAGGGCGTCGTCTGCTGGTTGTCGGGCATGCGGCCTTGCATAGCGGGCCGGGCGACGGGGATCGCACGGCGTTTCGGACGGCAGAGGGGGCTTTGCCTGCGTCGCGCAGGGCGACGGGTCGCAGGCACGTGGGTCAGTCCTCGATCAGTTCCAGGCAGCAGAGCGGGACGCCGTTGCCGGGGATCCGGAAGCGCCGGACGTTCTCCGGGATGCGGTAGTGGCTGTTGCGGGGGTGCGCGCGCAACAGCCGGGTCGACTCCTCGTCGAGAAGGAAGCCCGCACGGGTGCCGGCGCGATTGCGTTCCTGCACGGTGCCCGTCAGACCGCGCAGCAACTTCGAGCGCAGGGCGGGAGTGATGCGGGCCCGGCGCCCGGCCTGAATCTGAGCGAACGCGGCCTTGTCGACGGCGCGGAGCCGCTGTGCAGCGGCCTCCTGTACCTGGGCGACGGCTGCCGCGTCGGGAAGCTGCCGGATGAAGTCCCGGACGTCGTCGATGGTGATCGGCATCTGGTTCACCTCTCTGCGTGGAGGGATGGACGACCGGCCGGGCACGGGGTGTGCCCGGCCGGGGATGGAGGCGCCATTCGAGGCGGCGCGGTGGGGGCGGGGATTGCGGGCGCTGCCCCAGCCCGGACGCTCTACGAGTCGGCCGGGGCGTCGGTGAGTTCGATGCAGGCGGCCGGGACACCCGTGATGCGGAAGCGCTTCTCACCGTCAGGAACGGTGAAGCGGGTGTTGTGCGGGTCGCGGCGCAGCTGGTTGGTGGAGTCCTCGTCCAGCACGAAGTCGAAACGGCTGCGGGTCTTGTTGGGCTGCCCGACAGTGCCGGTCAGACGGCGCAGGCAGGCCGGAGTGATCGTGGTGTTGATCCGGCCGGTGCGGCCCGGGAGGATGACCGGGCGCTTGGCGGCGTCCAGTTCGAGCAGCCGCTTGGCCGCCGCCTCCTGGAGAGCGACCACGGCTCCGACGTCGGAGAGCCCGCTGACGAAGGTGCGGATTTCGGCAAGGGTGGGCACAGGTACGCCTCTTGCCTGGTTCGTAATGAGGGGCGAGGGAGGGAGGGCGGGCACCGGATGTCGGCACCCGCCGGATGCCTGTGGGTCAGCCCGCAGCGTTGGGCCGGTTACTGGCGACCGCCTGCTGCTCGACCTCGGACAGCTGGTAGCTGCCGTCGTCGGCCTGGCCGAGGGATTCCAGAAGCAGCAGGTAGGCGGCCTGGAACCGGTCGGGGGACTCCCACAGGTAGACGTGGGTCATGCGGGCGATGTCGAACTGCTTCGGTTCGCGGATGGAGTCCTCGAACGCGGCGGCGACCTGGGCGAACAGCACGTTGGCCAGGCGGTTCTTGGGGAAACTGGCGGCAGTCTCGGCGGCCGAGTCCTTCTCGGGGTCCTTCGCTCCGAGCAGCAGCGCCACGGTCTGGGTGCTCTGCCTGTCGGCCCACTTGCCGTAGAAGCGGGGCAGGTCCAGAAGGATCTGCTGGGCGAACAGCCGGGCCTCCTCGGGCAGGGTCCTTCCGCGCACCAGCCGCTTGACGAACTCCTGCCTCGGTCCGGCGGCGGCCTTCCATGCCCGGTTGCAGGCCACGATCCGGGCCCGCTCCTCAGCCTTGCGCTCGTTCTCCTCGGTCTTGGGCTTCTTCGGCTGCGGCCGGACCTTGTGGCCGTACGCGGCCGGGTCGGCGCAGTACCAAACGGGCCGGTGCTCGTCGTCCAGGCGAGCGCTGTGGCCGGGGCAGTCCTTGTGGTTGTCCTCGGTGAGCGGGTTGCCCAGCCCGGTGGTGAGCTCCGTCAGAGGACGGGACGGGTCCTTCTCGTAGGACGGAACCCGGCCCAACAGGGGAACGTTCGCCGCCCTCAGCTCCTCCTCGGCCTTGGCACGGGCCTCGGCGTCGGCCTGCTCGGCGCGCAGAAGGGCCATCTCCTGATCCCAGTGACCGCGCCCGCCCTTGCCCTCGGCGTGGTCACGAGCGAGCGCCCGCATGAGCCGGTCCTCCGCGCCGCGCACGCCTGCGACCTCGGCGAGCTGGGCGGTCTGCTCAAGGTCCATGCCTGCCGCCGCTGTACGGCGCAGGGTGGCGTCGTTGAGCTTCTGCGCCGCCTTGGCCTGCTTGGCTGCATTGCGGCCCACACCGAGGGCCTTTGCGGCCGTGCGCCGGTCGACGTCGGTCATGTCGATCAGGGCGAGTTCCTGGGCGCGGAGGGTGTCCCGCTCACTCATGCCCTCGCGGTGGTCGTTCTCGACCAGGGACAGAAACCGCGTCCAGCCGTCGCGGCCGACCAGGTCCTCACGCACGTACGCCTTGACCAGACGTGCGGGGCGGCCGTCCTGCTCGGCGGCGGCGTTGGCGACCTGCGCCGCCTGGGCGCGCCGCCAGCCCTTGAAGACGCCGTAGGTCCCGTCGGGCCGGGGCCGGACGCTGATGGGCTCCTCGACGCCGAGTTCCTTGACGGAGGCGATGAGCTTCTCGTCCGGCTCGGTGTCGTGCTCGCGAGCGTTGCACTCGTCGCGTACCAGCAGTGCCGGATCGAGTTTGACGACCTGCGGCGCGGCCTCCTCGTGTTCGTCGCTCTTGTGGGGCGGGGTCGAGACGGCGGTGGCCATGCGGCTCTCCTTCTCCTTGCCTCATCGGCGAATTGGCGGGGACCAACTCCCCGCACATCAAATAATAGTTGGATGTGAGCTGAGGGCTAGGCACCCACTGACCTGCGGAAATGTAGGTCCGGTGCTCTGCGTTCGGCGGCTAGGGGCGCGGGGTGCGGGCGGTGGCCGGCGACCCATCTCGGGTGGTGGATGTGCGCCGGCTGCGGACGTAGGCCGCCCGGATCTCGGCATCCAAGTCCGGATGCTGCCGGGATGCTGAGGGCAGCAGTGAGTTGCGCACGACCACGGCCCGGGCGAGGACGGCCAATCGCTCGGGGGACAGCACCCAGGGACCCTGCTCGTCGGCGTCCAGGACGGCCAACAGCTCTTCGGCGGCGCGCAGATCCTCGGCACGCCGGTACACCGGGTGGGTCCGGTTGCGCCGCAGGGCGAGGACAAGACTCGCCCCCAGGTGCGGGGCATGGCAGCGCCGCGTAGGAGTGATCACCTGGTGGCCGTCCGGCACGGCGAGGACCTGGAGCACGCCCGCGAGCACAACGAGCCGTTCGTCGCTCTGTACGGGGAACGTCGACTCGGTGGCGCGGTTTCCGCAGGACCGGCAGGCGTAGGACCCCGGATCCCGGGGCTCGTAACGGCCCCCGTGGCAGATGTGGCAGAGGATCGGAACCGGCATCGCGCGGACCTCCTTCGTGCGGGCGCCGCAGCGCCCGCACGGATCGACAGTCAGGGTTTCACGCGGGTGACCTGGCGGGTTGGCAGGTGGATGCGCAGGACGTCCTCGTGCCCGGGCGGGTCCAGTGCCGCGAGCCGGTTGAGTGCATCGGTCAACTCCGGGTCGGCGAACACCTCCTCGGCCAGCGCCGCCTCGCCCACCGGCACGGCCACCGCCGTGGTGCGGGTGTGCCTGAGATCCGGAACGTCCTCGGTGCTCGCGAGCGCCGCGACGAACGGGCTCCATCCGACGTGCATGCCGTCCGCGGTCCGGCGCTCCGTCGTCGTGAAGTACGCGGCGACCACCGGGAGGCCGTCGCCGGGCTGCTCCGCCACGAACTCCAGGACTCGGTCGACGGCGACCTGCCGCCACGCCTCCTCGGTAGCCGAGAGAGCTTCGATGATCAGCGCATCCAGGGATCTGGGTGCAAGACGGCGAAGCGCGTCGCGCACCGGAGGATCGGTCGGCGCGGCCAGCAGTTGGGCCAGATCGAGGGGCTTCATCGGCGGTGTCCTTCCTCGAATGCGGCTGGGTGGCCGTGCTCGCCATCAGAGCTCCAACAACATCAATAATAGTGTGTTTATGGCAAGTGTGAACCCGCCCCTGACCTGCTGCTTTGTTGCTATTCGCGGTCCCGGTGCGGCGGCAGCGGGAAGCTGCGCCGGGGGTCGAGCCGCACGCACCGCTCGCAGTACGCCGTTACGCGGTTGGCGGTGCACTCGCCCCACTGGCACTCGAAGTCCTCGCGCGGCCCGCACAGCAGGCAGCGCCCAAGGGCGATCCCGTGCAGCTCGCACAGTTCCCAGCGCTTGCGCTGCGGCCGCAGCTCAAGGGCTGGGCGGGGGCGCTCGAGACGGGCGGGCTCGGCGGCCGGGAAGGACTCGTCCCCGTCGCGCACCCAGCGCGGTGACAGCTCATCGAAGCGCTCAGGCGTGGTGTAGTACGGCTGGCCGGCCGGAGTGAACACCGTGGACAGGTGGCCGTTGGAGACGAGCGTCTCCAGGCGGCGGTGGCTGAACTCCCGCATGATGGAGAGCATCTCGTCCTGGCGCAGGCTCCAGGCGTACCCGTACCGGCGCAGGATGTGTCGCTCGGTGGCCGCCGGGCCGCTCTGGGCGGCGTCGAGTGCCTCCACGGCCGCGATGGCGGCCGTGGGGTTGGAGGCCAGTTCGCGCGCTGCGTCCTCCGCGGCCGGGCGGGTTGTGTGGCTGCTGAGCGTGTACCCGTGGAGCTGGTCCACGACCTGGTGGGCTCCTTCGTGCCCGGTGACGGCGTACCGGACGGGCGGCTTGGGGGCGGCGTCGGGGCATGACGGAACTCCATCCGTGCAAGGGGCCTGCGGGGTCGGGGCAGTTGCCCGGCCGGGGAGGGGGCGCCGGTCAGGCGGTGGGCAGCGGCGTGTAGGAGGAGAAGACGTAGTGGCCCAGTTCGCGTAGGGCGCCGGCGGTGAGTTCCACGGCCCCAGGGCTGTTGTCAGTCGGGCGGGTGTACGCCTCGATCTCGCTGTTCCAGGCGAATCCCTGGGCTGTGAGGGTCTCCTCGGTGCCGGGCGTGAGGTCGTCAGAGGACCTGGGGGCGGCGACCAGTCCGTGGGCGGGGTCGGGTACGACCAGGAACACCGGGTCTCCTTCCGGCGCGGGCCACCCGGACGGGGCGGCCCGCAGGTCAGGGCTGACGGCTGGTCAGTGAGTGACGGTGACGGTGTAGTCGGCGTCCAGGACGGCGAGTGCGGCACGGATGGCGGCGCGGGTCTCCTGGCTCGGAACTGAGTAGGGGAAGTCCAGGGCGTGCACGGCGTCGTCCAGGTCGAGATCGCGCATGGGCAGTGTGTATCCGCTGCGGTAGAGGGCGACGGCGGTTGCGGTTGCGGTGGCGACGCGGCTGCGGTTGTAGGCGATGGCTTCCTCAGCGGTGACGTCGGTGCCGAGCGCTTCGCGTGCGGTGGGCGGCAGCGCCGCGATCCCGGCGCTGAACCGGCGGGCCGGAATCCGGAGGCGTGCCGATCGCAGGGCGCGGCGCAGCGTTCGAAGCATGGCAACTCCTGGGATTGGAAGGGGGAAGGGGCCGCCACGGGGGGAGGTGACGACCTCCCAACCTCGATACCAATAATAGTGTGAGTTGTGAGGGTGTGAACCCACCCCTGACCTGCGCAAACGAGGAGAGTGCGCGAGGGCAGAGCCTCGGCGTGTGCGCCGCCAGGGATGTGGGCGCCGCCCTGGTGTACGCCTGAGAACTGGGGCCGTCGCCCTGGCAGGCGGGTGCCGGCGGCGGCCCGGCTCGTTCAGTGATGGTGTCCCGGCGTCGGGCCGTCCGGGCTGAGGTAGGGCGGCGCGCAGTAGTCGACGTCCGATTCCGGGGAGATGGGGTCGCCGGAGTCGATGTCGGTGCAGTAGGCGTCGAAGACTTCTCCGGCCGTGAGGGGTTCGAGGTCTCCCGCTCGCAGCCGCCAGCCGTAGACGCGGTCCGGAGCGCCTGGGCTGCGGGTCCTCATGATGAGTGCGCCGGGCAGGGCCGCGAGACCGAGCGCGAGGACCGTGGTGAATTCGAGGGCCTCGGTGTCGTCGAGGTGGGTCGCACCGTCGGGGTCCGTGTCCGCGTGTAGGACGGAGACCAGCGTCTCCGGCGTTGCCGAGACGCTGCACACCAGGTGGCGGTGGCCAGGGTCGGCCGTGTCGAGGATGCGGACGAGGAAGTCTCGGGCGCGGGCGAAGGCCTCTTGGTCGATGTCCTTTCCGCAGACGGCGCAGGCGCCGAGGCGGGCCAGGAGTGTGGAGGCGTACTCCCAGGTGGCCTTGCGGACGGCTTCGTCGATCAGGGCCGGGACGAGCTCGGCCAGGGGCTCGCCGTCGTACGGGATGGTGGGGCCCGTCGTGGCAGCCTCGGCGGTAAAGCGGGTGCGGCTGGACGGGTTGTCGGGGTCGAGGCCGGTGTGGGCGCAGAAGTCGGCGTACTCCTCGGGATCGAAGAGGGCGAGCATGGTGTGCATGCCCTGCGAGGCGCGGGCCTTGAGAAGGTCCTCAACCCCTGCCAGGTAGGTCGCGTAGTCGTCGAAGGCGAAGCTGCGGTAGTGCCGCATGGCGCGGAAGTCGTGCTCGTCGGTGAGCAGCCCGATGGTGCCCGAGATTTCGCGGCGCAGAACGCGGCGCATCGTCTGGCGGTCGGTACGTGCCGCGTCTCCTCCCGTGCGTGATCGTTCGGTGTCGGGCTCGTTCGGGCGGCACTCGGAGGGCGGGGGTGTGTAGGTCACGTGCGCGCCTTTCTCGTGGGTGAGTTGAGCGGACCGCCTCTGCGGGGACGGATGGCAGGAGCGGCCCGGTCGTGCTGGCCGGTCGTCGGGGGCGTGCGGCTGGCGGGCGGCGGTCCCTGCGGGGGTGGTGGGCCCCGCCTCGCAGGTTCAATAATAGTGTGTTTATTGAAATTAGAAACCCACCCCTGACCTGGTTGTTCACTCCCGCGTGGGTTGGGCGAACGCAGCCAGCATGGAGATCACTCGGGCGGGGCGGCTGGAGCTTCGACGGTCACCGACTCCCCGGAGGCTCCGACGATTACGCACACGCTGTCCATGTGGACGGGGCCCTGCTGGCCGGGCGGGCGGGCGTCGTGCTGCCAGATGATCCGTGTACGCCGGTACTGCTCCTCGATGCGGGCGCCGGGGAGCGCGCCGGCCACGGCTTCGGCGACTGCGGCGCGGGCGCTGGCCTCCGCCTGCTGTCGGGCGGCGATCTGGGTGGCCAGTTCGGCGGCCTCGGTGTGCAGCGGGTAGAGCCGCCGGATGATCTCGCGTGCCACATGGCGGGCGCTGATCGCTGTGACCCCGATCGACGGGGTCTGCACCTGGGTCTCGTCCGGGTGGCTTTGTACGCGAGAGCGGGAGTCGTTGTCGACGGCTTCGGGAGTCACCGCGTGGGCCTGCTCCTTGATCAATGTCGATGAGTTCGGGAGTCACTCACGGCCCGAGGGCGGTTCAGGGGGCCATCCCTCGACGAAGGCCCTGAGCTGTCGACGCTGCCGTTCTTCTTCCGCGATCCGGGCGGCGAGGACAGGACGGTCGATGTACGGCGCGACGGCGGCGAGGACCAAGCGCTGAAGCTCGGTCGGGTCGAGCGCCTCGACCTCCCACTGCACCGGCTGACTGGCGTCGAGCCCGTATCGGCTCGCGAACCCCGACCAACGTGGGTCGCCCGCCTTCCCCACAGCCGCGGGCAACTCGTAGTCCCGGACCTGTTCGTGGGTGAGCAGGATGCGTTCCACGTGGCTCCAGCAGTCCGTGCGGGCCACCCAGTCCCGTTCGATGTCGGCGCCCGAGGCGTCGAAGTCGCCGACGTTTCTCCGGGGCGCCGCGAGTGCGCGGATGGGGTTTTCCCAGCTCAGGAGCGGTCCGGAGCACTGTAGCTGATGCAACACCTGTGGTGCACGGGGCCTACTCGTCCTCGTTGTCTTCGGCGGCTGGCTCGCCTCCGCCGCTACGGGACTCGACCTGCTCGCCAAGGCCTGCCTACACCTGATCGAGTGAGAAACCGACGTGACCGACCTGACTACCGACTCATCTCATAGCCTCAAAACGAGATCACCGAGCGGCCGTCGATAGGCCACTCCAGCGGACGTGACCCCGAAGGAGCGCATCATGGGTTCAAGCCGGGCCAAGGCCGTCACCGCCAGTGCAGCGGTTCTGCTCACCGTCTTGGGACTGGCGAACGCGCAAGCGGTCCCGTCCCGGGCGCTGCAGCAGAAGGTGAAGGTCTACTCCGAGCCGGGTACGTACGACTTCACGGTACCTGCGGGGGTCACGAAGATCTCAGTCACCGCGGTCGGCACCGGCGGTGGGGGCGGGGGCGGTGGGGGTGCCTACGTCGCCGGTTTCGCGTATGACGGGGGGCGCGGTGCCGGCGGTAGCAGTGGCGCCGTGGTGAGCTGCGATCTCGACGTCAGCAACGCGCGCACCTGAAGCTCGATATCTCCTCAGGCGGCCGTGGCGGATCCGGCGGTGGCGGCGGTTTGATCACGGGTCGTGGCGGAGAGGGCCAGGGTGGTGCCGCGTCGAAGGTCGATGTCGACGGGGCGAGGAAGGTCTCCGCGGACTGGGGCTTCGGGGGTTACGGCGGCCGGGGAGCCGATCTCACCGGAACCGGAGGCGGAGGCAAAGCCGCTGGCCCCGGAGAGGCCAGCAAGAGCCAGTGTGACGGTTCCAACCGCGTCCTCCTGGACGGAGTCAAGGGCCACGACGGGAACGACGCCGGCGGTGGCGGAGTCCTTGGCAAGGACAAGCTGAAGGCTTGCTTCTCCTTGTCCAACCCGCGCAAGATCGGCGACGGCGGCGACGGGGGCGAGGGCGGCCGTCCCCAACAGGGCCCCGCGAACGACGGCAGGGAAGGAGCGGCCGGGGGCGACGGCTGCATCGCGCTGACCTACACCGTCGGCTAGAGCCTGGCACCGGCAAGGCCCGCACCAAGAGCTGACCTCTGGCGGGCCTCCGGCCAACCGCCTCTCCTTCCGGAACACACAGGTCTCGTCCAGACCGCTTTTCAGCTGATCACGGGCTGCTTGATCAATCGGCGTGGCGGTTGAGCTGGGCCATCAGCTCGCGGTTCGCGGCGCGGGCGGCGGCGAGGTCGACGATGAGCCGTGCCAGACCGCGGGAGTACTCGGGCAGCGGGGCGGTCCGGCAGTGCGTGCCCAGCTCCCACGCCACATCGTCGGCGAATACGTCGAATTGCTCCTGGGCGGTCAACTCCTGTGGCATGACGGCGTCTTAACTCCTTCGGGAGGGTGGTGGGTGCCCGGCTCGGGCGGCGCGGTCGCGTCCTGGTCGCGGGGCTCGGCGTCTCGGCGGAAGTCCTCGGCGGTGTAGCCGGTGTCGCACGTCGGCTTACAGAACTGGCCCGGTGCTGCGCCGCACGTCTCGCACCAGTCGTCGAAGTCTTCGGGGCGCCACGGCCGCAGCGGGCCGGTCACGCGGGGAACGCCCGGATGTGGTCGACGACCGCCCGGGCGGACAGGACCGGAGACCGGTGCATCGGCTCGGTGCACTGGGCCTGCCAGATACTCGCGGGCCGGGACGGGGTGATCTGGTTGCTGGTGGCCGGGCTGATGCTCCACTCGCGGCCGTGCGCGTCGGTGGCGGTGTAGGTCAGGAACTCGGGCTTGTCCTGGCGGCCGGTGTCCCTCCAGGAAAGGCCGGCGGCCGTGAGGGCGCGGCCCAGCTGGGCGCAGCGCTCGCGGGTGATGTGACCGAAGGTGGCCAATGCGCGGTCCCTTCTGTGACTGGCGGCGGTGTGAGGCGGGCGGGCGGCGGGTCAGGTGCGGCCGGACGGCTGGGGCTTGCGGTAGCGGTACAGGAAGCGCGCGGCCCATTTCCGGCTGGCGAATCCGGGGATCCCGCCGCCGCTGCCCGGGCGGTTGCCCGGATACTCGGCGACCCACTGGCACACTTCCGAGTCGTGCCAGACGACGCCGTAACTGGTGCTCGGGTCCTGGCGGTCGAGGACCTGGTAGCCGTACGAACCGGTGTTGCGGGGGAACGTGAACTCCTCGGGCATCGCGGCCCTTTCGGTCGGCGCTTGGGTGCGGGAGGGGCGGTGTGGGGGAGAAAACCCCCTCCCGCAACATCCATAATAGTGTGATCTGGGGTGGCGTGAACCCGCCCCTGACCTGCGGCTTTTGAGGCCGAGATCAGCGCATGAGCATGCGGGGACCGGCGGTGACCGCGTCGGGCGGCTGGTGGTCGCGGTAGTCCGAGACCTTCACGTACCCGCCCGGCATCGTGTCCAGCCGCAGACCGGGCCCCCAGTCGTCGGTCACGTCCTGGGGGAGGTTCTCGACGTCGTCCGCCTCGACCTGCTCGGCCCAGCCGGTCACTTCGCGGCCGAGGGCCCGCCGCCACGCCAGCAGGACGGGGAAGAGCTGGCTGCAGTCGTCGACCAGGGCGACGGCGCGGGCCTCGTTCGGGCCCGGGCACTCGGCGTAAGTGGGCGTCTCGGGGCGGGTGCGCTCTCCAAGGGTCATCAACCAGCGCATCGTCACGACATCTCCAGTTCCAGGCGCGCCGCGTGCGGGGCAGCGTGCGCGGACGGTTGCGGGCGGCGGGTCGGGCGCCGTGAGCGCTGCTGGGCACGCAGGGAGTCGGCTTCGGCCTGGGCGCGGCCGGCGTGCTCGTGCTCTCTGGCGGCCGCGGTGAGGCAGTACAGGGCCCACCACTGTTTCACGGCGACGGTGCGGGCCAGCGAGTTGGGGAGTACCGAGTAGGGGAGGTCGGCCAGCATCAGCAGCAGGACCGGGTGCGGGGAAGCGAGGAACCAGCGGGCGACGGTCCACCAGGCGGCCACGGCGGCGCGCCGCGCGGGGTGGGCTGCGCGTGCCTCCCGCTCCAAGCGGGCGGCTTCGGCCTGGTGGTGGGTGGCCGACCAGGTGAGGAAGCGCAGCAGGGCGGCAGTGTCCCGCTGCCGGGAGACGTCCAGGATCACGGGCAGGTCGTCGCGCTGTGCGACATGGGCGGCGCAGGCGCGCAGGACGGCGGTGAGCGTCGCTGCCGTATTCTCGGGCGGCTCGTGTCCGTCGGCGGACGTCATCGGGTAAACGCTGACCTGGGGGCGGTCGGCGTAGTCGTCGGGGTAGAGGGTCAGGCTGCCGTGGTAGCGGGTGCGGCTGCGGGTGAGCCGAGGTAGGGCGTCGTCGGGGGCGGTGGTCTGGTAGGCGTTGACGGGGCCGAGGCAGGCGCGTACGGCGGTGAACTGGTCCCAGTGGTGGGGGTGGTGGGTGCCGGGGACGTGCACGCTGCCGCGCATCGCCCCGCCCAGCTCGAAGACGACGGCGTCGTCCTGGCGGGGGCCGGCGGTGGCGCGCACGGTGCCGGCGGGCGTGTCGACGGTCAGGCTCGGGCTGGTCATGGGCTGCGGCTCCTCGGCGGTTCGGTTCGGTGAGCGGGGGCCTGCCGCCCCGCGCTCGCCGAAGGGGAGGGTGCGGGCGGCGGGGCGGCAGGTCTTCGGCCAGTGGCGCTCTGGCCGGGGCGGGCCGGCCGCCGCCGGGGGACGGGGGCGGCGGACGGCGTCTGTGGGTTACTCCAGCGGCGGCTTGTGGCGGCGCAGGTTGTCCCGCTCGGTCAGGGACACTTCCCTTCCGCACGGGCATTCGCCGTAGCGGCGGCCGTGCAGGTGGAAGAACTTCGGGCCGGTGTTCTTGGCGTTGACGGTGCGGATGGTGCCGGGGACCGGGGTGGTGTTGGTGCAGTAGCCGTTGGCGGTGACGGCGGGCGTGTCAGCCACGGGGGCCCTCCTCGTCGGTGTCGGTGATCTGGGGCAGGACCGGCGCGTCGTAGACCTCCCGTCGTACGGTGGGGACGCCGGGGTACGGGATGACGGCCTGCCGGAGTTCGGCTGTGTCCATGGGGTGCAGCCATCCGTTCCGCACGGTCCAGCCGCACGCGCGGGGGTGGGGCTTGGTGGCCGTGGTGGCGAGCAGGACGGCGCTGCGTATGGTGCTGCCCTCCAGCGCGAACACCAACAGCGTGCGCAGCGCGCAGTAGTCGTCTTCGTCCAGCACGGCCAGGCGCAGCGGGGCGGTGCCGATAGAGAGGTCGGCCTGAGCCCGGACGAACGTGTCGTCGGTGCGCTCGGCCACGAGATTGATCGTGTGTTCGCCGTCGCCGAGTGCCTGGAGCAGGGCGGCAAGCGCGGTCAGGGTGCGGCTCATGGCGGCCGCTGTGGCGGCGTCGTCGGGGCGGGTGAGCTCCGGGCGTGCGGGCATGCGGGTACTCCTTGTGGACGGGGCGGTGAGCACCGGGGCCGGCGCACGTGTCTCGTGGCGCGGCGGGGGTTCTTCTGGGCGCGCCGTCTGCTCCGCAGACGCGTCGCGCTGCCGCTACGCGGCAGACGGCGGGGCGGGCGCGCTCCGCGCTCCATGGCCGGGTTGGGGGAGCGCTCCGCGCTCTGGGGCCGGGCGGGCACCCCCGGGCGGTCCGGGAGGGTGCCCGCCCGGCGCTGGGGCGGGGCGTGGGGCCCGTGCGGGCCGGGCTCGGGGAGGTTCCCGGCCCGCACGGGGTCTGTCAGCCGTGCGCTGCGGCGGCCGTCAGGGCGGGCAGCGCGAGCGCTTCCAGGGCGGCGGCCTGGTCGGCGTCCGTGAGGGTCTGGGCGGTCGACGTGACGGCCTGCATCACGCCCCCGGCCGTCATCTGACCGCCCCGCACGAAGTGAGAGAGGATCATGTCCTTGGCTTCGGCTCCGATGCTGAGCGTCTTGGTGACGTGCTCGATGGTCTTCGTCGGCTCGGCCAGCGTCTTACCGGCGGCGGCCTCCATCGCCCGTACCTTGGTCTCGACGTACTCGCGTGACAGGAAGGTGCGGACGGCGTCGGCGGTCTTGGAGGTGATCAGTTCCAGCGTCTTGCGCTGAGTCTGGCCGGACCAGGACACAACGCCCTCGTCCTGCTTGCCTCCCAGGTGCACGGCGCGCATGACGTCCTTCGTCTCGGTCAGGCCGTTGCGGCACACCTGGATGACGGCACGCGGGGTGATGGTGTAGGCACCTGCGCCGACCTCGCTGTTGGTGATGACGAAACCGGCCGAGATCATCGGCAGTTCGTCGCCGCTGCGGCCGTCGAACGGCGAGCGGTAGCCGCGCAGCAGCTCGCGCGCCTGGACGGCGACCGCTTCGGACTCGACGCGCACATACATGCGCCGGTCGGTCAGGTCGCACCCCGTGACGCGGGTGGGGTGGCCGGACTGCCGCACCCCGTCCAGGGCGGCGAGCAGCATGTCGAAGTTGTCCATGAGCTTGTAGCTGTCGGACAGCAGCGCGCGGGCCACGCCTTCGGCCGGAGGCATGCCGGGGCCGCTGTCGCCTCGGAACGCGCGGAGCATGAACCGGCGCTCCGGCTCCTCGCGCAGCCACGCGTTGACGTTCTCGTCCAGCAGAGGGAGGTTCTCGGCGCGCATGCGGCGCAGGTAGGAGAGCGGGATGCGGAGCTTGTCGGAGATCCCCTCGTCGGCCACGCCGGTGGGCCGGTAGAGGCCGTCGACGTCCGTCACCCCGTCCTCGGTGATCAGGGACTCGATGCCCTCGACGTGCAGGTTGCCGTTCCGGAACCGCAGGGTGGCGGCGGGGGCGATGACGTCAAGCTTGCGCTGGTTCTGGTCTTCCAGGATGCGGACCAGGTCGGAGAGGTCGGCGTTGCGGGCGCCGGTGGGGGCCACGTTCGTGGCGCGCTCGGCGAACTGCTGAGTCATGCGGTGTTCTCCCCTTCGTGTTGGCTTCTGCGGTTCGGGGGCGGGGCCACCACCCCCGAACAACTTCAATAATAGTGTGTTTCAGGGGTTTGTGAACCCACCCCTGACCAGCACACTCAGGCTACGGGGCGGTACTCCGGCAGAGGGGTCAGACTCGTACGCCGCACCCCCGAGACCACCGGCACGGGCGCCACGTCGCGCATCTCGCACAGGTCGTAGCGCAACCTGGCTTCCCCGCCGAGCGGGTCCGCGTACGCGTGGATGGCGCACACCCAGTACGTCCCGTGCCGTTGCGTCAGGCTGCCGTGATAGTCGACCTTCTGCCACAGCATCGGCCCGACGTGCTGCGGGTCCAGACTCCGCGCGACCGCGATCACCATCGGGTCCCCCATCCGCTCGGCCAGCAGCAGGACGAACGCCCGCTCGACCGTCGAGCGGTCCACAGGGACACCGGCCACGGCCACGCCTGTGTGCCCGGTGCGCACCCCCAGCGCCCAACCCAGCTCGAAGAACGGCCGGACCATCTCCAACTGCTCCACCGGCACCCGCAGCGCTTCCGGGTCACCCTCGCTACGCGCCAACTCATTGAGCGCGTACGCCGCCTGCTCCTGCTCCGCCACGGTGAGCGGTGCCCCGACCTCCTCGGCCAGCTGCGCAATTCGTGTGCTGTCCATGACCGTTTCCCTTCCGGTGCGCCGTTTGGATGTGTGGGGGGGGGGCTCACATTGAGCGCCCCCCCCCAAGCGGGATTACTTGAGGAATCCGCGCGAACGGAGGAACTCAGCCGTCAAGTGCGCGACCCCCTGCGGCTTGTAGATCTGCGGGAATCGCCGAATTTCCACTTCCGTGCGGCCCTGGGCGTCAGGCTCGATGAGTTCGTGAACGAGCCGGTACGGCTGGTCACCCATCGGCATTTCCAGCACGACCGGCCCGACCTTGGTGTCGAACCGAATTCCGGTGTAGTTGGCGTCGGAGTTGTGCACGACCTTCGCCCCTACGCGCTGGCACATGAGCGGCAGGAAGTTGGCGATGGTGCGGGCCTGAATGGCAAGGCCGCCCATGGGGGCGTCCTGACCGCCACGCACCCGGCGGACGACGCCGTCAAGGATCTGAATCTCCATGTCTTCCCCTTCGTTGGACTTCTGCGGTTGCGGGGGTCGCCTCCCCCTGCACTTCAAATAATAGTGGATGCTGCGGGTGATTGGAAGCCCCCGTTGCGCCTCGTGTTGCGTACCAGGCTGCGCCTGATGTTGCGTCAGGTGTTGCACTGATGGTTGCGCTGTCTGACGGCCCAGGTTGTGGCTCGCCCCTGGTCAGCGGCCTGCGGCCACGTGGTCTGATTGCTGACATCCCCTCTGCTGCCACTTGCCCCGCCCCGTTGAAGGAGAGTGAGGAAATGGGGTTGGTGTGTGGGGGTGGGTGGCGGCTTCGGGGATGGGCGGTGGGGTGGTGTGTGGTTGCGCGTCGGCCGGGGGCGCCGCGCTGGCGGGGGTGGGTGGAGGAGGGGCAAGCCAGGTTGTACCGGTCTCCAGCTCTCTCCCACCCCCTTCACCCCTGCCCCATCAACCCGCTTAACGCGGTTTCGGGGCCCCTCCGGGGCCCCGAAACAATGCCAATCACATACCCCCGCCTAAGGGAATCGGGTTCCCCTAAAACCACCCCTCGCAAGCCACCTGAAAGCCCCTCAACTAAAATCCCCACCACCCGCACACACAACAAAACCAGCCCTAGCATGTCGAAGTCACGCTCCACCGGTAGGGAGCCCGCCTGGTTAAGCATGTGGATTGGCGGCGCGTCAGTGACTTGATGGCTCAGTGAGCATCGGCCAGGTTTGCGGGTGTCCCGCGTTTCCGCCAACGGTACATGCTGCATCAATCTGAGGCACCCACTACACTGGAACCCACACGAACGAGCGCCCTCCACCCCTCATAGCCAGCCGGGCCCGCGTCAGCGGGCCCTGAGGTTCTGGAGGCGCAGCCGGAAGGACCGTCAGGTGGGGGAGCGCAGCGGACCCGCCCCGGGAGTGCGAAGCACTCCCCAACTCCTTTCCCGGACACCCAACTAGGCGGGCCGTCAGGATCCGAGAGGCCCGGCCGCGCACCGCGCGGCCCGCCGGGCGCGCAGCGTCCGGCTCTCCACTGCCTCCTGGAGCGCAGCGGAGGGAGGCGCCCGCGCACCGCGCGGGCAACGGGCCGCAACGCGGCCAGATCGGAAGAGCGTCGGGGTGGGTAAGTGTGTGGAGTAAAGTGTGTAGATCAGGGTGGTGGGCGGGTCAATAAAAA